>NZ_JBHWID010000013.1:0-123871 GCF_042732175.1 Kitasatospora sp. NPDC059795
CCAAGGTCGCCCGCTCCTCATCGGTCAGCAGTAGGGGCTCCAACTTCGGTCCCCGACGAGGAGCGGGCACGCGCGCAGAAGACGTCATGCAACAAGTAACGACGAACTACCGACGCAGGACACTAGCGCCTGTCCGGCCGGCGCCGGCCTGCGACCGGTGCCGAGGTTCGCGGAGGCCGCACACGGGTCCGCCCGGGGAGGGGATTCCCTCGCCCGGGCGGACCTGACTGCGTGGTGCCGAGCGCGACCTACTCGGCGTCGGCCTGGATCGGGATGACCTGGGCCGGAGTCGCGGCGGCCTTGGCGGGCTCCGCGCCGCCGGCGGCCGGGGACATCGCGGTGAGCAGCTGGCGGGCCAGACCGAGGCCGGTGCCGCCCATGGTGAGCGCCTTGGCGAACATCTCGGACATGCCCTCGGCGCCGTTCAGCAGCACCATGTGCTCGACGTTGCCGAACGCGTCCGCGCCGGCCCGGACGATCGCCGGCCAGTTCTCGGCGAGCTGCTGGGCGACCACCGCCTCCTGGTTCTCGGCCAGCGCCGCGGCGCGGGCCTTGATGCCCTCGGCCTCGGCCAGGCCCTGGGCCCGGGTGGCCTCGGCCTCGGCGAGACCCTTGGCCCGGGACGCCTCCGCCTCGGCCAGGCCCTTCGCGGCCTCGGCGGCGGCCTGCGCCTCACCGGTGGCCCGGGTGGCCTCGGCCGCGGCCAGACCGCGCGCCCGGGTGGCCTCGGCCTCCGCGGCGGCGGCGACCTTGACCCGGTTCGCCTCGGCGGCGGTCTTCAGGTCGGTCTCCCGGGACAGCGCCTCGGCGGCGGAGATCCGCGCGTCGCGGTCGGCCTCGGCCTTGGTGCGGGTCTCGTACGCGCGGGCGTCGGCGGGCTTGCGGACGTCCGCCTGGAGCTGCTGCTCCTTGCGGTGCGCCTCCAGCTCGGCGACCTTGGTCTCCTGGACCACGACCTCCTGCCGGGCGGCGGCCTGCGCGAGCGGGCCGGCCTGCAGCGCGCGGGCCGCGGCGGTGTCCATCTCGGCCTGGTAACCGGCCTGCTGGATACCGGAGTTGCGCGTTGCCTCGGCCTTGCGGGCGAACGCCTCCTGCTCGGCCTCGGTGGCCCGCCGGTCCGCCTCGGCGGCGGCGATGCGGGCGTCCCGCTGGACGGCCGCGGCGTGCGGCGCGGCCAGGTTGGTGATGTAGCCGGTCGGGTCCAGGATCTCCTGGATCTGCAGCGAGTCGATGATGAGGCCGAGCTTCTCCATCTCGATGCCCGAGGCGGAGCGGGTCTCACCGGTGAGCCGCTCGCGGTCGCGGATCATGTCCTCGACCGTGAGCCCGCCGACGATGGACCGCAGGTGACCGGCGAACACGTTGTGCACGCGCTGGCCCATCATCTTCTGCTGGTCCAGGAACCGCCGGGCGGCGTTGGCGATCGACGCGTTGTCGTCGCCCACCTTGAAGATCACAACCCCCTTGACGTGCACGGGAATTCCCTGCGACGTCACACACTCCACGTCCAGCGCGGCCTCGTTGAGGTCCAGCGACAGCCGGCGCACCGCCTGGACGCCCGGGATCACGAAGGTGCCCCGGCCGGTCACCACACGGAAGCCCAGACCCTCGCCGTGCTTGGAACCCGAGATCACCAACGCCTCGTTGGGTTCCGCCACGCGCCACATCAACTTAAAGAGCACGATCAGGGCAACGAAGCCTGCGACGGCGCTGCCCGCGATGCCGATCAGCATCGGCAATCTCCCCCTTCGGAGCACACCGGTTCCGTGACTGCGCTTCGGTCCGTGCAGGTTGGCGCGGAAGCCGGTGGCAGCCGCATTCTCCGCCGTTCCGGATCACGGGGGAAGAGCTGAGCCGGGAGGAACTCGCACTGTCTCGAAACCGTTGCGCGGGGTCACCTGTGACGGTCCGACAGGTGATCAGAGCGGCTCGACGTAGACGGTGCGCGGTGGCTGATATTCGACCACGACGACCATGGTGCCCGACTGCAGCGGCTCACCCGGAGTGGCGAGGTACGCCAGGAACGCCTCGGTGCCCAGCCGCTCCGGGACGTGCACCATCACCTCGCCGACCAGGCCTGCGCCGATCCGCCCCGTCACCCGCCCCATCAGTCCGATCACCTGCACGATTCTCCCACTCCCGACGAGGCGTGAACAGTTCCGGCCCGCACGGGAGTTGTACGCCGGTGCGGGTGCGGGCCCGGCGATGCGCCCTGGACCGGTGCCGCCGCGTGCCCTACGGTGAGGAACCGAACGCAGGCGGACGACGCCTGCGCGGAACGGGAGCTCGGAGCACCGGGCTGAGAGGGCGCTGACGGTACGCGGATCCGCGAACCACCTGCTGCGCCGACCGCAGGAACCTGACCGGGTAATGCCGGCGTAGGGAGTTGAAGGTCCGATGACCGTTTTTTCCGAGCACAGCTCTGCCCGCGATTCGGCCGCCGGCGGGTACCCCACCCCCGCCTGGCACAAGGCCTACCGCCAGGGCAGCCGCCCCGACCTGCGGGTCCCCTACCGCGAGGTCGAACTGACCGACGGCCGCACCGTCCCGCTGTACGACACCTCCGGCCCGTACACCGATCCCGATCACGCCACCGACGTCCGACGCGGACTGCCCGCCCTGCGCGACGCCTGGATCCGCCAACGCGGCGACGTCGAGGAGTACGAGGGCCGCGAGGCCCGGCCCGAGGACGACGGCATCAAGCACACCGCGCCCCGCGGCGGCGACCTGCGCAACCTGGACGCCGTCTTCCCCGGCCGCCCGCGCCGCCCGCTGCGCGCCAGGGACGGCCTCGCCGTTACCCAACTCGGGTACGCCAAGCAGGGGTTGATCACGCCCGAGATGGAGTTCGTGGCGCTCCGGGAAGGCCTGGAGCCGGAGTTCGTGCGCGAGCAGGTGGCGCGCGGACGGGCCGTCATCCCGGTCAACGTGAACCACCCCGAGAGCGAACCGGCCATCATCGGCACCGACTTCCTGGTGAAGATCAACGCCAACATCGGCAACTCCGCCGTCACCTCCTCCATCGAGGAGGAGGTGGAGAAGATGACCTGGGCCACCCGCTGGGGCGCCGACACCGTCATGGACCTCTCCACCGGCCGCAACATCCACACCACCCGCGAGTGGATCCTGCGCAACTCCCCCGTCCCGATCGGCACCGTCCCGCTCTACCAGGCGCTGGAGAAGGTCGACGGCCGGGCCGAGGACCTCAGCTGGGAGGTCTACCGGGACACCGTCGTCGAACAGTGCGAGCAGGGCGTCGACTACATGACCGTGCACGCCGGCGTGCTGCTCCGGTACGTGCCGCTCACCGCCCGCCGCAAGACCGGCATCGTCTCGCGCGGCGGCTCCATCATGGCGGCCTGGTGCCTGGCGCACCATCAGGAGAACTTCCTCTACACGCACTTCGAGGAACTCTGCGACCTGCTGCGCGCCTACGACGTCACCTTCTCGCTCGGCGACGGCCTGCGGCCCGGCTCCATCGCCGACGCCAACGACGAGGCGCAGTTCGCCGAACTCACCACCCTCGGCGAGCTCGGGCGGATCGCCCGCGCCAAGGACGTCCAGGTGATGATCGAGGGCCCCGGGCACGTCCCGATGCACAAGATCCGCGAGAACATGGACCTGCAGAAGGAGATCTGCGACGAGGCCCCGTTCTACACGCTCGGCCCGCTCACCACCGACGTCGCGCCCGGCTACGACCACATCACCTCCGGCATCGGCGCCGCGATGATCGCCTGGTGGGGCACCGCGATGCTCTGCTACGTCACCCCCAAGGAACACCTGGGGCTGCCGAACCGCGACGACGTGAAGACCGGCGTCATCACCTACAAGATCGCCGCCCACGCCGCCGACCTCGCCAAGGGCCACCCCGGCGCGCAGGCCTGGGACGACGCACTCTCCGACGCCCGCTTCGAGTTCCGCTGGGAGGACCAGTTCAACCTGGCCCTCGACCCGGAGACCGCCCGCGCCTTCCACGACGAGACCCTCCCCGCCGAACCCGCCAAGACCGCGCACTTCTGCTCCATGTGCGGCCCCAAGTTCTGCTCCATGAAGATCAGTCAGCAGATCCGCGACGAACACGGCGCCGACCTCGCCGCCACCGTCGAGGCAGGGATGGCCGAGAAGTCCGCCGAGTTCGCGGCCCACGGCAGCAAGGTCTACCTGCCGCTGGTCGACTGACGCGTCCCGCTGACCCCGCCCCGGCCCGGCCGCAGTCCGGCCGCAGTGCAGTGCAGTGCGGGGCGGGGTCGGCGGTCAGGGCCGGTCGCCGAAGATCGCGCGGTGGCCGCGGGCGGTGTCCATGTACTCGCGGACGCGGTGGATCAGGCCGTCGCGGAGTTCGAAGACCAGGCAGTAGTCGTTGGCGTAGTGGTTGCCGTCGGCGAGTGTCGCGGTCATGGTCTCCTCGACGACGACGCGGTCGCCGTCCGCGTGGACGGCGTGGAAGGCGACGGCGACGTCCCGGACGAACAGGCGGGGGAAGTCCTCGGCGAGGAAGCGGGCGATCGCCCGGCGGCCGATCAGGTGGCTCGGGCAGTCCAGTGCGACGGCCGTCGCGTTGCCCGCCGGGGCCAGCCACTCGGCGTCCTCGGTGAGGACGGCGGCGATCCGCTCCGGGTCGTGGCTGGCGAAGGCCTTCCAGGCGTGCTGGACGATGTCGCGGCTGTGTCGGGGCATGGTCGCGAGGCTAGGCGGGCGCGGGCCGCGCCACTGGCGGGTTTCGGACCTTGTCACCCCGGGGGAGTGCGGTCCGCGCGGGCCGGGGCGGAGGCAGTACGATCCGTGCCGCCGCCGGGACGACCTGCGGTTTCTTCGTGATGAGAGAGATCCGGATGCAGGACGTCCAGGCACCGCCGGTGCCGGAGCAGGTTCCCGACGAGGTGGCGGCGCCGGCGGCGAGCGAGGGGCTCGGGGAGCTCCGGGCTTCGTTCGGGCCCAAGCGGTTGAGCGGTGCGGCGATGACCGGACTGATCGTCATGTGCCTGGTGGGGCTGGCGCTGTTCGTGCTGCCCGGGCTGATCTTCATCTGGCGGCTGACGCAGGTCCCGAACCTGAACAAGAAGCAGGGCGCGAAGCGCATCCACTGCTTCGAGCACGGGGTGGTGGCGGGCGACCGGGCCGGCCGGCCGGTGGCATTCCGGTGGGACGACGCGGCGGTGCTGCAGCAGATCACCCGGCGGTACGTGAACGGGTTCCACACCGTCACCACCTATCTGTACACGCTGTACCGGCCGGACGGCACCTCGGTCGAGCTGACCGGCTTCTATGCCGACCCGGTGGTCTGGGGCGCGGCCTTCCAGCACGAGATCACCCGGTCCCAACTCCCGGGCGTGCTCGACGTGGTGAGGCGCGGCGGGACGGTCCGGTTCGGCGACATCGCGGTCAACGCGGGCGGCGTGGCGAACGCCCGGAGCGGGTCGCTGGCGTGGCCCGAGGTCGAGCGGATCGAGGTCAAGGACGGCACGGTGTTCGTGTCGAAGGCCGGGAAGCTGTTCGGCTGGTCGAACACCCCGGTGCACAGGATTCCGAACTTCTTCGTGTTTCTCGCGGTGGTGGACGAAATGCGCGGATCGGCCGGTGCCGGAACGTCCCCGGGTCATTGACCCTGAGGGTTTGTCAATTCTTTACATCTCGCTTGAATGACGGCCATCCGATTTGGCTGATATGTCGGATAGAAACCAAATCGGATCTGGATAAGGTTCGCGAGCACGTTCGACCTGACCCACTCCAGAGGGAACTCATGAGCAGCCCGCAGCCTCCCCAGACCCCGCCCGCTCCCGAGGCCGGCGGCCCGGCTCCCTTCGAGTACGGCCAGGCCGCGCAGGCCGCCGCCGCGGCGCCCAAGAAGACCCTGGGCAAGAAGCTGATCTCCGGCCTCGGCATCCTGGTCGTGATCATCGTCATCGCCGTGGTCAAGTTCGCCGTCCGCGACGCGATGACCGACAAGCCGGTGCACGCCAAGGTCGGCCAGTGCGTCTCCGTCACCGGCAGCGACAACGACCCGAAGGTCGACACCGTCGGCTGCGACGACAGCAAGGCCACCCACACGGTCGAGAAGGTCATCGACAACACCTTCGACACCCACGCCTGCGGCGACGAGTTCGACGCGCTCGCCCAGCAGTTGGGCAGCGACAAGTTCGTTCTCTGCCTGACCCCGAAGAAGTAACGCGTAGAAATACGTCGGCCCCCACCGCTGCGGCGGTGGGGGCCGACGCCCGTTCCGGCCGGTCAGGGCCGGTTGAGGTAGGTCAGGACGGCGCGGACGCGACGGTTGGTGTCGGTGTCGTCGGGGATGCCGAGCTTGCCGAACATCGTGGTGGTGTACTTGCCGATCGCGCTCTCGCTGAGGAACAGCCGGCGGCCGATCGCCTGGTTGGAGAGGCCCTCGGCCATCAGGCCCAGCACCGAGTGCTCGCGTTCGGTGAGCCGGTCGAGGCCCCGGCCGACCGGGGTGGCGGTGAGCAGCCGGGCGATGACCGCCGGGTCCATCGCGGTGCCGCCGGCGGCGACGCGCTCCAGGGCGTCCAGGAACTGGTCGGCGTCGAAGACGCTCTCCTTGAGCAGGTAGCCGATGCCGCCGGAGCCGTCGGCGAGCAACTCCCGGGCGTAGAGCTGCTCGACGTGCTGGGAGAGGACCAGGATCGGCAGACCCGGCACCCGGGCGCGGGCGGCCAGCGCGGCACGCAGCCCCTCGTCGGACTGGGTGGGCGGCATCCGGACGTCGACGACGGACACGTCCGGGCGCCACGTCAGCAGGGCGTCCAGGGTGTCGGGGCCGGTGGCGGTGGTGGCGACCACCTGGTGACCGCAGGCCTCCAGCAGACGCACCATGCCGTCGCGCAGCAGGTACAGGTCCTCGGCTACGAGAATGCGCACGGCACCGCCATCCTGACTCGGGTCGGCCCGCCCGCCGGGCTGACGATCGTCAACGTACCGCCGAACGCGTCGACCCGGCGGCGCAGCCCCGCCAGCCCGCCGTCCGGGCGTTCCACCAGCCCGCCCCGGCCGTCGTCCACCACCTCGGCGCTCACCCCGTACTCGTCCTGACGGAGCGTCACCCCGGCCCGGGTCGCGCCCGCGTGGCGGACGGCGTTGGTCAGCAGCTCCGCGACCCCGAAGTAGACGGCCGACTCGACCGGCGCGTCCGCCCGCAGCGGGCCCTCGGCGGCCACGTCCACCGGCAGCGGGAGGTCCAGCGCGAGGGCGCGCACCGCGTCCAGCAGGCCGCGCTCGGTCAGCACCGGCGGGCTGATCCCCCGGACCAGCTCCCGCAGTTCGGCCAGCGAGGCGGTGGCCCCCGCCTGCGCGTCCCGGATCAGCGACCTGGCCTGCTCCGGGTCCCGGTCCAGCAGCCGCTGCGCGGTGGCCAGCGAGAGGCCGAGCGCGACCAGCCGGGCCTGCGCGCCGTCGTGCAGGTCCCGTTCGATGCGACGGATCTCGGCGGCCTGCGCGACGGTGGCGTCCGCCCGCTGCGCGGTGAGTTCGGCGACCCGCTCGGCCAGCGCCATCGCCGTGGACGGCCGCAGGAACCGCCGAGCCACCGGGACGACGGGCCGCCACGCGAACGGGGAGCAGACGACGGCGAGCAGCCCGGCGAGGACGCTGCGGTCCACGACGGCCACGGCCAGGGCGACCGGGGGCGCCGCCGCGGGCAGGCCCGCCGTGAACGGGAGGACGGCGACGAAGCGCAGGTCGCGCCGGTTCGCCGGGTCCTGCCGGCGGATCCGCAGGCGCTGGTCCATCAGCGCGTCGCGCCGGGTGCGCTCGTAGCCGAAGCCGTTCCACCAGAAGCCGGTGGACAGTTGGACCACCGGCGGCGCCTGCCGGTACCCGGGCGGCAGGACGATGCCGGTCCACCGGGCCACCAGCAGCCGCACCCCCGCGCACACCGGGCGGCACAGCGCGAGCGTCCCCGCGACCACCAGCACCACCGGCAGCAGCCACGACCACGGGTTGGCCGGCCCCCAGTGCACCCCCAGCGCCACCGCACCCGCCCACACCGCCGGCACCGCCAGCGCGAGCCCCGCGACGGCGCACGCCCGTACGAACCCCACGCCGACGCCCGCCGCCCACGCCCACGCCCGCCCCATGACTCCCCCTCGACTCCGTCCGGTGCCACCACTGTGCACCGCGCCCCGCCCCGGCGGACCCCGCCACGGGCAGGAGTGGGCCTGGCCCCACCCCGGTGTGGGCCTGGACGGATACCCGGGCGGACGGCCGCTCCCTAGCGTCGACGACATGACCTCGCAGACGCAGAACAGCAGCGCCGACCCCGCCGTGCTCGCCTCGCCCGCCGTGCAGCGGGCCTTCGCCACCGTACGGACGGCCGTCGCGCTCCACGGCGCGCTCGCCGTCGCCACCCTCGCCGCCGTCGCGGCGGTGGCGGCCACCGGCCACCAGGCGAACACCTTCATGTGGGTGCGGGCCGTGCTGCTCCCGCTGGTCGCCGTGCTGCTGCACCGCCAGGCCACCGCGGCCGCGACCGGCTCGCGCCGCGCCTTCGACCGCCTCCGCACCGTCACCCTCGTCATGCCGATCGCCGTCGTCGCCGTCGACCTGATCCCCGGCATCTGCCCCCTCTGGTACACCGCCGCCCAGACCGCCACCGTCCTCCCCGCCCTCTGCGCCACCCTCCTCACCCGCACCCCGCCCCTCCGCACCACCCACTCGACCCCGCGCTGACCGGGGCGCGGCTAGTATTACGTGGTAGGCGTCATACGGGATACGTAGGAGCGCGCGATGCGGGTGAACAGCAAAGGGCAGGTCACCATCCCGGCGGAGCTTCGCGAGAAGTGCGGTCTCCACCCCGGGGACGAAGTGGATGTCGTCGAGGAGGACGGCATTCTGCGGATAGTGCGCCGGGCGGACGGCGGAACGCGGGGGGAGCGACTGGCCCGGCGAATGAGGGGCACCGCCACCGGCGGGATGTCCACCGACCAGATCATGGAGCTGTTGCGTGGCGAGTAGCCGCTTGACGCTGGTGGGCCGTGAGCGGAGCCGGCCGGTGACGCTGGTGGATTCGTGCGTGCTGCTGGACTTGATGACGAACGACCCCACCTGGGCGGACTGGTCCGAGTCCGCGCTCGCCGCGGCCCAGGACGAGGGCCAGGTGGTGATCAATCCGATCGTCTACGCCGAGGTCTCGGTGGCCTTCGGTGCGATCGAGGAGCTCGACGAGGTGCTCCCGGCCGAGGCGTTCGGACGCGAGCCGCTGCCCTACGAGGCGGGCTTCCTCGCCGGCAAGGCGTTCCTCCAGTACCGGCGGCGCGGCGGGCAGAAAGCCGCCCCGCTGCCGGACTTCTACATCGGGGCACATGCCGCGGTGCGGGGCCACCGACTGCTCACCAGGGACGCCACCCGCTATCGGACGTACTTTCCGACCGTGAGCCTGATCTGCCCCTGACGCGGGGCCGGTCCCCGTGGGTGAGCCGTTGGACGACCGGGGCGGAGACGACCTGGACGGTGCAGCCGGGGCCGCCGAACGGGTCGGGCGCGGTTGATCCGTGCGTCGCGGGCGTCGGCGGGGCGTCGCCGGGTCAGGATGCGGGAGACCGTCCGCTCCCCGACCACGCTGGAGGCGCACCCGTGTCGACCGACGTCCACACCGACCGCTCCACCCCCGACGAGCTGCGTCGCGCCGCCGCCGCGCTCCGGACCGACCTGGTCGAACTCCGCCGCGACCTGCACCGGCACCCGGAGATCGGCCTCGACCTGCCGCGCACCCGGGCCCGGCTGCTGGCCGCGCTGGACGGCCTGCCGCTGGAGATCGCCCTCGGCGAGCGGCTGACCTCCGTCACCGCCGTGCTGCGCGGCGCCCGCCCCGGCCCGGCCGTGCTGCTGCGTGCCGACCTGGACGCGCTGCCCGTCCAGGAGGAGACCGGCCTGCCGTACGCCTCCGAGGTGCCCGGCGCGATGCACGCCTGCGGCCACGACCTGCACGCCGCCGCGCTGGTCGGCGCGGCCCGGCTGCTCGCCGATCGGCGCGACCGACTGGCCGGCAGCGTGGTGCTGATGTTCCAGCCCGGCGAGGAGGGCTCCGGCGGGGCCGGCCTGATGATCGAGGACGGTGTGCTGGACGCCGCCGGGGAGCGGGTGGTCGCCGCGTACGCGCTGCACGTCACCGCCGCGCAGCTGCCCGCCGGGTACGTCGCCGGCCGGCCCGGCCCGATCATGGCCGCCAGCGACACGCTGCGGGTGGTGGTCCGCGGCCGCGGCGGCCACGGCTCCAGTCCGCACCTCGCCCTCGACCCGGTGCCGGTCGCCTGCGAGGCGGTGCTGGCGCTGCAGACCATGGTCACCCGGCAGTTCGACGCCTTCGACCCGGTGGTGCTCACCGTCGGCGCCTTCCACGCCGGCACCGTCGAGAACGTCGTCCCCGACCGGGCCGAGTTCGTCGCCACCGTCCGCTCGTTCTCCCCCGCCGCCCGGGAACGGGTGCTGGAGCGGGCCGGCCGGCTGGTGCGCGGCATCGGTGAGGCGCACGGCTGCCAGGTCGACGTGGTGGTGCGGCCCGGCTACCCGGTGACGGTCAACGATCCGGCCGAGGCGGCGTACGCCGAACAGACCGCCCGCCACCTGCTCGGCCCCGACCGGTATGTCGAGATGCCGCACCCGGTGACCGGCTCGGAGGACTTCGGCATGCTGGCCGAGCACGTCCCGATCGGGTACGTGATGGTCGGCGCGTGCCCGCCCGGCACCGACCCGTTCACCGCGCCCTACAACCACTCCCCGCAGGCCTGCTTCGACGACTCGGTGCTTCCCGACGCGGCCGCCCTGCTCGCCGCCCTGGCCCTCGGCCGGACGGCGACCGGCTGAGCATCCACCCGCGGGGCGGCGCGGTCAGTCGCCGTCCCGCCGCGGGTGGCCCTCCGGGTCGGTGATGCCCTCCGGGCCGGGGCTGGTGAAGTCCGGTGCGGCGTAGTCGGGGTGGCCTTCGGGGCCGGGTCCGGTGAAGCGGGGGCCGTCCTTGCGCTTGCGCCCTTGGTCGTCGGTGAGGCCTTCGGGGCCGGGGCTGGTGAAGTCCGGGCTGCTGTGCCCGGGGCCGGTGAACCCGGACGGGCGGGCCGAGCCGCCCGGGCTGGTGAACCCCGGGCCCGCGTACCCGGCGCGGCTGAAGCCGGGGCTGTGCAGGTCCGGCGGGGCGGTGCGGGGGCGCGGGACGGCGGTGCCGGGCGCGGCGGCATGGTCGGCGAGCAGCCAGGGCAGCAGGGCGCGTTCGCGCAGCGCGGCGTGCCAGACGGTCCGGGCCTCGGCCAGTTCGACGGGCTGCGGCAGGTCGGCGACGGGCGTGCGGGAGGCGTCCCGGCGCGCGGTGAGGACCAGACCGGCACCGCCGATCAGCAGCGCGGCGGCGGCGATGGCCAGCGCGAGCAGCCCGGCGGTGACGGTGGACCGGCCGAGCGCCAGACCGGGTGCGGCGACCCGCAGCAGCCAGCCCAGGATCAGCAGCGCCAGCCCGGCCGACCCGGCCAGCACCGGGGTCAGCACCGTCAGCACCGGGAACAGCCCGGCACCGGGCGGCGGTGTTCCGTTCGGGCGTTCGGCGAGCGCGGTGCGCAGCTCCAGGTAGCGGACGTACTCGGGGGCGGCCGGCGCGGCGACGGTGTCGGCGTCGGCGAGTGCCCTGGTGTGCAGCTGTTCGGCGGTGAGGTGCGCGCCGGGCGCGGCCAGGGCCTGCCGGACGGCGGGGTCGCGCAACGCTTCGTCGAGCAGCCGGGCGAAGTCGGCGCGGTCCTCGGCGAGCAGGCGCGGCGGGTGGCTCATGGGTACCCCGTTCCGCGAGGTGGACGAAAGGTCGCAGACCTCGATGGTAGGGGCGCGCGGGAGCGCGCCGACAGGCTCTTTCCGGAACTTCGGGTCGCTCAGTTCCCTTGCGTCGTCGAGCAGTTGATCGAGGACTCGGTCAGTTGAGCGGCAGTCGGGCGACCAGCAGTCGGCCGTCCATGGTGACGCCGCCGTCCATCGCGATGGCCAGCTCGTCGGCGTAGATGTACGGGCCGGGCACGTGCGGCGGGGTGCCGTCCTCCGGGTGGTCGCCCGTCAGGTACGGGATCGGGCTGTGGCCGTGCACCACCCGGTAGCCGCCGTACATGGCGAGCAGCTCCTGCGCGGCCATGGTGCCGGCCTGGCCGCGGAACGCGAACCGCTTGGTGAACTTGCGGAAGGCGTCCCACCATTCGTCGATGCCCTCGTCGGCGAGCAGCGCGTGCACGGCGTCGTTGACGTCGGCGATGGTCTCGCCGTACTCCAGGTACGCGGTGGTGTCGGAGTGCAGCAGCAGGTGGCCGTCCTCCAGCGCCATCGCGGGCAGCCGGGACAGCCAGCTGATGTGGTGCGGCTGCAGGCGCTCCAGGTCGTGCTGCTGGCCGCCGTTGAGCCGCCAGGCGGCCAGGAACGAGGCGGTGCCGGCGGTGGACTGGACGGCCTCGTCGCCGTAGCGGGCGGCGCCCAGGAACAGCAGTTCGTGATTGCCCATCAGGGCGCGGCAGTAGCCGCCGGCCGCGGCCGCCTCGGCGGCCAGCTGCATCACCAGGTCGATGACGCCGATGCCGTCCGGGCCGCGGTCGGTGAAGTCGCCGAGGAACCACACCCGGGAGCGGCCGGCCGACCAGTGGCCGTCGGCGTCGATCAGGCCCTGCTGGTGCAGCGCGGCGAGCAGTTCGTCGAGGTAGCCGTGCACGTCGCCGATGACGAACAGCGGGCCGGGGCCCTCGCCGGGTTCGGGCTGCGGGTACGGGAAGTGCACCTCGACGGCGGGCGCCGGCTCGATCGGCGGGCCGAGTTCGATGGTCGGCGGGTCCTCGTGCGGGGCCGCCATGGTGGGCGCGTAGTGCCCGGGCACGGGCGCGCTGTCGTCGAACTGCCCGGCGGGGGCCCAGTGCTGCTCCAGGTAGTGGGCGCCGCCGTAGGTGCTGTGGGTGTCCTCGTACTGGTAGCCGGCGGGTTCGGCCGGCTCGAACCAGGAGCCTTGGGGGAGCACGTCGAGGTCCTGGCGGGAGCGGATGCCCGAGTGCGGGTGCTCGGGTTCGCGGAAGAGGTCCTCGGGTGTCATTTGCCCATCATAGGAAGCGCACTCTCCCGCCGTCCTCACCTGGTCGGTACTCGTTTTCCCCGTCGACCCGTCGGGCGGTGGATCGGCCGCCCGGTCTGCCCCGGTCCGAGGTGGTCCGGACCAGTGGCGGGCACGGGCGGCACACGCTCACACCTCGCCCGGCGGACGGGGCGGACTGACCGTGGTGCGCGGGCTGCGGCGCTGCGAGGAGGCCCGCACGATCAGTTCGGTGGGCATCAGGGTGCCGGGCGGCGGGCCCGTCCCCGCGGTGCGGTAGCGCGGCGGGAACAGCCGCCCGGGCACCGATCCCGACCCCGCGTCGACTCCTTCGATCGCGTCGATCAACAGGTTGACCACCGTGGTGCCGATCCGACGGGGTTTCAGCGACAGTGTGGTGATGGGAGGTTCGGTGTTGGCGTACACGTCGGACTCCGAACAGCACACCAGCAGAAGGTCGTCGGGGACCCGCAGGCCGTAGCGGCGGGCGGCGGCCAGCAGGTCGGTGCCGTTCGGGTCGAACAGCCCGTACACCGCGTCGGGCCGGTCCGGGCGGGCCAGCAGCCGGTCGGCGGCGACCGCCCCGGCGGCCGGGTCGTGGGCCGGGTACGCCTCGTACACCGGCTCCTGGCCGACCCGGTCGCACCAGGCGAGGTACGCCTCGGTGGAGAGCCGGGTGTAGGTGTCGGTGGAGGTGCCGGTGAGCAGGCCGATCCGGCGGGCGCCGGCCTCGCTCAGGTGCTCCAGGATGCCGAGCACCGCCGCCTCGTGGTCGTTGTCCACCCAGGCGGTGACCGGGCAGTTGCCCGGTTTGCCGTCGGAGACCACCGGCACACCGGACCGGTACAGCTCGGTCACCAGCGGGTCCTGGTCGGGCGGATCGATCACCACCGTGCCGTCCAGCGCGATGTTGCTCCACACGTCGTGCCGGGACGACGCGGGCAGCACCACCAGGGCGTACCCGCGGCCCAGCGCGGCGCTGGTGGCGGCCCGCGCCATCTCCGCGAAGTAGGCGAACTCGGTGAAGGTGAACGGCTCTTCGCCGTACGTGGTGACGGTCAGTCCGATCAGGCCGGACCGGCCGGTGCGCAACGTCCGCGCGGCGGCGGACGGCCGGTAGCCGAGGCGCTCGGCGACCTCGCGCACCCGGCTGCGGGTCTCGTCGGGGAGGCGACCCTTGCCGTTGAGGGCGTCCGAGACCGTGGTGATGGAGACTCCGGCGGCCGCCGCGACGTCCCGGATGCCTGCCCGTTCCAGGCGCCGTGAGGCGGTGGCTCGGCGACCGTTCTGATTGGCTGCTGCTGTCATGGCGGACCGATCGTATGGCGCATCGCGGCGTTCTGTGACCGGTTCGCTACTGAACGTCGAAGATACGTTTCTCCATGGACGTCCTGCCGGTGCACCCTTCGACAGCTGCGGTTTTCCAGGCTCATTACCTCTGACATGTGCCAAAGGAACCCGGCAGAATGACTGATCTGCACCCGTAACCCGGACGAGCATCTCACCCGCACGGGTGAGGGGCGGTCGGTATCGTTCACGGCACCCGACCGGGTTCCGATCGGCACCCGCCGCCGATGAAGAGAAACGGAGAACCCCGTGGTTCAGCGTGAGCACGGCCCGCGCCTGCGGCCGAGCCTGGACGACATCCCCAGCTACAAGCCCGGGAAGCCCGCCGGCGCGGACTCCTACAAGCTCTCCTCCAACGAGAACCCCTACCCGCCGCTGCCCGGCGTGCTGGAGGCCGCGGTCGCCGCCGCCGGCGACTTCAACCGCTACCCGGACATGGGGGTCGGCGCGCTCACCGCCGAACTCGCGCAGCGCTTCGGCGTCCCCGCCGAGCACATCGCCACCGGCACCGGCTCGGTCGGCGTCGCGCAGTCCCTGGTGCTCGCCACCGCCGGCGAGGGCGACGAAGTGATGTTCGCCTGGCGCTCGTTCGAGGCCTACCCGATCATCACCCAGATCGCCGGCGCCACCCCGGTGCCCGTCCCGCTCACCGCCGACGAGGCCCACGACCTCGACGCGATGCTCGCCGCGATCACCGACCGGACCCGGCTGATCTTCGTCTGCAACCCCAACAACCCGACCGGCGCCGCCCTGCACCGCGAGGAACTCGTCCGCTTCCTGGACGCCGTGCCGTCGCACATCCTGATCGTCCTCGACGAGGCCTACCGCGAGTTCATCCGCGACGAGGACGTCCCGGACGGCATCGAGCTGTACCGCGACCGCCCCAACGTCTGCGTGCTGCGCACCTTCTCCAAGGCGTACGGCCTGGCCGGCCTGCGGGTCGGCTTCGCCGTCGGCCACGAGCAGGTGGCCACCGCGCTGCGCAAGACCGCCGTCCCGTTCGGCGTCAGCCAGCTCGCCCAGGACGCCGCGGTCGCCTCGCTGCGTGCCGAGGACGCCCTGCTGGAGCGGGTCGAGGCGCTGGTCGGCGAGCGCACCCGGGTGACCGCGGCGCTGCGCGCCCAGGGCTGGACGGTGGTCCCCTCCGAGGCCAACTTCGTCTGGCTGCGGCTCGGCGAGCGCACCCTGGACTTCGCCGCCGCGTGCGCCGAGGCCGGCGTGGTGGTCCGCCCGTTCCCCGGCGAGGGCGTGCGCGTCTCGATCGGCGAGGTGCAGGGCAACGACCTGTTCCTGGGCGCCGCGGAGGCGTTCCGCAAGGAGATCTGACACTGCGTCAAGAAGGGGGGCGGGCAGCACGGTTGCCCGCCCCCTCGGCGTGGAAGGACTCCCGCGGCAGCGATCGCACCGCAGGGGAGAGCCCGTTGAGCCAGCACACCGATTCCACGCCCACCACCTGGTACAACATCCTTCCGGACCTGCCCGAGCCGGTCCCGCCGATGCTGCACCCCGGCACCAAGGAACCGGTCACCGCGGAGGACCTCGCCCCGCTGTTCCCCGCCGAACTCGCCGCCCAGGAACTCGGCGGCCCCCGCGAGGTCGACATCCCCGGCGCGGTCCTCGACCTGTACCGCCGCTGGCGCCCCGCCCCGCTGGTCCGCGCCGAACGCCTGGAGCGCGCCCTCGGCACCCCCGCCCGGATCTACTACAAGTACGAGGGCGGCAACCCGACCGGCTCGCACAAGCTCAACACCGCGCTCGCGCAGGCGTACTACAACAAGCGGGCCGGCGTGACCCGGCTGATCACCGAGACCGGCGCCGGGCAGTGGGGCAGCGCGCTCGGCCTGGCCTGCTCGTTCCTGGAGCTGGACTGCGAGGTCTTCATGGTCCGGGTCTCCTACGACCAGAAGCCCTACCGGCGGGCCCTGATGGAGACCTACGGCGCCCGGGTGCACGCCTCCCCGTCCGAACTGACCGCCGCCGGCCGGGCCGCGCTCGCCGAGGACCCGGCGACGCCCGGCAGCCTCGGGCTGGCGATCGCCGAGGCCGTGGAGTCCCTGGCGGCCGCCGGGGGCAGCGCCAAGTACGCGCTCGGCTCGGTGCTGAACCACGTGCTGCTGCACCAGACCGTGATCGGGCAGGAGGCGATCGCCCAGTTCGCCCGGATCGACGACTACCCGGACGTGGTGATCGGCGCGGCCGGCGGCGGCTCCAACTTCGGCGGGCTCGCCTTCCCGTTCCTCGGCGAGCAGTTGGCGGGCCGCCGGGCCGTCCGGGCGGTCGCCGTGGAGCCCGCGTCCTGCCCCACCCTGACGCAGGGCCGCTACGAGTACGACTTCGGCGACAGCGCCGGCACCACCCCGCTGCTGAAGATGCACACCCTCGGGCACGCCTTCACCCCGCCCGCGATGCACGCCGGCGGGCTGCGCTACCACGGCATGTCGCCGATCGTCAGCCACCTCAAGGAGCTCGGCCTGGTGGAGGCGGTCGCGGTGCCGCAGACCGCCTGCTTCGAGGCCGGCGTGACCTTCGCCCGCACCGAGGGCATCGTCCCCGCCCCGGAGTCCACCCACGCGGTGCGGGTGGCGATCGACGAGGCGCTGGCCTGCCGGGAGTCCGGCGAGTCGAAGGCGATCGTGTTCGCGCTCTCCGGGCACGGGAACTTCGACATGCAGGCCTACCTCGACCACTTCGCCGGGAAGCTGACCGACTGACGCGCCGACTGACGCACCGACTGACGCACCGACTGACGCGCCGACTGACGCGCCGACTGACGCGCCGACTGACGCGCCGACTGACGCGCCGACTGACGCGCCGACTGACGCACCGACTGGCGCACCGGGCGGGTGAACCCGCGACGGGACTTCGCTGGGAGGATTCTGGGAGCCCGGTCAAGAGCTGGTGGTCCGCCGGTTTTGCGGCGGCCCACCGGCGGGCGGTGCGTGCCGATTCGTCCGGATCGCTGGTCCCAGCGGGCGTCCAGCATCCGCACAGGGCGGCGCAAGAGCCCAAGGCGATGCTTCTGCGCCATGAAGGTGCTTCCGCGACGGCGTGGTGCCGTCCTCGTCAACTCCGCGCTCGGCGTGGCCCTGCTGGGCGGGGCCGCGCTGGCGTACACCACCCTGGACGGCGGGACCGGCAAGGCCGCCACCGGCTCCAAGGTCCGTACGGCCACGGTCGCCAAGGGCACGGTCCAGGCCACCGTGTCCGGATCGGGCACGCTGTTCTCGCCCTCCGACGCCGGGCAGGACTTCACCACCGGCGGCCGGCTGACCGCCGTGAAGGTCGCGGTCGGCGACACGGTGAAGAAGGGCCAGGTGCTCGCCACCGTCGACACCACCACCGCCCAGCAGCAGGTCGACCAGGCGCAGTCCGCGCTGACCGCCGCCCAGGCCAACCTGAACAAGGCCGAGGCCGGCGAGACGGTCACCACGACCGTCCCCGGCTCGTCCAACTCGGGCTCCGGCAGCGGCGGTTCGGGCAGCGGCGGTTCGGCCGGAGGAGGTTCGGGCAGCCGCGGCAGCTCCGGCGGGTCCGCCGCCGCGAGCACCCCGCAGCCGACCACCACGACCACCGTGAAGGTCGACCAGGCGCAGGTCGCCCAGGCCCAGCAGCAGGTCGACAACGCGCAGACCACGCTGACCAACGCCAAGGCCGCACTGACCGGCACCACCCTGACCGCCACCACCGACGGCACCGTCGCCTCGGTCTCCGCCAAGGCCGGCGACACCGTCTCCGGCTCCGGCAGCGGATCGTCCGGCTCCGGCAGCGGCTCCTCGACGGCCGCCAAGTCCATTACCGGAAGCGGCAGTTCGAGCACCACCCCGACCGGGTTCATCGTGCTGACCAACCCCTCCGGGATGGAGGTCACCGCGAACTTCTCCGAGCTGGACTCGCTGAAGCTGAAGAAGGGCCAGACCGCCACCGTCACCCTGAACGCGCAGTCCGACACCAAGCTCGACGCCACCGTGCTCTCGGTCAGCTCGCTGCCGTCCAGCTCCACCAACGGCGCCGTGCAGTACGGCGCGACGCTGCAGATCGGCGGCGACACCTCCGCGCTGCGCACCGGGCTGAGCGCCACCATCTCGGTGGTCACCGGCTCCGCCGAGAACGCCCTGTCGGTGCCCACCGCGGCCCTCCAGGGCACCGGCTCCACCCGCACCGCGACCGTGGTGCACGAGGACGGCAGCACCGAACGCGTGCAGGTGGGCGTCGGCATCGAGGGCGACACCACCGCGCAGGTCACCGACGGCCTCACCGAGGGCGAGAAGGTCGAACTGACCGCCACCACCGCGGGCACCGGCAACGGCTTCCCGTCCGGCCAGTTCCCCGGCACGGGCGGCGCCGGCGGCCTGGGCGGCGGTGCGGCGGGCGGCTTCGGCGGTGGCGGCACCGGCGGCAGCCGCAGCGGCGGCGGCAACGGCGGCGGGGGTTCGCGCGGATGAGCGCCGGCAAGCCCCCGGTGATCCAGATCCGCCGGGTCACCAAGTCCTACGGCCACGGCGACGCCGTCGTGCACGCCCTGCGCGGCCCCGACGGCCCGGACGGCACTCCGCACGGCGTCGACCTGGACGTCGCCGAGGGCGACTACGTGGCCGTGATGGGCTCCTCCGGTTCCGGCAAGTCCACCCTGATGAACATCCTCGGCTGCCTGGACGTGCCCACCGCCGGCCGCTACCTGCTGGACGGCACCGACGTCGGCCACCTCGACGAGGGCCAGCTTGCCCTGGTGCGCAACCGCAGGATCGGCTTCGTGTTCCAGTCGTTCAACCTGGTCCCGCGCACCACCGCGCTCGCCCAGGTCGAACTGCCGCTCGCCTACGCGGGCGTCCGGGCCGCCGAACGCCGCCGCCGGGCGATGGCCGCGCTCACCCTGGTCGGCCTCGCCGACCGGGCCGGCCACAAGCCCAACCAGCTCTCCGGCGGCCAGCAGCAGCGCGTCGCGGTGGCCCGCGCCCTGGTCACCGCCCCCGCGATGCTGCTCGCCGACGAGCCCACCGGCAACCTCGACAGCCGCTCCACCGAGGAGGTGCTGGGCCTCATCGACGGCCTCAACGCGCGCGGCCGCACCGTCGTGATGATCACCCACGAGGACGAGGTGGCCCGGCACGCCAAGCGGGTCGTCCGGCTGGTCGACGGCGCGATCGTCTCCGACGTCCGGCAGGCCCCGGTCGACGCACCGCCCCCGGCCCTGGCCGCGGAGGTGGTCGCGTGATCGCCTGGCAGATGATCCGCTTCGCGGTCGGCGGCCTGGCCGCCAACAAGGTCCGCTCCGCCCTCACCATGCTCGGCGTGCTGATCGGCGTCGCCTCGGTGATCCTGCTGCTCGCCGTCGGCAACGGCTCCTCGGTGGCGGTGAAGGAGTCCATCACCTCGCTCGGCACCAACTCGCTGACCGTCTCCTCCGCGGCCTCCCGCGGCTCCGCCACCGCCGCCAAGAAGCTCACCGTGGAGGACGCCAAGGCACTCGCCTCGGCCACCGACGCCCCGGCCGTCAAGTCCGTCGCCCCGGTGGTCACCACCAGCGGCACCGCGCTGTACGGCAACATCTCGTACCAGCCCGGCCAGATCGTCGGCACCTACCCGGCGTACTTCGAGACCGCCAACCAGAAGATCGCCGAGGGCGACTACTTCTCCGCCGACGACGTGCTCAACTCCCGCAAGGTCGCCGTGCTCGGTTCGACCACCGCCAAGGAGCTGTTCGCCGCCGAGGACCCGATCGGCAAGAGGATCACCATCGGCGGCACCCCGTTCACCGTCACCGGCGTGCTCACCGCCAAGGGCTCCACCGGCTTCAACGACCCCGACGACGTGGTGATCGCCCCGCTGCCGACCGTGCAGAACGCGTTCACCGGCTTCGGCTCGGTCAACCAGATCCTGGTGCAGGCGTCCTCCGCCGACACCACCACCGAGGCGCAGTCCGACATCACCCGGATCCTGATGGGCACCCACGCCCTCAAGGACCCCGCCAAGGTCGACTTCCGGATCAGCAACCAGACCTCGCTGCTCAGCGCCCGCGAGTCCACCACCAGGACCTTCACGGTGCTGCTCGGCGCGGTCGCCGCGATCTCGCTGCTGGTCGGCGGCATCGGCATCACCAACATCATGCTGGTCACCGTCACCGAGCGGACCAGGGAGATCGGCATCCGCAAGGCGCTCGGCGCGCCCCGCGCCGTCATCCTCGGCCAGTTCCTCGCCGAGTCCACCCTGCTGTCCGTGATCGGCGCCGGCCTCGGCGTGCTCGCCGGAATCGTCGGCACGCACTTCTCGGTGGTCGGCATCAAACCCGTGGTCATCCCCGAGTCGGTGCTCGGCGCGTTCGCCATCGCCGTCGCCATCGGCCTGTTCTTCGGCAGCTACCCCGCCAACCGGGCCGCCTCGCTGCGCCCCATCGACGCCCTCCGGCACGAGTAGAAGGAGCCCTTTCATGTCGGACGAGCAGGAGCTGCTGGCCACCGCGCCGGACGCCCGCGACATCACCGCCGAGCTGGCCGCGCCGCCCCGCCGCAAGCTCCCCTGGCCCACCCTGGCGCTGGCCGGCGGCCTGATCGCCGTGCTGTCCTTCGCGGGCGGCGTCTGGTACCAGAAGGACAACGGGCCGACCAACGGCGGCACCCGCGCCTCCGGCGGCCAGTACCCCGGCGGGCAGAACGGCCAGCAGAGTGGCCGCCGCGGCACCGGCCAGGGCGGCTACGGCGGCGGTCAGAACGGCCAGCAGGGCGGCGGCCAGTTCCCCGGCGGCGGCGGTTTCACCCGCGGCACCGTCAAGTCGGTGGACGGCGACACCGTCTACCTGACCGACGCCAACGGGAACACCGTCAAGGTCACCACCGGCGACTCCACCAAGGTCACCACCACCAAGGAGGGCAAGGTCGGCGACCTCCAGCCCGGCCAGAGCGTCACGGTGACGGGCAGCAAGGGCGCCGACGGCTCCTACAGCGCCACCCAGCTCACCGAGGGCGGCGCGGGCGGCTTCGGCGGCCGCGGCGGCGGCCAGGGCGGCGGCGCCGGCACCGGTGCGGGCCCGACCGGCTGATCGAGCCGATCTTCATTCATTTGGCGTAGCCTGCCCGGGCTAGGGTTCTGTCTGACGATGTTCCGTCGGGTGCGCCCGACAGACCTCGTCCGACCGTCCCGGAGACCTCCCGGGCCGGCCCTTTCGTCCTCGCCCGGGAGGCGGAGCAGATCGTGTCAGGCGTAGTGCAGTCGAGCCCGTCGGCGGCGACCCCGGCAGGCGGTGAACCCTTCCTGCTGGTGGTCGACGACGAGCCCAACATCCGCGAACTGCTGTCTGCCAGCCTGCGGTTCTCCGGCTTCCGGGTGGCGTCCGCCGCCACCGGTCAGGAGGCGCTGGACGCCGTCGCCGCCGAGCGCCCCGACCTGGTGGTGCTCGACGTGATGCTGCCCGACCTGGACGGCTTCACCGTCGTCCAGCGGCTGCGCGACCAGACCCAGTGGCCGGGCAGCCCCGAGCACGTCCCGGTGCTGTTCCTGACCGCCAAGGACGGCACCGGCGACAAGGTCCAGGGCCTGGCCGTCGGCGCCGACGACTACGTCACCAAGCCGTTCAGCCTGGAGGAGCTGATCGCCCGGATCCGGGCGATCCTGCGCCGGGCCGGCGGCCCCGCCGACGACGGCCGCCTGGTGGTGGCCGACCTCACCCTCGACCCGACCGCCCACGAGGTCACCCGCGGCGGCGTCCCGGTCTCGCTCTCCCCCACCGAGTTCAAGCTGCTGCACTACCTGATGGCCAACGTCGGCCGGGTGGTCTCCAAGGCGCAGATCCTCGACCACGTGTGGGCGTACGACTTCGGCGGCGACCTGTCCATTGTCGAGTCGTACATCTCCTACCTGCGCCGCAAGCTCGACTCCGGCCCGGCGCACGGCCCCAAGCTGATCCACACCGTGCGCGGCATCGGCTACGCGCTGCGCCGCCCGCCGAACAGCTGAGATGGCGCGCTTCTCGCTGCGGGTCCGACTGCTGGTGCTGGCGCTGCTGCTGGTCACCACCGGACTGGTGGTCAGCGACACGCTGGTCCTCGGCGTCGTCCGCGGCCAACTGGTCGAGCGGGCCGACCAGCAGCTGGAGCGCTACGCCGAGCCGCTGTCGCGGCGCGCGCCGACCCGTCAGCAGCCCCCGGTGTCGGTGTTCAGCCCGCAGACGCTGAGCCGCCGCACCGGCCAGGCGCTGCCCAGCGAGTACGTGGTGCGCTACCTGGCCGCGGACGGCTCCGTGCTGTCGGTGCTGCGCCAGCCGCTGACCGACTCCGAACCGGCCCCGCAGCTGCCCGTGCTGACCGCCGCCGCGCTGGCCAGGTGGGAGACCGAGCCGTTCACCGCGAAGGTGCCGCGCGGCAGCGAGTGGCGCTCCCTGGTGCTGCCGCTGCAGCGCACCGTCGCCACCGACTTCGGCTCGCCGCGGTACGTGCAGGTCGCGGTGCCGCTGGACGACGTGCAGTCCACCATCAAGCACCTGCGCACCACCTTCTTCACCATCGGCGGCGCGCTGCTGGTGGGCCTGGCCGGCCTCGGGGCCCTCGCGGTGCGGGCCGGGCTGCGGCCGCTGCGCCAACTGGAGGCCGGCGCGCAGCGGATAGCCGACGGCGACCTGTCGCACCGGATGCCGGAGCTGCCCGCCCGCACCGAGGTGGGCCGGCTGTCCGCGGCGCTGAACCGGATGCTCACCGACATCGAGACGGCCTTCGCCGACCGGGCCGCCTCCGAACGCCGGATGCGCCGCTTCGTCGCCGACGCCTCGCACGAGCTGCGCACCCCGCTGGCGGGCATCCGCGGCTTCGCCGAACTGCACCGGATGGGCGCGCTGGACGACGTCGACCGGGCGATGGACCGGATCGAGTCCGAGGCGGTCCGGATGGGCGGCCTGGTCGAGGACCTGCTGATGCTGGCCCGGCTGGACGAGGAACGCCCGCTGAACCTCGCCCCGATGGACCTGCGGACGCTGGCCGCCGACGCCCTGCACGACCTGACCGCGCTGGACCCCGGCCGCCCGGTGTCGCTGACCGGCCCGCACGGCGAGGGCGCCCCGCAGCCCGCGCCGGTGCTCGGCGACGAGGCCCGGCTGCGCCAGGTGGTGACCAACCTGGTGGGCAACGCGGTCAAGCACACCCCGCCGGGCACCGCGGTGCGGATCGGGGTGGGCCGGGTGGACGGCAGCTGCCTGCTGGAGGTGGCCGACCTGGGCCCCGGCATGACGGAGGAGCAGGCGGCACTGGTGTTCGAACGCTTCTACCGGGTGGACGCCTCCCGAACCCGCCGGGCCGGCGAGGGCGGGGGAGCGGGCCTGGGCCTGGCGATCGCCTCGGCGCTGGTGTCCGCGCACGGCGGCGAGCTGAGCCTGCGCACCGCCCCGGGCGACGGCGCGGCCTTCAGGATGAGCCTGCCGCACCAGCACTGACCTGGGCTGATGCCCAGTCAGCGAGGTCACTGTCAAGCGCCGTTCGGTACAGCGACGGGTCCCCGGCGGCGGCTTGCGAGCGGTCGAGCGGGCGTCGGATCATCTGACTGTCGCAGTCACCCCCCCCGTGCGAATGCACTGATAAGCATCATGGATACTGCTCTTGTGAACGTGTTCACGTTCGCAAGCGGACAAGCTTGGGCAGGTTCGGCACGACCCCGTGCTAAATATGCTTTTTGTCCGTTATGCACATCCTGTGAGAGAGGGCGCAGTGGACCTAGCAGTCGCTCACGAGACCATCTCGCGATGGCAGTTCGGCATCACCACCGTCTACCACTTCCTCTTCGTCCCGCTGACGATCAGCCTGGCCTCGATCGTCGCCGGTCTGCAGACGGCCTGGGTGCGCACGGACAAGGAGAAGTACTTCCACGCCACCAAGTTCTGGGGCAAGCTCTTCCTGATCAACATCGCCATGGGCGTGGTCACCGGCATCGTCCAGGAGTTCCAGTTCGGCATGAACTGGTCCGACTACTCCCGCTTCGTCGGCGACGTGTTCGGCGCCCCGCTGGCGATGGAGGCGCTGATCGCCTTCTTCTTCGAGTCGACCTTCATCGGCCTGTGGATCTTCGGCTGGGACAGGCTGCCGAAGAAGATCCACCTCGCCTGCATCTGGATGGTCGCGATCGGCACGGCGCTGTCCGCGTACTTCATCCTGGCCGCCAACTCCTGGATGCAGCACCCGGTCGGCTACCGGATCGACCCCGTCACCGGCAAGGCCCAACTCACCGACATCGTCCGGGTGCTGACCCAGAACACCACCCTGGTGCAGGTCTTCCACACGCTCACCGCCGCCTTCCTCACCGGCGCGGCCTTCGTGGTCGGCATCGCCAGCTTCCACCTGTGGCGCGCCAAGCAGGGCAAGCAGCCCGACAAGCGCAAGACCGCCGCGATGCGCACCTCGCTCCGGGTCGGCCTGGCCATCGCCGTGGTCGCCGGCCTCGGCACCGCGATCAGCGGCGACACCCTCGGCAAGGTGATGTTCGAGCAGCAGCCGATGAAGATGGCCGCCGCCGAAGCCCTCTGGGAGACCCAGGCCCCCGCCCCGTTCTCGGTGTTCGCCGTCGGCGACGTCTCCAAGGGCCACAACTCGGTCGCCCTGGAGATCCCCGGAATACTGTCCTTCCTCGCGCACAACGACTTCTCGTCCGAAGTGCCCGGCATCAACGACATCGCCGCCGCCGAGGTCGCCCAGCACGGCGGGCAGCCCACCGACTACATCCCCAACATCTTCGTCACCTACTGGGGATTCCGGCTGATGATCGGCTTCGGCATGACGTCCTTCGTCGCCGCGCTGATCGGCCTGTGGACCACCCGCCGCAGGTTCTGGCTGGCCCCCGAACACCGCACCGGCGAGGACGAGCCGCCGAAGCTGATGCTCACCAAGAACCGTGAGATGAACGTCTTCTTCACCCGGTGGAGCTGGCGGATCGGCATCTTCACCATGGGCTTCCCGCTGCTCGCCAACAGCTTCGGCTGGATCTTCACCGAGATGGGCCGCCAGCCCTGGGTGGTGTTCGGCCTGATGCGCACCCGGGACGCGGTCTCCCCCAACGTCACCATCGGCACCCAGGTGTTCGGCCTGGTCACCCTGACCGCCCTGTACGCGATCCTCGCCGTGATCGAGGTCGGGCTGCTCACCAAGTACGCCGCCGCCGGCCCGAACACCGACGAGAAGCCGCCCGCCAAGGACCCGACCCTGCGCGGCCCCTCGGACGACGAGGACGCCGACCAGCCGCTCGCCTTCGCGTACTGAGGACGGATCACATGCACCTGCACGACCTCTGGTTCATCCTGATCGCCGTCCTGTGGATCGGATACTTCTTCCTCGAAGGCTTCGACTTCGGCATCGGCATCCTCACCCGGCTGCTGGCCCGCAACACCGCCGAACGCCGCGTCCTGATCAACACCATCGGCCCGGTCTGGGACGGCAACGAGGTGTGGCTGCTCACCGCCGGCGGCGCCACCTTCGCGGCCTTCCCCGACTGGTACGCCACCCTGTTCAGCGGCTTCTTCATCCCGCTGCTGGCCATCCTGGTCTGCCTGATCGTCCGCGGCGTCTCCTTCGAGTACCGGCACCAGCGCGAGAGCCGGCGCTGGCAGCGCAACTGGGAACTCGCCATCTTCTGGACCTCCCTGCTGCCGTCCTTCCTGTGGGGCGTCGCCTTCGCCAACATCGTGCGCGGCGTCGCCATCGACCAGGACAAGAACTACGTCGGCACCCTCTGGGACCTGCTCAACCCGTACGCGCTGCTCGGCGGACTCACCACCCTGGTGCTGTTCACCTTCCACGGCGCGGTGTTCGCCGCCCTGAAGACCAGCGGCGACATCCGGCACCGGGCCCGCGTCCAGGCCACCGTGCTCGGCCTGGTCCTGGCGCTGCTCGCGGCGGCCTTCCTGATCTGGACCCAGATCGACTCCGGCAACCACTGGAGCCTGGCCGCACTGATCGTCGCGGTGCTCGCCCTGGTCGCGGCGCTCGGCGCCAACCAGGCCGGCCGCGAGGGCTGGGCGTTCGGCTTCAGCGGTCTGACCATCGTCGCCGCCGTCGGCATGCTGTTCCTGTCGCTGTTCCCCGACGTGATGCCGTCCACCCTGAACCCGGACTGGTCGCTGACCGTCACCAACTCCTCGTCCTCGGGCTACACGCTCAAGGTGATGACCGTCGTCGCGCTGGTCTTCACCCCGCTCGTGCTGCTCTACCAGGGCTGGACGTACTGGGTCTTCCGCCGCCGGATCGGCGTCCAGAACATTCCCGCCGCCCACCACTGAGCCAGGAGCGACCTCTGATGGACAGCCGGCAGCGGATGCGCCCGATCGACCCGCGGCTGCTGGCCTACGCCCGCACCACCCGCGCCTTCCTCGCCGGATCCGTGATCCTCGGCGGGGTGGGCGCGGCCCTGCTGGTCGCGCAGGCCGCACTGATCGCCGACCTGGTGGTCCGCGCGTTCCAGCGCGGCCAGTCCCCGCTGTGGGGGCCGCTGCTCGGCCTCGCCGCCGTCACCCTCGGCCGGGCGCTGGTCGCCTGGCTGACCGAACTCACCGCGCACCGCTCGGTCGCCACCGTCAAGTCCACGCTGCGCCGCCGACTGCTCGACCACGCCACCGCGCTCGGCCCCGGCTACCTCACCGGCCGCCGCACCGGCGACCTGGCCACCCTCGCCACCCGCGGCGTCGACGCCCTCGACGACTACTTCGCCCGCTACCTGCCGCAACTGGCCCTCGCCGTCGTCGTCCCCCTCGTCGTGCTCGCCCGGATCCTCGGCGCCGACTGGGAGTCCGCCGCGATCATCTGCGTGACGCTGCCGCTGATCCCGCTGTTCATGATCCTCATCGGCTACGCCACCCAGGCCCGCACCGACCGCCAGTTCGCCGGCCTGTCCCGGCTCTCCCACCACTTCCTCGACGTGGTCGCCGGACTGCCCACCCTCAAGGTCTTCGGCCGCGCCAAGGCCCAGGCCGCCGCCATCGGCCGGATCACCGAGGACTACCGCCGCGCCACCATGCGCACCCTGCGGCTCGCCTTCGTCTCCTCCTTCGCGCTGGAACTGCTCTCCACCCTCTCCGTCGCCCTGGTCGCCGTCTCCATCGGCTTCCGGCTGGTGGGCGGCTCCCTCGACCTGGAGACCGGCCTGCTGGTGCTGGTCCTCGCCCCCGAGGTCTACCTGCCGCTGCGCCAGGTCGGCGCGCTCTACCACTCCAGCGCCGAGGGCCTGGCCGCCGCCGGGAAGATCTTCGAGGTGCTGGAGACCCCGCTGCCCGAGGGCGGCCGCCGCCCCGCCCCGCCGGTGGCCGGCGCCGACATCCGGATCGAGGGCCTGACGGTCCGCCACGAAGGCCGCGCCGAGGACGCCCTGCACGACGTGTCGCTGGTCGTCCCCGCCGGGCGCACCACCGTGGTCACCGGGCCCAGTGGCGCCGGCAAGACCACCCTGGTGAACGTCCTGCTCGGCTTCGTCCGACCGGATGCCGGACACGTGCTGATCGGCGACCAGCCGCTCGCCGACACCGACCTCGCCAGCTGGCACGCCCGGATCGCCTGGGTCCCGCAGCACCCCCACCTGTTCGCCGGCACCGTCGCCGAGAACGTCCGGCTCGCCCGGCCCGACGCCACCGACACCGAACTCGCCGCCGCGCTCGCCGCCGCCCAGGTCGACTTCGCCGACCCCGGCACCCGGCTCGCCGAGAACGGCCACGGCCTGTCCGCCGGCCAGCGCCAGCGCCTCGCCCTCGCCCGCGCGCTGCTCGCCGACCGGCCGCTGCTGGTACTGGACGAACCCACCGCGCACCTCGACCCCGTCACCGAGGCCGCGCTGCTGGAGACCCTCGGCCGACTCGACCGGACGGTGCTGCTGATCACCCACCGGCCCGCGCTGATCGGCCTCGCCGACCACCACGTGCGGCTGCCCGGCGCGGCGGCCGGCCCCGCTCCTGCGGCGCTCCCCGCTCCGGGGCCCGCCGGGACCGGGCCCGCGCCGCGCGCCGCGGACACCGCGACGGCCGGGCCGGCGCCCGCCGCCGCCACGAAGCCCCGGCTGTGGCCCGCCGTGCTGCTCGGCTCGCTCGCCCTCGGCTGCGCCGTCGCACTGATGGGCACCTCCGGCTGGCTGATCTCCCGGGCCTCGCAGATGCCGCCCGTGCTGTACCTGATGGTGGCCGTCACCTCGGTCCGGGCGTTCGGCATCGGCCGCAGCGTGTTCCGCTACGCCGAGCGGCTGGTCTCGCACGACGCCGTGCTGAAGGCCCTCGGCGGGATCCGCACCGCCGTCTACCGCCGCCTCGAACAGCTCGCCCCCGCCGGACTCCCCCAGTTCCGGCGCGGCGACCTGCTGTCCCGGCTGGTCGCCGACGTGGACGCCGTGCAGGACTTCCACCTGCGCTGGCGGCTGCCCGCCGCGACCGCCGCCGTGGTGTCGCTGGCCGCCTCCGCCGCGCTCGCCGCGTTCCTGCCGCTCGCCGGACTGGTGCTCGCCGTCGGCCTGCTGCTCGCCGGGGCCGCCGTCCCCGCGCTGGAACGCCTGATCTCCGGCCGCACCGAACGCCGGCACGCCCCCGCCAAGGGCGAACTGGCCACCGCCGTCCTCGACACCCTGACCGGCACCGCCGAACTGACCGTCGCCGGGGCCCTCCCGGACCGGCTGCGCGCCACCCGCGGCGCCGACGCCGCGCTGACCCGGCTGGCCGGGCGCTCCGCCGCGTCCGGCGCGCTCTCCGCGGGCCTGGTCGCGCTGGTCTCCGGCCTCACCGTGGTGGCCGCCGCGGCCGTCGGCGTGCGGGGCGTCGCGTCCGGCGCGCTGCCGGGCGTCTGCCTGGCCGTCGTGGTGCTGACGCCGCTCGCCGCGTTCGAGGCGGTCGCCGGGATGCCCACCGCGGTGCGCTTCCGGGAACGTGCCCGGGCCTCCCGGGAACGCCTCGACGAGGTGCTCGACACCCCGCTGCCGGTGGCCGAACCCGCCTCGCCCGCGCCGCTTCCCGAGACCCAACTTCCGGTGGTGGTCAGTGACTTGACGGCCCGCTGGCCGGGGTCGGCGCGCGCCGCGCTGCGCGGCGTCGACCTGGAACTGCGGCCCGGCCGGCGGGTCGCGGTGGTCGGCCCGTCCGGCTCCGGCAAGACCACGCTCGCGCACGTGCTGCTGCGCTTCCTCGACCCGGCCGGCGGCTCCGTGCGGCTCGCCGGCGCCCTGGACACCCGCGAGCTCGCGGGCGAGGACGTCCGCCGGGTGATCGGCCTGTGCGCGCAGGACGCGCACGTCTTCGACAGCTCGGTGCGGGAGAACCTCCGCCTGGCCCGCCCCGACGCCGACGAGACGCAGCTGCGCGCCGCGCTCGCCCGGGCCCGCCTGCTCGACTGGGTGGACGGCCTCCCCGACGGCCTGGACACCATGGTCGGCGAACACGGCGCCCGGCTCTCCGGCGGCCAGCGCCAGCGCCTCGCGCTGGCCCGCGCACTGCTCGCCGACTTCCCCGTCCTGGTGCTGGACGAGCCCGCCGAACACCTCGACGTGGCCACCGCCGACGCCCTCACCGTCGACCTGCTGGCCGCCACCGAGGGCCGCACCACCCTGCTGATCACCCACCGGCTGGCCGGCCTCGACGACAGCAGCGTCGACGAGGTGCTGGTGCTGGACGACGGCCGGGTGGTCGAACGCGGCCCCTGGTCGGAACTGGCGGACCGGCCCGACGGCCGGCTGGCCGCGATGCTGGCCCGCGAACGGACCGGCGAGCACCACCGGGTGGCCGCCTGAACGGAGGATTTCCCGTCCGGCAGGCCGGTCCGACAGGTCCGACATTGCGCTGACCCGAATACCGGACGAACAGGGACGAACGGGCACACTGGTGGCATGGATCAGCCGGCCGCCGAGAACGGTCCACCGCGCATTCCCGAGATCTCCTCGCTCGGGCTCGACACCCTGGTCACCGAGGTCTCCGAACGGCTGCAGTCCGCCGCCGCGGTGGCCGACCGGATGCAGCGCCTGCTGGAGGCCGTGGTCTCGGTCGGCGCCAACCTCGACCCGCACACCACCCTGCAGCGGATCGCCTCCGGCGCCGCCGAACTGGTCGACGCCCGGTACGCCGCGCTCGGCGTGGTCAACCCGCACGGCAGCGGCCTGTCCGACTTCATCCACATCGGCGTCGACGACGCCACCGCCCGCCGGATCGGCCGGCTGCCCACCGGACGCGGCATCCTCGGCGCGCTCATCGACGACCCGCGGCCGCTGCGGCTGACCGACCTCTCCACCGACCCGCGCTCGGTCGGCTTCCCGCCCGCGCACCCGCCGATGGTGTCCTTCCTGGGCGTGCCGATCCGGGTCCGCGGCGAGGTGTTCGGCAACCTCTACCTGACCGAGAAGCAGGGCGGCGGCGCGTTCACCCCCGAGGACGAGCAGGTGGTGCTGGCGCTGGCCGCCGCCGCGGGCGTCGCGATCGAGAACTCCCGGCTGTACGAGGAGGGCCGGCGCCGCGAACGCTGGATCACCGCCGCGGCCGCCGTCACCACCTCGCTGCTCTCCACCGACGAGGCGCGGATCGCGCTGACCGTCGCCGCCGAACAGGTCCGCGAACTCGCCGAGGGCGCGCTCGGCATGGTCCTGCTGCCGGCCGGCGAGGACCGGATGCGGGTCGCGTACGCCTCCGGGGAACGCGCCGACTACCTCACCGGCGAACTGCTCCCCGAACACGGCCTCGCCCCTCGACTGCTGGCCGGCGAACCCGTCCACCAGGGTGATCCGACGGCCGCGTCCGAAGCGGCCACGGACAGTCAGTTCGACCGGTTGGCACGGGAGTTCGGGCCCTGCCTGGCCGTGCCGATGGTCTCCGCGGGCCGGGTGCTGGGCGCGCTCTGCGTCTGGCGCGAAGCCGGCACCGCGCCCTTCACCGGCACCGAACGGCAACTCGCCCAGACCTTCGCCTCGCAGGCCGCGCTGGCCCTGCGACTCGCCGAGTACCAGCTCAACCAGCAGCGCCTGGCGGTCTTCCAGGACCGCGACCGGATCGCCCGCGACCTGCACGACCTGGTCATCCAACGCCTCTTCGCCACCGGCATGATGCTGGAGTCCGCCGCCCGCCGGGCCGTCGTCCCCGAGGTGAAGGAACGCATCGGGCAGGCCGTCGACGAACTCGACGCCACCATTCAGGAAGTCCGCACCACCATCTACGCCCTCCAGCACGGCGACACCGACGACGAACCCGACACCCTGCGCACCCGCGTCCTGCGCGAGGGAAGCCAGGCCGCGGCGGCCCTCGGCTTCCGGCCCTCCATCACCTTCACCGGCCCGGTGGAGAGCCTGGTCGGCGAACAGGCCTCCCGCCAACTCCTCGCCGCACTGCGGGAGATGCTCTCCAACACCGCCCGCCACGCCCGCGCCTCGCGGGTCTCCGTCGAGGTCGACGCCACCGTCCACCTCGGCCCCGACGGCCGCCCCGTCGCCCCCGGCCCCAGCTGCCCCGGCCTTCCCGGCGTCCTGCTCACCGTCACCGACGACGGCACCGGCATCCCCGCCAACGGTCGCCGCTCCGGCCTCCGCAACCTCACCCGCCGCGCCGAAGCCCTCGGCGGCGACGCCTGGCACGAACCCGGCCCCCACGCCAAGGGCACCCGGGTCCGTTGGACGGCCCGGCTGTGACGAGCCGTCAGAGCAGGGTTTCGATGACGGCGGCGACGCCGTCGTGCGCGTTGCTGACGGTGTGGCGGGTGACGGAGGCGAGGACGAGGGGGTGGGCGTTGGCGACGGCGTAGGACTGGCCGGCCCAGGCGAGCATGTCGAGGTCGTTGGGCATGTCGCCGAAGGCGACGACCTCGGCGGCGTCGATGCCGTGCTGGGCGCACCAGCGGGCGAGGCTGCTGGCCTTGGTGACGCCCGGGGCGCTGATCTCGATCAGCGGGATGGGGCTGGAGCGGGTGACTTCGGCGAGGGGGCCGACGACGGCGCGGGCGCGGTCGAGGAACTCGTCGGGGGAGAGGTCGGGGTGCTTGCCGAGCAACTTGAACAGGCCGTTCACGCGGCCGGAGGCGAGGAGTTCGGCGGCCGGGCCGACCGGGTGGTCGTTGTCGGACTCGCCCATGAAGACGGTGTACCCGGGTTCCCGCGCGAAGCCCTCCGGGAACTCGAACGCGAAGGCGGTGTCGGGGAGTTCGGCGCGCAGCCGGTCCACCACGGCGAGCGTGTCGGCGAGGTCCAGCGGGCTGCTCTCCAGCAGTTCGCCGCGCCGGACGTCGACCACCGCGCCGCCGTTGGAACAGATCGCCACGCCGTGGCCGCCGATGTGCGGGCCCAGGTGGCGCATCCAGCGCGGCGGGCGGCCGGTGACGAAGACCACCTGCACCCCGGCTGCCTCGGCGGCGGCCAGCGCGGCCGCCGTCCGGGTGGAGACCGTCCCGCCGGGGCACAGCAGGGTGCCGTCGAGGTCGGTGGCGATCAGGCGGGGGCGCGGGGAGGCGGTCATCCGTCCATCTTCGCGCACTCGTGCGAGAACCCGCCCCGACCCGGGTCGGGGCGGGTTCGGGGCGGGCCCGGGGCGGTCAGGCGGCGACGTTCAGGGTGATCGCCGCGGTGTGCAGGGTGCCGCCGGTCCGGAACTGGAGGAACAGCCGCCAGTCGCCGGGCTTCGGCAGTTCGGCGTGGAACGCCAGGGTCGGGCCGCCGCCGGCCCCGGTGGCGGCCGCGCCCTCCGGGTGGAGGTGGGCGAACGCCTGGTCGCCGGCGTGGAAGGCGGTGAGGTGCGCGTACGTCTCCAGGTAGGGCTCCAGGTCGGTGACGGGCCTGCCGTCCTTGGCGACGGTGACGGTCAGCTCCCCGGCCGCGCCGGCCTTCGGCGCACCGGCCACCGTCACGGTGTATCCGTCGACGGTGGTGCTGGTCGCGGCCGCCGGCAGCGGTACCGGATCGGCCTGCCCGGCCACGGTGGCGGTGCGGCTGAGCACCAGGCCAGTGCCCTTGCCGCTGCCCGCGCCGGGGACGAACGAGGCGTACATCCGCCACTCGCCGGGCTGCAGGGCGGCCAGCGGGGCCGTCCAGGTGCCGTCGGCGGAGCGCGTCGGGTGCAGGTGCTGGAAGCCGGACAGGTCGGAGCGGATCGCGTAGAAGTGCATCTCCTTGGTCTGCTCGGGCTGGTACTCGGTGAGCACCTTGCCGTCCGGGCCGGTCACGGTGAACCGGTACTCGGTGTCGGCGAGGCTGCCCTCCAGGCGGTAGCCGCCCTGTTCGGCGGCGAGCCCGTTCGCGCCGTGGTCCATGCCGGGCATGCCCGCCATGCCGTCCGGGCCGTGGCTCATGCCGGGCATGTCGTGGTCGGCGGCGGTGGCGGAGGGCGCGGCGCCGTGGTCCATGCCGGGCATCGGGTCGCTGCCGCAGGCGGCCAGCGTGAGGGCGAGCGCGGCGGCGGCCGCGGCGGTGAGCAGGGTACGGCGGGTGGTCGTGGTGGTGCGGGTCATCGGAGTTCGCTCCAAGGTGCGCGGTTCGCGGGCAGGACGCGGCGCCCGGCGGCCCTCGACGGGGCGGCCGGGTGGCGTTCTCACCTGCGGGCGACGCAGACCCGGAGCAGCAGGTCCCACCCGCCGTCCGGCGGCGCCCGGCCGCCCTCGGCAGCGGTCGCGTGGAGCGGGCCGGCCGCAACGGGCCCCGGGTGGCTCCACGGCACGGCGGCGGGCGGGGCGGTGTGCGGCAGCCGGTCGCGGGCCGGGGTGGCGAGGCAGTCGACGGCCGCACCCTCGTGCGCGCCCGGCGCACGAGCGGCGGCCCGGGCGCTCCCCTCGTCGGCGTGCGCCGCCGCGTGGTGGGCGACGGCCGGGGGCTCCGTCGTCCGGTGACAGCCGGCGGCGCTCGCCGGGCTCCCGTGCATCAGGAACAGCCCGAGCAGCAGGGCGCACAGCACCGCCCACCGGGCGACCGTCCGCCCGGCGGGATCACCTGCCCGCCCCGTCCGTTCCATCCGGGCAACCATACCCCCACCCCGTATCCGTGCACGGACGGCGGAATTCCCTCAACGGCCCTCGCCGGGCCGAGCGGAACGCACCCGAGCACGCGCCGCGACCACCACCCGCAGGCATCAGTTCCGGGGGAGCGGCCGATGTCCGTCCACCGTCGCCGCACCCGCCTCGCCGTCCTTGCCGCCACCGCCGTGCCCGGTGCCACCGCCCCTGATCGAAATCGGGTCAACTTCCTCCGCCCCGAGCGCCGTTACGGTGCTCGGGGTGGAGTGCTGCGGGGCATTCCGGTTCGCGTGTTCGAACCGGGCCACCTAGAGTTCCGCCGACAAGCAGGCGTACGGATCGGGGAGAACGTGGCTGGCAGGCGGGCAGCGGGGAACGCGGGCGCGACCAGAGAGCCGGTGGTCGGGGGAGCGGAAGCGGCGTACTGGCGGACGATGGCGGAGGCCGACGCGCGGGAGGAACGCCGCAAGCGGACCGTCCGCATCACCGCCGTGGCCACCGGTCTGGTGACGGCCGGCGCGATGGTCGCCGTCGCGGTGATGGTGCAGGACAAGGGCGACGGTCCGGCCACGCCCAAGGCCGCGCAGGTCGGCGCCGCACCGTCCGCCAAGCAGTCCGCGAACGCCAACGCCGCCCAGGGGGGCCAGGGCGGCAAGGGCGACGCGGCCGCGGACGCCGCCACGGTGCCCGGGCTGAAGCTCGGCACCGCCGCGAAGGTGGGCGCCGCCGACGGCCGCGACGGCAAGGCGCTGCACCTGGTCGGCAGCGGCGACGGCTACGCCGAGGCCGCCGACGCGTCCGTCGACACCACGAAGGACTTCACCGTCTCCGCGGTGGTCCGCAACGACGCCGCGAGCGCGTCCAAGGCGGCGCTGTCGCAGAACAGCGAACAGTTCTTCTCCTTCTACCTGGGCCGCGAGGACGCCGGGACCAACAAGAACCGCTGGGTCTTCAAGGTGCAGACCGCCAACGAGGCCGGCAAGAGCGCGCTGGCGGTCTCCACCGCGACCGCCGCCACCGGCCAGTGGACCACCCTGACCGGCGTCTACAACGCCAAGGCCAAGAGCATCTCGCTGTACGTGGACGGCACCCTCGCCCAGACCACCGCCGCGCCGTCGATCGTCCACGGCACCGGCCCGCTGGAGCTCGGCCGGGCCCGCTACAAGTCGCAGTGGGCGGACGCCTGGAACGGCTCGATCACCGGCGTCCAGGTCTGGAAGAAGGCGCTGACGGCCGACCAGGTCTCCAAGGCCGCCACCGGCAAGTCCGCCGAGACGCCGGCCGCGAACCTGCTCGGCTCCTGAGGGGCCAGGCATGCGAAGGGGGCCGGCGGACGTCCGCCGGCCCCCTTCCGTGCGTCAACTACGGTCTCAGCCCAGGCCGTTGACCTTCCGGTACTCCAGCGCGTACGCCAGCTTGCCCGGCTTGGCGTCCGAGTACGGCTTGCTCAGCTTGTCGAACTCGCCCTTGTTGGCGGCCTTCCCGGCGTTCCACTGGTCCAGCGCGCCCAGGTCGGCGGCGGTGAAGCCGCTGCCGATCACGGTGCTCTTCGGCAGCGCGGCCATCGTCTGGGTGGTGCTCTTCACGGCGGCCAGGTAGCTGGTCGGGTCCGAGCGGTTCCAGCCGGACAGGTCGACCGGCTTGGCGTCCCGGAGCCAGCTGCCCCAGTAGAACTCCTGGAACGGCACCGAGTTCTGGGTGTAGCCGATGTCGCGGCCGAAGTAGAGCAGGCTGCGGTACGTGTCGTCCTGGAAGTTGGCCAGCCCGACCGAGGTCGGCAGCTTGTTGATCTTCACCGGCCTGCCCTGCGGGTCGCTCAGGTACACCCACTTGTTGGCCTGCATCTGCGCCCAGAAGTCCTTCTGGGTCAGCGTGCTCAGGTTCGCCAGCACCTTCAGCCGCACATGCAGGTTCGCGCCGCCGTCCGGGGTCTCGTAGAACGAGGTCAGCGTGTGGTGACCGTCGGTCAGGAACGGCTCGCCGCCCGGGCCGATCACCACGGTCTTCATCGCGGCCTCGCTGTCCGCGGTCTCCCCGCCGACCGGCAGCGTGCAGGTGAACGAGGACGGGACGTCCAGCCGCGCGTTCGGCTGCACGGCGACCGCCTCGATCCGGCCGTCCGCCTCGCACCAGTCGCTGAACTTCTTGTTGACCGCGTCCTTGCCGAGCGTGTACCGGCCGAGCTTGTAGTACACCTCGTCGTAGCCCAGCGACGGCTGGGTCGGGTGGACGTCCCCGATCCGCACGTCCAACAGCTCCCCGGGCTTGGCGCACAGGTACCCGGCGAACGGCGTGTGCCGGTTGTCGTGCCCGCAGAACGACGGACGCTGCCCCGGCGCGCCGGGCGCGGCCACCGCACTCGGCGCCGTTGCCGCAACACTGACCAGGGCCGCACCGACCGCCAACAGCGGCACTGCGGACGGGACTCGGAATCGCATGACACTCCCCGCGAACATGGCTGGATGTGCCCGCGAGCGTCCCAGCGCCCGGCCAACACCCGGCATCACCGCCATGACCCCCCGGAGAACGCGAATGAACGTTCCCCGCCGGCCTCGTGCGGCCGGACTCGTGTTCGACCTCGCGCGGCCGGACTCGTGTCCGAGGAGGAAGCCCTATGGGTGATCGCGCCGTGCCCTGGTGAACCTCGGCTGTCGGCCGCCCGCGGCGAGTTCGCCGAGGCGCTCGCCGATCACGGAGACGCCGGGGCGGGGCTCGTTCTCGTAGTACCGGGGCTTGCGTCGGCGCAGTAGCTCCTCGCCGTGCTCGTCCCAGGTGAATCCGGGCTTCCGCAGCAGCTTCCGGAACACCGTGTCGACGGTCTCCGGGTGGGCGGCGGCCAGCCGGCGGATCGGCAGCGGCGCGATCGACTCCTCGCGCAGGTACACACGCAGCAGGTCCTGGTGCTGCCTGCGGCCCGGGAGGGCCGGGTCGGCGAAGAGGTCCCGCAGCATCCCGTAGTCGGCGTAGAAGTTGAGCCCGTCGACCTCGTCGTAGATGACGCCGACGGTGTCCGATTCCGCGAGTTCTTCCGGCAGTTCGAAGGCCGGGAAGGCCAGGCCGGGCAGCCGCCTGCCCCGGGTGCGGTCGGGATGCTCGGCGACGGCGGCCTCCTGCCGGTGCCGGTAGTAGGCATTGAGCCGGTCCTCGGCCTCGGCCGGGGAAAGGACCAGTTCGTCGCTGCCGCAGAACTCGATGAACGCGGCCCGGTCCTCCCGCATCGACTCCCACTCCTGCTCGATCTTCTCGGGGTTGCGGAAGACCAGCTCGGGGTGGCTGGTGGCCAGTTGGAGCGCGGCCCGGGCGATCTCGGTGGCGCTGGACCTCGGGTAGTGCGACATCGCGCCGGAGATCAGCCAGGCCCCGTCGGCCGAGTGAACGGGCACCAGGCAAGCAACGAGGAAGCTTCCCTTGGACGTTCTGCGGAAGGCCGCCGGCCCGACGTTCGAGTACGTGCGGTACTCCAGGTCGTCGACCAGGTTCAGCAGGACGACGGCGTCCCCGTCCTTGCGCCGGATCTCGAAGACGCCCTCGACCGGGTCGTGCCAGCCGAGCAGCATCGCCCGGTCGGCCTCGGTCAAGTCCCGCCGTCCAGCCATGAATTGGTCCACCACGGTCGTGCCGCCCGGCAGGGGGTACCGGAGGATGAAGTGATCGATGATTCGGACCGCCTCGTCCTCGTCCAGCCGTCGCTCAGGTCCTGCCGCGTCCAGCAGGAGCGGGGTCAGCCACGGGTCGAACCGCGCGCTCTGGGCGAACTCGACCAGCTCGCCCTTCAGTTCGGCGCAGCGCTCGATCAGGCCTCGCAGCGACGCCTCGTCCTCGTTCCGTACCACGACAGTCATGCGAGCCCTCCCGCTCTTTCACGGCTGCACGCTAGCCGACGCTGCGGCACCGCTGCGCAAATGGTCCGAAGGTGCACCGGAACGATCGCGTATCGCCGAAACGAGTGCGTGTCGCCCACGCGTACGACCACCGACCCGATCACGCCGCCTCGCCGCTGTGGCACGGCTGTGACATCCGACGAATGAAGCTGTGGATCTTCGTGCGATACAACTGGTGCTGAAGGGTCACGAACAAGAGACATCGAACGGCAGGAAGCCCTGCCCTCTGGGGGCACACACCATGCGCACTGCAACACGCCTGATCGCCGCCGCTGCCGCCACGCTGACCGCCGGCCTCGCGCTGACCGCCTGCAGCAGCGGGTCGGGCACCGGCTCGTCCTCGGCGGCGGGCCCCGCGTCCTCGGCGCCGGCTTCGGCCACGTCCGGAACGACGGGCACGGCGAGTTCGAGCACCGGCGCGACCTCGGGCACGTCGGGTTCGACGCCGGGCAGCGGGACCGGCGCCTCCGGCACGGCCGCCGACAGCAAGCACTGCACCACCGCCGACGTGAAGCTCAGCGTGACCGGCCCCACGGCCCGCGCCTCCGAGCAGCAGCCCGCCCTGGCGACCATCCACGCGACCAACACCTCCGGCCGCAGCTGCACCCTCACCGGCTTCCCCGGCGTCCAACTCGCCGACGACCAGGGCAAGTCCTCCCCGATCGACGCCGTGCGCCACCAGGGCGGCTCAACCACCCCCGTGACGCTGGCCCCGGGCGCGCAGGCCACCGCAAACCTGCTCTACAGCGACGTGAACGGCCAGGCCAGCTCCTCCGGCCGCTACGTGTGCGCGGTGGCCGGCTCCAAGGTCTCGATCATCCTGCCGAACACCACCCAGCAGACGCAGGTGGCCGTGACCGGCGGCGTCGACAACGGCACCCTCAACGTCTGCGGCGACCTCAACGTCGACCCCTTCACGACCGGCCGGGGCTGACCAGGACGCCAAGCGCGCGCCCGCGCACCGATCATCGATCAGCGGGCGCGACCGAGGCTCGGGTCGCTCGGGTGGGTGACGCCGCCGGCCGCATCACCCTCCGGTAGAGGTCCCGACTGTCGAAGAAGCCCGAGACCTGGCGCTACTCCTGGGACGCGGAGGACCGTCTCGCCGACGTCACCACTCCGGACGGCCGCCGCTGGCGCTACCTCTACGATCCGTTCCGACGGCGCATCACCAAGCAGCGGTTGGGCGTCGACGGCATCGCGGTCGAGGAGCAGACCCATTTCACGTGGGACGGTCCCACCCTCGCCGAACAGACCACCCACGCCGGCTATCTCCCCGGCCCGCACACGCTCAGCTGGGACTACCGCGGCCTGCATCCCATCACGCAGAGCGAGACCATCTACACCGACCCGCCACGAAGCTGACATCGCCGCTGGGCCGCGCGCCGGTGGGGCGAGGGGCGGTGCGCAGCAGCTCGTCCAGCAGCGGTAGGAACTCCCCGAACCGGTCCGCGCGCTCCTTCGGCGACCACGCCTCCTGGCCCATCGCCGTCGCGTCGAACCCCATCCCGCCGACCCCGATCCCCGGAGTCACCCGCCCACCGGACACGTCGTCCAGCGTGATCAGCTCCTTCACCAACGTCACCGGATGCCGGAAGTTCGGTGACGTCACCAGCCTTGGCTGGGTGAGAGTGCCACGCGTGTCGGTGCCTCCTTCCCCAGGGAGCGCCATCCGTTCCTACTCGCTCCCGGAGCCCTCCGGTAGGAACACGGTCACTCTCAGGCCGCCGGTCGCCCTGGCACCGGCAACGACCGTGCCGCCGTGGCTCTCGACCACCGCGCGGACGATCGACAGGCCGAGCCCCGAGCCGGGCCTTCCGGTGGACAGTCGCGCGGCCTCACCGCGATGGAATGGCTCGAACAGGTGCTCGACATTGGTCGGGTCGACGGTTGGGCCGGTGTTGTCCACGCGCAGCTCCGCTCCGCCTGCGACGCGTCCCGTGCTCACCCGGACGTCGCCCTCGCGGTCGAGCACGTTGTGGCGGACCGCGTTCTGGACCAGGTTGGCCGCGACCTGGCCGAGCAGAACCGGGTCGCCCGAGGTCGGGGCGTGGTCCAGGTCGGTGGTGACGGTGATGCCCGCAGCGGCGGCCTGAGCGCGGTAGAGGTCTACCGCGTCGGCGGCCAGGTCCGCGAGGTCGGTGGCCTGAGAGCTCTGCGGACCCTGCTGGCCGCTGGCGAGCAGCAGCAGGCCGGCGACCAGCCTGTCGCTGCGCGCGGTCGCTCGCAGCGCGCGCTCGATCGAGGGCTTGAGGTCGTCGGGAACCCGCCCCTCGGCGAGCGGAATCTCCAGGGAGGTGCGCTGGAGCGCGAGCGGGGTGCGCAGCTCGTGCGAGGCGTTGGCGGCGAAGCGGCGGTTCGCGTCGAAGGACCGCTCCAGGCGTACCAGCATCGCGTCGATGGTGTCGCCGAGTTCCTTGATCTCGTCGTCGGGGCCGACCAGGGCCAGCCTGTCGTGCAGGTTCTGCTCGGAGATGCGTCGCGCGGCGCCGGTGACCTTGTGCAACCGCGCGAGAGAACGCCCGGCAGTCCACCAGCCCAGGCTGGCGGAGACCACCGCGAGGATCGCCAGGGTGATCAGCGACTGGCTGAGGAGGGAGTCCAGGACCAGGCTCTTGAAGTCGACGAACCGCGCCTCCGCGGCCTGCATGACCGATGCGTTCTGCGCGGGGGCCAGTCCCTCGACGTATGACTGGGTGGAGGCCGTCTGGCTCATTCCGGTCTCGGCGGCCTGCGCTGGAACCGGGGTCCCGGTGATGACGACGGAGCGGTCTCCCAGGATCCGGTTGACCGCGAGGTACTGCACGAACAGCAGCACCGCGCCGCACGCCAGGAACAGTCCCGCGTGCAGCATCGCCAACCGGGTCCGGATCCGCAGGCCCGGCCGCCGATCTCCCCGTCCTTTCGCGGGCCCGTTCACAGCCGGTATCCGATACCTGGTACGGCCTCGATCAGCGGTGGGTCGCCGAGTTTGCGGCGCAGTCCGTGGATCGCGACCTTGACCACGGTGCTGCGGGGGTCGACGGCCTCCTCCCACGCCTCGTCGAGCAGGTCCCCATGGGTGACGACGCCACCTTTCGCGGCGAGCAGCAGTTCGAGGATGATCATCTCTTTCGGGCTGAGCCGCAGCAGGCGCCCGTCGCGTTCGGCGAGGTGCCGGTGGATGTCCAGGACGACACCGCGGCGCTCCAGGACCGTGCGCTGCGAGCCGCTGCCCCGCCGGGACAACGCATGGATGCGGGCGATGAGTTCGGTGTACGCGAAGGGCTTCGCCAAGTAGTCGTCAGCGCCGAGGTTGAGTCCCTCGACACGCTCGGCGAGGGACCCTGACGCGGTCAGCATGAGGATGCGCGCGGGGTGCCGGGTGGCGTTCAGGGTCCGGCACACCGCGTCGCCGTGCAGGACGGGCAGGTCGCGGTCCAGGACCACGACGTCGTACGCCGCGGCGGCCGCGTGTTCCAGCGCCTGCACGCCGTCGCGGGCGACGTCGACGGAGAGGCCCTGTCGCCGCAGTCCTTCGGCCAGCAGGTCCGCCATTTCCTCCTCGTCTTCGACGATGAGTACCTTCATCCGGGTCCGACCCCCTTCGCGTGTTGTTCTGCGGTGGATTCCGGGCCACGGTGGACACCCCGTGGCGGCGTCGCGTCGCCCTCGGCCGGCCCCGACCAGGCTGCGCCGTACCCGGTTAGCTCCGGGTTAGGGCCGTGCGAACCCGGTCCCAACCCGCGGGCGCGTAGACCTGCCTCATGCCGGGCGGCGACGGGCCGCCCCGTCGAGAGGGGACCCTCTGATGCGCAACCCTCCCACACGACACCGCGCCCGGATCGGCAGAGCGGTGGCCGGGACCTCCGCACTGGCGCTCAGCTCGGTCCTCATGCTGTCCGCGTGCTCCTCGGGCGGCTCGGACAAGAGCCACAAGGTCGCCTCGCTCGGCGACAGGAAGATCCCCTCCAGCGCGCCACCCGAGGCGGCGGCCGGCGAGCAGGGCGACATGGTCAAGTACGCGGGCTGCATGCGCGAGCGCGGCGTGGACATGCCGGACCCCGGCCCGGACGGCAGCATGCAGGCCGGACCCGCGCTGTCGGTACCGGCGGGCTCCGACGGCGTGGAGCTGAAGAAGATGGAGGACGCCGGCAACGCGTGCCGCAAGTGGCTCCCCAACGGCGGTGTGCTCACCGAGAAGCAGAAGACCGAGCAGCGCGAGCAGCAACTGAAGATGGCCAAGTGCCTGCGCGAGCACGGAGTCGACGCCCCCGACCCCAATCCGGGCGACGACCAGGCCGGTACGGCGCCGGTCCCGTCGGGCGCGGACCGGGGCAAGTTCGAGGAGGCGTTCAGGGCGTGCGCCCCTGCGGGCGGCAACACGTCTGCGACGGTGGGCGGCTGATGGGCAGGCGTACCCGCACCGCCGTGATCGTCGGAGTCACGGTGGTGCTCGCGCTCGGCGTGGGCGGCGCGCTGGTCCTCGTACCGGACGGCAAGGACAAGGTCACCGCCACGGCCAAGGACCAGGCCGGCGCGACCGCGCCGATCGTGCAGGGCGACCTGACGGTCACCGCCGACGTCGGCGGCACCCTCGGCTACGCGGCGACCGGAAGCATCTACGCACAGGCTCCCGACCCCGGGCAGAACCGGAACCAGCCGGACAACGGAGCCACACCCCCGCCACTGAGTGGCGGCAAGCCGCCCGGCGGCCCGTCCAAGGACGACAGGAAGCAGAACGAGGACGACCAGGACGGTGGTACCCGGATCTTCACCCAGCTGCCCAAAGTCGGCGACACCGTCAAGCAGGGCGAGTCGGCGTACCAGGTCAACGGCCGTCCGGTGACGCTGTTCTACGGCGAAGCGCCGCTGTGGCGGGCACTGTCCAAAGGGGTGACCGACGGCGTGGACGTGCGGCTGCTCAAGTGGAACCTCGTCGCGCTCGGCTTCGGCAAGGACCTCCGGGTCGACGACAAGTTCACTGACGGGACCACTGCCGCGGTCAAGCGCTGGCAGAAGTCCCGGGGAGTTCCGCAGACCGGCCGGGTCGACCCCTCGGCCGTGGTCGTGCAACCGGCCGCCGTTCGGGTGGCCTCGGTCAAGGCCTCGATCGGCGCACCCGCGCAGGGCGAGGTCGCCGAAGTCTCCGGCACCGGTCGCCAGGTCACCGTGCCGCTGCCGATCGACAAGCAGACGCTGGCCAAGCAGGGAGACAAACTGACGGTCAGACTGCCCGGCGGCAAGGCCACCACCGGCACGATCAGCTCGATCGGCACCGTCGCCGAGAAGGGCGAGAACCAGAACGGCGGCCCGGGCGGTGGCGGCACGCCGACGATCAAGGTCGTCGTCACGCTCGACACGCCCGAGGAAGCCGGCACCCTCGACAGCGCGCCGGTCACCGTCGGGTTCACCAGCCAAAGCCGTAAGGGAGTCCTGTCGGTACCCGTCAACGCCCTCGTGGCGCTGGCCGAGGGCGGGTACGCCGTCGAGGTCGTCGACGGCACAGGCAACAAACGCCTGGTCGGAGTGGAGCCGGGCCTGTTCGCGAACGGCCGCGTCGAGATCACCGGCGAGGGCCTCGCCAAGGACCAGAAAGTGCGGGTGCCCGGTTCATGACCCGCCCATTCGCGAACGCCACGGCCCGGACGGTGCGCGGCGAACCGGTGATCGAGCTGCACGCGGCGTCCAAGACATATCCCGGCGGCCTGACCGCCCTTGACAACGCCTCCTTGACGATCCGACAGGGCGAACTCCTGGCCATCGTCGGCCCGTCGGGGTCCGGCAAGTCCACGCTGCTCAACCTGATGGGCACCCTGGACCGGCCGACCGCGGGCAGCGTCGAAGTACTCGGCCACGACATCGCCAAGCTGTCGGACCGCCGCATGTCGGCGGTCCGGGCCCGCTGGATCGGCTTCGTGTTCCAGCAGTTCTTCCTCTCCCCGCACCTGACCGCGCTCGGCAATGTGGCGACCGGGCTGCTGTACCACGGCATCGGCCACTCCAAGCGTCGCGAACGCGCCGCCGAAGCCCTCGTACAGGTCGGTCTCGGACACCGGCTGGGCCACCACCCGCACGAGCTGTCCGGCGGTGAGCGGCAGCGCGTCGCGATCGCCCGCGCGGTGGTGTCCAGGCCCGAGATCGTGCTCGCCGACGAACCGACCGGCGCGCTGGACTCGGTCTCCGGGGCGGCGGTGGTCCAACTGCTGCGCGACCTCAACGCACAGGGCACCACGATCGCGGTCATCACCCACGACCCGCAGCTCGCCGACACCCTGCCCCGCCGGGTACGCATCCTGGACGGTCGGATCCGCGAGGACACCGCCGCCGGGGCGGCCACATGACCGCCGTTCCGCGGGAGTCGACTGGGACCGCACAGTCCAGGCGCCCGCTGCCCAGCCCGGCGCGGCTTCGGCCGCGGGATGTCCTGTCCGTCGGCCTGTCGGGCCTGCGCGGCCGCAAACTGCGTGCTTTCCTGTCCGCACTCGGCATCGCGATCGGTGTTGCCGCGATGGTCACGATCGTCGGCATCAGCACGTCCAGCCAGGCCAGGCTCGCCGACCAGATCGCCAAGCTGGGCACCAATCTGCTGACCGTCGGTCCGGGCCAGAACTTCATGGGCGACAAGGCGGCGCTGCCGCCCGACGCGGACGCGATGGTCGAGCGGATCGGCCCGGTCCTGTCGGCGACCGCCACCGGCAACACCTCCGCCACCGTCCGGCGCAACGACCGGATCCCGACCACCATCACCGGCGGCATCGCGGTCCTCGCCGCCCGCGACGACCTGCTCGGCACCATCGGCGGCAAGCTGCGCAGCGGCCGGTTCCTGGACCCCGCGACCGACAGGTACCCGGCCGTGGTGCTCGGCAGCAAGGCCGCGAAACGGCTCGCGGCAGAGGCACCGGGCGGTCAGGTATGGCTGGGCGAACGCTGGTTCACCGTGATCGGCATCCTCGACCCGGTGCCGCTGGCCGAAGAACTCGACACGGCGGCGCTGGTCGGCTGGGAAGCCGCAATGGCATACCTGGGCTTCGACGGGCATCCGACCACCGTCTACACGCGCACCACCGAATCAGCCGTCGAAGACGTCCGCGACGTGCTGGCTCCCACGGTCGACCCGGGCGCGCCCAACGAGGTCAAGGTCAGCCGTCCCTCCGACGCGCTGGCAGCGCAGTTGGCCGCGAAGGACACCTTCAACGCGCTGCTGCTCGGCCTGGGCGCGGTCGCGCTGCTGGTCGGTGGCGTCGGCGTCGCCAACACGATGGTGATCGCGGTCCTGGAACGCCGCCAGGAGATCGGCCTGCGCCGCGCGCTCGGCGCCCATCGGGGCCAGATCCGCATGCAGTTCCTCACCGAGGCGGTCACTCTCGCCGGACTCGGTGGCATAGCGGGCGCAGCACTCGGCGGACTGTCCACCTACGGATACGCGGCCGCCAAGGACTGGCCGCTCGACATCCCCACCAGCGCGCTGGCGGCGGCGGTCGGAGCCTCCGCAGTGGTCGGCGCGATCGCGGGCCTGTACCCGGCAGGCCGCGCGGCCAGGCTCACCCCGACCGAGGCACTGGCCACCGGCTGACGCCGCACGCCCGATCAGCCGTCCGGCCCGCAGCCACTGTGGTGCGGGCCGAATGGCTGGGCAGCCGAAGTCGGACACCCGGCCGGCCCCGGAGCCGGCAGCCAACCCGATCCGGGGCCGACAGCCCTCGGCACTGGTGAAGCGGCCGACGGCCACCGCGACGACCACGGGGCCGGACTAGGGTCGATGACATGCGTCTCAGCACAGTGATCCTCCCCGTCCACCGGTGGGGCGAGGGGCAGAAGATCTGGCGGCGGGCCGAGGAGCTGGGGTTCCATGCGGCTTATGCGTACGACCACCTGAGCTGGCGGAGCTTTCGGGACGAGCCGTGGTTCGGGTCGGTGCCGACGTTGACGGCGGCGGCGTGTGCGACCGAGCGGATGCGGTTGGGGACGTTGGTGACCTCGGTCGAGCCTCACTCACCCATCGCGCGCTGACCTGTGGAAAAGCGGGCCATGAATGCCCCAGCCCGTCGTCGGCTCAGAGCGCGATGAGTTGGACGTGGGAGCCGCAGAGCTTCGCCATGTCGTCGACGTCCGAGGTCAACATGGCCACCGGACCTGGCTGGCGGAGCGCCATCTCGGCGATGGTTGCGTCGATGGCGTACTTGTGTCCATGCAGACCAGCCTGCTTGAGAAGCGTCGCGGAGGCCCTGGCCGCATGCTCGGTCACGGGCTCGATCCTGACCTGCGAGAGCACCCAGTTCAGTCGGGCGGTGTTCGCCTTGGCATGTGAGATCTCCACGATGGTGTTGGCACCAACGACCAGGCCGGCCCCCATCGAGTGAAGAGCCTTGATCATCGCGAGCACCTCCCGGTCCTGTGAGATCCAGGCAGACATTCCCTGGGAGTCCAGCACCACAGTCTCGATCCGCGCACTCACGCGGCAGCCGCTCCGCTGCCCGGCTCGGACGCGCCGAAGATCCTCGCGTGCGCGGCAGCGAGCTCCTCTTCCGTGAACGCGCCGTGCTCTTCCTCGTACTGGCGGATTTCCTCGCCGAGCAACTGGTGCCTGATCTGTCGGGCCACCGCCTCGGCGACGTAGCCGGAGATGTTGTCCGTGAGCTTCTTCAGCTCGGCCACCTGCTCAGTGGGCAGGGTGACCGTGATGCGCGTGGTAGCCGCCATGAGGCAAGCATACTGCGAGTATGCATGAGTCTGTCGGGCTTTCGCCGCCGTAGGGTCGCCCGTATGCGACTGAGCACGGTGATCCTCCCCATCCACCGGTGGGGCGAGGGGCAGAAGATCTGGCGGCGGGCCGAGGAGCTGGGGTTCCATGCGGCTTATACGTACGACCACCTGAGCTGGCGGAGCTTTCGGGACGAGCCGTGGTTCGGGTCGGTGTCGACGTTGACGGCGGCGGCGTGTGCGACCGAGCGGATGCGGCTGGGGACGCTGGTGACCTCGCCGAACTTCCGGCATCCGGTGACGTTGGCGAAGGACCTGATCACGCTGGACGACGTGTCCGGCGGGCGGGTGACGCTGGGGATCGGGGCCGGCGGGACGGGGTTCGACGCGACGGCGATGGGGCAGGAGGCGTGGTCGCCGAAGGAGCGGGCCGACCGGTTGGGCGAATTCCTGCCGCTGCTGGACGAGTTGCTGCGGGAGGACGCGACGACGCGGGAGGGCGAGTACTACTCGGCGGTGGAGGCGCGGAACATCCCGGGCTGTGTACAGCGGCCCCGGCTGCCGTTCTACGTGGCGGCGACCGGCCCGCGCGGGCTGCGGCTGGCGGCGGAGTTCGGGCAGGGCTGGGTGACGTACGGCGACCCGAAGGGGCCTGCGGACGTGCCGGTGGAGCAGGCGCCCGGCGTGATCGCGCAGCAGATCGAGAAGCTGACTGCGGCGTGCGAGCAACGAGGCCGGGACGTCGGCGAGTTGGAGAAGCTGCTGCTGCAGGGTTCGACGGCGGAGAAGCCGTTGGAGTCGTTGGGCGCGTTCGTCGACTGGGCGGGGACGTACCGCGAACTGGGTGTCACCGAGCTGGTGGTGCACTGGCCGGTGCCGGACTCGATCTTCGCAAGCGACCTGGCCGTTTTCGAGGAGATCGCCACCGAGGGCCTGAGCCAGCTGGGCTGACTGATCGTCACCGAACGTGACGGGGGTCGCCGCCGGGACGGTGGGTGGCGAGCCCTAGGCTCGTCGGAGTCCCGGGGCAGTCCCGGGGCGGTGGCCTCAGGAGGGGTACGGATGAGCGGGGACATCGGCGGGTCCGGGCAGCGGCCCGGCGGGCAGTGGGGGCAGGGGCAGCAGCCTCCCGGCCAGGGTCACTGGCCGGGGTACGGGCAGCCCGGCCCGGGAGTCGGCGGGTGGGGGCAGGGCCCGTGGGGGGCCGCGCCGGTCGCGCCGAAGCCCGGCGTGATTCCGCTGCGTCCGCTGTCGTTCGGCGAGATGTTCAGCGCCGTGTTCGACACCCTCCGTCGCGGCTTCAAGGCGCTGTACCTGCCGCTGCTGACGGTCGCGGGCATCGGCGCGGTGCCGGTGGTGCTGGTCTCGCTGATGCTCGTGGGCGACCTGCGCGACGCGCTCGACCGGCTGCCGGCCGACGAGGCGGACGTCACCGCCGGGCAGCTGTGGGACGTGATGAGCCCGGTGCTGCTGCTGGGCCTGGTGCTCGGACTGGTGCTGCTCGCCCAGTTCATGATCGCCGCCCCGCTGTCCGCGGTGGTGCTGCGGGCCGCGACGCTCGGCCGTCCGATCACGGTCGGTCGGGCCTGGAAGGAGATGCGGCCCCGGCTGTGGCCGGCGGTGCTGTCGCAGGCCATGGTGTACCTGCCGATGATGGTCTTCTACCTCGCGGCGATCGGCGTCCCGTTCGCCCTCGGGGTGTGGCTCGACAACCCCGCGCTGCTGCTGCTGGACTTCCTGATGATCCCGGTCGTCATGGTCGTCTTCTGCTACGTCACCGTCCGACTGACCCTGCAGGTGCCGGTGCTGGTGCTGGAGGAGACCACGCCGGTCGGCGGCATCCGCCGCGCCTGGCGGCTCAACCAGGGCAACTGGTGGCGCAGCCTGCTGCTGACCGTGGTGGTGGCGCTCGCCGGCCGGATCGCGGCCAACATCGTGATGGCCCCGCTCGGGATCGTGCTCGGCGGCATGATGCCGACCGTCGTCATCAACGACTCCGACCTGCAGCAGCCCGTCACGCTGCCCGGCAGCGGTGCGCTGACCGCCCTGGTGCTGGTCGGTTCGCTGCTCATGCTGCTGTTCAGCACGGCCACGGCGCCGCTCGGGGCGCTCGCCAACGGCGTGATGTACATCGACCGCCGGATTCGCAACGAGCGCCTCGACATCGCCCTCGCGGAGGCTGCCGGCATCCGGCTGGCCGACCCCGCCGCGCCGGCCGCTCAGCCCGCGCCGGCCGCTCAGCCCGCGCCGAGCGCTCAGCCCGCCGCGCCCGCGCAGCCGGCTCCGGCGGTGCCCGGACAGCCGCCCGTGCCGCCCGCGCAGCCGCCCGTGCCGCCCGCGCAGCCGCCCGTGCCGCCCGCGCAGCGCGCGCCCGAGGAGGCGGTCGCAACGCCCGCCGATGCCCCGTCGGAGCAGCCTGCTCCGTCCACGAAGGATGACTCGGCCACGAGCTGATCCGGTCCCGGTTGCGGTTCGGTCACGGGCTGTCCGATTGGCTCTGGATTGCGGCAAATCGGCAGCCCTATCGTGTTGTTGACGGGCTCACAGGACTCCCATAATTCGTGCACCGCATGGTGACACCGGCGTTCGGGCCGACCGGGGGGACGGCCCGTGGTGCCATGCGGTCGTCCATGCGCACTCTGGGGGGAGACCCTTGTCCGTTTCCGAACCGACCCCTGGTCAGGAGTCGGCCGCCGAGCCTGCCGACCGGCCGGCGGCCACCGAGCCCAACCCGTCGCCCGTCCCTACCCCGGCCGACCCTGAGCAGACGCTCACCGAGCAGACCGGCCCCGAGCAGGTCGACGTCGAGCAGGCCCTCACCAAGCAGCCCGCCGCAGGCCGCGGCGGGCTGCCCCGGGCGGCCGGCGTGGCGCTCGCGGTGGCCGGCCTGCTCGCGGTGACCGCGACCAGCGCGGCCGTCACCGTCGCGGTCGGCAAGCCCGACCGGAAGGGCACGGTGGCCGCCGCCCCGGCACCCACTGCGAGCGCCTCGGCCAGTGCCAGTGCCAGTGCGAGCGCCAGCGCCTCGCCCAGCCCGTCGCCCAGCGCGCCCCCGTCCGCGACCGTGGTGCCGCGCCCGGCCAGCACGCTGCAGGGCAGCGTCTCCGGCGGCAAGCACAGCGGTGACCTGCGCTACTTCCTGCTGCCGGTGCCGGACAGCGCCGACCCGTACGGCTCGCCGGACGGCGCGATGCTGAGCATGGACGACCTCCAGGCGCAGTACGGCGACGACACCGACATCAAGTCGGTGCTGGACTCCTGGGGCTTCAAGGACGCCGCCGGCCGCACCTACCGGCTCCGGGACGGCAAGACCGAGGTGCGCACGGAACTCAAGCGCTTCAGCCGCACCGACCGCGCGCAGGGCTTCGCGGACCACACCACCTTCAGCAAGGACGCGTTCGACATCGACGGCGTGTCGAACGCCAGGGGCTACATCTTCAAGCCCAAGGAGCAGGCGTACACCGGTGCGCTGATCGGTATCGGCGTGGTCGGCGACGTGGTCTACGAGATCACCGTCGAGGTGCAGGGCGACCCCGACAGGGCGCTGCTCTTCGACGCCATGAAGCGCGAGCGCGACCGCCTCACCAACGGCTGACGGCCGTCCCGAACTCTTCTTCCAGGAGTACCAGTTGAGCACCGAGTCCACGGGCGCCGCAGAGCCCGGGGCGGCCGCCGCCGTGCCGTCCGAACCCCCGACGACAGCCCCGCCCGTCGCCCCTGCACCCGTCCCCGCCCCCGGTTCCGCCGAAGTGCCGAGCGAGTCGCCCGAGGCCTTCGGGCAGGTCGAGCTGCTCGCGGGGGGCGAGGAGCAGGAACCCGCCCGCAAGAAGCGGAAGTTCGGGGCGACCGCGCTGTTCCTGACCGCCGTGGTGGCCGGTCCGGTGATCGGCGGGGTGGTCGGCTACGGCATCCAGGCCTCCCGTCCGGCGACGCCGCTGCCGAAGCTGGCCGCGCCGAAGCTGACCTACTCGGCCGAGCGGATCGACGCCAAGGCGCTGGCCGCTTCGGGCCCGCAGCCGCTGAACATCGACGGCGACCTGCGTGACCTGCTGATCAAGCGTCCGGACAACACCACCGACGAGAACGACGGCGACGGTGACGGCTGGCTGACCGCCGCCGACATCTCGGAGACCTTCGGCGACAGCGCCTGGGAGATGAACGACCTGCTGTCCAACGGCTTCCGCCGGGCGGCGCAGGTCAGTTGGTCCAGCAACAACGTGAAGTACCGGGTCAACCTGATCCAGTACATGCCCGAGAACGTGAACAAGGTGGCCGGCGCGATGCTGCCGCGCCGCTCCGACCTGGACCTCTCGAAGATCCCGGGCAACAGCGACAGCCTGCTGATGGTCTCCAACAAGCCCTCCAAGTACGCGCGCAGCAATGAGCAGTACTACTGGGCCGGGGCGCTGGCCCGGAAGGGCACCGTGCTGATGAGCATCGAGGTGTTCTCCAAGAACAACCAGGTGGACCGGTCCCAGCTGGAGGACATCGCCAAGCGACAGTGGGAGCGGATCGCGTGACCGACATCGAATCCCCCGAGCCCGCTGCCACCGCGCAGCAGCCCGAGGTCAAGACCCCGAACGTCGAGACCGCGGCCCCCGAAACCGTCGGGACCGCCGAAACCGTCGGGACCGCCGCAGCCGGCGAGGCTGCCGAGGCTCCGGCCGTGAAACCGCGTCGTACCGCGCTGAAGGCGGTCGCCGCGGTGGTCGTGGCGGCGCTGGTCGGCGTCGGCATCGGCGAGGCGATCATCAAGGTCCACTACAAGGAGACCGACGCCCCGGTGGCGGCGGCCCCCGCGCCGTCGGCGACCCCGGCCCACGAGTTCGGTGCGAAGTCCAACGGCAACCACTTCGGCAGCCTGCGCGACCTGCTGCTGCCGCTGCCGTCCGGCTACCACCTGGGCCCGGACTACAAGTCGATCGGCAACGACAACGAGCTGCGCGACGCGGACCTGGACAAGGCGCTGAAGGAGACCCTCGCCGACGTTCCGGAGAAGTACCGGAAGGACGCCGAGAGCGCGCTGTCCTCGCTGCACATCCAGGGCATCGGCGCGCGCAGCATGGTCACCCTGGACAACCAGACCGTGATCACGCTGCTGCTGAGCCAGTTCAACCAGCAGGCGGTGGCCGCGGAGAACAGCTCGTGGGGCAAGTGGTACACCGACAACGAGTTGTACCGGGTGGGCCCGGGCGTCGCCGGACACGGTGAGGCGCACTGCGCGCTGCCGACGCTGAAGGCGGGCGACCAGCTCGACTACCTGCAGTGCTACGCCGGCGTGGGCGACATGCTGGTGCAGATGGAGGTCGCCGGGGTCGCGCCCCTCGACCAGAACAAGGTCGTCGACCTGTTCCGTCAGCAACTCGAACGACTGGCCGTCCCGGGAGCCTCCGCATGAGCACCGACATCACCCCGAACCCCGAGCCGTCCGAGCCCGTCGAGCCCGTCGAGCCCGTCGAGCCCGTCGAGCCCACCGGGTCGGCCGACCCGACCGACCCGGACACGGCCCCCGAAACGGCCCCCGAAGCGGCCGGTGACGCCGTCGCGGCCCCGAAGCCGGACCGCAAGCGGGCCTGGCAGGTCGGCGCCGCGCTGCTGCTGACGCTGGTGACCGGCGCGGCCACCGCCGTCGCGGTGACCCTGCCGGACCGCACCGACCTGCCCGGCCTGGCCACGCCGAACGACGGCCGGTACACCTTCCCGGAGTTGACGCTGCCGCCGCTGCCGGCGGGTGCCTCGGCCCCGGCCGAGTACAAGATCAAGACGCACGCCGCCGACCTGCGGGGGCTGCTGCTGCCGCTGCCCAAGGGCGCCGTCGGCACCGGCCCGTCCGCCGCCCCGAGCGCCGCCGGGTCGGCGTCGCCGTCCGCGAGCCCGAGCGCGTCCGAGTCGGCGAGCGCGTCCGGCAGCGCCTCCGCGAGTGCGCCCGCGAGCCTGCCGCCGGTGGCGGGCCGATGGATGCCGTGCGACCTGGACATGATGCTGGCCAAGGACGAGTCGTACGGCCAGTGGCTGATCAGCGATGCCTGCCGGGGTGCGGCCGCCCAGGGCTGGACCACCAAGGACGGCACCCGCACCGAGCTGCGGCTGATCCACTTCGGCTCGCAGGACGAGGCCAGCCGCTTCTTCGGGTCGGTGAGCCTGATGCCCGCCACCAAGGACATCGAGAACTCGCACACCGACGTCGACGGCAAGTACGCGGTGGCGCTCGGCCAGGTCAACGTGCGGCTCTCTGACGCGGAGGCCGGCGGCGTGGCCACCGGACGGCTCGGCTGGGTGCAGTGCGGCGACGTGGTCGCGCTGGTCCAGATGACCAACCCGCACGGCGTCCCGAGCCAGGCGTTCCACCAGGTGGTGCTGCTGCAGAGCAGCCTGCTGGCCTGAACGACCTTGCCGCAGAGATGAGTTGACGGATCGACCGGCCGGCCCCGCCCCCGGTACCCCTAGGGGGTGGGGCCGGAGCGTCATCCCGTGGGCTGACTGAACATCGGCCGCTCAGCTCATTACGCGCCCGGGCGGCCGGGGCTAACTTGAGACCGTGTCCACAGTCATCAAGACGGACGGCCTCAGCAAGAGGTTCCCCCGGGTCACCGCCCTCGACCGGCTCACCGTGGAAGTGCAGCCCGGCGTGGTCGGACTGGTCGGAGCGAACGGCGCGGGCAAGTCCACTCTCATCAAGATTCTGCTCGGGCTGTCCCCGGCCACCGAAGGCACCGGCCAGGTGCTCGGCCTGGACATCGCCACCCAGGGCGCGGAGATCCGCGAACGGGTCGGCTACATGCCCGAGCACGACTGCCTGCCACCGGACGTGTCCGCCACCGAGTTCGTGGTGCACATGGCCCGGATGTCCGGCCTGCCCGCCGCCGCCGCCCGCGAGCGCACCGCCGACACGCTGCGCCACGTCGGCCTGTACGAGGAGCGCTACCGCCCGATGGGCGGCTACTCGACCGGCATGAAGCAGCGCGTGAAGCTCGCCCAAGCCCTGGTCCACGACCCGCAGTTGGTGCTGCTGGACGAGCCGACCAACGGCCTCGACCCGGTCGGCCGGGACGAGATGCTCGGCCTGATCCGCCGCGTCCACACCGACTTCGGCATCTCGGTGCTGGTCACCACCCACCTGCTGGGCGAGCTGGAGCGCACCTGCGACCACCTGGTGGTGATCGACGGCGGCAAGCTGCTGCGGTCCTCCTCCACCGCCTCGTTCACCCAGGCCACCCAGCTGCTCGCGGTCGAGGTCACCGACCACCCCACCGACCGGGCCTTCGACTCCGAGACGGTGCTGCGCGAGCGCCTGACCGCCGCCGGGCTGCGGGTGCGCGCCGACGGCAGCCGCATCCTGCTGGTGGAACTCGCCGGCGACGACACCTATGACACCGTCCGCGACACCGTGGACGACCTCGGCCTCGGCCTGATCCGGCTGGAGCAGCGCCGCCACCGGGTCGCCGAGATCTTCAGCACCCGCCTCGACGAGAACGACGAGAACGACGCGAACGACCAGCACGGCGACGGCGGAAACGGCGAGCACGGCGGGACCGGCGAGGAGCACGAGGAGCACGAGCAGCAGGCCGCGGCCGTGCCGGCAGGAGGCGAGCAGGCATGACCACCCCCGCCCAGTCCCATCGCGGTGTCATCCACGACATCGGCTACCGCCCGTACACCGGGCCCCGGTTGGGCCGCCGCTACGCCACCCGTTCGCTGTACGTGCAGGGCCTGCGCGCCGCGTTCGGCCTCGGCCGCTCCGGCAAGTCCAAGGTGCTGCCGTTCCTGCTGTTCGGCGGACTGGTCCTCCCGACGCTGGCGATCATCGCCATCGTGGCGTTCGCCGGTCTGAAGCAGATGCCGATGGACTACACCGAGTACCTGTCGTACTTCGGCGTCCTGGCGCAGATCTTCCTGGCCGCGCAGGCCCCCGTGCTGATGTCCCGCGACCTGCGCCACCACGTCGTGCCGCTGTACTTCTCCCGGCCGGCCAGCCGCGGCGACTACGTGGCTGCCAAGTTCGCCTCCATGTTCAGCGCGCTGATGATCCTCCTGACGCTGCCGCTGCTGGTGCTGTTCCTCGGCGCGATGCTCAACAGCTTCCCGTTCGGCGACAACCTGGCCCACCTCTGCTACGGCCTGGTCGCCGCCGTCCTGTACGCGCTGCTGTACTCCGCGCTGGGCCTCGCGATCGCCGCCGTCACCCCGCGTCGCGGCTTCGGCGTCGCCGCCATCATGGGCGGCCTGATGATCACCAGCGGGCTCGCGCAGATCGTCCGCGGGCTGACCGGCGGCTTCAGCTCCGTCCCGTCCGAGTCCTCGCACTGGGCCGAGCTGATCTCGCCGACCCGCACCATCGAGGGTCTGGTCAACAAGGTCTTCGGCACCGGCGGCGACAACTTCGACAAGATGCTCGCCCCCGGCACCACCGGCGTGCTGGTGTACGCCGCGGTGATCGTCCTCCTCACGGCCGGCAGCTACGCGCTGACGCTGCGCCGCTACCGGAACGTCTGAGAGGCAGCCATGGCCGTCATCACCATCGACAAGGTCTCCCGCTGGTTCGGCAACGTGGTCGCCGTCAACGACGTCACCATGACCATCGGACCGGGAATCACCGGCCTCCTCGGCCCCAACGGCGCCGGAAAGTCCACCCTCATCCACATGATGAGCGGCTTCCTCGCGCCCTCCTCCGGCGCGGTCACCCTGGACGGCGCGCCGATCTGGCGCAACCAGCAGGTCTACCGGCAGATCGGCCTGGTCCCCGAGAAGGAGTCGATGTACGACTACCTGACGGGCTGGGAGTTCGTCCTCGCCAACGCCGAACTGCACGGCCTCGCCGACCCCGGCACCGCTGCCAAGCGGGCCCTCGCGCTGGTCGAGATGGAGTACGCCCAGGAACGCCAGACCGGCACCTACTCCAAGGGCATGAAGCAGCGCGTCAAGATGGCCTCCGCGCTGGTCCACGACCCGGCGGTGCTGCTGCTGGACGAGCCGTTCAACGGCATGGACCCGCGCCAGCGCCTCCAGCTCATGGACCTGCTGCGCCGGTTCGGCGCCGACGGGCGCACCGTGCTGTTCTCCTCGCACATCCTCGAAGAGGTCGAGCAACTCGCCCGGCACATCGAGGTGGTGGTGGCCGGACGGCACGCCGCATCCGGCGACTTCCGCGAGATCCGCCGCCTGATGACCGACCGTCCGCACCGCTACCTGGTGCACTCCAGCGACGACCGGCAGCTGGCCGCCGCGCTGATCGCGGACGGCTCCACCGCCGGCGTCGAGTTCGACGCCGGCGAGGGCCTGCGCATCCAGGCGGTCGACTTCCAGGGTTTCACCACGCTGCTGCCCAAGGTCGCCCGCGAGGCCGGCATCCGGCTGTACACCGTCTCCCCGGCCGACGAGTCGCTGGAAAGCGTCTTCTCGTACCTGGTCTCGTCCTGAAGGGCCCCCGATGAACACCACCGTCGCCAGGCTCACCGCGCGCGGCCTGTTCGGCCGCCGGCGCATCCTGATCCTGCTGGCCGTCCCGGTCATGCTGCTGGTCATCGCGGTGATCGCCCGCAACAGCGCCATCGACAAGCTGGAACTCGCGCACAGCATCCTCGGCAGCCTCGCCCTGGGCACGCTGGTCCCGATCACCGGCCTGATCACCGGCACCGGCGTGATCGCCACCGAGATCGAGGACGGCTCGATCGTCTACCTGCTGTCCAAGCCGCTGCCGCGTTGGAAGATCGTCACCACCAAGCTGGCCGTCGCCGTCGGTGCCAGCTGGCTGCTCGCCGCCCTGCCGACCTACCTGGCCGGCCTGATCCTGTACGGGACCGCGGACGGCATCGCGGCCGGCTACGCGCTCGGCACCCTGGTCGCCGGCACCGCCTACAGCGCGCTGTTCCTGCTGCTCGGCGTGGTCACCCGGCACGCCGTGATCGCCGGTCTCGCGTACGCGCTGATCTGGGAGAGCCTGATCGGCAACTACGTCGAGGGCGCCCGCACTCTGTCCGTCCAGCAGTGGGGCCTGTCGCTGACCAAGGCGATCGCCGCCGACGGCGCCGTCACCGCCCCGGTCGGACTGACCACCGCGGTCTGGCTGCTGATCGTCGCCGCCGTCGGCGCGACCGCGCTGGCCTCGGTCAAGCTGTCCGGCCTCACCCTCAACGGCGAGGAGTAGCACGCCGGTTGTGCGAAACGGCGGGGACGGCTGCGTGCCGTCCCCGCCGTTCGTTGTTCAGCGTTCGTCGTTCGTCGTTCGTGGTGTGCCGGTCAGACCGTGCGGTCGCGACCCGCGCCCCAGCCGGCCACCGCCGCCACCGCGGCCAGCGCCAGCATCACGATCAGCGTCGCGTCCCAGCTGCCGGTCAGCTGCTTCAGGGTGCCGCCGCCGACCGGGCCGGCCGCCGCCACCAGGTAGCCCACCGCCTGGCTCATCCCGCCGAGCCGGGCCGCGCCCAGCACGCTGTCGGTGCGCAGCACGATGAACGCCAGGCCCAGGCCCAGCGAGCCGCCCTGCGCCAGGCCCAGCACCGTCGCCGAGAACCAGGCGCCCGACACCGGGGCCAGCAGCAGCCAGGCGATGCCGGCCGCGTTCAGCCCGGCCATCGCCAGCGCCAGCCCGCGCTGCCGGGTCATCCGGCCCGCCATCAGCGGCACCAGGAACGCGCCGACCACCTGCACCAGATTGCTGAACGCGAACACCAGACCGGCCTCGCCGCGCGCCATCCCGTGGTCGGACAGGATGGTCGGCATCCACGCCACCAGCGTGTACACCAGCAGCGAGGAGATGCCCATGAACGCGCTGATCTGCCACGCCAGAGGGGACTTCCACGGGCTGACGGCGGGCCGCTGCGGCACCGCCGTCGGGGCCGCCCGCAGCGGCTCGGTCGGAGTCTGACGGGCCTTCAGCACCTGCGGCAGCCAGGCCACGGCGGCGACCAGCGCCAGCACCGACCAGGCGCCCAGCGAGGCCTGCCAGCCGCCGCCCAGGGCGTGCTCCAGCGGCACCGACAGCGCGGCCGCCATGGTCGCGCCGACCAGCATGGTGGTCGAGTAGACGCCGGTCATCATGGCCGCCCGGTGCGGGAACTCCCGCTTCACCAGGCCGGGCAGCGACACGTTCAGCACCGCGATCGCCACGCCGATCACCACGCAGCCCGCGTACAGCGTCGCCACCGACGGCAGCACCCGCAGCAGCACGCCCGCGCCCAGCGCCAGCACCGCGCCCAGCACCACCCGCTCGGTGCCGAACCGGCGGGTCAGCCGCGGCGTCAGCGGCGCGCCCGCGCCCTGGAACAGCACCGGCACCGTGGTGATCAGGCCGCTGGCCGCCGCCGACAGGCCGAAGGTGTGCTGGATCTCCGCCACCATCGGCGAGACCGCCGCCAGGCAGGCGCGCATGTTCAGGGCCACCAGCACGATCCCCGTCAGCAGCAGGGCGGGGTGGGCGAACCATGCGGTTCGGGTACCGACCTTCTGGTCGAGGGCAGGCTGCGCGGTACGAGTTGCCGACATGGCGGGGCTGACTCTCTGTGCGGGTGAACGAAGAAGAGGGGAGGACCGGGCAGTCGGCGTGCGCTACTTGCGCGCGGCGATCTCGGCGAGCAGCTGCTCGACCGCCGCCGTCGGCTCCGCCAGCAGCTCCCGACAGGCCGCCTCGGCCCGCTCCGGGTCACCGCTCTCGATCGCGTCGACCAGCGCCGCGTGGGTGTCGATCGCCACCTCGGGCATCTCGTGGTCGCCGAACGCCGCGCGCATCGACTCCCGCACCGAGGCCCCGAAGTACCGGTACACCTCGGTCAGCGCGGGGTTGTGCGCCGCCTCCACCACTGCCGTGTGGAACTCCAGGTCGTGCTCGACGGTGGCCTCCCGGCCGGCCCGCTCGGGGTGCGCGGCCATCACTTCGGCCTCCCGGGCCAGCGCCGCCCGCATCCGGGCCAGGTCGTCGGGGGTGTGCCGCTCGGCGGCCAGCCGGGCCGCCTCGGTCTCCAGCGCGGCACGCACCTCCAGCACGTCCCGCACCCCCGAGCGCTGCACGCCGCGCAGCACCGACGCCGGGTCGCTGGTCGAGCGGACGAACGTCCCCTCGCCCTGCCGGGAGACCAGCATCCCCGCGTGCACCAGCACCCGGATCGCCTCCCGCACGGTGTTGCGCCCGACCCGCAGCCGCTCGGCGAGCTCGTGCTCGGTCGGGATTCGCGACCCCACCGGCCAAGCGCCGGCCGCGAGTTGCTCGCGCAGCTGCTCGATCGCCTCGTCCACCAGCGAACGCCGCCCGGCCGCTTGCAATCCCTCCACGGCGGGCTCCCTTCTCGTTCACAGATCGACGTCGGTCATCCTACAACTCCTTGTCCGGTCATCCTACAACTGCCCCTGGCGTGCGGAAATGCCGCACCGGAACGGTCCTGGGCGGCGTCGCGGGCGCGGTGGAGTCTGATGTCTCACACGGAGAACGGGAACCGGCGGTCAGCACGCGGCGTTCCAGAGCACGGAGTGGTGCCCCGGGCCGTGACTTTCGAAATGATCCCTTTATATGCTCCGCTCTCTAGCTACTTCCGTCCGCCCAGCAGACGGAGCGGTTGCTGAGGCGCCCGACGGCCGCCTCCGGCGAAGGGTGCAGGTATGGCAGGCCAGAGGGCGGGGGCGTCCGACGCGAACGCCGGCTGGTGGGAGAACGAGCCGCCGCAGAGCGACGCCCACCGGCAGGACGCACCGCCCGCGGGAGTGCCGCGCCGCCGCGCGGGCAGCCACGACGACCAGGCGGCCGGCGGCCGGGCCGGGGGCCGTCGGGCCCAGGGCCGCGGCCCCGCCGCCACCCCGCCGCGCAGCGGGCGACGGGCGGCCTCCGCTCCCGCCGCCGAGCCGGAGACCGAGTCGTCGGGCGGATCCGGGTCGGGCGGATCCGGGTCGGGCGGATCCGGGTCGGGCGGATCCGGGTCGGGCGGCCGGGGCGGGTCCCGCCGGGCGGCCGCGCAGGGGCGTCGCAAGCCCCGCAAGGCCAAGAAGATCATCATCTGGTCGCTGGTCGGCGCCTCCGTCGCCGTGGTCGGCACCGGCGGCTACGTGTACTGGCGGCTGAACGGCAACATCTCGTCCTTCGGCCGCGACGGAATCGCCAAGGACCGCCCGGAGGCCGCCGCGCCCGACTCCCAGGGCCGCCGCCCGATGAACATCCTGCTGATCGGCTCCGACTCGCGCGACGGCGCCAACAAGGACCTCGGCGGCGGCGAGGAGGGCGGCGCCCGCTCCGACACCACGATCCTGTTGCACGTCTACGCCGACCACAAGCACGCCGTCGGCGTCTCCATCCCCCGCGACACGCTGGTCGACATCCCCGAGTGCCAGCTGCCGAACAAGAGTTGGACCAAGCCGAAGAGCCAGACCATTTTCAACAGCGCCTTCTCGGTCGGCAACAGCGAACAGGGCAACCCCGCCTGCACCTTGAACACCGTCGAGAAGCTCACCAAGCTGCGCGTCGACCACACCATGGTGGTCAACTTCGAGGGCTTCGCCGCGATGACCAAGGCCGTCGGCGGCGTCGAGGTCTGCCTGCCCAACCCGATCCACGACTACGACCTGAACCCCAAACTGCCCAAGACCGGCGGCAAGGAGATTTACCCCAAGGGCGTGCAGAAGGTCGAGGGCCAGGCCGCCCTCGACTACGTCCGGCTGCGGCACGGCATCGGCGACGGCTCCGACATCGGCCGCACCAAGCGCCAACAGGCCTTCCTGGCCTCGCTGATGAAGTCGGTCAAGTCCAAGGGCATGAGCCCGACCAACCTGCTGCCGCTGGCCGACGCCGCCACCAAGTCGCTCACCGTCGACCCGGACCTGGCCGGCGTCGACAAGCTGCTCGACCTGGGGACGTCGCTCAAGGACATCGACCTGCACGACATCAAGTTCCTCACCGTGCCGTGGCGCTACCAGGGCGACCGGGTCGCCCTGGTGCACCCCGACGCCGACCAGCTGTGGGCCGCCCTCAAGGCCGACCGCACCCTCGACGGCCAGGACGCCTCCGGCGGCCAGAGCCCCGCTCCGAGCGAATCCGCCGCCCCGTCCTCCAGCGCCCCCGCCACCCCGGTCAACGGCACCGGCATCAAGGTCGGCGTCCTCAACGGCAGCGGCGCCACCGGCCTCGGCAACAAGGCCGCCAGTGCCCTGAAGGCCGCGAACTTCACCGTCACCGGCACCGGCAACGCCAGCAGCCAGAACCACGCCACCACGGTGGTCCAGTACGGCTCCGGCCAGAAGGCCAACGCGGAGGCCGTCGCCTCGCTGTTCCCCGGCGCCACCGTCGAAGCCGGCTCCGCCGCCGGCATCTCGCTGATCCTCGGCAAGGACTACGCCGCGAGCGCCGGCAGCGGCAGCGCCCAGGGCGGGGCCAGCACCGACCCCGGCCCGGTCTCGTCCGACGTCGCCAAGGAGGCCCGCTCCGCGGACGACGACGTCTGCTCCAACGTCAGCTACGGCTGACCGGCCCCCCGCAGCACACGAAAGCGCCACCGGCCCTCGGCCGGTGGCGCTTTCGCCGCTCTCTCGGAGGGATCAGAGGCCGAACACCCGGTCCAGCACCACCGCGACCCCGTCCTCGTCGTTGGAGACCGTCACCTCGTCGGCGACCGCCAGCAGCTCGCGGTGGGCGTTGCCCATCGCCACGCCGTGCGCGGCCCAGCGGAACATCGGTATGTCGTTCGGCATGTCGCCGAACGCGATCGTCCCGGCGGCGGTGACGCCCAGCCGGCGCGCCGCCAGGGACAGGCCGGTCGCCTTGGTCAGGCCCAGCGGCAGCAGCTCGACGATGCCGTCGCCCGCCATCACCACGCCCACCAGCCGGCCGGCCACCGAGCGGGCGGCGTCGGCCAGTTGATCGTCCGTCAACTCGGGGTGCTGGATGTACAGCTTGCTGACCGGCGCGGTCAGCAGCTGCTCCGGGGCGACCTCGCGCACCGGCAGTCCGGTGGCGATCCGCAGCTGGAACCCGGGCCCCGTGACGACCTCGCCGTCCAGACCGTCCTGGTTGGCGGCGACCGCCACCGGACCGACCTCGGCCTCGATCGCGGCGAGCGCCAGCGCGGCCAGCTGCCGGTCCAGGGTGACCGAGGTGAGCAGCTTGTGCGCGCCCGCGTCGTACACCTGCGCGCCCTGCCCGCAGACCGCGATCCCGGTGTAGCCGATCTCGTCCAGCACCGGCTTCGTCCAGCCCGCCGAGCGGCCGGTGACGATGATGTGCTGCGCCCCGAGCGCCGTGACGGCGGCCAGGGCCTCCAGGGTGCGGGCGGAGACCTTCTCGGCGCTGGTGAGCAGCGTCCCGTCCAGATCGGTGGCGACCAGCCGGTAGGGCAGGGCGTCGGTGCTCATGCGCGAAGTGCTCCAGATGCTCCGGGACGGACGGACGGACGGGCGGGCGGGCGGGCGGGCGGACGGACGGGCGGTTACTTGGCCGCGGGCTCCAACACGGCCTTCCCGCCGAGGAACGGCCGCAGCGCCTCGGGCAGGACCACCGAGCCGTCCGCCTGCTGGTGGTTCTCCAGCAGCGCGACGATGACCCGGGGCACGGCCACCAGGGTGCCGTTGAGGGTGGCGACCGGGCGGACGCCGTCCTTGTCGCGCATCCGGATGGAGAGCCGGCGGGCCTGGTACTCGGTGGTGTTGGAGGTCGAGGTGACCTCGCGGTACTTGCCCTGGGTGGGGATCCACGCCTCGATGTCGAACTTGCGGGCGGCGGACGCGCCGAGGTCGCCGGAGGCGACGTCGATCACCCGGTAGGGCAGCTCCAGCGCGTTCAGGAAGTCCTTCTCCCACTGGAGCAGGCGGCGGTGCTCGGCCTCGGCGTCCTCGGGGGTGGTGAAGACGAACATCTCCACCTTCTCGAACTGGTGGACCCGGATGATGCCGCGGGTGTCCTTGCCGTAGGTGCCGGCCTCGCGGCGGAAGCAGGACGAGAAGCCCGCGTACCGCATCGGCAGCTTCTCGCCGTCCAGGATCTCGTCCATGTGGTAGGCGGCCAGCGGGACTTCACTGGTGCCGACCAGGTAGCGGTCGTCGTCCTCGAGGTAGTAGACGTTCTCGGCGGCCTGGCCGAGGAAGCCGGTGCCGTCCATCGCCGCGGGGCGGACCAGCGCCGGGGTGATCATCGGGGTGAAGCCGGCCGCGGAGGCCTGCGCCATCGCCATGTTGACCAGGGCCAGTTCGAGCAGCGCGCCCGGGCCGGTCAGGTAGTAGGAACGGGCGCCGGCCACCTTCGCGCCGCGCTCGGTGTCGATCGCGCCGAGCAGCTGGCCGAGTTCGACGTGGTCGCGGGGCTCGAAGCCCTCCGCGGCGAAGTCGCGCGGGGTGCCGATCTCCTCAAGGGTGACGAAGTCCTCCTCGCCGCCGACCGGGGCGGCCGGGTCGATCAGGTTCGCCAGCGCGCGCTGCAGCCGGTCGGCCTCCTCCTTCGCCTCGCTCTGCGCGGCGTCGGCGGCCTTCACCTCGGCGGCCAGCTCCTTGGTGCGGGCCAGCAGGGCGGCCTTCTCCTCGCCCTTGGCGGCGGCGACCTGCTTGCCCAGCTGCTTCTGCTCGCTGCGCAGTTCGTCGAAGCGGGTGCCGGCCGCGCGGCGGCGTTCGTCGGCGGAGAGCAGGGCGTCGACCAGGTCGACGTCCTCACCACGGGAGCGCTGCGAAGTGCGTACACGGTCCGGGTCTTCACGGAGCAGGCGAAGGTCGATCACGGATCAAGCCTACCGGCCGGGGCGGGGCCGGAATCCGGCCATAGCGAAGCTTCGGCCGGTATGTCGCGCTCTGTCCGGAAATCTGGCATCCTGCGCCCGGCCGCCGGAGCGAAGGTGCGGACGAACGCCCCGGGGCTGGGGATAACTCCCGCCGTCCTGTGGATAACTTCGGTGGAGAACCCTTTCGGCACCCGGTTGTCCACAGGCGTGAGGGTGGGCCTGTGGACAGGGGAAAACCAATGGTCCGCAGGCCATCGAACCGGTAATTCCGGGTTTCAAACCTTGATTCGGCTTCCCGAGTGAGGGAATTCGCTCGCTCGGACAGGTGATTTGTCGGTGGCGGGGTGACTCTGGTCCGATTAGTCCGCCCTATGCCCCTAGCTGATGATCCGACCAGGCCTGGGGGTGTCTTTACCGGTTTGTCGACTCACGCCCGCCCTGTGGATAACTTCGCCCGCCTGGGGACAACCGCCCCCTGTGGATGCCGGGCCGGTCCTGTGGATGAACCACCCCGCCCCGCACCGGCCCCCGACCGCCCCCGGTGAACGCCGGTCGGCCGGGCAGGTGACGTTCGGGCGTGTCGAAAATGAACGGAACGCGGCCCCGTTCGACCCCGTTACGGCCGGAATCGGGTTCTTGCGCCGCGGCTGCCGGAGAGTTCCTCCCGGGCCGGCGTCAGAGTTCGGCGCGGCCGTCCAGGCAGCGCGACAGCCAGTCCGCGGCATTCGCGAAATCCAGGTCCGAGGTGCCCTGCCGCAGCGGGGACGCGGCGCCCCGGTCCGCGCGCGGGTACGAGCCGAGGAAACGCACCTGCGGGCACATCCGCTTCAGGCCCGTCAGCGCCTCGCTGACCCGCCGCTCGCTCAGGTGCCCCTCGCAGTCGATCAGGAAGCAGTAGCTGCCCATGCCCTCGCCGGTCGGCCGGGACTCGATCCGCATCAGGTTGATCCCGCGCACCGCGAACTCCTGCAGCAGCTCCAGCAGCGCACCCGGGTGGTCGTCCGGCAGCCAGACCACCATCGAGGTCTTGTCCCAGCCGGTCGCCGAGGACACCCGCCCCGGCCGGCCCACCAGCACGAACCGGGTGGTCGGCGCCGCCGCGTCCTGGATCTCGTCCGACAGCACCTCCAGCCCGTACAGCTCGGCCGCGAACGACCCCGCGACCGAGGCGTCGTAGCGGCCCTCCTGGACCAGCCGGGCGCCCTCCGCGTTGGACGCCGCCGACTCCCACTGCGCGTCCGGCAGGTTCGCCGCCAGCCAGTGCCGCACCTGCGGCTGCGCCACCGGATGCCCGGTGACGGTCTTCACGTCGCCCGGCGCGGTGCCCGGGCGGACCATCAGCGCGAACGAGATCGGCAGCAGCACCTCGCGGTAGATCATCAGCGCGCTGCCGTTGATCAGCTCGTCGCTGGTGGTGGTGACCGCGCCGTCCACCGAGTTCTCGATCGCCACCATCGCGCCCGCGGCCTCGCCCGCCCGCACCGCGTCCAGCGCCGCCGACACCGACGCCAGCGGCGTCAACTCCCGCGTCCCCGACTCCGGCAGCGTCCGCAGCGCGGCCTCCGTGAAGGTGCCCGCGGGCCCGAGATAGGTGTAACGGGTCGCCGACATGACCGCCTCCGAACGAACAGCGTGATGGGTGATGCGAACTGCGCGGGCAGCTGCGGGCCCGGTCTGCCACCTTAGCCACTTCCGGGGCCCCGCCGTGCGGCCGTCCGGCCGCCGAACGTCAGCCTTCGAGCAGCGGCTGCCCCACGTACCCGCCCTCCGGCGCGCCCGGCGGCACCGCGAACAGCGCGCCCGCCTCGTGCCGCAGGAAGCGGGACAGGCCGTCGCCGCGCGCCAGCCGCTGCTGCACGGGGACGAAGCCGCGCGCCGGGTCGGCCTGGAACGCGGCGAACAGCAGGCCCGCGTCGGGCGAGCCGTCCGCCGACAGGCCGTCGTGGAACGAGAACCCGCGGCGCAGCATCGCCGCCCCGCCGTTGGAGGCGGGCGCGGCCACCCGGACGTGCGCGTCCGGGGCGATCGCCAGCACGCCGTCCGGGCCGGTCGCCGCCAGGTCGACGGGGGTGCGCTCGCCCGCGTCCGGGCCGCCCGAGAGCGGGGCGCCGTCGCTCTTGCGGCGCCCCACCAGGCGTTCCTGACGGTCCGCCGGCAGCGACTCCCAGTCGTCCAGCAGCATCCGGATCCGGCGCAGCACCGCGTAACTGCCGCCCGCCATCCAGTCGGGACCGGTGGCGAACACCTTCGCGGCGAAGTCGCCGTCCTGCGGGCGCGGATTGTTGGTGCCGTCGACCTGGCCCATCAGGTTGCGGCCGGTCATCGGCTGCGGCGTCGTGCCGGGCGTGCGGGCGAAGCCCGACATCTGCCAGCGCGGCGCGGCCACCCCGGCGGACAGCCGGTGCAGCACCCGCAGCGCGTGCACCGCGACCAGCGCGTCGTCCGCGCCGATCTGCACCCACAGGTCGCCGTCCGAGCGGGCCGGGTCGAGCGCGTCGCCGGGGAAGGCGGGCAGCGCGGCGAGCGCGGGCGGGCGGCGGTCGGCCAGGCCCAGCTTGTCGAACAGGCTCGCGCCGAAGCCGAAGGTGACGGTCAGCGAGCTCGGGCCGGCGTCCAGCGCGATCCCGTCGCCGCCGTCCCCGCCCGGCTCGCCGACGGCCATCCGGGCCGCGGCCGCCGACCAGTCCCGCAGCAGCCCCGCCGCCCGATCCCGCCCGGCCCCGGCGACCAGGTCGAACGCCGTCCACTCGACGCGGGCCTGCGCGGGCTCCACGATGCCGCCCTGCCGGGGCCCGTGGAACGCCACCCGGCGCTGCCCGGGCAGCGCCGCGGCCTCCTCCCGTGCGGTGGCGCGCCCGCCCCACACCCCGCCGACGGCGCCCACGGCCAGCCCGGCCCCGGCCCCGCCGAGCACCGCCCGCCGGGACACCGCCGTCACTGGCCGACCTTCAACTGCTGGGTGGCCGTCACCTGGTCGATGTCGGAGGAGCGGACGGTCACCGAGACCACCCACTCCCCGGCCAGCGGCAGCTGCGCGGTGCCGCTCCAGGCACCGGTGCCCTCGGACTGCAGGGTCACCGGCAGCGGGCCGAGATCGCGGTCGGGCAGCGTGAACGCCAACTGCACCTCGGGCACCTCGACCGGCTTCCCGGCCGCGTCGGTGAGCTTCAGCGTGACGGCGTTCGGGCCGGTGCCCACCGGGTTGACGCCGACGACGGCGGTGCCCTTGGCGTTCGGGGTGCGGCCGCCGGTGTCGTACGGCAGCTTCAGCTCCAGCGTCTTCCCGGGCACCGCGGACGCCCCCGCCACCGGTGCGCCGCCGCCCGCGCCCGGCTGCGCGGCGATCGCCTGGGCGACCCGCCCGGGCGGGGAGTTGGTGAGCATCGTGGTGACCACCAGCACCAGCACGGCGACGGTCGTCTCCACCAGCACGCTGCGCCGCAGCCCCGCCCGCACGGGTGAACCGTCGGCGGTGCGCCGCTGCTTCGCCTCGGCCAGCACCGCCTGCTGACGGGCGAGCTGCGCGGCCCGCTCCGGGTCGGCGTCCGCGCCAGCCGCGCGGTCGGCGGTGGCGAGCGCCGGCACCGACTCCGGCACGGCGGCCGTCTCGTCGGCGGTCCGCAGCCGGGCCGTCCAGGCCCGGGAGATCCAGGCGACGCCGAGCATCGCCGCCACACAGCCGACCTTGATCAGCAGCAGCCGTCCGTACTCGGTGTTCACCAGCGCGCCCCAGCTGCCCAGGCCCCGCCACGACTGGTACACGCCGGAGACGGCGAGCACCGCGACCAGCCAGAACGCCAGCTTGGAGAACCGTTCGACGGCGGCCGCGGGCAGGCCGTGGCGCAGACCGGTGACCAGCACGGCGAGGCCGCCGAGCCAGCCCGCCATGGCGAGCAGGTGCAGCGCGGCCAGCGGCAGCGCCAGCGGGACCTGGATGCCCACCGAGGAGTGGTCGGCGCCGACCCAGGTCGCCGACAGCGCGATCGCCAGGGCGAGCCCGGCCAGGCCCAGCCCGAGCCGGGTGTCGCGCTGCGGCCGTTCGGCGGCGGCCCGCTCCAGTCGGCGCAGCTCCGCGTCCTCCGTGTCCTCCGTGTCCTCCGCGTCCGACTCCGAATCCGCATCCGTCCCGGAGTCCGGCGCGGGCGCGGCGGGCTTCGGCTGCAGCCCCAACTGGCCGACCAGCAGCGACAGGAAGACCCCGGCGGCGGCGAGCAGCAGCAGGCGGGCGGCGAGCGCGGTGCCGATCCGCTCGTCCAGGGTGGCGCGCACCAGCGACAGGTCGAAGGCCTGGCCGAGCCCGGTGCCGCGCTCGTACGGGCCGCGCAGCATCAGCACCGCGACGGTGGACAGCAGCAGCGCGACCCACCCGCTCATCAGCAGCCGCTGCACGCCGCGGACGGCCGCGCCGCCCGGCCACACCACGATCACGAACGCGGCGGCGCCGGCCAGCAGCGCGAACGCGCCGTAGGCGACGGTGCGGGCGGTGCCGTAGGCGAAGCCCACCGCGCCGTCCGCCTTGGCGCCCTGCACGGCGGAGGCGTTCACGGTGGTGTCGGAGGGCGCGCCGATGGAGAAGGTGAACGCGCCGCCGATCGGGTGCGAGTCCTCCGAGACGGCCCGCCACGCCACCGTGTAGGTGCCGTTGTCGAGGCCCTGCCGGAGCGTCACCCGGGCGGTGGCGGACTTGCCGTCCACGTGGTCGGGCCGGCCCTCGTCGACGGCGGCGCCGCGCGGGTCGAGCACCCGCACCGAGTCCGCGGACAGCGACACGCCCTCGCTGAAGGTCAGCGTCACCGCGGCGGGCGCGGTCGGCACGACCGAGCCCTGCGCCGGGTCGGTGCCCTCCAGGGTGGCGTGCGCGGACGCCGCCGTCGCCCCGCCGAGCACCAGGGCGAGCGCTGCCACCAGCACCGCCAGCAGCGCGCCCAGCCGTCTCCGTCCCGCCGCCGTGATCACCTGTGCGCCTCTTCTCGTCGCCACGCCGTCTGCTGCCATCGCCGGGACCCTAGCTTCCCGGTCGGTACGTCAAGGGCTTCACCGGAACCTTGACCACCACGGTGCCCGCCTTGGCGAACTCCAGGTCCAGTTCCAGCTCGTCGCCGAGGGCGGGCTGCTTCGACCAGTCCATGATCATCAGGTGGTTGCCGCCGCGCGCCAGGTCCAGACTCCCGTGCGCGGGCACCTCCAGCGCGCCGACCTCCTCCATGGTCTGCTCGGTGGAGCGGTGCATGGTCACCGACCCGGCGCCCGGGCTGGTCACCTTCACCAACTGGTCCGCGCCGCCGTCGTTGCGCACCGTCAGGTAGCCCGCGCCCATCCCGCCGGGAGTGGCGGGCAGCGGTATGTACGGGTCGGCCACCGACAGCTTCGGTGCGGCCGAACCGCCCGAGGACTGGCAGGCCACCACCGCGGTGCCCGCCGCCAGCACGGTCGCCAGACCGGCCCCGATCAGCGCGCTGCGCCGGAACCCGCGGCTCACACCGCCACCCCCTGGGCGAGCAGCTCCAGGTCGTGCCGGTAGGTGTCCGTCGTGGTACCGGCCATGTACAGCAGGTGCGCCTTGTCGTCGCCGGGCAGGAACGCCAGCACCTGCGCGCCGTGCGTGGAGGTCACCGAGCCGTTCGCGGCGACCACCGGGTCCTCGACCATGATGCCGAGCGGCTTGGCGGCGGCCTTCACCTTCGCCAGGTCGCCGGTCAGCCCGATGAAGTCCTTGCCCATCGAGTCCAGCCAGGTCCGCAGCACCTGCGGGGTGTCGCGCTCCGGGTCGGTGGAGACGAACACGATGTCGATCTTCTGCCGCTGCTCCGGCGTCAGCTTCGCCATCGCGACCCCGATGTCGCCCATGGTGGTCGGGCAGACGTCCGGGCAGCTGGTGTAGCCGAAGAACAGCAGCACCGTCCGCCCGGCGGTGCGCGCCTTCAGGTCGTACGGCTGCCCGGAGGTGTCGTTCAGCACGAGGTCCGGCTTGTCGAAGTGCTTGCTGAGCACGGTGCCCCGGTACTGGCTGGACGAAGACGTCTTGCTGACCTTCGCCGCCCCACTGCTCTCCCCGCCGCCCGAGGAGGACGAGGAACAGGCGGACAGCGCGAGCGTGGCGCCGAGGACGAGGGCGGCGGCCGACAGGAGCCGGGGCCGGGTGCTGCGGAGGGGTGCCAAGGGACTTTCCGTTCCGTACGGGATGCGGGGAGAGCGGTCTGTCGGGCGGGGCCGCGCAGTGCGGCCCCGCCCGACGGGGATCAGTTCGCGGAGCGGCGGCGCAGCCCGGCCACGCCGAGCGCCGCGCCGATCACGCCGACCACGATGCCGACCACGCCCAGGGTGCGGGCGGCGGAGTCGGAGGACTTCGCGGCGGGCGCGGCGGCGTCGGCGGACTTCGCGGAGGTGTCCGCCGAGTGGTGGTCACCGGCCGCGTCGGCCTTGGCCAGGCTCAGCACCGGCGCGGGCTTGGCCGGCTCCGGCTGGCCGTCCTTGCTCTCCTCGATCCAGCGGACCACGTCGCCGTTGTCGTACGTCTGCAGCGCCTTGAAGGTCAGCTTGTCGGTGTCGGTGGGCAGCGCGCCCAGCGAGACCTTGAACTCCTGGAACTGCCCGGGCGCGATCTTGGTGCCGGCGTCCGCAGTCCAGGTGATCTTGGAGACGGCCTCGGTGATCTGCTGGCCGTGCGAGTCCAGCGGCTTGTCGAGCTTCGACTTCTCCAGGCTGGCCGTCCACCCCGGCAGCGGCTGGGTGCGCACCGACGCCAGCGGGTGGTCCAGCGGCAGGCTGACCTCCAGCTTCACGGTGGACGCGGTGTCGCTCTCGTTCGGCACCCGGAACGCCACGGCCGTGTACCCGCCCTGCTGGGCGCTGCCCGGCTGGACGGAGACGTGCGCGAACGCCGGAACGGCGGACGCCAGCAGGGCGCCGGCCGCCACCACGAGCGCGCCGACGGAACGACGGGCGGAGAGGGAACGCATCAGGGGACTCCTGGGGAGAGTGGCCGCGCGACAGCGCGCGACAGAAAGGGGAGGTGGGGACTCGACCGGCCCGGTCGGTACAACGCGGGCACGGCGGCAGCGGTGCGCGCCGAACCCCGACCCTCTCCGGGCCCGGCTCAGCGCGCGAACGCCACCGCGGGCGGTCCCCTGCGCAGCACGCAGTGCCGCAGCGCCGCCGCCACCGGCAGCGGCCAGTCCTCCGGACGCCCGGCCCGCCTCGTCGGCGCCGGGCGCTCCCCGCCCAGCAGCAGCGCCACCAGCAGCGCCACCGCCGTCCGCAGCGGCGCGGCCCACTCCCGGGCGGTCAGCGCCGCCGTGCGCACCAGCCGCCACAGCGCGGCCTCGCCGCGCCGCAGCCACCAGCCCGCGACCACGGCCGCCGCCAGGTGCGCCAGCACCATGCCGGACGTCAGACCCAGCCCGCCGACCGCGTGCGGCGCCACCGTCGCGAACGCCTGCGGGTCCAGGCCCGCCGCGCTCACCACCTGGTCCGCCGTGGTGTCCACCGGGACGACCGTCAGACCGTCACCGGGCGTGTCGTTGCACAGCAGCCGACCCGCCGCGGACACCAGCGCGTCCGACCCGCCGTTTCCGGCCATTCCCGGATGCGCCGTCGCCGCGCCGCCGCCCAGGCCCTCGCCGAAGCGGTGGAAGAGCAGGTGCAGGCCCAGCTGACCGACGCCCAGCGCCGCCGCGATCGATCCCAGCGAGCGCTCCCGCCCGCCGAGCAGCGCCGCCGCCGCGCACACCGCGGCGAAACCCGCCGCCAGCGTGTCCGGCGCCACCGCGCCGCCCGCCCGGGCGTGCCCGAAGGCCGCCACCAGCGTGCACACCAGCGCGAACGGCACCGCGCGCAGCACCCGCAGATCCCAGGCGGCCGCCGCGGCCCGCGCGGCGGGCAGGGCGGCGCCCCGGCGGGCGGCGGCGGTCGGGTCAGTCATGGCCGGGCCATCATCTCACCGCCTACGCGGACGCCCGGGGCAGGCCCCGGAACCCGCTCGAAATGGCCGGAACCCGACCGGCGCACACACCCGCCCACGCGCCGATCGGCACACCGGACCGGGGCAGTCCATCCGCCGAACGGGCGGTACCGGCGCGTGCGGACGGTTCACCGCGCGCCGCCGAGGAGATAGCTAGTTGTATGTGGAGCCGCAGCCAGGAGGGATCTCCCGTGGACATCTGGTGGACTCTGCACCTCAAGCGCGACCCGGCGAGCGTGCCGCTCGCCCGCCGCATCCTGCTCGGCGCCATGGACTCCGCCGGAGTCGACCCGCAGGACGCCTTCGACCTCGGCCTCGCCCTCACCGAGGCCTGCGCCAACGCCGTCGAGCACGCCGGGCCCGGACACCTCGGCGACACCTTCCAGGTCACCGCCGCGCTCAGCGGCGACCGGCTGCGGATCGAGGTCGCCAACACCGGCCCCGCCCAGGGCGCGCCGGTCGCGTCCCGGCCCGGCCCGCGCCGCCGTCCCGCCGCTGCCTCCGCCCCCGGCTCCGCCGGGCACCCCGCGTCCGAGCGCCCCGCCGACCGGCCCGCGCCGCGCGCCCGCACCCGCCGCGGCCGGGCCTCCGTCCCCGCCCGGGTGCTGGCCACCCGCAGCCCCGCCGCCGACCGGCCCGCCCCCTACGACACCCACGTGCTGCCCGCGCTGCGCCCCGCCCTGCCGGCCGCCGACCCCGGCGCGCTGCCCGACCTGACCGCCGAGTCCGGCCGCGGCCTGTTCCTCATCCACGCGCTCGCCGACCACGTGCAGCTGCGCACCCACCCACAGCGCGGCGCCACCGTCAGCTTCGACAAGATCCTCACCGCGCCGCTGCTGCGCACCGCGTCCTGACGGCTCCGCAGGTCGAACCCTCGGTCCGAAACCCGCTGGTCACGCGCCCGGGTGCTCCGGTTATGGTCTAGTCCATTCACCGGAGGGGACCATGACCACCACTGCCGCGGAGCCGCTCTCCGCCCCCAGTCGCCCGCTGGCCCGGATGGGACAGGCCCTGCGCGGACGGGACTTCCGCATCTGGTTCGCCGGCCAGCTGATGTCCGCGTCCGGGGCCCTCGCCCAGGGCGTCGTGCTCTCCTGGATCGTCTACCGGCTCACCGGGGACGCCGTCTGGCTGACCGTGCTGACCGCCTGCACCTGGGGCCCCACGCTGCTGCTCGGACCGTGGGCCGGCGCCGTCGTCGACCGCTCCGACCGGCGCCGCCTGCTGATGGTCACCCAGACCCTGATGCTGCTGCTCGGCCTCGCGCTGGCCGTCACCACCGCCATGTTCGGCCCGCGACTGTGGCTGCTGCTGGCCCTCGCCACCTGCACCGGACTGGTCGCCACCGTCGACGCCCCGGCCCGCCAGGTCTTCGTGGTCGACCTGGTCGGCCCCGGGGCGGTCGCCAGCGCCGTCGGCCTGTGGGAGGTGGCGCTCAACGCCTCCCGGGTGATCGGCCCCGGCGTGGCCGGCGCGCTGCTGAACTTCGGCGGGCCGTCCTGGGCGTTCGCCTTCAACGCGCTCGGCTACCTCGCGCCGCTGATCGCGCTGGGCAGGCTGCACCCGCCCGCCCCCGTCGAGCGCCCCGCCGGGGGCCGGCCGCCGAAGACCGGCGCCCGCGACGGCCTCGCCTACGCCTGGCGCTCGCCGCTCGTCCGCGGCCTGCTGCCGATGTCCGCCGCCAGCGGCCTGGTCTTCGCGATGAACCTGACCGTCCCGCCGCTGGTCGACCGCTCGCTGCACCTCGGCCCCGGCGGGTACGGCCTGCTGATGGCCGCGTTCGGCCTCGGCGGCCTGCCCGGCGCGCTGCTCGCCGCGTCCGCGCCCGAGCCGACGCCGCGCCGGGTGCGCCGGCTGGCGGTGGCCACCTCGGTCGCGGTGCTGGCCACCGCGCTGGCGCCGAACGCCGTCCTCGCGGTCCTCGGCATGGCCGCCGTCGGCGTCGCCTCGATCTGGTTCATCGCCACCGCCAACACCCTCGCCCAGCTGCGCTCCGCCCCGGAGATGCGCGGACGGGTGATGTCGCTGTGGGGCAGCGCGATGACCGGCACCCTCCCGTTCACCGGGCTCGCCGTCACCTTCGTCGCCCAGCACGTCGGCGCCCGGACCGGCTTCTCGCTGGCCGGCGCGGCGCTGCTGCTGACCACCCTGGCCGCATGGCGGGCGCTGCGGCCCGCGGTGTGACCGGAGGGGCCCGGCGCGGTGTCGAGAACCGCGCCACGGCTCCGTCCCCGGGACGATGGGGGCGAGAACGCCCGCACCGAGAGGAGCCGTCCGCCGTGACGCACATGCTGCAGATGCACTTCAGCCAGTCGCAGAGCGACATCCCGCCGATCCCCGACTGGGACCCGGCAGCGACCGCCGCGCACATCGCCTTCATGCGCCGCTCGGTCGCCGAGCTCACCGCCAGCGGCGAACTCGTCGAGGCCAAGGGCCTGGCGCTGCCCGACACGGCGCGGATCGTCCGGGCCGGCGAGGGCGGGCCGGACGTCGTCGACGGGCCGTTCCCGGCGGAGAAGGAGTTCCTGTTCGGCTGGTGGATCGTCGACTGCGCGACCGACGAGCGGGTGCTGGAGATCGCCGCCGCGCTGTCCGCCGCACCCGGGCACGACGGCCGGCCGATGAACATGCCGATCGAGGTCCGCGAGCTGCTGTCGGAACCCCCGGTGCGGCCCTGACCCCACTGCGGGCGCGCGAATTGCCGGGAATGTCCGGTCGGCGGACGATGGTGATCATGATGCATCAGATGCGCGCCGAGACCGGCCCCGGCGGCGCCACGGACTCCGTGGTCAGCTGGCACATCGTCCGCGACGCGGACCTCACCGCCCTGTGCGGCAAGACGCTCGACCCCGCCGCGCCCGTCCAGGACGCCACCCACTGGACCCGCGACCCCGACCACAACTGCCACACCTGCGGAGCGCTGTACCTCCGCGAGACCCCGTACCTCCCGGGCGAGCACCAGGACTGACCGGACGCCGAACGGCCGGCCCCCGCGCGGGGACCGGCCGTTCGGCACTGCGGTGGCGCGGGGCGCTCAGCCGCCGCTCTTGCGGCGGAAGGTGCGCTTGCCGCCGGCCGCGGCGGCGGTGCCGTGGACCTTCGAGTCGCTGCCGGGGCCGCCGCCGGCGCCCCGGTTCTTGCCGCCCTTGCGCTGCAGCGCGGCCAGGAACTTGGCCTTCTGGTCGTCCTGCCCGGTCGTCTCGGCGCCGGTGTCGGTGGTGGCGTCGGCCGCGGCCTCCGGCGCGGGCTCGGCTGCCGGGGCGGTGTCGCTGCTCATTGGGGACCTCCTGGACGGGTGGGAAGTGCTGGTGCACACCATCCCATGCCGAAAGGGGGCGGTGTCGGCCGACACTTAGCCCCGGTGGATCAGGCCGTGGTGGCGGTGCTGCCGCTCGTCGCGGTACTCCAGGCCGCCCATCATGAACAGCAGGGCGAGGGTCGGGAAGCCGAACGAGGCGATCACCAGGACGAAGAACTGCCAGACCATGGGACTCTCCTGTCGCGAAGCCTCGGCAAGTTGCCATATTTAGACCCATTATGTCCGAATCGCCGTGCGGGAGTGCCGAACAGCGGGCCGAACAGCCCCTGTTCGAACGGCGGGCGGCCGTCGCAGACTGAAGGGCATGCGGGTACAGCTGGCAGTCGACGCGCGCCGCCCGGACCGGGCCTGCGAGGACTTCGTGGTGGCCACGCCGGAGGCCCTGGTGCTGCTGGACGGCTCCAGCGCCCCGGACACCCTGGACTCCGGCTGCGGCCACGGCATCCCCTGGTACGTGCGCCGCCTCGGCGCGCACCTGGTCGCCCGGCTCACCGACCACCCCGACCGGGCCATGACCGACTGCCTGGCCGACGCCATCGCCGACACCGCCGCCCTGCACGGCGGCAGCTGCGACCTGGCCAACCCCAACACGCCCGCCGCCATGGTGGTCGCCGCCCGCCTGCGCGGCGACGCCCTGGAGTACCTGGCCCTCGGCGACTCCCTGCTGGTGCTGCACCCCAAGGCCGGACCGCCCCGCGTGATCGGCGACAACCAGCGCTTCCCCGGCGGCGAGGCGCTGCGCCGCCAGGTCTGGTCGACAGTCCCCGGCACCGTCGAACGCGCCGACCTCTACCTGCGGTACGCGATCGCCGTCCGCGCCGCCCGCAACACCGGCCACGGGCCGTGGATCGCCGCCACCACCCCCGAGGCCGCCCGGCACGCCGAGACCGGCGTCGTCGCCCGCGCCGACCTGCACGGGGTCGCCGCCCTCTCGGACGGCGCCGCCCGCTTCACGGACCGCCTGGGGCTGGGCAGTTGGGCCGACGCCGTCCGACTGCTCGCCGAGGCCGGCCCCGCCGAGCTGATCGCCCAGGTCCGTGCCGCGGAGCTTACCGACGCCGACTGCGTCCGCTGGCCCCGCGGCAAGGCCCACGACGACGCCGCGGCGCTCTATGCCCGGCTCTGACGGTCCTCAGGCGCCGGCCGTCAGGAACACCGCGCGGGCCGCCGAACCGTCCGGCGCGGTGTACCCGGCGACCACCTCGCCCGGAGCGGGCTCCCCGGCGGGGGTCAGCTCCCGGCGCAGCGTCACCGTCACCGCCGCACCCTCGGGCGCGGCCGCGACCGCGACGGTGTCGTCCACCGTGTCGCTCTCGTCCTGGTGCTGCGGCACCGCCCGGCCGGCCAGCAGTTCGGCGAACTGCGCGTGCGCCACCGGGTCCTGCTCGGCGTCGTAGAACCAGCGCGTGCCCAGCACGCCGTGCTCGGTGACGCCGATCAGCGCGCCCTCCGGCGCCCCCTCCAGCGGCGCGCCCCGGTACGCCATCGGGACCAGGTAGGCGGCCCGGTCGTCCGTCACCACGTACACCTCGATGCCCACCTCGCCCGCCGGGTCGTCCAGCCGGAACCCGCCGGCCCGGGCCAGCTCACCGCCGCCGGGACGGAACCAGTCCTGCTTCGGCAGCCACTCGGCCAGCATCTCCAACTTGCCCGGCGTGACAGTGGTCTGATGGATCATCGCCATCGTCGCCCTCCCTCTCGTGCGGTCCTTCGGTGGAGCTCAGCCTACGAATCCGGGCGCGTGCGGACTGCCCGTTCGGATGAACGCGGCGTGCGCTGCCGCCGGTCCGCGGTGCTCCGCTGCTAGAACTTGCCCTGCGCTCGGGTCCGAACCGGGCAAGCACCCCAGGGCCGCACGGTTTCGGGCGGCCTGTTGCGAGAACGGAACCGCCTCATGGCCATCGCTTTCCGCAAGACGCTCGCCATCGCCACCATGGGCCTGGCCGCCGCCCTCCTGCCGACCGTCGGGGCCGGCGCGGCCGACACCGGGCACGCCGCCACGCGCACCCCCGGCCGCTACTGCCTCGCCAACACCTGGGGTGCGCCGGACGTCTCCAGCAAGCCGTGCGACGCCAACGACAAGGGCCAGCACTGGAAGGTCTCGGGCGAGCAGATCGCGCTCTCCAACGCGTCCGGCTACTGTCTCGCCAACAAGTGGGGCGCCCCGGACGTCGCCAGCAAGCCGTGCGACCCGGGCGACCAGGGCCAGTACTGGAGCATCGCGGGCCAGCAGATCTCGCTGACCTTCGCCCCGGGCTACTGCCTCGCCAACACCTGGGGCAGTGCGACCGTCTCCAGCAAGCCGTGCGACGCCAACGACAAGGGCCAGCACTGGGTGGTCTTCAACGACCAGATCAGCCTCGCCCTCGCCTGACACACCGGCCCGCCGTCACGCCAACGCGCCGTCCCGCCCGGGCAGTTGACCGGGCGGGACGGCGTTCGTGCGGGCGGCGCGGGTGGCGCGGGCGGTGCGGGTGCTGGCGGGCCGGCGGGTCAGCGGGTCACGGAGAACGGCGTCGGCGGCAGCGGATCGCCGGCCGCGTCGGTGCCGTCGGGGTTGTCGATGCCGACGACGGTCAGTCGGCCTCCGGCCTCGACGACGCTGCGCGGCGTGCGGCCGCGGCCGCCGACGGACTGCGGGAGGTCGAGCGGCTTCCAGCCGCCGGGCGTCAGCCGGGCGCCGATCGGCTGGTAGGTGCGGCCGTTGTCGAGGCGGTAGCCCACGGTGGCCACGCCGTTGCCGGTGCGGGTGAGGCCGTACAGGTGGCCCGCGCCGATGCCGGTCTCCTGGTGCGTCCAGCCGGTGCCGTCGTCGTGCGCGACCAGGGTCTGCGGGTTGTGGTCCGGGCCCTCCTCGGTGCCGGAGGCCCAGACGTCGCCCGGGCCGATCGCGACCAGCTGGGTGAGCTCGCCGTAGCGGGAGTCCAGGTCCGGGGCGGCGACCCGGCTCCAGCTGTGGCCGTCGTAGTGCAGCAGCAGGGGACGCGTCCAGCCCTCGGGGGTGCCGATGGCGCCGGCGGCCCAGACGTCGGACGGGCCGGTGGCGGTCACCGCGTTGAGCGTCCAGTAGTCGGTGTCGAGCTCGGGGGTCGCCACCCGCTCCCAGCCGGTGCCGTTCCAGTGCTCGATCAGGCCGTAGAACGTCAGGAAGTCGTCCGGCTCGTAGGAGCCGACCGCCCACGCGTCGTCGGGGCCGTCGGCCGTCGCGATGCCGGTGAAGCCGGCCGCGAGCGTGTGCTCGGGGGCGGGGGCGTTCCGCACCTGCCATCGGCCGTCGCGGTAGTGGCCGACGGGGATGGTGGTGCCGTTGGCGGCCTTGTTGCCGGACACCCAGGCGCCCCCGACGCCGTCGCTGTCGACCGTGCGGGCGCCCAGGCCGTCGGGGAGGGCGATCTCGCGCCAGTTCGCGTCGCCGGTGCCCCGGGTGAAGGCCACCGGCACGGTGTAGGTGTTGCCCCTGCCCTCCCCGAACCGCCGGGAGCCGACGGCCAGTTCGGTGCGGCCGTCGATCCGGGCCGCGTCCAGGATGTTGGCGTTGCCGGCCGGGAAGGCGTCGGCGGTCCAGGGCCGGGCGCCGTGGCGGTCTGCGGCGGCGGTGTCGGCGGTGTCCTGGGCGCCGGCCGGCGAGACCGTCGCCAGCAGGGCGCCGGACAGCAGAACGGTCGTCAGAACGGTACGTCGCTTCACCGGTTCTCTCCCTCGTCGTAGGACTTCGGCTCTTCCTGCACCGGCTGCCGGTCGGCCTGCCGGATCAGGTCCAGGACCTGGGGCGTGCGGACGAACGCCGTCAGCTGATCGGCCGTCACCGGGGCCGAACTGCCCTTGCGTTCATGGGGGCTGACGCTGACGGCCACCGCGCTGCGGTCGAGGTGGAAGATCGCGTCGGTGATCACCGAGCCGTCGCTCTCGGGCTCGACCCGCACGACGACCGGCGTCCCGTCCGGCAGCTTCTCGTCGCGGCACGTCCCGCCCTTGGCCGTGTCGGCCGGTCGGCAGGTTCGCTGCGTCGTGTCGTTCGGGGCGGGGCTCACGGAGAACCGGATGAACCAGGTGCCGCCCTGCGGGGACGTCGCCAGGTAGCCCGACACGTCGTCGGCCACCAGCCGGATCTGCCCGACCTCCGGCGGCAGCAGGTCCTGCAGCGCGGCGGCCGTCGCCTGCCGGAACGCCTCGATCCGCTGCTGTTCGGCGTACGAGCCGCTGTCGGTCGGCGACGCGGACGGTGGTGCGGTGGTGGGGGAGAACGTGACGGTGGGGAAGACCCGCGGAGCCGGCGCGTCCCCCATCTGCACCACGCCGGTGCCCGGAACGCTCCCCACCCCGGGCACCACGGCCGCCAGCCCCGTCACCGCCAGCGCCGCCGTGCACGCCGCCGCCCCGCCGACCGCCAGCCGCGACCGCAGCCGCCGCCGGCGTCCGTCCCGCATCGCCCGGGCCGTCAGCCCGACCGGCTCGGTCAGGTCGTCGGTGAGCTCCTCCATGGCCTCTCTCATGAACAGCGCCTCCGGCGCCCGCTCCTGCACCTCGTACTCCTTCGTGTTCTCGGTCCGGTTCATCGGGGTTGTTCACACCGGCGTGTAAGGGCTCGACTCGCCGAGCTGTTCGCGGAGCCTGGCCAGGGCGCGCGAACACTGGCTCTTGACGGTGCCGGTGCTGCACCCGAGCAGCTCGGCCACCGTCTCCACGCTCAGGTCCTCCCAGTACCGCAGGACGACCATCGCCCTTGCCCTCGACGGCAGTTGGGCCAGCGCGGTGAGCAGCGTCACCCGCAGATCGGCGTCCCCGTGACGGGACTCCTCGGGCGAGCCCACCAGCGACCCGAGCCGGCGGGCCAGCGACCACTTGCGCTGCTCCGCCAGGAACGTGCGGGTCAGAACGGTCCGGGCATAGGCGTCGAGGTTCTCCATCCGCGAGGCCCGCCGCCAGTGCGCGAACAGCTTGGCGAGCGTGGCCTGGGCCAGGTCCTCGGCCCGGTGCGGATCCCCGCACAGCAGGTACGCCGTCCGGTACAGCCGCCGCGTCCGCGCGTTCGCGTACTCCTCGAAGCTCAACTCGTCCTGTCCGCGCATCCACCCCTCCTGGCTCGCGTCTCTCACCCGTCCTCAATGCGCGAGCCCGGCGAAAGGTTGAGCCCGAATTTCCCGGACACGAAAAAACCCGCGCCCACCGTCCGAGGACGGTGGGCGCGGGTTCGGGGGGAGCGGAGGGCGGTCAGTTCTCGTCGGCCGGGATGGTGCCGAGGCGGCCGGCCTGGAAGTCCTCCATGGCCTGCTGGAGTTCGCGGTGGCTGTTCATCACGAACGGGCCGTAGTGGGCGACGGGCTCGCGGATCGGCAGGCCGCCGAGGAGGACGACCTCGAAGCTGTTGTCGCGGGAGTCCTGCTTCTCGTCGGCGCGCAGGGTGATCGAGTCGCCGTCGCCGAAGACGACGGCCTGGCCCCGGTGGAAGGGGCGGTGCTCGGTGCCGGCCGAGCCGTTGCCGGCGAGGCCGTAGGCGAGGGCGTTGAAGTCGGAGCGCCAGGGCAGGGTGATCTGGGCGCCGGGGCTGACCGAGGCGTGGATCATGGTGATCGGGGTGAAGGTGGTGCCCGGGCCCTGGTGACCGCCCAGCTCACCGGCGATGACGCGCAGCAGGGCGCCGCCGTCCTCGGTGCTGAGCAGCTTGACGCTGCCGGCGCGGATGTCCTGGTACTTCGGGGTGATCATCTTGTCCGAGGCGGGCAGGTTGACCCACAGCTGGAGGCCGTGGAACAGGCCGCCGGACTGCACCAGGGACTCCGGCGGGGTCTCGATGTGCAGGAGGCCGGAGCCGGCGGTCATCCACTGGGTGTCGCCGTCGGTGATGGTGCCGCCGCCGCCGTGGGAGTCCCGGTGGATGAAGGTCCCGTCGATGATGTAGGTGACGGTCTCGAAGCCGCGGTGCGGATGCCAAGGGGTCCCCTTCGGCTCCCCGGCCGCATAGTCCACCTCGCCCATCTGGTCCATCATGATGAACGGGTCGAGGTACTTCTGGTTGATCTTGGCGAAGGCACGGCGGACGGGGAAGCCCTCGCCCTCGTAGCCCTCGGGGGCGGTGGCCACGGTGAGGACCGGCCGGGCGGTGCTGTGCACCGGGTCGGGCGTGGTCACGCGCGGCAGGGTCAGCGGGTTCTCGACGGTCACGGCGGGCATGTCGGCCTCCTTCGGCGGGTCTGTGGCCTACGTCCACCACAGTAGTTCAACTCTCAACCACTCGCAAGGTTGAACGTTGAACTATTCGGGTGTATTCCGGCCGGGGAAGGGGCGGAAGGAGGGGTCAGCCGTACATCCGGCGCATGGTGAAGTCGACCATCTGCTCGACCGCGCGGGCGTCGAACACCATCCGGTGCTCGCCCTCCATGTCCAGGGCGAAGCCGTAGCCGGTGGGCAGCAGGTCGAGCACCTCGGCGCCGGTGACCGAGAAGTGCTTGGAGTCCTTGCCGGCGTACCGCTTCAGCTCCTTCAACGAGCTGAACATCGGGATCACCGGCGTCGGGGTGTTGTGCAGCGCCAGGAAGCCGGGGCGGTCGCCGCGCGGGCAGTAGACCTTCGAGGTGATGAAGATGGCCTGGAAGTCCTCCACCGGCATCGCCCCCGTGGTGAAGGCGCGCACGGCGTCCGCCAGCGAGGGCGGCGAGGGCTCGGGGTAGAGCGACTGCTGGGCGGCCTGCGGGTCGCCGTACCCGGCGCCGGGCATGCCGGACATTCCCTGCTGCATCTGCTGCTGATAGGGATCCTGGTAGGCGCTCTGCTCGTAGCCGTACACGGGGACAAGGCTATCGGGCCGGACCCCGCTTGGGGGCGGGTGATCCGCACAATCCGGCGGCGGGCCGCATTGTGGGACGTGACCACGTTCATAGGTGGTTCACGGCGGAGGGGTTGAACAAGTTACCGCTGGGTAGCATCATGGGGCGTACTGGTGGGTAAGCGGTGCGCCGTAAGCGGCTCGCCCGTGGAAGACGAACCGGAGAAACGGTCATGGGTCACTACAAGTCCAACCTGCGGGACGTGGAGTTCAACCTCTTCGAGGTGTTCGGCCGCGACCAGGTGTACGGCACCGGTCCGTTCGCCGACATGGACGTCGACACCGCGAAGAACATCCTCAGCGAGATCTCCCGGCTGGCCGAGAACGACCTGGCCGCCTCCTTCACCGACACCGACCGCAACCCGCCGGTGTTCGACCCGACGACCAACACCGCTCCGGTCCCGGAGACCTTCAAGAAGAGCTACCAGGCCTTCATGGACTCCGAGTGGTGGCGCCTGGGCATCCCGGAGGGCATCGGCGGCCAGGTCACCCCGTCGTCCCTGGTGTGGGCCTACGCGGAGCAGATCCTCGGCTCCAACCCGGCGATCTGGATGTACTCCTCCGGCCCGGCGTTCGCCGGCGTCGTCTACGACGAGGGCACCGAGGAGCAGCAGAAGGTCGCCCAGCGCATGATCGACGGCCTGTGGGGCGCCACCATGGTGCTGACCGAGCCCGACGCGGGCTCCGACGTCGGCGCCGGCCGCACCAAGGCGATCAAGCAGGAGGACGGCTCCTGGCACATCGAGGGCGTCAAGCGCTTCATCACCTCGGGCGAGCACGACATGTCCGAGAACATCATCCACCTGGTGCTGGCCCGCCCCGAGGGCGGCAAGCCCGGCACCAAGGGCCTCGGCCTGTACATCGTGCCGAAGTACGACTTCGACTGGGAGACCGGCGAGCTCGGCGAGCGCAACGGCGCCTACGCCACCAACGTCGAGCACAAGATGGGCCTCAAGGCCTCCAACACCTGCGAGATGACCTTCGGCGCCAAGCACCCCGCCAAGGGCTGGCTGCTCGGCGAGACCGTCGACGGCATCCGCCAGATGTTCAAGATCATCGAGTTCGCCCGGATGATGGTCGGCACGAAGGCCATCGCCACCCTGTCCACCGGCTACCTGAACGCGCTGGAGTACGCCAAGGAGCGCGTGCAGGGCGCCGACATCGCGCAGTTCATGGACAAGACCGCGCCGCGCGTCACCATCACCCACCACCCGGACGTGCGCCGCTCGCTGCTCACCCAGAAGGCGTACGCCGAGGGCATGCGCGCCCTGGTCCTCTACACCGCCTCGGTGCAGGACGACATGCTGGCCGCCCGCCTGCGCGGCGAGCACGACGCCGCCGCCGAGCGCCTGAACGACCTGCTGCTGCCGATCGTCAAGGGCTACGGCTCGGAGAAGTCCTACGAGCAGCTCGCCCAGTCCCTGCAGACCTTCGGTGGCTCCGGCTACCTGCAGGAGTACCCGATCGAGCAGTACATCCGGGACGCCAAGATCGACACCCTGTACGAGGGCACCACCGCCATCCAGGGCCAGGACTTCTTCTTCCGGAAGATCGTCAAGGACGGCGGCCAGGCGCTGACCGCGGTCAACGAGCAGATCCAGAAGTTCCTGGCGTCCAACGAGGGCGGCGAGGCCCTGGCCGGCGAGCGCGACCTGCTCGCCAAGGCCGCCGGCGACCTGGAGGCCATCGTCGGCAAGCTGATCGCCGACCTGACGGCCGTCGAGCAGGACGTCAGGAACATGTACAAGGTGGGCCAGAACACCACCCGCCTGCTGATGGTCTCCGGCGACGTCGTGGTCGGCTGGCTGCTGCTGCGCCAGGCCGCCGTCGCGCTGGCCAAGCTGGAGGCGGGCGCGTCCGAGAAGGACGTCGCCTTCTACCAGGGCAAGGTCGCCGCGGCCAAGCACTTCGCCCGCACCGTGCTGCCGACCACCGCCGCGCAGCGCCAGATCGCCGAGGCCATCGACAACGAGCTGATGGACCTCGCCGAGGAGGCGTTCTGATCCGGCGGTGACACCGACTGCCTGACCCACCCTCACACCGCGGGGCCCGGTTCACCACCGGGCCCCGCGGCGTTGTATCGCGCCATGCTCACTGTTGTGTCACCGTTGCGGACTTCACACGGTCCTGTCCGTGTACGGGCATATGCTCAGGGGGCGGGCCTGTTAACCCCCATCAGGCCCGGCCGCCCTCAACCCAGGAGCAACATGTCGACCGCCGCCCGCACGGCCCACTTCGACCGGAAGCACACGGACGACCTGATCGCCTTCCTCGCCGCGTCCCCCTCCCCGTACCACGCGGTGCAGAGCGCGGTCGAGCGGCTGGAGCGGGTCGGCTTCCGTGAGGTCCGCGAGTCGGACGCCTGGGACGGCGGCAGCGGCGGCCGCTACCTGGTGCGCGGCGGCGCGCTGATCGCCTGGTACGTCCCCGAGGGCGCGGGCCCCGCCACCCCCTACCGGGTGGTCGGCACCCACACCGACTCGCCGAACCTGCGGGTCAAGCCCATCCCCGACACCGGCTCGGCCGGCTGGCGGCAGATCGCCGTGGAGATCTACGGCGGCGTCCCGCTCAACACCTGGCTCGACCGCGACCTCGGCCTCTCCGGCCGGCTCGTCCTGCGCGACGGCACCACCCGCCTGGTCCACTTCGACGAGCCGCTGCTGCGCGTCCCGCAGCTCGCCATCCACCTCGACCGCAGCGTCAACGACGGCCTCAAGCTCGACCGCCAGCGCCACCTCACGCCGATCTGGGGACTCGGCGACACCACCGAGGGCGCGCTGCTCGACTACGTCGCCGGGAAGGCCGGCCTCGACGCCGCCGACATCCTCGGCTGGGACCTGATGGCCCACGACGTCCAGCCGCCGTCCTACCTCGGCCGCGACCGCGAACTGCTGGCCGGCCCGCGCCTGGACAACCAGCTGTCCGTGCACGCCGCCACCGCCGCGCTCGCCGCCGTCGCCGAGGCCGGCGGCGACCTGCCGTGCATCCCGGTGCTCGCCGCGTTCGACCACGAGGAGACCGGCAGCGAGTCCGACACCGGCGCGCAGAGCCCGCTCCTCGGCAACGTGCTGGAACGCTCCTGCTACGCCCGCGGCGGCACCGCCGAGGACCGCGCCCGCGCCCTGGCCGGCACCATCTGCCTCTCCTCCGACATGGGGCACGCCGTCCACCCCAACTACAGCGAGCGCCACGAGCCGGGCCACCACCCGCTGCCCAACGGCGGCCCGATCCTCAAGGTCAACGTCAACAACCGGTACGCCACCGACGGCATCGGGCGGGCCGTGTTCGCCGCCGCCTGCGAGAAGGCCGGCGTCCCGTGGCAGACCTTCGTCTCCAACAACGCGATGCCCTGCGGCACCACCATCGGCCCGATCACCGCGGCCCGCCTCGGCATCACCACCGTCGACTGCGGCATCGCGGCGCTGTCCATGCACTCCGCCCGCGAGCTCTGCGGCGCCGAGGACCCGCACCACCTGGCGGGGGCCATCAAGGCGTTCCTGGAGGGCTGAGCCCGGGCCGGGGGACGCACCGCAGGAGGAACTGCGCGAGGCGGAAGGCGTGATCGTCCTCCGACTTCGCGCAGTCCCAACGGCGCAGTCCCCAACGGCAGTGGCCCCCTGGCGGCGCGCGTTCTACTCCATGCCCGCCAGCACGAGCGGCAGCCGCGTCGCGCCGCCCGGCACCACCTTCACCGGGACGCCCCAGTCCTGCTGGTGGACGTGGCAGGCCGGGTACTCGATCGACGGGTCGTCGTCGCAGGACGCGGCCATCGCGGAGACGTGCAGCACGCCCTCCGTCACGCCGTCCGCGAGGACCAGCTCGCGGGAGAGCGCGGTGTCCGCGCCCGCGCCGGAGGCCAGCAGGCCGGGCGGGGTGGAGCTGACCAGCAGGCGGGTGGACGGGCCGTAGCGCTCGTCCAGCTTCTGGCCGGTCGGCGCCGCGAAGACCACGTCCAACTGCAGGACGCCCGGGGCGACTTCGGTGGCGGCGCGGCGGGTGCGGTGCGCGACGGCCTCCACCCGGACGGCCTCCTCGGGCAGCCGCAGGCGGGTCAGCCGGTGCCGGGCGGACTCCACCACCACGATGTCCCCGTCCACCACCACCGCGCCGGACGGCTCGCGCAGGTCGGTGGCCAGCGTGGAGACCTCGCCGCTCGCCGGATCGTAGCGGCGCAGCGCGTGGTTGTACGTGTCGCTGACCGCGACCGAGCCGTCCGGGAGCACGGTGACGCCCAACGGGTGCTGGAACAGGGCCTGTTCGGCCGCGCCGTCGCGGTGGCCGAAGTCGAACAGACCGGTGCCGACGGCGGTGTGCACCCGGTGGTCGCCGCGGGTGACCCAGCGCAGCGCGGAGGTCTCCGAGTCGGCGACCCAGAGCCGTTCGCCGTCCGCCGAGACCGCCAGGCCGGACGGCTGGGCGAACCACGCCTCCGGCGCCGGGCCGTCGACCAGGCCTTCATTGGTGGTGCCGGCCGCGACCGCGACCGTGCCGGCCGCCGGGTCGAAGGACCACAGCTGGTGCACGCCGGCCATCGCGATCCACACCGTGCCGTCGAAGAACGCGACATCCCACGGCGAGGACACGTCGACGTCGGTGGCCGCCCCGGAGGTCGGCGAGCCCTGCCACCACTGGCGGCCGGTGCCGGCCAGCGTGGTCACCGTGCCGTCGGACAGTCGCACGCCGCGCAGCGCGTGGTTGACGGTGTCCGCCACCACCACGTCGTAGCCGAGGTCGAGGCCCGCCGGGACGAGCGCCAGGCCCTGCGGCTCACTGAACCGCGGCTCGGCGCCGTCCACCAGGCCGCGCACCCCGTCGCCGATCCGCCGGACCACGGTCTCGCCGTCCTCGGCCAGCTCCACCAGCGCGTGGTGCCCCGAATCCGCGACCAGGAAGTGCCCGTCCGGCAGCCGCACCGCCTTGCCCGGGAACCGCAGGTCGCCCGCCTGCGGCTCCGGCGCCACGTACGGCCCGTCGCCGCGCCGCAGCGTCCCCTTCGCCGCGTGCTCCGCCTCCAGCTCCTCCACCAGCTTGGCGATCGCGTGCGCATGCCCCTCGCCCGCGTGCTGCGCGACCACATACCCCTCGGGGTCGATCACCACCAGCGTCGGCCAGGCCCGCACCGCGTACTGCTTCCACGTCGCCAGCTCCGGGTCGTCCAGCACGGGATGGTGCACCTCGTACCGGGCCACCGCGTCCACCACCGCCCGGTGGTCCGCCTCATGCACGAACTTCGGCGAGTGGACGCCGACGATCACCACGGTGTCGCGGTGCTTCTCCTCCAACTCCCGGAGCTCGTCCAGGACATGGAGGCAGTTGACACAGCAGAACGTCCAAAAATCCGCGATCACGATCTTGCCGCGGAAGTCCGCCAGCGTCAGATCCTTGCCACCTGTGTTGAGCCATCCACCGGCGCCGACCAGCTCGGGGGCGCGGACACGTGCACGAGAAGCCATGGCCCCATCAAACCCCATCGGGCTGGGGGAGCAGTCCGCTCCTGCGCTCAGACGCCGTCGGACTTGGGCCTGCGTTGGTGCTTGCCGGCCTTGTAGGCGGCTACGGACTTCCGGGACGAGCGCCACACCCCGTCCGGCCCCTGCACGGCGTTGAGCCGACCCCGCTGGGCCGCCTGCCGCAGTGCGGCCAGGGAGTGCTCGGCATCGACGAGCGCCGCAAGCGGAACCAGTCGTGCGGGGCCGGCCACGTTCGGGACGATGAAGCGGTTGAGGTTGTCCTCCATGGCCCGGGCGATCAGCTCGCCGAGGGCTCCGTAGTCACCCGCGTCTGCGCGACGCAGGGCGGCCAGGTAGGCCTCCCGCTGCCTCTTGAGGATGATGATCGGCGGATAACCCAGGCGGACGAGAACGAGGTTCATCACCAGACGCCCTGTTCGCCCGTTGCCGTCGAGGAACGGATGAATGCGTTCGAACCGGTTGTGGATCTCGGCCAAGACCTCCGGGAGTGGTCGGCCCAGTTCCTCACCGTTCTCGATCTGCTTGCCGAAGACGCAGACCTCGCCGACCCACTGCTCGACGTGAGCAGGAAGGAGTGGCCACTTCGGAGGCGTCATGCCCTCCGCGAACGGGTGGATGTCGTGCTCCCGGAAGTTACCGGGGCCCTCCTTGTCGGTGGCTTCCGGATGAGGTGCGACATTCCAGACCGGCGACATGGCGACGTAATGGATGTGGCGGACCTCGCCGAGCGTGATCAGCCGTCCGTCATGCCATGCGTCCGGATCAAGGGCTTGCCCGTAGACCCAACGGGCAGCATCCGCGTAGCCCTGAACCTCGTTGTACTCCCTCAGCGGCTTGGCACCGACAGCTCGACCCTGGTCGAGCAGCGCCTCGACTTCGCGAAGGACGAGGGTGTTGCCTTCGAGTGCAGTCGAGTGGTGCGCTTCCTGGTGCCAGATGTCGTCCCAGATCTCCTGGGCCTCCCGGGGGCTGGGCAGCCCGCCGAAGCGCTCGTTCAGCTCTGCCAGGGCCCCGCCCAGCCGCTGATACACCGTGCTGCGACTGGGCCTGCCCCTGCCTGCCATGAGCTTCCTCCCCAAGAGTTGATATATGCCTGCGATGGCTAATTGAACTTATCAACTCAGGGCGGGGGCCTCTGCCCGGTCGCCTCGGTGTCACTCTGAGGGGCGATCTTTCAGGCGGTGGTGGCCAGGGAGTCGAGGTGGCGGGCGAGGTCGGCGAGGCGGAGGTCGGGTTCGGTGGCGAGGACGGCGCCGGCCAGGCGGGCGGCGGCGGGGGAACCGGAGCAGGCGCGGATCAGGGCGGTGCGGACGGCGGGGTCCCAGGTGTGGGGGTCGACGCCGCCGATGGTTTCGAGCAGGAGCAGGACCTCGGGGTCGGAGAGCTGTCCCTCGGGTGCGGGGGCGGTGGTGGCGGCGGTCATCGCGGCGGCCTTCGGGCCGTCCAGGGCGAGGGCGAGGACGATGCGCTGGACGGAGTCGGGGCGGGGGCGGCTGAGGCCGCGTTCGAGGTTGCCGATGGCGCGGGCGCTGAGGCCGGACCGTTCGGCGAGTGCCTCCTGGCTGAGCGCGCGGTCCTTGCGGAATCGGCGCAGCAGCTGACCGAACTGCTTCTCGTGCTTGTGCATCAGCCCCCCGGCCCGTACGGCTCGTGCCAAGGATAGGTAAACCGGAGGTTTGTTGACGGTTGGTCAAAGCAGCGGAGGCGTACGTCACATCGGAAGCGGACGCGGGCCGGAACTTCCTGGCGACGGGGCCGGGTTTCGGGTCAGGATCGTTTCGGCACGACCCGCCGCCGGTGGGCCGTGCTGCGGGTGGCCCTGCCGTGCAGGGCAGGACCACCACGCGTGAACTGCCTTGCACCACAGCACAGTCATCAGCCGAGCCCATGGCACGAACGCAAGGAGTCGAACCCCATCATGGCACTTCGCAAGCGCATAACGGCCCTGGCACTGACCGGCGCCGCCGTTCTCGGACTCGGGGTGGCCACGGCCGGTCCCGCGGCCGCGATCTACCGGGTGGACACCTCCACCTGCAACGCGCACGACGACTTTTTCACGCTCTGGAACTACCCGCCGAAGGTCTGCTTCGCCGAGAACGGCGCGGTCAACGTGGCGATCTACGAGGTGTACCGGGTCGACTCGGGCAACAACAGCGGGTACTTCTCGGGCTCCGCGAGCGGTTCCACCTTCGGGGTGTACTTCTCCGCCTTCAAGCAGTACGGCGGTCAGGGCACCAGCACCGTTTCGTACATCAACATCACCGGCCGCTGAGTCCCCGGGGCGGCGGGCGAGGGTGCCCGCCGCCCCCGGGTCGGCGCCACCGGACCGTCCGGCGGGTGAGAGGGAGAGTTTCTGTGTCCAGCAGAGTGCGGGGTCTGGCCCTGGGCGTGATCGCGGTGAGCCTGGCCGCCTGCGGCAGTTCGGGCGGGCATCCGGCCGAGGCCGCGCCGCCGGCCCTCGGGGCCGTCCCGACCATCACCGAGCCGGGGCAGGTCGCGCTCCCCACCGACGCCTACCTGGTGACGCCCGCGCAGATCACGGACATCATCCGGGCGCAGGACCTGGTCACCGCCCAGTGCATGGCCGAGTACGGGCTCACCGGCCGTCCGACCGCGCTGTTCGGTCTGGACGAGGTGCTCTCCGACCGGGCCACCCGCAGCCTGGTCTACGGGTACTTCGACGTGGCGAACGCCGGTGCCAAGGGGTACGCGACCGGTGGCATCCAGCAGCTGCCCACCGGCGGGGACGCCGCGGGCGGCGGCTCCGACCAGGACCAGATCGCGCTCAGCGGGGCCGACCCGAGGACCGGGCAGGCCGTCACCACCCTCGCGGGCAAGCCGCTGCCGGCGGGCGGCTGTCAGCAGAAGGGCCGGGACGCCCTCGGCGGCTCCACCCCGGCGCCCAGCGTCGGCGACCTGCCGGACGGCGGCCCGAAGGTGCCGGTGACCGATCCCCGGCTGGTCGAGGCCTTCGCCACGTGGTCGGCGTGCATGAAGGAGAAGGGCTTCGACTACAAGGAGCCCGTCAACGCGATCGGCGACCAGGCCTGGCGCCGGTCCGGCGGTGCGGGGCCGAGCCAGCAGGAGATCGCCACCGCCACCGCCGACGTGGCCTGCAAGGTCGCCAACAACACGGTCGGCGTCGCGGTGGCCGTCCAGACGGCGTACGCCAACCAGTACATCGAGTCCCACACGGCGAAGCTGACGGCCTACCGGCAGCGGATCGACGACATGCTGCGCAAGGCCGCCGAGCTCGCCGCCGCGACCCCGGCCAAGAGCTGAACGGCGTTGTCCGTAGCATAAAGTGACGAGGCGTCAGGCGGGACGGATCCAGGGGAGGGGCGCTGGTGATCCGCAGGAAGGGTGATCCGGAGGGCGCGGAGCCGGTGTCGCGGGCTGCCCGTCGGCAGCGGGTGGTGCTGGTCGTCGCGGTGGTGTCGGCGGTGGTGTCCACCGGCGGCCTGGCCGCGGCGACGCTGGTGAAGTCGCCCGCGGAGCGGGCCGCGCAGACCGCGCCGCCGCCGCGCACCCTGCTGACGGCGCCGGTGGTCAGCCGGGTGCTGAGCCCGTCCACGGCGGCCCGGGCCGCCGTCTACCCGCCGACTCAGTACAACGTGCTGCCGACCGCGGCCTCGGCGGAGGTGACCCAGCTGTACCTGTCCCGGCTGAACGTGAAGCCCGGGGACCGGCTCGCCGCCGGGCAGCTGCTGGCCGAGGTCTCGGGGCAGCCGCTGTACGTGCTCAAGGGCGCGGTGCCCGCCTACCGGGACTTGAAGCCCGGCTCCAGCGGGCCCGACGTGGCCGAACTCCAGGACGCCCTGCGCGAGGTGGGCCACTCCTCCGGCTCGGACCGGAAGGGCGAGTTCGGTCCGGGGACGCAGCGCGCGGTCGCCGAGTTCTACCGGGCGCTCGGCTACCAGGCGCCGACCACCGGCAAGGAGACCCGGCAGGCGGTCGACACCGCGAAGAAGGCCGTCGAGACCGACCAGCGGACGCTGGACTCCCTCCCCGCCCAGGACCCCCAACTCGCGGCGGCCAAACGCCGGTTGGCGGACGATCGGGAGGCGCTCGGGCGGGCCGAGGCGGCCGACGGGACGATGCTGCCCGCCGCCCACGTGGTGTTCCTCCCCGCCCTCCCGGCCACCGTGACGGCCGTCAACGCCTCGGTCGGGCTGCCGGTCTCCGGCACCCTGCTGAGCATCACCGGCGGCGGACTGGCCGTCACCGGCCAGCTGACCGCCGCCCAGGCGCCCGCGGTCAAGGCCGGCATGCCGGTCGAGATCCTCGACGAGGCCACCGGCCGCAGGTACCCGGCCGTCGTCGGCGAGGTCGGCGCACCGACCAGCACCGCCCCCGCCGGCCGGGTCGTCCCGATCGGCGGCGCCGCCCCCGCCGCCCAGAACCCCGCCCCCGCCGGACCGGGCGCCAACCCCAACCAGGGCCAGGGAGCGGGGAGTTCGTACACCCCGGTGACGGTCCTGCCGAAGGACCCGCTGCCCGCCGAGCTGAACGGCCGCAACGTCCGCATCACCATCGTCAGGGAGACCGCCGAACAGGCCGTGACGGCCGTCCCCGTCACAGCCATCAGCACCGACGCCTCCGGCCGGACCAGCGTCACCGTGGTCGCCGCCGACGGGCAGCGCACCACCGTGCCGGTGACCACCGGCGTCAGCGCGGACGGCATGGTCGGGGTGGCGCCGGTCGACGGCGGCGCGCTGAAGGCCGGGGACCAGGTGGTGGTCGGCCGATGAGCGAACCGCCCGTCATCCGCCTCACCGGGCTGGGCCGCACCTTCGGCGGACGGCCGCCGGTCACCGCCCTGCACCCCGCCGACCTGGTGGTCCGCCGCGGCGAGTACCTGTCGGTGACCGGCCCGTCCGGCTCCGGCAAGTCCACCCTGCTGCACCTGCTCGGCCTGCTCGACACCCCCACCGGGGGCCGCTACGAACTGGACGGCATCGACACCGGCACGCTGCACGACCGGGACCGATCCACGCTGCGCGGCCGGCGGATCGGGTTCGTCTTCCAGTCCTTCCACCTGCTGCCGCACCGCACGGCCGCCGAGAACGTCGCGCTGGCGCAGGTCTACCACCGGGTGCCGCGGGCCCGCCGGGACGAGGCCGCGCAGGCGGCGCTGCGGCAGGTCGGCCTGGCGCACCGGACCGGCGCACTGCCCGGCACCATGTCCGGCGGCGAGCGCCAACGGGTGGCGATCGCACGGGCGTTGGTCAACGAGCCGAGCCTGCTGCTGTGCGACGAACCGACCGGCAACCTGGACTCCGCCAACGCGGCCGCCGTGCTCGCCCAGTTCGACGAACTGCACGCCCGCGGCTACACCCTGGTGGTGATCACCCACGACCCGGCGGTCGCGGCCCGGGCCGGCCGCCGGGTGGCGATCCGCGACGGGGTGCTGAGCGAGAGCGAAACGGGAGCCGGGGTGGTGTGCTGATGCCGCGCAGCGTCCTGCCCGATCCGGCCACCCGCCTGGGCCTGCGCGAACTGTGCGCCGAGGCGCTCGCCGGCATCCTGCAGCGCCCCGGCCGCTCCGTCCTGACGATGCTCGGCACGGTGCTCGGCATCGGCGCGTTCGTCGCGGTGCTCGGTCTGACCGCCACCGCGTCCGGCCAGATCGGCGCCCGGTTCGATCTCACCAGGGCCACCACCGTGCAGGTCTCCGACCGCCCCCGGGCGGACGCCGGCCCCCCGGGCGGCAACCCTCCGATCGGCTTCCCCGCCGACGCCGACCGGCGGATGGGCCGGATCGACGGCGTCGAGGCCGCCGGCGTCTGGTGGTCCGTCCCCGGCAACCCCCGGCTCTCCGCCCGCCCGGCCGACGGCACCCCGGGCGTCACCGGCATCGGCCTGTACGCGGCCACCCCCGGCGCGGTGCGGGCGATGGACCCGACCGTGGTCAGCGGCACCACCCCCGACGCCTTCCTCGAAGCCACCGCCCAGCCCGTGGTGCTGCTCAGCGAGGCCGCCGCCACCCGGCTCGGCGTGAGCCGGCTCGACGACCGGCCGGCCGTCTTCATCGACGACCTGCCGTACACCGTGATCGGCATCTACTCGGACGTCCGGCGGCAGCCCGCGACGCTGCTCGGGGCGATCGTCCCCGCCGCCACCGCGCTCGAACGCTTCGGCAACCCGTCCGCCGAGGCCGACCGCAGCGCCCAGGGCCTGATCGCCACCCGGGTCGGCGCGGCCGGCCGGGTCGCCGAACAGGTCGCCGTCGCGCTGCGGCCGGACGCCCCCGACGCCTTCGCCGTCCAGCCGCCGCCCGACCCGCACAGCCTGCGCGACACGGTGACCTCCGACCTGACCGGCCTGTTCCTCGCGCTGGCGGCGATCTGCCTGCTGGTCGGCGCGGTCGGCATCGCCAACACCACGCTGGTGGCGGTGCTGGAACGGACCGAGGAGATCGGCCTGCGCCGGGCCCTCGGCGCCCGGACCCGGCACATCGCCGCCCAGTTCCTCACCGAGTCCACCGTGCTGGGCACCCTGGGCGGCCTGATCGGCACCAGCTTCGGCGTGCTCACCGTGCTGGGCGTCGCCGCCGCCAAGGACTGGACCGCCGTCCTGCAGCCCGCCGCGACCCTCCCCGCCCCGCTGATCGGCACCGCGGTCGGCCTGCTGGCCGGCCTCTACCCGTCCCTGCGGGCCGCCCGCACCGACCCGCTGAAGGCCCTGCGCAGCGGCTGACCGGCGCAGGTCGGCCCCGCTGTCGTGGGCCCACCGGTCGGTGGGCCCACGACGTGTACACACCGCGCTCCGGTCACCCGGGAGCGGGGAGGGTCAGCCCTGGTTCCAGGTGCCGCTGGCCCACACGACCGAGCCGTTGCTGTAGAGCACGAAGTTGGCGTCGTCCTGGACGACCCCGTAGAGGTCGGACGCGCCCTTGGCCGGCGTGGACCAGGTGTTCGTGCCGCTGTTCTTCAGCCGCAGCGCGGGGTCGCCCTGCGAGGTGCTGAGGATCAGGCTCGAGTTCGGGCGGCCCCAGGTGTTGGTGGACCAGATCGCGGCGCCGTCGCGCTTGCGGTAGAGCACCAGGTTGCCGTCGGGCTGGTTGACCAGCCACACCGAGTTCGACTGGAGCCACTGGCCCGCTTCGACGTTCCGGGCGCTGTTGATGTAGGACTCCGGGTGGTCGCCCCCGAGGTCGACGGCGCGGGCGACGCCGGTGCGGCTCTCCCAGGCCGCGTTGCCGCCGCGGGCCGGCCACACCGTCATGCCGCCCCAGTTGAGCGTCAGGTGCCCACCGGGGGTGCTCCACGTCTTGGTGCTCCACAGGGCGTCCGCGCCGGCGGTGCTGCCCTGCTTGTAGACGACCAGGTTGCCGTCCGGCTGCATGTACGCGTACGCGCCCGGGTTGCCGTAGGTGCCGGTGCTCCACATCGCCGTGGACACCCGGGCGCCGGTGGGGCCCTCCAGGTACATCACCAGGTTGCCGTCGGTCTGCATCACCAGCACCGAGCCGTCGCTCTTCAGGCTCTGACCCGACAGCAGCTTGTCGCCGCTGCGCAGGTCGGCGACGTCGGTCGCCGCCGAGGCGCTGGTCGCGGGCGCCATCAGAGCGATGGCGGCGACGCCGATCAGGGCAGCGGTGGCGCGTCTGAAAACGTTCTTCCGCATCGGGTGGGACTCCCCCTCATTCGTGGACCCACAGTGTGTGGGCCCACTACTTCTACACCGCTGCCCCGACGGCTGTGGCGCGAGGGTCAGTTGTGGCCTTCGGGGCTCACGCTCTGCCCCAGGTGCCGGTGGCCCACAGGGCGGTGCCGTTGTCGGCGTAGAGGACGAAGTTGCCGTCGTTCTGGACGATCCCGTAGGCGCCGGCCGCGCCCGTGACCGGGACGGCCCACGTCCTGCTGCCGTCGTCGGTGCGGTAGAGGCCGAGCGCGGACCGCAGCGGCGACTCGGCGAGGAGCAGGCTCGCCGGCGGGCGGCCCCACGTTCCGCTGGACCAGAGGGGGACGCCGTCCTGCCGACGGTAGAGCACCAGGTTGCCGTCGGGCTGGTTGACCAGCCGGACGGTGTTCGACTGGATCCAGTGGCCGGGGTCGACGGCCCGGGCCGGGGTGACGGCGGCCGACCGGTCGCCGTGCGGGAAGTCCTCGTCGGCCATGGCGAGCCCGGTGTGGCTCTCCCAGGGCGTGCCCTGCACCTGGGACATCACCAGCCGGCCCTCGGTCAGCGTCAGGTACGCGCCCGGGTTGCCCCAACTGCCGGTGGCCCACAGGGCGGTGCCGCTGTCGCTGTAGACGACGAAGTTGCCGTCGGGCTGCATGGACGCGTGGGCGCCGGGGTGCCCCCAGGTGCCGCTGCTCCAGACCGCCGGGCCGTGACCGCCGACGGAAGCCTCCAGGTAGAGCACCAGGTTGCCGTCGTTCTGCATCTCCAGGACGGCGCCGACGGTCGGCAGGTAGTCGCCCGGCATGAGCGTGCCGCCGCTCGGCAGGTTCCGGGTCTCCCCGGCGGCGGCGGCGGTGCCGGCAGGGGCCGTCAGGGCGATGGCGGCGGCGCCGAGCAGGGCGGCGGTGGCGCGTCTGAACACGGTCTTCGGCATGCGGTGGATCCCCCGTTGTGTGCCTGCGGTGCATGGCCCACACAACTTATACACCTGGCCCGGGCGGCCGGGAAGGCATCGGGAAAGGTCTCAACTCCCTTGTGCACAAGCCGAGATGAGCGCGACGGCGGCGTCGAGCACGGCGATCTCCGCGACGGTCATGGTCGGGTTGGCGGCGCGCCGGGCGCGGGCCTCCGCGAGGTGCCGCTCGGCGATCGGCGGGAGCCCGCGGAGCAGCGGGACCAGGATGGCGCGGGCCACGTCCGGGCGGTCGTGCAGGGCCTGGGCGAGGATGACGGCGCTGGTCGCGTCGTCCAGGCCGGGTTCGCCCTCGGCGGCGGTGGACCAGTCGATGACCACCGGGCCGTGCGCGGTGAGCAGCACGTTGTCGGGGTGCAGGTCGAGGTGGAGCACCCGGTCGCCGGGCCGGGCGGCGGCGCGCGGCGGGATCTGGTGCAGTCGGCGCAGCAGTTCGGCGAGCAGCTCCCCGGCCGCGGCCGCACTGGTCGTCCCGGCCTCCAGCGACTGCAGCATGGTGGGCCCGCCGAGGCGTTCCATGATCAGGTCCTCGGGCCGTTCGGCGGCCCACACGGCGGGCACCGGGTAGCCGTGCTCGGCCAGGTGCGTCATCATCTCGGCCTCGCCGTCGGCACTCAGCCCGTCCCGGTAGCGGCGCAGCACCCGCCCGTCCTTCAGTGCCCAGACGTCCGCGGTGCGGCCGGTTCCGATCAGTTCGCCGATTTCCATGCGAGCAGAAGCTAGCGCCCCGAACCCGGCGCGGGGAGGGGAAACGGAGGATCGTTCCGCATCCTTGATCGAGCGGCCCGCCGGGAAAACCGCGGGACGATCCGCGGCCGGTGCGTGACACTGGGCCGATGAGCACTCCGGCCCCCGACGACATCATCGAGATCCCGCCCCCGATCGCCGAACTCGCCCGTGGCGAACGGCCGTTGCCCGTCTGGCTGAACGGGCTGAACGGGATCACCTTCCGGCTCGGCGACGGCCCCGGCCGGCGGTTCGTGAAGTGGGCGCCGGCCGGCAGCGGCGCGGACCTCGACGCCGAGGCCGAACGGATGCGCTGGGCCGGCGCGTTCACCACCGTCCCCGAGGTACTGGGCATCGGCGGCGACGGGACCGGACGCTGGCTGCTGACGGCGGGCCTGCCCGGCCGCTCCGCCGTCGAACCGGAGCTGAAGGAGCGTCCGGCCCTCGCCGTCCGCGCGATCGGCGAGGGCCTGCGCGCCTTCCACGAGGCCCTGCCGGTGGCCGACTGCCCGTACACCTGGTCCGCCCGCGAGCGGATCGACCACGCCGTCGCGCTGCGCCGCGACCCCGCCGACTGGCACCGGGACCACCGTCACCACGGCACCGTGGAACGGGCGCTGGCGATCCTCGCCGACCCGCCGCCGGTGGACGTCGAGGTGGTCTGCCACGGCGACAGCTGCGCCCCCAACACCCTGGTCGACGACGACGGCCGCCCCGCCGGCCACGTCGACCTGGGAACCCTCGGCGTGGCCGACCGCTGGGCGGACCTCGCGGTGGCGAGCTGGAGCACGGTGTGGAACTACGGCCCGGGCTGGGAACGTCCCCTGCTGGAGGCGTACGGCGTCCGACCGGATGACGAACGCCTCGCCTACTACCGCCTGTTGTGGGACCTCACGTAACGCCGGCTGGCACCATGTCGAGGGCCGCCCGACGGCGGGCCGGCAAGCAGACGAGGAGTCGGATCATGGGTCGGAAGTTCGTGGTCAAGGAGCGCCTGTTCGCGATCGGCGACGACTACTGGGTCGAGGACGAGCACGGCGAGAAGGCTTTCCTGGTGGACGGCAAGGTGCTGCGTATCCGCGACACCTTCGAGCTGCAGGACACCGCCGGCAACACGGTCGCCACCATCCGGGAGAAGGTGCTGACCGTCCGCGACGCCATGAAGATCGAGAACGCCGAGGGGGACGTGGTCGCCACCGTCCGCAAGAAGCTGTTCACCCCGTTCCACGACAAGTACCACGTGGAGCTGGAGAGCGGCGGCGAGTGGGAGGTCCACGGCGACCTGATCGACAAGGAGTACACCGTCAAGCACGACGGGCACCGGCTCGGCGAGGTCTCCCGCAAGTGGTTCAGCATCCGGGACACCTACGGCGTGGAGATCGAGGACGGCGTCGACGTCCCGCTGATGATCGCCGTCGCGGTCTGCCTGGACCGCCTGGTCGAGCACAACGACTGAGCCGCTCCCCCGTCGCCGCCCGCCCCGTGCGCTATGTTGTGCCGGTCCTCGGCACGGGGCCGGCAGGCGGACACGAGGGGGCGGAACCCGATGAGCGACATCCTTCACCAGCTGGGTCACGCGGCCGCCTACGGCGGTGTCGGCCTGGTCCTGCTGCTGCTCGGCGTCGTCCTGGTGGATGTCCTGACGCCCGGTGAACTGCGCCGCCAGATATGGATCGAGCGCAACCGCAACGCCGCCGTGGTGCTGAGCTCCGCGCTGCTGTCGGTCGGCGCGATCGTCTTCACCGCGGTGATCTCCACCTACCAGGAGTTCGGCAAGGGCCTGGCCGCGGCCGCCGTGTTCGGCCTGTTCGGCCTGCTGCTGATGGCGGTCTCGTTCTGGGTGCTCGACCTGGTCACGCCCGGCAAGCTGGGTGAGCTGCTGGTCGACCCCGAGCCGCACCCGGCGGTCTGGGTGACGGCCGCGACCAACCTGGCGGTCGCGGCGATCGTCTCCGCCGCCATCTACTGACCGCTCAGCCGGCCGCCAGTCGTTCGGTCAGCCGGGCCTTCGCGGCGGGCCACTCGTCGGCCAGCATCGCGAAGAACACGGTGTCCCGCCAACTGCCGTCCGGGCGCTGCTTGTGGCGCCGGAACGTGCCCTCGTAGGTGGCGCCGAGCCGGCGGATCGCGTTCTGCGAGCGCTCGTTGCGGATGTCGGTGCGCCAGCTGACCCGACCCATGCCGAGGTCCTCGAAGGCGTGCGAGAGCATCAGCAGCTTCGCCTCGGTGTTCACCGCCGTCCGCCACGCGGAGCGCGCGTACCAGGTGCCGCCGATCTCCACCTGCTCCTCGGCCGCGTCGGCCTCGAAGTAGCAGGTCACCCCGATCGCCCGCCCGTCGGCGAGCGAGATCACCGCGTACGGCTCGCAGTGCACGTCCGCCAGCCGGGCGTCGATGGTCCGCGCCATCTCCTCCAGGGTGCGCGGCAGCGGCACCGGCACCCAGCGCCACAGTTCCTCGTCCCCGCCGCCGGCGGCGAACAGGTCGGGCACATGGGCGCGGGTCAGCGGCTCCAGCCGGATGTGACGGCCGGTCAGGACGACGGGTGCGGGCAGTTTCGCGGTCATGCGCCACACCGTAGAGCCAGCTTTGCACTAGGCGCAAGCCATATCTGTATTAGTGCAAACGTAGAACCCCATGCGAAAGGCCCGGCACCCCCGCGATCGGGGGTACCGGGCCTCGCGACGTCCGTCCTACAGGAAGGAGTTGATCTCGATGGTCTCGGTCCGGCCGGGGCCGACGCCGATCGCCGAGATCGGCGCGCCCGACATCTCCTCCAGCGCCTTCACGTACGCCTGCGCGTTCTTCGGCAGGTCGGCGAAGGTCTTCGCCTTCGAGATGTCCTCGCTCCAGCCCGGCAGGTTCTCGTAGATCGGCTTCGCGTGGTGGAAGTCCGACTGGTTGTACGGGAGTTCCTCGACCCGCTGCCCGTCGATCTCGTACGCCACGCAGACCGGGATCTGCTCCCAGCCGGTCAGCACGTCCAGCTTGGTCAGGAAGAAGTCGGTCAGGCCGTTGACCCGGGTCGCGTAGCGGGCGATCACCGCGTCGAACCAGCCGCAGCGCCGGTCGCGTCCGGTGGTCACACCGCGCTCGCCGCCGATCCGCCGCAGCGCCTCGCCGTCCGCGTCCAGCAGCTCGGTCGGGAACGGGCCCGAGCCGACGCGGGTGGTGTAGGCCTTCAGGATGCCGATGACCCGGTCGATCTTGGTCGGGCCGATGCCGGAGCCGGTGCAGGCGCCGCCGGAGGTCGGGTTCGACGAGGTGACGAACGGGTACGTGCCGTGGTCGACGTCGAGCAGGGTGCCCTGGCCGCCTTCCAGCAGCACGACCTTGCCGGCCTTCAGCGCCTCGTCCAGGACGAGCGTGGTGTCCGCCAGGAACGGCTTGATCTTGTCGGCGTAGCCCAGGTACTCCTCGAGCACCAGGTCGGCCGGGATCGCGCGGCGGTTGTAGAGCTTGACCAGCAGCTGGTTCTTGTCGTGCAGCGCCGCTTCGATCTTCTGGCGCAGGATCGACTCGTCGAACAGGTCCTGGACCCGGATGCCGACGCGGTTGATCTTGTCGGCGTAGGCCGGGCCGATGCCGCGGCCGGTGGTGCCGATCCGGCGCTTGCCGAGGAAGCGCTCGGTGACCTTGTCCAGCGTCCGGTGGTACGGGGTGATCAGGTGGGCGTTGCCCGAGATCAGCAGCTTGGAGGTGTCGATGCCGCGGTCGTTCAGACCCTGCAGCTCCGAGAGCAGCACGCCCGGGTCGATGACCACGCCGTTGCCGATCACCGGCACCACGTTCGGGCTGAGGATGCCGGAAGGCAGCAGGTGGAGGGCGTACTTCTGGTCGCCGATGACCACCGTGTGACCGGCGTTGTTGCCGCCCTGGTAGCGGACGACGTAGTCGACGGAGCCGCCGAGCAGGTCGGTGGCCTTCCCCTTGCCCTCGTCTCCCCACTGGGCACCAACGAGCACGAGTGCCGGCACAGGCGTACACCCCTTCCGGTTGGGGCATCCTGCGAAGACCGCAGTCTGCCCCGAGATGGACCAAGCCCCTGGCGCAATGGCGCAAGGGGCTCTTGCACCGAGAGATTACCTGAGGAAGGACCGGTCGTGTCGTCGCTGTCCACGCCCGTATCCCGCCCCGCGGACGCCGAGGGGGCCGGGCCGCTCCTGGTGGTGCTGGACCCGTCGGCCAGGCAGGCGGACGGCGAATCGGTGCGGATCGCCAAGGATGTGCTGTGCGGCGGCGCCGACGTGAAGGTCACCCTGCCGGAGAGCCCGTCCGAGTTGGACCGGGTGCTCGCGCATCGGGGCAGAAGGCGCGCCGTGGTGATCGGCTCCGACCAGGCGCTGCAGCGGGTGTTGCAGGCCCTGCACCGGCAGCGGGAGTTGGATGCCGACCCGGTAGGTCTGGTTCCGGTCGGGGGCCCGGTGGCCACCGCGACCGCCCGCATGCTGGGCGTGCCGGCCGAGCCGGTGGCGGCCGCCCGGACGGTGCTGGCGGGCAGCGCCCGCCGGCTCGGACTGCTGCTCGACGACGGCGGCGGAGTGGTGCTCTCCGAGGTCCGTTTCACCGGCCCGAGGCAGGGCCGAACGGGTGGCTGGCGTTCGCTATGGGCGAAACTGGCTGCGGCCGAGCAGGCGAGCCCCTCCGGATCCGAGGAACTGCGCATCGAAGCCGACGGCCACCTGCTGGCCGACGTCCACCAGCGGGTCCGCCATCTGCGGGTCGCGGTGGCCGACGGCGTCATGGAACTCGCCCTCGACCTGGACGGCAGCCCGCACCGCCTGCGCGCCGACCGGCTCACCGTGGCCGGCCGCAGCTTCGGCTACGAGGCGGACGGCTGCCCGGTCGGCCCGGTCCGCCACCGCACCTGGACGGTCCGCCCGGACTCCTGGCGGCTGCTGCTGCCCGCCGGGTGAGCAGGCTCACAGCGCAGGCCCGTCCGGGCCGTTCGGCCACCGTGCGAAGGCCTGATGACAAGGGCGTGAAGCCGGCCACCCGAACGCGGAAGACCTGGTAAGGGCCGAGGTCTACGCGCGTACCGCGAGGCTGCCATCAGGGCGTTCCCGCCATCTGCCCTAGACTCGGAGACGTGCCACGTGGTGACGGACGACTCAACCACGATCTTCTTCCCGGCGAGAAAGGCCCCCAGGACGCTTGCGGCGTCTTCGGTGTCTGGGCTCCCGGCGAGGAGGTCGCAAAGCTCACGTACTTCGGCCTCTATGCCCTGCAGCACCGCGGACAGGAATCCGCGGGCATTGCAGTGAGCAACGGCTCCCAGATTCTCGTCTTCAAGGACATGGGACTCGTCTCCCAGGTCTTCGACGAGACCTCCCTGGGGTCGCTGCACGGGCATATCGCCGTCGGACATGCCCGCTACTCGACCACCGGGTCCTCGGTCTGGGAGAACGCCCAGCCGACCTTCCGGGCGACCGCCAACGGTTCGCTGGCCCTCGGCCACAACGGAAACCTGGTGAACACCGCGGAACTCGCGGCGAAGGTCGCCGACCTGCCCGGCGAGGAGCACGTCTCCCGCTCCGGGCGGACCGCGGCGACCAACGACACCGACCTGCTGACCGCTCTGCTGGCAGGCCACCCCGACCTGACCATCGAAGAGGCCGCACAGCAGGTGCTGCCGGGCGTCAAGGGCGCCTTCTCGCTGGTCTTCATGGACGAGCACACGCTCTACGCCGCCCGTGACCCGCAGGGCATCCGCCCGCTGGTGCTCGGCCGGATCGAGCGCGGCTGGGTGGTCGCCTCCGAGACCTCCGCCCTCGACATCGTCGGCGCCAGCTTCATCCGCGAGGTGGAGCCCGGCGAGCTGATCGCCATCGACGAGAACGGCATGCGCACCTCGCGCTTCGCCGAGGCCAAGCCCAAGGTCTGCGTCTTCGAGTACGTGTACCTGGCCCGCCCGGACACCACCATCGCCGGGCGCAACGTGCACCTGTCCCGGGTGGAGATGGGCCGCAAGCTGGCCGCCGAGGCCCCGGCCGACGCCGACCTGGTGATAGCGACTCCCGAATCCGGCACCCCCGCCGCGATCGGCTACGCCGAGGCCAGCGGCATCCCGTTCGGCTCCGGCCTGGTGAAGAACGCCTACGTCGGACGTACCTTCATCCAGCCCAACCAGACCATCCGCCAGCTGGGCATCCGGCTCAAGCTGAACCCGCTGCGCGAGGTCATCCGGGGCAAGCGCCTGGTGGTCGTGGACGACTCGATCGTCCGCGGCAACACCCAGCGCGCCCTGGTCCGGATGCTCCGCGAGGCCGGAGCGGCCGAGGTCCACATCCGGATCTCCTCGCCGCCGGTGAAGTGGCCGTGCTTCTTCGGCATCGACTTCGCCACCCGCGCCGAGCTGATCGCCAACGGCCTCTCGGTCGACGAGATCGGCCGCTCGCTGGGCGCCGACTCGCTGGCCTACATCTCCATCGACGGGATGATCGAGGCCACCAAGCAGCCCAAGGACAAGCTCTGCCGGGCCTGCTTCGACGGCGAGTACCCGATGGAGCTGCCGGACCCGGCGCTGCTCGGCAAGCTGCTGCTGGAAGCGGAGATCGCGGGCGGCCAGGCCAAGCAGCAGCAGCCGGTCCGCGGCAAGCAGACCGACCTCGACGGCGTGCAGTCGCTGCTGGGCGGCGCCGGCGCGGCGGACGCGCTGCGACGCCCGTAGTCCTGCGCACCGCCCCCGGCACGCGCCGGGGGCACCCCATCCCGGCCCCGGCCGGGGGAGGCAGCACCACCACTTCGAAAGGGCCACACCAGGTGACCAGCAACGAGACCGGGGCGACCTACGCCGCCGCGGGTGTCGACATCGAGGCCGGCGACCGTGCCGTCGAGCTGATGAAGCAGTGGGTGAAGAAGACCAACCGTCCCGAGGTTCTGGGCGGCCTGGGCGGCTTCGCCGGACTGTTCGACGCCTCCGCCTTCAAGCGCTACGAGCGCCCGCTGCTGGCCTCCGCCACCGACGGTGTGGGCACCAAGGTGGCCATCGCCCAGGCCATGGACAAGCACGACACCATCGGCCACGACCTGGTCGGCATGGTCGTCGACGACCTGGTGGTCTGCGGCGCCGAGCCGCTGTTCATGACCGACTACATCTGCGTCGGCAAGGTCGTCCCGGAGCGGGTCGCGGCCATCGTCAAGGGCATCGCCGAGGGCTGCACGCTGGCCGGCTGCTCGCTGATCGGCGGCGAGACGGCCGAGCACCCGGGCCTGCTCGGCCCCGACGAGTACGACGTCGCGGGCGCCGGCACCGGCGTGGTCGAGGCCGACGCGCTGCTCGGCGCGGACCGGGTCCGCGCGGGCGACGTGGTGATCGCCATGGCCGCCTCCGGCCTGCACTCCAACGGCTACTCGCTGGTCCGGCACGTGCTGCTGAACCAGGCCGGCTGGAAGCTCGACCGCCAGGTCGAGGAGTTCGGCCGCACCCTCGGCGAGGAGCTGCTGGAGCCGACCCGGATCTACACCCTGGACTGCCTGGCGCTCACCCGCGCCACCGAGATCCACGCCTTCTCGCACGTCACCGGCGGCGGCCTGGCCGCCAACCTGGCCCGGGTGATCCCGGACCACCTGCACGCCCGCCTGGACCGCGGCACCTGGTCGCCGCTGCCGGTGTTCCAGACCGTCGCCAAGGTCGGCGCGATGCAGACCCTGGAGATCGAGAAGACCCTCAACATGGGCGTCGGCATGGTCGCCGTCGTCCCGCCGGAGTCGGTCGACGTGGTGCTGTCGGTCCTGGAGGACCGCGGCGTCGAGGCCTGGCTGCTCGGCGACGTGGTCGACCGCGACGCCGAGCACGACGGCGGCGCGGCGCTGTACAACGCCTACGAGGCGTTCTGATCCGGACACGCTGAAGGGCCCCGCCACCGGCGGGGCCTTTCTCGTCCGGTCATGCGATTGTCCGCGCCGCCGACAGGTACGCCGAAAACCGGCCCGGCACCCACAGGGAGCGCCCGGACCGGCCCGGTCGAAGAACGTTACGCGCGGCGACGAGCCGGAGGGGTGTCCTCGTCCTCGTCGTCATCGTCGTCGTACATGTCGGCGTACGCCGCGTAGGGGTCGTCCTCGTCGTCGTCCTCGATCGGCTCAGGCTCGATCGCGGTGGACGGAGATACACCCAGCTCGTGAGACAGACGGTTAGCGTCGAACCCGCCGCTGTTGTACTTCAGCTCGCGGGCGACCTTCGTCTGCTTGGCCTTGGCCCGGCCGCGCCCCATGGGTCGACCCCCTCAACGGTGGGGCTCACGGCCCCGAGTCTGACACGTGTTGATGATCAGGTCCGGCCTGCCCGAAGTGGGAAACCGTCCCTTGGAGCATTAACGGTACCTGTTTCCGCCGCCGGACGGTACGTCGCCGGTGTGACGTGGCGCGCACCCAAGCCCCCTCGAACCAGGTCCGCCCAGGTCAGAGGGGAATTTCGGGGCTTTCGCAGGCTGTCCGGCACGAGGCCGGTCCCGTCGTTCCTGCAGAGATTATCCCCCGAAGGAGGCGCGGTATCGCCCGTTCGGGGGACAGACTGAGAATCCGGTTCCACATCGTGATGCGCGGGGCCGGGGTGCCGGCCCCGCGCATCCGATCGGTCGCGGTCAGCCCCGGCGGGCGGCCGGCAGCAGGATCGAGCGCAGCGCGCTGATCTCCCGCATCCGCTTCTCGGCGAGCCGGTCGGCGGCGACCGCCGGCGGGATGCCGTCGGAGGCGGCCCGGGTGAAGATCTCCAGCGTGGTGTCGAAGATCTTCGTGGCCTTGTTCTTCGCCCGGTCGAAGTTGAAGCCCTCGATCTCGTCGGCGACCTGGATCACGCCACCGGAGTTCACCAGGTAGTCGGGCGCGTACAGGATGCCGCGGTCGGCGAGGTCCTTCTCCACACCCGGGTGGGCGAGCTGGTTGTTGGCCGCGCCGCAGACGATCGAGGTGCCGGCCGCGCCGAGCGCCCCCACCGTCTCGTCGGTGAGCGCGCCGCCGAGCGCGCACGGGGCGTACACGTCCAGGTCGGAGGCGAGCAGGGCGGCGGTGTCGGCCACCACCTCGACCTCCGGGTGGGCGGCCCGGACGCGGTTCACGGCGGTCTCGGAGACGTCGGTGACGACCACGGTGGCGCCGTCCGCGACCAGGTGGCCGACCAGGTAGTGCCCGACCTTGCCGACACCCGCCACGCCGACCCGCTTGCCGCGCAGCGTCGGCTGGCCCCAGCGGGCCTGGGCGGAGGCGCGCATGCCCTGGAAGACGCCGAAGGAGGTCAGCACCGAGGAGTCGCCGGCGCCGCCGTGCTCGGGCGAGCGGCCGGTGACGAACTCGGTCTCCCGGGCGATCACGTCCATGTCCTGGACGTAGGTGCCCACGTCGCAGGCGGTGATGTAGCGGCCGCGCAGGGACTGCACGAAGCGCCCGTAGGCGCGCAGCATCGCCTCGTTCTTGTCCTTGTTCGGGTCGCCGATGATCACGGCCTTGCCGCCGCCGAGGTCGAGCCCGGCGAGGGCGTTCTTGTAGCTCATCCCGCGGGAGAGGTTCAGCGCGTCGGTCAGCGCCTCCTCCTCGCTCGCGTACGGGAAGAACCGGGTGCCGCCGAGGGCCGGGCCGAGGGCGGTGGAGTGGATCGCGATGATGGCCTTGAGCCCGGTGGAACGGTCGTGGCAGAGCACGACCTGCTCGTGCCCGTCGCCCTCCTGGCCGGTGCCGAAGACTCGGCCCAGCACGCCTGGTACGGGGTGCGTGGTGTGTACGTCGGTCACGGTGGTGACTCCAGCAAATGATGGCCCGCGACGGTGGGGCGGGCGTCTGGTCGAAGCCTAGCTCCGGGGCTGCCTTCGAATCTGCCCCCGGGCGGGCCCCGAGCGATAACGATCGAAGCCTTCTCCACGACACCCTGACGCGTCCCTGAGGCCCGTGCGACGATGCGGAGCGTGACCGCCCCGCGCACCTCCGTGCTCCCGCCGTACACCGCGCAGCTGCGGGTCTACGAGCCGCTGGCCGCCTACCCCGAACCGGACCGGGCCCGCTGGCAGGCCTACGCCGCCGCCCACGGCCCCGACGCCGACGGGCCGGGCCGGCCGGTGACCGGCGCCGCCCTCGTCGAGCAGCGCGCCGCCCTGGCCGCGCTGGCGGCCCTGACGCCCCGTCCGCTGCCCGAGCAGGAGGACGGGCAGGCCTACGTGCGGATCGCGGACGGCGTCACCTACATCTGCCCGTGGACGACCCGGCTGCGCGGCTGGCTGGCCCTCCAGGAGCTGCACCGGACGCTGCCCGCCCACCTGGTGGACACCGTGCTGCCGCCGCCGCTGCGCGACGCCGCCGAGGCCTCCCGGACGCGCTGGCAGCAGGACCACCCCGACGCCCGGCCGTGGATCCGCTCCAGCCGCTGGGAGGTGCCGCTGCACTGGTTCCTGGCGTTCGGTGAGGAGGACCGCCACCACCTGCCGGCCGGCGAGTACGGCTCCGCCGGGGACGGCGAACGGCCGGAGCCCGCCGCGCTGTTCTACCTGACGCCGATGGTGCAGGCCCGCCGCCGGGTGGCCCGGGCCTATCGGGCGCTGCGCGAGAAGGCGGCCGGCGCGGCCCTGGCCGAGGGCGCGGAGGAGGTCGGGCGCTGGCTGGAGGAGTTCCACCCGCGCTCGGTGGTCGAACTCGACTACGGCGGCCTGGTGCAGCTGCTGGGCCCGCGTGCGGTGGCCGGGGAGCACTCGGTGGGCGAACTCGCGGAGGGTCTGGCCGCCCTGCGGGCCGGGGACCCGGCGGAGGCACTGCGCCGCTACGAGGCGCTGTCGACCCGCTGGCGGCGGGTTCTGGCGCTCAGGCAGTCGTCCTGAGCGTGATCCGCCCGGTGACGGGGGAGGCTCAATGGAGCTGAGGGGGTGTCAGAAAATGCCCTCTGGTCGAATGTCCGTGCGACGGGAGAGGATGGTCCATACCATTGGGAGGGTTTTTGGGACCATGGTCCCAGATCGGGTCAATACCTGAGAAACGTGACACTACTCACCGTTGACGCCATCTCAGACCTATGTGCCAAAATGGGACAACCAACCCAAGCTCACTCAGGCGTGCCGCACCGTGACCGGACGTCACCGGTGCGTGACTGTCCGCTATGGGGTGGTCCATGGCCATCCGTCGCCCTTGAACCCGTGAGGGGTCAATTTTGACGGTTTGGCCGATAGGGCTGGACGGATGGTGTAGTTGTAGACACCAGGACAAGCCGTTCGTCCTATAACCGACTCGGCCCGTCTGTGCCATTTCGGGCATCGCGGGTCAAGGTGCAGAATTTGAAGGATAGAACCGCCCTGGTTCGGTTCTCCCGAGGAGGCCGCTCATGACCGCTCGTACCCCTGACGCCGAGCCTCTGCTGACGCCGGCAGAGGTCGCCACCATGTTCCGCGTGGACCCGAAGACGGTGACCCGCTGGGCCAAGGCCGGCAAGCTCACGTCGATTCGGACTCTCGGCGGCCACCGCCGCTACCGCGAGGCGGAGGTGCGTGCCCTGCTGGCCGGTATTCCGGCCCAGCGCACCGAGGTCTGATACCCCGTTCTTCCCCCGGGCGCACGCCCCGACTCCGCCGGGTCGGGAAAGGCGCTCGGCAGCTCTGAGGGCCGCTTCTCCGACTCCGCCGGGTCGGGGGTGCGGCCCTTCGGCATGTCCGGACCCGGAATGCCGGATTCCTGCGGGGCGGAAGGGGGAGGGGGGAATTCCCGGTAATGGCAGTACAATTTTACATATTAAATCAGGGGCCTTTGCGGGGATGTCCGGGAAGTCCTCTTCCGAAAGGGCGTCAGTGACGGTGATCACAGCACCGTTATCTTGTGCCCGCCCGGGAAACGCGATAGGGCCCGGAACTCGAAGTTCCGGGCCCTACGCTCCTGCGATCCCGACGGGACTTGAACCCGCGACCTCCACCTTGACAGGGTGGCGAGCTAACCAACTGCTCCACGGGACCAGTGATCTGATCCTTGTCCGCTCCGCTCTCGCTTGCGAACAAGACAGATCGTACTGCATGGCGACCCCCCAGGTCGAACCGGCTTCTGCCGGGCCTCAGAGGGTCGCCGCGGCAGCCTCCATCGCCTTCAGGATGCGCTTCTCGGAAACCGGCGTCGGGGTGCCCAGACCCTGGGCGAAGAAGCTCACCCGCAACTCCTCGATCATCCAGCGGACGGCCTTGATCTCCTCCGACGGCTCCCGGCCGGCCGGCACCTTCGCCAGCAGCTCGCCGTACGCCTGCTGCACCGCCTGCACCTTCAGCAGGTTCTGCAGGTCGCGCTGCGGATGGTCGGGCAGCGCCTCCAGGCGGCGGTCCACCGCGATCAGGTAGCGCTTCAGGTCGCCCAGGCGCTGCCAGCCGGTGTCCGTGACGAAGCCCGGGTGCACCAGCGACGCCAGGTGCAGGCGGACGTCGTTCACCGCGGACAGCAGCACCGGGCTGGACACCGACTTCAGCCGGTTCGACGCCTTGTGGAAGGCGATCAGCGCCGACGCGGTCTTCAGGGTGGTGTCCGCCGACAGCTCGTACAGGTCCGCCCGGACCTTGTCGTACAGCGCCGTGAACGCCTCCGACTCCCAGGCCACGCCGCCCGCCCGGGCCATCAGCCGGTCGGTGGCGGCCGCCACGACGTCCTCGAACAGCGCCGGGATCGAACCGTGCGGGTTGTACGACAGCGCCAGCTTCGCCTGGTTGCCCAGGCGGCCCTGGATCGACTTGGCGGGCGAGTTGATCTGCAGCATCAGCAGCCGGCGGGTGCCCGCCCACATCGCGCGCTGCTGGGCCTCCTGGGTGTCGAACAGCTTGATGCCGACCGTCGGACCCTCGTCCACCAGCGCCGGGTAGGCGCGCAGCGAGTGGCCGCGGGTGCGCTGCTCGAACGTGCGCTGCAGGAGCGGCAGATCGGACGGCCAGGCGGTCAGGCCGGTGCGCTCGATGCCGCGGCCGGACGCGGCGTCGGACAGCGTGGCGGACAGCTTCGGGCGCAGGCCCTGGCGGAGCTCCTCCAGGTCCTTGGACTCGGCGAGCTTCCGCTTGCCGTCCACCACCCGGAAGGTGACCTTCAGGTGGTCCGGGATCCGCTCGTCGTCCCAGGACTCCGCCGGGATCGGCAGGCCCGACATCCGGTGCAGCACCCGCTCCAGGGTCGGCAGCAACGGCTCCTGCCGGTCGGTGAGTTCGCGCATCGCGGCCCGGGCGTAGTCCGGGGCGGGCACGAAGTTGCGGCGGATCGCCTTCGGCAGCGAGCGGATCCAGGCGGTGACCAACTCCTCGCGCAGGCCCGGGATCTGCCAGTCGAAGCCGTCCGCGACCACCTGGTTGAGGACCGCGAGCGGGATGTGCACCGTCACGCCGTCCGCGTCGCTGCCCGGCTCGAACTGGTACGTCAGCGGGAAGCGCAGCTTGCCCTGCTGCCAGACGTCCGGGTAGTCGGCCTCGGTGACGCCGTCCGCCGAGTCGTTGATCAGCATCGACTTCTCGAAGTTGAGCAGGTCGGGCTGGTCGCGGCGGGTCTTCTTCCACCAGGCGTCGAAGTGCCGGGCGGAGACGACGTCCTCGGGCAGGCGGGCGTCGTAGAAGTCGAACAGGGTCTGGTCGTCCACCAGGATGTCCCGGCGGCGGGCGCGGTTCTCCAGCTCCTCGACCTCGTCGAGCAGCTTGCGGTTGTCGGCGAAGAACCGGTGGTGGGTCTCCCAGTCGCCCTCCACCAGGGCGGAGCGGATGAACAGCTCGCGGCACAGCTCCGGCTCGACACGGCCGTAGTTGATCTTCCGCTGGGCGACGATCGGCAGGCCGTACAGGGTGACCTTCTCGTAGGCCAGCACCGCGCCGGCCTTCTTCTCCCAGTGCGGCTCGCTGTAGCTGCGCTTGATCAGGTGCGGGGCGAGCGGCTCCACCCACTCCGGCTCGATCTTCGCGTTGATCCGGGCCCACAGCCGGGAGGTCTCCACCAGCTCGGCCGACATCACCCAGCGCGGCGGCTTCTTGAACAGCCCCGAACCCGGGAACACCGCGAACCTGGCGCCGCGGGCGCCCGCGTACTCGCGCTTCTCCACGTCGAACAGGCCGAGGTGGGAGAGCAGGCCGGCGAGCAGTGCCTGGTGGATCCGGTCGGCGTCCGGCTCGGCGTCGTCGTGCGGCTCGTCGATCGTCACGCCGAGCTGCTTGGCGATGGTGCGCAGCTGGACGTAGACGTCCTGCCACTCCCGTATCCGCAGGTAGTTGAGGAACTCGGACTTGCACATCCGGCGGAACGCGGAGGAGGACAGCTCCTTCTGCTGCTCCCTGACGTAGCGCCACATCGCCAGGTAGGAGAGGAAGTCGGAGGTCTCCGAGTGGAAGCGGCGGTGGCGCTCGTCGGCGGCCTGGCGCTTCTCGGCGGGGCGCTCGCGCGGGTCCTGGATGGACAGCGCGGAGGCGATCACCATGACGTCGCGGACGCAGCCGAGGCGGTCGGCCTCCAGCACCATGCGGGCCATCCGCGGGTCGACCGGGAGCTGGGCGAGCTTGCGGCCCAGCGGGGTCAGGCGCTTGCGGTGGTCCTTCTCGGCCGGGTCGAGGGCGCCCAGCTCGTGCAGCAGGTTGACGCCGTCCTTGATGTTGCGGGAGTCCGGCGGGTCGAGGAACGGGAAGGCGGCGATGTCGCCGAGGCCCGCCGCGGTCATCTGCAGGATGACGGAGGCGAGGTTGGTGCGGAGGATCTCCGCGTCGGTGAACTCGGGGCGGGAGAGGAAGTCCTCCTCCGAGTACAGGCGGATGCAGATGCCGTCCGAGGTACGGCCGCAGCGGCCCTTGCGCTGGTTGGCGCTGGCCTGGCTGACCGCCTCGATCGGCAGCCGCTGGACCTTGGTGCGGTGGCTGTAGCGGGAGATCCGGGCGGTGCCCGGGTCGATCACGTACTTGATGCCGGGGACGGTCAGCGAGGTCTCGGCGACGTTGGTGGCCAGCACCACGCGGCGCTGCGAGGACCGCTGGAAGACCTTGTGCTGCTCGGCGGAGGAGAGCCGGGCGTACAGCGGCAGGATCTCGGTGAACTTCAGTCTCAGCTTGGTCAGCGCGTCGGCGGTGTCGCGGATCTCGCGCTCGCCGGAGAGGAAGACCAGGATGTCGCCCGGGCCCTCGGCCTGGAGCTCCTCGACCGCGTCGCAGATGCCCTGGATCTGGTCGCGGTCGCGATCCAGTTCCCCCTCGTCGGCGTCGTCGGCAGTGTCTTCGGCGAGCGGGCGATAACGGACCTCGACCGGATACGTCCGGCCGGAGACCTCGACGATCGGGGCGTCGTCGAAGTGCTCGGCGAAACGTTCCGGGTCGATGGTGGCCGAGGTGATGATCACCTTGAGGTCGGGGCGGCGGGGGAGCAGCTGCTTGAGGTAGCCGAGCAGGAAGTCGATGTTCAGGCTGCGCTCGTGCGCCTCGTCGATGATCAGGGTGTCGTACTGGCGCAGGTCCCGGTCGGTCTGGATCTCGGCCAGCAGGATGCCGTCCGTCATCAGCTTCACCAGGGTGTCCTGGCCGGCCTGGTCGGTGAACCGGACCTTCCAGCCGACGGCCTCGCCGAGCGGGGTGTTCAGCTCCTCGGCGACGCGCTCGGCGACCGTGCGGGCGGCGATCCGGCGGGGCTGGGTGTGGCCGATCAGGCCCTGCACACCGCGGCCGAGCTCCAGGCAGATCTTCGGGATCTGGGTGGTCTTGCCGGAGCCGGTCTCGCCCGCGACGATCACCACCTGGTGGTCGCGGACGGCGGCCAGGATCTCGTCCTTCTTCTGCGCCACCGGCAGTTCCTGCGGGTAGCGGATCTCGGGAACCGCCGCCCGGCGGTCGGCCACCCGCAGTTCGGAGCGGTCGAAGTCGGCGGCCAGCTCCGCCACGACCTTCTGCCGGGCCTCGGCCGACCGGACCTTGCGGACGCCCTCCAGACGCCGGCCCAGGCGCTGCGAGTCGCGGAGCATCAGGCCGGGTAGCCGGGCGGCCAGCTCCGCGAGCGTGGGGGCGGGCTGCGGGGCTACGGGAGAACTCACTGCGGGCATCCCTCTAGGTTGCATAACGTCGGGGCCGGGGCGCACCTCGGTTTTTTCTTCGAGCTTCCAGTGTCACAGGCGCGACGGCCGGACCGCGAACACCGCCCGGAGGCCGGCCGCGGCCAATCGCGGGGACCCACCCGTTTCCCTCGAACGCGGTACTGACTAGCCTGGGGTAGAACGTTTTAACGGGGAACAGGGGGAGTTCTGATGGGCTTTCTGGACGATCTGGGAGACCTGGCAGGCGACGTCGTCAAGGTCGGCAAGGACCTCGTCATGGCGCCCGCCGAGATCGCGCACTGGGCGCTCGGCAAGATGTTCGGCGACGCCGACGCCGAGCTGAACAAGATCGCGCAGGAGCTGGCCGAGATGGCCAAGCAGGTCGAGCAGCTGGGCGGGGAAGTCAACTCGCTGCTGTCGCACATGTCCTGGCACGGCGCGGCGGCGGACGCGTTCACCGCGCACGCCCAGGGCCGGGTGCGGGAGCTGAACGGGGTCGCGGACGAGCTCAACCAGCTCGGCGACTCGGTGAAGCGCCTCGCCAACGTGCTGTGATCCCGCGGGCAGTGAACCGAGTTCGGACGGTGGAGATCGTCCCGGGGCATTCCGCGGACGAAGAACGAGGGGGCGTCCTTCGATGACGGGGAACATGTTCGGTTTCAAGCCGGAGGAGCTGCTGAAGATCCAGCGCGACTTCGAGCAGCTCAACCAGCGCATGGCGGAGATGACCAAGCAGGTCGGGCACATCAAGGAGACCGTCGCCAAGGCGGCGGCCACCGATGTGTTCTCCGGCGGCATTCTGGGGATCGTCGGCGCGGCCTCGGTGCTGTCGGACGTCACCAAGGACGTCGCCGACATCAAGCACAAGGCCGACGCGCTGATGAAGACCAAGGAGACGCTCACCAAGGAGCTGGCCCAGGACGCGGCGAAGATCAAGAAGCTGATCGCCCGGTACGCCGAGATCGAGAAGCAGATCGAGCGCGACATCAGCAAGCCCGGCCAGGGCGGCCAGGACAAGCCGAAGTCGCCGAGCACCGGCATCGACGGCGTCCCGGGCGGCGGCTCGGGCGGTGGCGGCGGTGGTGGTGGCGGTGGTGGCGGCCACGAGCAGCCGAAGTCGCCGAGCACCGGCATCGACGGCGTGCCCGGCGGCGGCAGCGGTGGTGGTGGCGGCGGTGGCGGCGGAAGCCACCCGCAGCCGAAGTCGCCCAACACCCGCCCCGACAGCGGTGGCGGCGGCACGGGCACTCCGTCCGGCGGTCCCGGTGGGAAGCACGACGGTCCGAAGTTCAAGGACAAGTCGACCGGTGACTGGAGCACCAAGATCATCAACGGTAGCGGCTGGGACTCCTGGTCCAACAAGAAGCACAAGAAGAACGGCGAAGGCCTCGGCGTGAAGGCCAGGCCCAACCTGGAAGGCCTGTCGGCGGAGCGCCGGGCCATGGTGGAACGCGCACTGGAGCGCGCCGAGCACAAGCTCGGCTACAGCCAGGGCGCCGTCACCAACGGCTACCGGGTCGACTGCTCCGGCCTGGTCTCCTGCGCCTGGGGCCTCTCCGGCCCCGGCCTGGACACCCACGGCCTGATGGCGAGCAGTGTGTCGCACCACATCGGCAAGAACGACCTGCAGCCGGGCGACGCGATGATCGCCAACAACCACACGGTGCTGTTCGGCGGCTGGGTGGACGCCGCCCACACCCGCTACATCGGCATCGAGGACAGCGGCGACGCGGGCATGGTCTCCCGGGAGATCCCCTACCCGTACTTCAACGGCGGCTCCGCGTACCAGCCGTACCGCCGCAACGGCTTGGACTGACAGACCGTCACCTCGTAGGGCCCGACCGGGAGTTGCCTACCCCGGTCGGGCTCTTCGCCGTTAGCGGGGGGGAACGTCGCAGGTCAGCGGCTATTGACCTGAAGGGCGCTTGAAGTCTTACGGTCGGTAGTGCGTGAGATCGTCCCGCTCCTCGACGAGAGGCCGTGCACCATGCCCGTAGAGCTCAACCACACCATCGTGGCCGCCCGCGACCGCAAGGTCACCGCCGGCTTCCTGACCGAACTGCTCGGCCTGCCCGAGGCCGAGGTCCACGAGCCTTTCCTCGCCGTGCAGTTGGGCAACCGCGTGACACTCGACGTGATGACCGCGGCCGGGCCGATCGCCCCGCAGCACTACGCCTTCCTGGTCTCCGAGGACGAGTTCGACGGAATCCTCGGCAGGATCCGGGCGCAGGGCCTGACCTACTGGGCCGACCCGTTCTCCCAGCAGGCCGGCCGGATCAACCACTGGAACGGCGGCCGCGGCGTGTACGTGAAGGACCCGGACGGGCACAGCATCGAGGCGCTCACCAGGCCCTGAGCGGTCCCGCCGGTTCTTTCGGCGCCCCGGTTACGCTGGAGTGATGAGCGAATACCAGCGGCCGGAATTCGAAGCGGACCCGAGCAGCATCCACCCGGTGGCCCGGGTGGCCCTCGGGGCCGCCGGGATCACGCTGATCTCGGTCGGCCTGGTGCTGCTGGTGCTGCCCGGGCCGGGCACGCTGCTCCTGCTGGCCGGCCTGGTGCTGCTGGCCCGGGCGATCCCGGCGCTCTCCCGGTACGTCGAGCCGGTGCGCACCAAGGCCATGGAGGGCATGGAGGCGAGCGTCGCCTCGCGCTGGCGGATCGCCGGTTCGCTGCTGGCCGGCTTCGGGCTGATCGGCGCGGGCGTCCTCGCAGCCGTGGTGCCGACCCTGCCCCTGGCGGGCTGGGCGACCGGCCTGAGCCTGATGCTGTCCGGGCTGATCCTGCTCGGCCTGCTCGCCTGGAGCCACCGCCGGGTGCACGGGCGCCGCTGACCCCGTCGGCCCGCCGGCCCGTCAGCGGGTCAGGCGGAATGTGACGGCGGCGGCTGCGCGGAGGGGCCAGGCGGGGCGGGGGGTGTTGAAGGCGGCCCGGAGGGGGGCGTCCAGGAGGGCGGTGGCGAAGGCCGGGGCGTGGCGGGCCAGGGGGCCGGGGAGGCGGGCCGCGAACAGGCCGGACACGGACTGCCAGAGGGCCTGGCCGGCCGGGCTGGGGGCGAACCGGGTCGCCTCGAACTCCCGCATCCAGTCGGCGATCCGCGCCAGGTCCGGGCCGGGCAGCGGCGGCAGCTCCAGGGCCCGGGCCAGCGCGGCCTGGAAGGCGAACGCGGCCTCCCGCTCGGCGGCCGTCACGCCGCCGTTGCGGGCCGTGAACTCGACCGGGCAGACGGTGAAGCAGGCCAGTACGTACTGCATCAACTCGGCGTCCACGCCCGGCAGTCGGTGCATCGCGGCGAGCTCCGCGACGATCGCCCGGCCCGGTTCGCTGTCCACCCCGTGGCCGATCAGCGCGAACATCATCATGCCCGTCGCCTTCGCCCTGGCCTTCGGGGCGGACGCCAACCTGCCGGTGCCGGACAGCACTTCGGCGATCTCCGGGACGGCGAAGGTGCGTACGAAGCCGAGCGTCAGACCGACCCGGGCCCGCTGCGGGGCGCGGTGCAGCACCAGCGCGGCGAACGCGTCCCGGGGTGCCTCGGACGTCACGACTGCTCGGCCAACGCCCGCTCCAGCAGCGGGGACTGCAGGTACGAGGCGACCAGCACCAGGTGCGCCCGCTCCTCGGCCGGGTCGGCGTCCAGGCCGGGCAGCACCGGCTGCTCCTCGCGCGGACGCGGCACCGCGCCGGCGGCCAGCGCGCCCACCGCGGAGCGCAGCGCGGCGGCGACCACCAGCGCGTCCCGCTCGTCCGGGCCCAGTTCGGCCCGCTCGGCGAGCCGCTCGGCGTCGCGGACCTTCGCCGGGTCGATCCACGGACGGAGCGTCAACTGCCCGTCGCGGATCTCCAGTCCGCGCCGGGTGGTGCGCCACTCCAGGTCGCGCAGCGCGGCGCGCTCGCGCCAGGCGGGCGACGGCGGGCCCTCCAGGGCGAGTCGGCGGTCCGCCCGGTAGACCAGGTCCCACAGCGGGCGCAGGGCGCGGAAGTCGCGGCGACGGCGGTTCCAGGCGGCGCCCGCCGGGCCCGCGAAGCCCATCGTGATGCCGACCGCGCCGAGCGTCGCGAACGCCGGGCCGAGCGCGGTGCTCAGCCACTCCACGCCCCCGACCCCGGCGTACGCCAGGGCGATCGCCGCGATCTTGCACACCACGTAGCCGCAGGCGGTGAGCGCGCCGGCCGCCAGCAGCCGGATGCCGCGGCGCAGCCAGCCCGCGGGCAGCCGGGCGGCGTGGCCGAGGCAGACCCGGCCGATGTCGATCAACGCGTAGGCGTACAGGCCCTGGTAGAGCCCGAGGAACAGGGCGGTGGCGGTGCGCGGCGCGAAGGTGGTGTCGAAGGTCAGCGGCGTCTCGGGCCGGTACGGGCCGCCGATCAGGAACAGCGCCACCAGCACCGGCACCAGCGCTGCGAACACCGCGGTGCGCCGACGCACCCGCTGCCGCAGCCGGCCGTCCAGCGGCGCCCACACCTGGTCGCCGGCCCGCTCCTCCGGCGGCGCCCACACCGAGGCGAGGACCACCGCGGCGGCGGAGAAGCCGACGATGCCCAGGTAGACCAGCAGGGTGGCCAGGTTGCCGACGCCGGTGAGGCGCCCGATCGCCCGGTACAGCAGCGGGGAGGCCAGCAGGAACGAAGTGGACGGCGAGGCGACCGCCAGGGCCACCACCAGCAGACCGAAGGACGGGTCGCGCCGCCAGGCCCGGAGCTTCGTCCCGGCCACCACCCAGGCAATTCCGCCGATGCCCAAGTACGCCAGGTTGTACGGCAGTTCAGACATGCTGTCCCTTGCGGTGCTCCAGCGCGGGGGCCAGCTGCGAGGTGGTGCCCGCGCCCGGGGCGAGCACCAGCAGGCGCATCAGCTCGGCGCCCAGCACCTCGGCCTCCTCCTCGGCCGCGTCGTCGTAGTGCGAGCGGCCGAGCACCAGGCGGAGCATCTCCGGGTCGATGGTGGAGAGTTCGACCAGCGTCGGGTCCTCGTCCGGCGACGGCGGCTCGCTCAGGTGCCCGCACAGCAGGTGCGCCAGCTCGTGGCAGACGATGTGCGCGCGGTGCAGCCCGGAGGTCTCCTGCTCGACGTGGATCACGTCCTCGGCCGACAGCCGCTCCACGAAACCGGACGGCTCACCGACCCGCATCCGGCGCGGGGTGATCCGGATCGGCCGGTCCAGGTGTGCGGAGACCGCGTGGCACAGCTCCTCCACGCCGCTCAGCGGCGGCAGGCGCAGATCGCGCGCGACCGCCCGCATCCGGCGGCGGGTCCGTCCGAGCCCGCTCCCCATACCCCGCACGTCGACCCCTTCCGGCAGCCGCCAGTGTCCCAGCGGCACCTGCTGACGCTCCGTCACGCCATCGGTCCGGCCTCGTCGGACTGGCCGGCGGGCAGGCCGACCGCCCGCCGCAACTGCTCCACAATAGTGAGTGCGGCGTCCTGCATCTCCGGCGGCAGGCCGGCCGCCCGCATCGCGATCCGCTCGACCCGGGCGTCGCGCAGCGCCTCGATCCGGCGCAGGTCGCGTTCGACCGCGCCGGCGGTCTCGGAGTCGGAGAAGTAGTCCAGCGGGACGCCGAAGAACTTGGCGATCCGGACGGCGTTCTCCAGGCTCGGCTTCTGGGTGCCCTTGCGCAGGTTGCCGATGTATGTGCCGCTCAGCCCGGTGCCGTCGGCGATCTCGGAGTCCCGCCAGGGCCGGCCGAGTTCCTTGGGGTAGATCACCGCTATCAGACGCCGGAAGCGGCTGGCGAAGTCCGGTGCTTCGGCGCGGGAGGAGTCCGTGGGCATGAGCCGGATCATAGAGGGTCTGTACCCCCGGGCGTATCCCCTCGATTGCCCAGCTCTGCACGATCGTTGAGGGAGCCGTGCCGAAATCGTGCGGACAGGCCGCTCCGGGGGGCTCGTTCGTCACTCTGGAATCCACGATAGTTGACAGAGAGTGGCCCGGATCGGCAGGATCGGCACCCTGATGTTCGGGCGCCGTTGCCCCACGGGGGTGGGCAGCGGCGCTCGTTCGTACCGTGGCCGGGCTCCCGTTCGAGGCTCGACAACCGGACGTCGCCGTTCCGCTGCCACTGCGTCACCTTCCGTTCTCGACACGGCTGTTCAGGGCCGATACGCTCCCCGCGTCCTCGCCCGGCGCCCGTCCGCCAGCACCACTCGGGCGCGCCCTGCCCGAAAGGCCGCGCAGCCGATGGCCCCCCGACTGTCCGTCGTCGTCCCGGTGTACAACGTCGAGCGCTACCTCGCCGAATGCCTGGACTCGATCGCCGCCCAGAGCTTCACCGACTTCGAATGCGTTCTGGTGGACGACGGCTCCACCGACACCAGCGCCGACATCGCCGAGCAGTACACCGTCCGCGACCCGCGCTTCCGCCTGGTCCGGCAGACCAACAAGGGCCTCGGCGCGGCCCGCAACACCGGCGTGCGGCACCTTGCGCCCGGCACCGAGTACCTGGCCTTCGTCGACAGCGACGACACGCTGCCCGCGCACGCCTACCGGCTGATGGTCAGCACCCTCGACGAGACCGGCTCCGACTTCGCGGCCGGCAACGCGCTGCGGCTGCGGACCACCGGACTCGAACCCTCGCACGTCCACCGCCGGCCGTTCGCCGAGACCCGACTGCGCACCCACATCAGCGAGTTGCCGTCACTGGTCACCGACCGGACCGCCTGGAACAAGGTCTACCGGCGCTCCTTCTACACCGCGGCCGGCCTGGAGTACCCCGAAGGCATGCTGTACGAGGACGCCCCCGTCAGCGTCCCGCACCACTTCCTGGCGAAGAGCGTCGACGTGCTGTCCGAACCCGTCTACCACTGGCGGATCCGCGAGGACGGCGACCGCTCCATCACCCAGCGCCGCACCGACCCGCGCGGCCTGGCCGACCGGGTGCGGTCCATCGAACTCGTCCGCGGCTGGCTGCTGGACCGGCCCGAACCCGTCTACCGCGAACACCTGCGGGCCTACGACCACAACACCCTGGTCGAGGAGGTCCCGATGTTCTTCTGGACCGTCCCCGACGGCGACCGCGACTACCGGCACGCCTACCACCGGCACGTCACCCGGCTGCTCAGCGCCATCGGCCCGGAGCACATGGCCGCGCTCCCGCCGTTCCTGCGCCTCAAGTACCGCCTCACGGTGGCCGGCCGGCTGCACGCCCTCTCCACCGTCCAACGCGCCCACCTGCGCGTCCGCAACACCCGCAAGGCGCTGCGGCGCTGATCGGCGGGCGGTGCCGATCAGCGGGCGGCGTCGATCAGCGGGCGGTGCCGATCAGCGGGCGCGCCGCCGCAGCAGCGCCGCCCGGACCTTCAGCAGCCCCGGAACGAACAGGTAGACCACCGGAGGGACCACCACGGCGGTGATGACCAGCACCCGCAACGGCACCGCCAGACCGCCCAGCAACGGGCCGAGCAGCAGCTGAACGACGGTGATCGACGGGTAGACGGCGAGCCAGGTGATCAGCACGCGCATGTGCGTCGAGGGAGCGGGCGGCTGCTTCGTGCCGGTCTCGGCAGGGCCGGACAGGGTCGTGGCGGACAACGGCGCTCCTTCGAACATGGACGGGTGACCTGCTCCGTCCGACCACACGCGAAAGCCCCCGAGCGCGATGCGCTCGGGGGCTTTCACCTACTGTGGCCAGGGCCGGGGTCGAACCGGCGACCTTCCGCTTTTCAGGCGGACGCTCGTACCAACTGAGCTACCTGGCCGTACTGCACCGTCTCTTGCGAGACGAGCGATCCCGACGGGACTTGAACCCGCGACCTCCACCTTGACAGGGTGGCGAGCTAACCAACTGCTCCACGGGACCTCATGCGGATTGCTCCGCACAGGACCTTACTACGGTACTGCGTACCCCCAACGGGATTCGAACCCGTGCTACCGCCTTGAAAGGGCGGCGTCCTGGGCCACTAGACGATGAGGGCTTGCGGCCCTTCCGGCCGGATTCTCCGGCGTTCGGGGACGTCGAGAAGCATATGGGATGCCGGGCTGGAACGCCAAAACGGTTTCCGGAGGTCGGCGCGGCGGGGTTTGCGGGGGGCTGCTCCGAGGGTGTTCCGGGGGGTGGTTCAGGACCAGCCGAGCTCGTGGAGTTCGTCGTCGTCGAAGCCGAAGTGGTGGGCCACCTCGTGGATGACGGTGATGCGGACCTCCTCGACGGCCTGCTCGCGGGAGTCGCAGTGACGGAGGGTCGGGCCCATGTAGATCAGGATCCGGTCGGGGAGGACGCCGGCGTACCACTCGCCGCGTTCGGTGAGCGGGATGCCCTCGTACAGGCCGAGCAGGTCGGGGGTGGCGGGGTCGGGTTCGTCCTCGACGAAGACCGCCACGTTGTCCATCATCGCCGCGAGCTGCGACGGAATCTGGTCCAGCGCGTCGGACACCAGCGCCTCGAACTCGTCCCTGGTCATCTCCACCAGCCCATTGTCCGAGGTTCGTTGACGCGGCGCCAGGCCATCCGCGCCGGTGCGCCCCCCGGGCGGCGTGCGCGGCTGCTGGTCGGCGGTTGCCCGTGTCCCGGTGGGGCGGACGCGCGTTGGGCACCCGAGAACGGATGGCGGCCCGGGCGGGCCGTGCGGGAGGTGGCTCGGTGATGGCGGTCGGTTCGGCACGGCGGCGGGTGACGGCAGGGGCGGCGATGGCGGCGATCGCCGTGTTCGGACTGAGCGGCTGCATGTCGGTGGGCGCGACCCCGCCGGCCGGGCCCGGCGGGGTGAAGCCGACCGGTGCGGGCACGGCGACCACCCTCAAGGCCGGGGTCGGGGCGGGCGGACACCAGGGCGGCGGACGCGGTGAGCACGGCGGCGCGCTGAGCGTCGACGGTGCCTCGCCCGGTGCGGTCCCGTCGCCGGGCGGGCACCCGCCCGGGCCGACGCCGCCGGCCGTCGGCGTGCAGGGCGCTCCCGTGCCGGTGCCCGGTTCGAACGCCGGCACCCCCGCGGCGCCGGCCGGCACGCCGCCCGCGCCGGGTACACCCGCGCCCACCCCGACCGGCGGCGGCAGCGCGTCCTCGCCGACCCCGCAGCCCAGCGCGCCCGAGCCCTCGCACTCGCCGAAGCCCTCGCCCACCCCGAGCGGGGCGTCCGCGGAGCCCAGCGAGTTGCCGTCCGGTCACTGAGGAGTCGCTGAGGAGTCACTGAGCAGTCGGTGAGGAGGCGCCGACGAGTGGGGGAACGGCGGTCGAGCCTTGGTTCGACGGCTCCCACCAGGGGATTTGCCTCTGATCCGTAGGTTCCCCTATGGTGGTAGATCGTTCGTTTGATCCTATTTGGCTGGCGCTCCTCACACCTTTGAGCGCCCTTGGCGCGTTCCGGCGATCCGTGGCTGACCGCATAGAGGCGGTATTTCCAACAGACCCCCGGACTTTGGCGCGTGCCACTTCCGGAAGGTTTTGCATGTCTCTCGTTGACGACGCCCGCTTCGCCATGCCCGCGAACGGCTCCGACGCCGCCGACACCGATTCTCTCGACACCGACACGCTGGACGCGGAGCTCGCCGAGCTCACCGACGCCGCGGTCGACACCGACACCGACGCCGACTCCGAGGCGGACGCCGCCGCGGACGCCGAGCCGACCCTCACCTTCGGTGACCTGGGTCTGCACGACGAGGTCGTCCGGGCGCTCGCCAAGCGCGGCGTCACCACCCCGTTCCCGATCCAGGCCGCGACCATCCCGGACGCGCTGGCCGGCAAGGACGTCCTCGGTCGTGGCCGCACCGGCTCCGGCAAGACCCTGAGCTTCGGCCTGCCGCTGCTGACCCGCCTGGCGGGCGGCGAGCGCACCAAGGCCAAGCACCCGCGCGGCCTGATCCTGGTCCCGACCCGCGAGCTGGCCATGCAGGTCGCCGACGCCCTGGAGCCGTTCGGCTCGGTGCTCGGCCTGCGCCTGAAGGTGGTCTGCGGCGGCACCTCGATGTCCAACCAGATCTACGCGCTGGAGCGCGGCGTCGACGTGCTGGTCGCCACCCCCGGCCGCCTGCGCGACCTGATCAACCGCGGCTCCGCGAAGATGGACGAGGTCGAGGTCGCCGTCCTCGACGAGGCCGACCAGATGGCCGACATGGGCTTCCTGCCCGAGGTCACCGAGATCCTCGACCTGGTGCCGGCCGGCGGCCAGCGCCTGCTGTTCTCCGCCACCCTGGAGAACGAGATCGACACCCTGGTCAAGCGCTACCTGAAGAACCCGGTCACCCACGAGGTCGACCCGTCGGCCGGCGCGGTCACCACCATGACCCACCACATCCTGGTCGTGAAGCCCAAGGACAAGGCGCCGATCACCAACGCGATCGCCGCCCGCAAGGGCCGCACCATCATCTTCGTCCGCACCCAGATGGGCGCGGACCGGGTCGCCCAGCAGCTGCTGGAGGCCGGTGTGAAGGCCGACGCGCTGCACGGCGGCATGACCCAGGGCGCCCGTACCCGCGTCCTCGGCGACTTCAAGGACGGCTACCTCAACGTGGTCGTCGCCACCGACGTCGCCGCCCGCGGCATCCACGTCGACGGCATCGACCTGGTGCTGAACGTCGACCCGGCCGGTGACCACAAGGACTACCTGCACCGCTCCGGCCGCACCGCGCGCGCCGGCCGCTCCGGCACCGTCGTCACCCTGGTGCTGCCGCACCAGCGTCGCGGCGTGTTCCGCCTGATGGAGGACGCGGGCGTCGACGCCTCGCGCCACATCCTCGACCACGCCTTCGACGCCGAGGTCGCCAAGATCACCGGCGCCCGCTCGCTCGTCGAGGTCCAGGCCGAGAGCGCGTCCGGCATCGCCGGCGCCGCCGAGCGCGAGGTCGCCGAGCTCACCCGTGAGCTGGAGCGCGCCCAGCGCCGCGCCACCGAGCTGCGCGAGGAGGCCGACCGCCTGGCCTCCCGTGCCGCCCGCGAGCGTGCCGAGCTCGGCATCGAGGACGAGGTCGAGACGGACGAGGCCGCCGAGGCCGGCACCGAGACCGCCGAGCAGCCGGCCGGCGAGGCCGCGCCGGTCACCGAGGAGCGCGCCCCGTCCTACCGCGAGGCCCGCACCGAGCGCCCCGCCTACAACCGGGACCGTGACGACCGCGGCGACCGTGGTGACCGCGGCGGCGACCGTGGCGGTCGTGGTGGCTTCAACCGTGACGACCGTGGTGACCGCGGCGACCGTGGTGGCCGTTCGTTCGGCGACCGTGAGCGTGGCGGCTTCAACCGTGACGACCGCGGCGGCGACCGTGGCGGCCGTGGTGGCTTCAACCGTGACGACCGTGGTGGCCGTTCGTTCGGTGACCGTCCGCAGGGTGGCTTCAACCGCGATGACCGTGGTGGCCGTTCGTTCGGTGACCGTCCGCAGGGTGGCTTCAACCGTGACGACCGCGGCGGCCGTTCCTTCGGTGACCGTGAGCGTGGTGGCTTCAACCGTGACGACCGTGGTGGCCGTTCGTTCGGTGACCGTCCGCAGGGTGGCTTCAACCGCGATGACCGTGGTGGCCGTTCGTTCG
>NZ_JBHWID010000013.1:123966-161204 GCF_042732175.1 Kitasatospora sp. NPDC059795
GTTCGGTGACCGTCCGCAGGGTGGCTTCAACCGTGACGACCGCGGTGGCCGTCCGTTCGCCCGCCGCGACGACCACCGTTCCGGTGGCCGTCCGCAGGGTGGCTTCAACCGCGATGACCGTGGTGGCCGTTCCTTCGGTGACCGTCCGCAGGGTGGCTTCAACCGCGACGACCGTGGCGGCGACCGTGGCGGCTTCAACGGCGGCGACCGCAAGCCGCGTTGGAAGAACTGACGCAGAACGCACTGACGGGCCCGCTCCACTCCGGTGGGGCGGGCCCGTCCGCGTTCCGGCGGTAAAAGCGGTGGAGGGGCGGGCGTTGGGGGATTAGCGTGCGCGGCATGAGCAGTAGGCAGCGGGCACTCGCCACGCAGAACGAGGAGATCGCCGACCGGGGCGAGTACCGGACCGCCGACGGGACGGCGGTGCGGATCGCCGAGCAGCTGGCCGAGGCCCGGGCGGGGACGGTGTCCTACTCGCCGGAGGCCGAATTCGGCATCGGGCCGGGCCCGTTGAGCGGGGCCGTCGAGGTGACCGGCGAGGGCAGCATGCAGGCCGCCCAGCGGCTGGTCGCGGACGGCGGGCGGAGCGTCGCGGTGCTGAACTTCGCGTCCGCGCGCAACCCCGGCGGCGGGTACCTGCGCGGCGCGAAGGCCCAGGAGGAGGACGTCTGCCGCACCGCGCTGCTGTACCGCTGCCTGCTGGAGGCCCCCGACTACTACGAGGCGCACCGCGCCTCCACCGACCTGCACTACAGCCACCGGGTGATCTGGTCGCCCGGCGTGCCGGTGATCCGCGACGGGCGCGGCGAACTGCTGGCCCGCCCGCACCGGCTCGGCTTCCTCACCTCGCCGGCGCCCAACGCGGGCCAGCTGGCGCTGCGTTCGCCCGGCACGGCGCTCGACCTCGGGCCGGTGCTGGCCGAGCGGGCCGGCCGGGTGCTGGCCGTCGCCGCCCGGCACGGCGCGCGCGAACTGGTGCTGGGGGCCTGGGGCTGCGGGGTGTTCCGCAACGACCCGGCCGAGGTCGCGGACGCGTTCGGGCAGGCCCTGGACGTGTGGGGCGCGGCCTTCGACCGGGTGGTGTTCGCGGTCTGGGACCGCAGCGTGCCCTCGGCGAACCGGGCCGCCTTCGAGGCGCGGTTCGCGGCCGCCTGACGCGCAGGGCGAGGCCGTTTGACGGGCGGGTCGGCCGGGCGGGTAGGCCGGGAGGGCGGGTGCTTCGGGAGCGCCCGACGTGCGACTACTCGCCGGTGGCCAGCGCCGAGGCGGCGGCGACCACGCCCGTGACGGTGAGGACGGCCGGCCAGGCGCCGATCTTCTTCGCCAGCGGGTGCGAGCCGCCGAACGCCGCCAGGTACAACGTGGTCAGGCCGGCCGCGGCCGCCGTGCCCGAGCGGCGCTGCCAGCGCACGGCGGCCGTCGTCCCGGCCACGGCCAGGACGGCGCCGCCCAGCTCGCGCTTTCCGCTGAACCGGGCGGTGGCGTAGCCGCCGATCAGACCGGCGGCGGCGACGGTGGCGGTGACCGGGAAGCGGGCCATGGGACGGACTCCTTCGGACGGCTGGTGGACGTACCTGGCGGACGTGCCTGAGGGTGCGCGGGGCGGCTCGTGGCCGTCGGGCGCACCGCCCACGGTAACCCGCCCGACGGGCCCGGCCGCCGGAGGGGAACGGTCGCCGGAGGGGAACGGTCGCCGGAGGGGAACGGCAGTCGGAACACCTGGCCGGTGGCGCAGTTGCCGCGAGCGCGAGCGCGGCCGGGGGACGGCGAACTGCACCTTCGCTCGCGCCGTCGAGACGCGCCGAGGACGGGCTACTCCGGGCGCAGCGTGCGGAGGACGGCCAGTTCGGCGGCGGTGGCGCCGTGGTCGAGCAGGTAGTTGTCGAGGGTGCCGTGGAGCTCCTCGATCCGGGCGAGGGCGCTGGCGAGGTGCGCCGCCACGACGGGACGGGAGATGCGTTCGGCGCCGGCCGCGTCCAGGTAGGGGACGGGGCCGTGGTCGAGGCCGAGGCCGACGTTGGAGCGGAGGAAGTCGGCGATGACGGCGTCCCTCGGGAGGCCGGCCAGGGACTGCAGGACGGCGATGGTCAGGCCGGTGCGGTCCTTGCCGACCGCGCAGTGCACCAGGATCGGCGCACCGCCGGCCAGGGCGCGGACGGCGGCGGCGACGGCCACCCCGCCGGTCTCGGCCATGAACGGGTACAGCGCGGCCTGGTCCTCCGGCCAGGTGCGGTCCGTGGTGGCCGGGTCGGGGAGCATCGGCATGTGCAGGTACTGGACGTCCTCGCCGATCGACCGGTCCGGCCAGATGTCGAGCTCGGTGCTGCTGCGCAGATCGACGACCGTCCGGATGCCGAGCTCCGCGAGCCGGGTCGCGCCCTCGTCGGTGAGCCGGTTCAGGCTCGCCGAGCGGTAGAGCAGCCCAGGGCGGTACACGCCCGCCCCGGCGTCGCGGAGGTTGAGTACGTCGGGGATGTCGAGGAACGGCGCGGCGGCGATTTCGGTCTCGGTCATGCCGCCCACCGTAGGGGCGGTGGGTGACGACGCGCCGGGGCGTTGACCGAACCGGTATCGCGCCAACGCGCGATGTTCATATGACAGTCGGACATGGCCTGTTCGGGCTCGGCCCGGCCAGGCCCGGGAGGGCGCGGCCCGGCCAGGCCCGGGAGGGCGCGGCCCGGCCAGGCCCAATGGTTCAGCGACCGCCGGCCGCCTCCAGGAAGGAGCCCGTGACGTACGAGGCGGCCGGGGAGAGCAGGTACAGGATCGCCTCGGCGACCTCCTCGGGCTGCCCGCCGCGTCCCATCGGCAGGTTGGGGCCGACCCGGTCCACCCGGCCCGGCTCGCCGCCCAGCGCGTGGATGTCGGTGTGGATCAGGCCCGGGCGCACGCAGTTCACCCGGATCCCCTCGGCCGCCACCTCCAGCGACAGGCCCCGGGTCATCGAGTCCAACGCCCCCTTGGACGCCGCGTAGTCCACGTACTCGCCCGGCGAACCCAGCCGGGACGCCGCCGAGCCGACATTGACGATCGCCCCGCCGCGGCCGCCGTACCGGGTGGACATCCGGCGCACCGCCGCCGCCGCGCACAGGAACGGGCCGGTGATGTTGGCCGCCCAGATCCTGGTCAGCCGGTCCTCGTCGAGCTCGTCCAGCCGGCACTGCTTCTCCAGCGTGCCCGCGTTGTTCACCAGCGCGGTGAGCGGCCCGAGTTCGCGCTCCGCGGTCTCGAACAGCCGCTCCACCTCGGCGGTGCGGCTGACGTCCGCCTGCACCGCGACGGCCGTGCCGCCGGCGGCACGGATCCGCTCCACCACGCCCTCCGCCGAGGCCGCGTCCGCACGGTAGTTGACGCACACCCGGTAGCCGCGTTCGCCCGCCAGCAGGGCGGTGGCCGCCCCGATGCCGCGACCGCCTCCGGTGATCACCAGTACCTCGTCCATGCTGCCGTCCCTCCGTCCACGAAACCTGTCCGGTCGACGGTAGTCCATACCGTGAAATCCCTTTGCCTGTCGGCGAGTCGGCGGCGCAGCATCACCGCCATGGACCCTTCCGTCTCCCCGCACGGCCCGCTCCGCGCCGACCGGCCCTCGCCCGACGAGTACCTCGCCGCCGACGAGGTCATCGACCACCACCACCCCGCCGTGGCGGAACGCGCCGCCGCGCTGCGGCAGGCCGACCCGGTGTCCACCGCCGAAGCGGTGTTCGCCTTCGTCCGCGACCGGATCGACCACTCCGCCGACGTCGGCCGCTGGTCGGCCGCCCACCGGGCCTCGGACGTCCTGGCCGCCGGCAACGCCATCTGCCACGGCAAGGCCCACCTGCTCGCCGCCCTGCTGCGCGCCAACGGCATCCCGACCGGCCTCTGCTACCAGCGGCTGGAGGTCCTGCACGGCCTCAACGGCGTTCTGCTGCCCGGCAGTTCGTGGTGGGTGCGACTGGACGGCCGGGGCAACCGCAACGGCGCGGACGGCCGCTTCGCCACCACCCCCGCCACCGAACACCCCGCCTGGACCAACGACCCGGCCCTCGGCCAGCACCACTACCCGACGGTGTACGCGGCCACGCCCCCGGCCCTGCTGGACGGCCTGCGCCGGGCCCGCCCGGGGGCCGCGGGGTTCGGCTACCTGCCGCTGGAGTTGCCGGACGGGCTCTGAGCGCTGCCCGGGGTCGTGTGGCGGTCAGGTGGTGGTGCTCGAACTGCCCGGGGTCGCGTAGCGGTTCGCGGTGCGGAGGGCGGCCAGCTTGGGGGCGCGGCTCTTCGGGGAGTCCAGGGAGAAACTGCGGGCGTCGCCCAGGTCTTCGCGGACGAAGGTCTCCACGGCGTCGACAGTGGCGCGGAGGGCGGCGTCCATCGGGACGAACAACTGGTGGACCAGCTCCCGTTGTTCGGGGTCGTACTCCCAGAAGCCGATGATGCGGCCGCGGTCCACCACCAGGTGGGTGGACGGGTCGGCCTCGCTGCCGAAGCTCCGGCCGGTGCGGGAGGCCGGGATGGTGCGGTGGGCGTCCCGGGGGTCGACCAGACGGGGGAGGTCGCGGTGCAGCAGGTGCAGGCCGTCGACGGACGCCACCAGGGCGTACGCGGGTTCGTCCGGGACGGTGAACTCGGCGAACTCGTCGGCGAGTTCGGCGGGCAGCAGCAGGTCGGAGCCGGGCAGCCGGATCAGCTCCAGCGGGGCGAGCGCGGCCTTCGCGGTGGCGGCGTTGAAGCCGGAGAACCAGCGGAAGTGTCGTACCGAGGCGGGTGCGGCCCAGCTGAAGTACCGGCGGGCCAGGTCGGCGGCCTCGCCGTGGACGGCCTGGTTCCAGCGCAGGTAGCCGTAGCGCTGGCGGTCCAGCCGGCCGTCGACCGGGACGCGGCGGATCAGGCCGCGTGCCTGGAGCAGGCCCAGGGCCAGCGGCAGGGTGCTCGACAGGCCACGCTTGCGTCCGTCCTCGCCCAGCGTGCGGACGGCCGGGCCGGCCGCCGTGCGGATCTGCTGGGGGCCCAACGGCTCGGTGTCGGAGAGGAGTTCGGAGACGGCGAGGCAGAGCTGCTCGACCTCGTCCTGGGTCACCCCGAGGTGGCGCACCGCCGCGGCGATCTCCGACTCGGCGACGCCCGCGCCGGCCGCCAGGCCCAGCGCGAAGTCCTCGGCGGGCAGCACGTACGTACAGCCGCGGGCCGCGGGCAGTTCCTGCACCTCCACCGCCGCGACCGCCGCGTCCACCTCGGCCCGGCGCAGACCCGCCCGGGCGAACAGGCCCAGGTACGGCGCCGCGCCGCCCACCGAGCGGGCCCACCCCGTCGCGGCCAGCACCTGGGCCGGGGACGCGCCCCGGTGCGCGCCGCCGTCCAGCCACTGCCGGTGCGCCCACCAGGCCCGGAGCTTCGCCGCCGGGATGTCGCCGTTCGCCATGCGCCCAGTATCGGCGGGCGGCACGGCCGCACCGAGCACCGTCGGCGACGGCCGTGTCGGGGCCGGACGGGGAGATCACTGGCGGCCGTGTCGAAGTGATTGAGGTCGGACGGGAAATCGCTCGCGTGTGCGGGCCGTTCGGGGCGAGACTGCCAGGACCGCTCCCGAGGAGGTGACCCCACCATGCACGTCCTGCTCTCCGGCATCGTCGGCTCCACCGCGTACGGCCTGGCCCACGCGGGCTCCGACCTCGACCGGCTCGGCCTGTTCGCCGCGCCCACCGTCGCCTTCCACGGCCTGCACCGGCCCGCCGAGTCGCACGTCACCACCGCGCCCGACCGCACCCTGCACGAGGCCGCCAAGTGGTGCCGACTGGCCCTCGTCGGCAACCCGACCGCGTCCGAACTGGTCTGGCTGCCCGAAGAGTTGTACGAGGTGCGGACGCCGCTCGGCGAGGAGCTGATCGGCCTGCGGGAGACCTTCCTGAGCGGCCCGGCCGTGCGCAACGCGTATCTCGGGTACGCCCGGCAGCAGTTCCGCAAACTCGAATCCCGGGACCGCACCGACCCGGCCGGCCTCGCCCGGGCCGCGAAACACGCCCGGCACCTGGTCCGCCTGGTCCGCCAGGGCGTCACCCTGCACGAGACCGGCCGCCTGGAGATCCGCCTCCCCGACCCGGACCGGGTCCGCGCCCTCGGCGAACAGTTCGCCGAACGCCCCGAGGACGCCACCGCCCTCCTCGCCGACGCCGAAGCCCGCTTCGACCGCCCCGGCGTCCTCCCCGCCACCCCGGACGAACGCCCGGTCGAGGCCTGGCTCCACCGCGTCCGCGCCGCCCACCTCCCCACCACCTGACCCACCGTCGACCCGCCCGGGAATCCACTGGCCATCTCCCACCGGGCACCAGGTAGGATCACCCCGGCAGGCGCTGTCCCACGAGGCCCACGCCTGCCACCGGGCCGCTAGCTCAATTGGCAGAGCTGCGGACTTTTAATCCGTAGGTTCAGGGTTCGAGCCCCTGGCGGCCCACCGCAGTCGAGGCCAGGTCGGACACCGCCCGACCTGGCCTTCTGCGTGTCCGGCGCGAGCTTGCCGAGCCGTTGCCCCGCTTGGTGCACGCCTTGGTTCGGTGTGGTGCGACCTGACGACGACGTCCGACGGCAGACGGACCTCGGCCGCTACGGTGCGGAGAGCGTGGTGGGGTGGTTCAGCCGAGGTAGGGGTAGGTGCCGGCGAGGTAGTCGCCGATCTGCTGACGCATGCTGGCGTGGATGTCGTAGCGGTCGAGGTCGGCGGGCTGGACGAAGTGGACGCCGTCGGCTTCGTCGTTGACGGTCGGCTCGCCGGCGACGGGGCGGCCGAGGTAGGTGTTCTCGTACTGCTGGCGGATCTCGCCGTCGGTGTAGGCGACGATGTGGTGCGGGTTGGTGTAGACGCCGAGGAAGCCGGTGATCTCGGCGACGATGCCGGTCTCCTCCAGGCACTCGCGCACCGCGCACTGCGCGGCGGTCTCGCCGATGTCCTGCGCCCCGCCGGGCAGGGCCCACTGGCCGGTGTCGCGGCGGCGCTGGAGGAGGATCGCGCCGGAGTCGTCGACGACGAGCAGGTTGCTGGCGGGGATGAGGGTGTTGGCCTTGGGGGCGTCGGGGTCGTTGTAGTACTCAGTCCTGCCCACGGTGGTGGTCCCCTCCTGGTCGGGCCTCCAGGGTCCTGCGTCGGCCCGGACAGCGTCGATGCTCTCTGAGCGTAGTTGTCGAACCAGCCGGTGGCGTCCAGTCGCTCGCAGTCGACGAGGGTGGTACCGGCCGGCTGTCGGATTCCGTGGAGGCCGACCAGGACCCGGCCCATCAGAATCGGGTTGTCGACTGCCAACTGCTCGTCGACCACGGCCTTGAACGGCCGAGGCCGCCCCGAGGGGTGAGTCGGCGCCGGCGGACTTCAGCCCGACCGACGTCGCTCTGCACCGGGTGTCGGCGGCGGTGGCCCTGGGCGACGCCGGCGCGGCCATCGACACCGCCCGCCCCCTGGTCCGTCGCCGCATCCCCGCTTCCGAGCGGCAGGCCGCGCTGTGGGCGGACCTGGCTCGTGCCTTCAACCAACAGGGCAGGCTCGGAATGGACTGCCTGGGCCTCGCAAGTCCCGCGAACCTTGCGATTTCCGCGATCGGTGGGTGTGAGTGGGGAACGGCCGCCACATTCCGCCGGCCCGTGTTCTTGTCCTACTCTCGATGTCCACCGGGCGACTCAGGGGAGGGGTCGATGGAGCAGCTCACTGCTGAACTTCTCATGATGCTGGCGGGCGGAGCCGCGGGGGCAGCGGGCCAGAGTGCCTGGCAGTCACTCGTCGCACTGGTCCGGCGCCGGCCTGCCGAGGATGCCGCCGGGCGGGACGCCACCGGCCTGCCCGAGCTGGAGGCGTTCGAGACGGATCCCGGGAATCCTGCCCGGGCGCAGCGGCTCGCGGACGCGTTGACGGCCCGGGCCGAGAGAGACCCCGAGTTCGCGCATCGCCTGGCGGGTTGTCTGCCCGCGCCCGGCAGCGTGCACGTCGACGGCTCCAACACGATCTCTGGCGGGGAACAGGGCACGGTGGTTCAGGCCCAGTACATCGGCGCCATCCACAACATCGGCAATCCAGGTGGTCGGGGGGCCGTCGGCTAGGAGAACGGGGGTGTTCAAGCGTGGGGCTCCGCGGCGCCTGACAGTGCACAACGAGGTGCGCGGCGGGCGGCAGGAGACGGTGGTCCAGGTCGGATACCTTGAGCGGCTCACCGTGCACGTGGGTATCGGGTTTCGTGGGTTGCTGGCGCTCCTCGGAGTAGCCCTGCTGTGGGCGCAACCTGTCTTGCCGCTGCCGCCGCAGCTTGCCGTCAGCCCTGTTCGTGCGGGCTGGGTTCTGCTCGCGGTTGCGCTGTTCTGGGAGCTGGTGGGGCGCGCGCACGCGGTGCGGCGGGGACGCAGGGAAGCCTCCTGGAGTTCGCCGGCCGCCCTCGATCGGGTGGCCGACGAGCTTGCCTCGGTGCTGTTGAACCGGTACCGGGACGACGAACGGCTGCGGCAGGCCGACAACCCCGAGTCGATCGACGTGCTGTGGAGGGAGGTCAGCGACGACAGGGGCAGCCGCCCCGTCGAGGCCGGTGCGGTCGTACCGCCCGGCTCCCTTGCCGCGTACTTCCGCAGCACGCCCGGTCGGCGGCTCGTTCTCCTCGGGCCGGCCGGTGCCGGGAAGTCGGTCCTCGCCGTGCGGCTCGCCCGTGACCTTCTCACAGGACGGTCGGCGGCCGCCACGGATGCGCGTGGTGAATCCGAACCGGTGCCCCTGGTACTGCACCTCGCCTCCTGGGACCCGGGACAAGGTCTCGACACCTGGGCGGCCGGCAGGCTCGCCGCCGAGCACCCCGAGGTGTGTACGCCGGTGCCCGGTGCCTCCCCGGAGGTGGTCGCAGGCCGCCTCATCGGTGCCGGGCGGGTGCTGCCGGTCCTCGACGGCTTCGACGAACTGCCCGCGGCGAACCGTGCGGCCGCCTTCGACGAACTGGCGGCCCTGCACAGCACCCGGCCGTTCGTGCTGACCAGCCGCCCGGCCCAGTACCGTCAACAGGTCCCCGTCGACAGCGACTTCCTGCGTGCCGAGGTCGTCCTGCTGCCGCTGTCCTCGGCCGCCGTCGGACAGTATCTGAGCGCGGGTGGCCGCCGGACGCGGTGGCGCAACCTGGTGGACCGGCTCGTTGACCCCGTGGATCGGACCCGTGAGGTCGTCCTGTTGCGGCAGGCCCTGGACGTGCCTCTGATGGCAGGCCTCGCCCGGACCGCGTACGGGCACGACGACACCCATCCGGACGAACTGGTTCAGCCGGGCCGATTCCGTACCGTCCAGGAGATCCAGGGGCACCTGTACACCGCATACCTGAACGCGGTGTACAGCTCCTCGCGTTCCGAGCGGGCACTGCGCGGCGGGCGCTCGCCGGAGGAGGCACGCAGGTGGGCCGGGTTCCTCGCGGCACGGATGAAGGCGGCGGGCCGTACCGACCTGCCCTGGTGGACTCTCGACCGTGACGTCCCCGCGTCGGTCCGGGTGCTGGGGCTGCTGCCCGCTTCCCTCCTCGCCTGGCTGATCGTCAGTCTGTTTGATTTCGGGAAGCCGTGGTGGGGCGACGCCGTGCCGGTGTCGGTCGCGGGCGGCTTCGCGATCCTTGCGGTGGTCGTCCTGTGCTTTGCGGTGATGTCCGTGGTGCGGGAGAAACCCGACTGGCAGCGCGCGCCCCAGAGCTTCGAGATGCCGAACGGCGACATCCTGCGGGAAGCGCTCCGGGAGGTTCGGTGGAAGGCCGGCTCGATGGCCCTCGGGTTGGCTGTGGGTTGGGTGACCGCCCTGGCCTGGGGGTCGACCAACGGACTCCGGATCGCGAGCCTGGCCACTGCCGTCGTGCTGACGGCCTGCATCAGATGGCTGGTCCACCAGGTGTGGCGACCCGCTGACACGGCGCTGGCCGCGTCCCCGGCCCGCCTGCTCGCCAGTGACCGGCGCGCCACCCTCGCATTCGGCTGGCTGGGGCCTCTGGGAACCAGAAAGGCGTTGGACAACGAGAACCTGGTGCTGCTGATGCTGCCGCCGCTCATGGTGGTGCTCTGGCAGCTGATGCTCGGCAGGGACCGGGTCTCCGCTGTCGACTGGGGTGTCGTCGGGGTCGGCAGCCTGCTCTGCTGGCAGCTGCACGCCGTTGCCGTGTCCGCGTGGGGCCGGTTCGCCGTCGCCAGGTTCTGGCTCGCGCTGTCCGGACGGCTTCCGCTGCGGCTCCTGGACTTCCTGGAGGACGCGCACCGGCGTGGTGTACTGCGTCAGTCCGGCGGCGTCTACCAGTTTCGCCATGTCGAGCTGCGTGATCGGCTCGCGGCCGACGCGGACGTCCCGGAAGGGCGTGAAGGCCCGGCCGCCTGGACGGGCGGCCTGCTGTACCGGGCGGTGCGTGGTGCCTTGGCGCTGGCCGTGTCCGCCGCCCAGATAGCGGTGGTCATCGGCACTCTGACCGCGCAGCCGGGCCCATGGCCGGTGAGGGCGTTTCCCGAACCGTGCTCCCTGCTGGAGCAGCGGGATCTCGCCCGGCTGACGGTCGACCGCGTACAGTACGCCCACCCGCCCGTGGACGAAGGTCGTGTGGCTACCCGGGCCTGCACGGCCGCCGAGCAGTCACCGTTCGCCCCCGATGTGCGCATCACGATCAGTACTCTGCTGTTCCGACCGTTCCGATTGGCTGATGCGACGAGTCAGGCGTCCCAGTACGTCGACGAGCTGCGGAGAGAGACCGCGAAACGGGAGTTGCCCGTCCGGGATCTCGACGGGCTGGGCAACGAGGCCTTCCTCACGACGAGGCCCGAGACGGACTGGGGGCCGCACGTCTACTGGACGGACCAAGGGCCACAGACCCTGCGGGGTTCGGCCGTGGTCCGCCGTGAGAACGCCGTGCTCTTCGTCTCCTACGCCGAAGAGTTCGCCTCCGAAACGCGGATGGCCGACGTGCTCCGAGTCCTGGCGGACCACGCCGCGGAACATGCCGGGTCCGGCTGGAGGCAGGGTGGCGGCGACACTCCGGCGAGCTTGGACAGCATGCCGAGGAGCCCTGTACCAGACAGGGGAAACCGCTTTGCCTACTACCACCGCGACTGGCGCGACAAGGTGTACGGCGCGTCCTGGGGCGACGAGGAGCGTTCCCGTGTGTGGCACCTGAGGCGCCTGCCGTTCGCCTTCCGCGGGCCGAGAGAGCTCGACTGCAAAGACACCACCAGCGAGGAGGAGCGGAAACTCCAGCAGCTGGTGGTGTACGCGTGCGGGCCGGCGAAGGCGGCGCAAGCCCTGGGGGTTGCCGGGCCGGATGTCGGCATCGAACTCGCGGCGTTCTACTGCGGCAGTTCGTGCGACGACACCGCAGCGGAGACTCTGGCGAACCGCGACCGCGCGAAACACCCGGAGAGGCTCGACTGGAAGCGCGTCAACCCACAGGCACTTTACGCGGAGTGGAGCGACGAGGAGGCCTCACCTGGGCGGGGACGTTACGGGCTGCTGTTGTACCGGTCGGTCGCGTGGCGGCAGGACGGCGAACTTCACGTGATGCTGATGTGGCTTCGGGTGGAGACCTCAACGGAGAAGAAGGAACTGGCGCAGAAGATCGTCAACGATGTCTACGCCCAGGCTCCCGGCAACCGGAACGTCGCCGACTGAGGTTCCAGGGACTCGACCGTCGCGGTGCCGGGCGGGGTTCTCTCGTATGTTCAGGGTTCGAGCCCCTGGCGGCCCACCGCAACGTGAAGGGTGTTCCGGCCGGCGAACGTCAGCTCCCGTCGGTGATCCGGCATCCTCGGTGACCCGGCAGCGCCAGCTGGAGGAGGACGTGCCGCTCACCCTGTCCACCCGGATCGACGTGACGCTGTCCGAACTGGCCAAACCGAAGGACACGTCGGTCGAGGCCCGCTACGAGACCGGGCACGTCTCGCTCTCTGTGTTCCGCCTCGACGACGACATGATCGTTACGCGGCGGACCCAGGACGACGGCGTGTTCGACCGATTCGCCGGCCACGTCGAGGACCTCTGGGGGCGCGGCCATGACGTGTGGACGATCCGAACGCGCCGAAGGCCAACAGCCTCGTCCCTGCGGCGAGCGTCCTGGCCATCGCGACCATGCCAGGTCCAGGACGGACCGAGAGTAGCCTGGACATCACCGAAGGCACTTCGCATGCCGGCACCGGATACTGGCGTCGTCTCCGGCGAATGGCAGTTCCGGACCCGACCTCGTGGGCCAGGCCCGGAGTCAGGTCCTTGATCATGACCGCAACCCTCGATCGTGCGCCGGCGCCCGTCGCCCTGGAATCCACCGCGCGGCTCTCCCTGACGCCCAGTGGCGTGCAGCCCGGCCGTTTGGACGGAGCCTGGTGGCCCCGCTCGCGTGACCTTCTTCTCGAACTCCCCGTCCTGGCCGCCGACATCGACGAGCGGTGGGGCCGGATCACCCGGATCACCGTGAACCCCGCACGGTGGCCAGTCATCCCCCGGCGGATCCCGGTCACCGGGCACACCGTCCACGCGGGCTGGTTCACCACCGAACAGGACGAGCACACGATCGCGGTGTTCTCGTACGCCCCGCGCCGGCTGGCCCTGCTGGTCGTCCCGCCGGAGACGGACGCCGTCGATGCCGCCCGACTGATGTCCCAGGCGGCCGACCCGGCCAACACTCGGACCGCGAGCGACCTGCTCGCCGCCACGACGGGCGGCAGCACGGAGCCGGAGTCCGGTTCCGACTTCCTGCCGTCTGCCGCCGCTCCCTCCGGCGGCACCGGTGAGGCCGGCAGGCGTGCGGATGTCGCCCGCAGCCGGGCCGCCTCATGGCCGGTAACCGCGTAGCAGCAGGACGAGCGGCGCCCGCCACGGCTGCGGGACCCGGTGTGTCACTCGCGTGGCCACCCGGCCCCGTCCTGGGGCTGGCCAGCGGCATCGGCCCCGTTCCAGAGGCTGATCCTGACGGTTTGTTCCGGCGCAGGTCAGGATGGGCGTGAACCCCGTTGAACGGTGCTGATCGAACGGTGCTGAGGAGAATCGGAGAGCGTGTTGGGGGCAACCCCTCACGAGTTCGAATCTCGTAGCCTCCGCCTCGATCGATGGCCCGGACCGCTCAGCGGTCCGGGCCATCGTCGTCTCGCGGCCGCAGCATCCATGGAGCGAAGTTCGGATCGGGCACCGTCAGTAACCGGTGACGACGCGTCGTGTTCCTTGCTCGGCGTCCTCTCGCGCGGTGGGCAGCAGGACGTGCGTGGTGAGTCCGCCGGCGGGGTTCGGCGTGATGGTGAGCGTTCCTTGATGTGTGGTGACGACGGCCCGGATGACGGACAGGCCGAGCCCTGCGCCGTGGCCGCCGGTGCGGCCGCGACGGAACGGTTCCAGGAGGGAAGGGATGTCCGCCTCGTCGATCGCGGGGCCACTGTTGGTGACCTCGATGTACGCCTGTCCTGCGCTGTGTCCGGTCGAGAGGTGGACCGTGCCGCCGGGATGGTTGTGGCGTACGGCGTTGGCGACCAGGTTGTGGACGAGCTGGGTCAGCAGGGACGGGTCGCCTGTGACTGGGGCGGGGCCGAGCCGTGTTTCCACGGTGATGGCGGCGTTGTCGGCTTCCGCGCGGGTGTCGGCGATGGCGGTGCGGGCGAGGTCGGCCAGGTCGGTGGGTCGGGGGGTGAGGATTCCGCTTTCGCCGCGGGCGAGGGCGAGCAGGGAGCCGATGAGGTTCTCGCTGCGGTCAACGGCGTCCAGGGCGCGGTGGATCGCGGGGCGGAGGTTGTCGGGTACGAGGCCTTGGGCGAGGGGGATCTCCAGGGCGGTGCGTTGCAGGGTGAGCGGTGTGCGCAGTTCGTGGGAGGCCTGCGCGGTGAACCGCCGCTGTTCGGCGAACGACTTCTCCAGTCGGTCGAGCATCGCGTCGAAGGTGTCGGCGAGTTCGCTGACCTCGTCGTCGGGGCCGACGAGTGCGAGCCGGTCGTGGAGGTTGGTGTCGTTGATGTGACGGGCCGCGGCGGTGACGGCGCCGATCCTGGAGAGGGATCGCCGTGCGACCCACCAGCCGGCGAGCAGGGCGAGTGCGAGGACGGCGAACAGGGCGAGTGCGGACCTCGTCAGGAGGTCGTGCAGGACGGCGTCGCGGAACTCCTCGAACTGGTGGGCCGGCGAGGCCGCCGAGGCCGCTGCGGACTCGAAGGGGGAGCCGCTCGGGGCAGGGGCGGCCGGTGCCGTCGCGGCGGGTGCGAGTTCCGTGGTGGCGCTCGGTGCGACCACCGTGGCGCTGTGGTCACTCAGCGCTTCGCGCACCAGGAACCAGTTGATCGCGAGGAGGGCGGCGCCGCCGGCGGCGAGGACGGCGGTGTTGAGGAGCGCGAGGCGGGTACGGATGGTCGGGCCACGCCCGTGGCGGTGCGGGCTCACAGGCGGTACCCGAAGCCGGCCGCCGCTTCGATGAGCGGCGGTTCGCCGAGCTTGCGCCGGAGCTGGTGCACGGTGACCTTGACCGCGCTGCCGGATTCGGGAGGCGTCTCCCAGACGGTGTCGCGCAGTTCGGCGGCGGTGACGAAGCCACCGTCGGCGGTGAGCAGTGCTTCCAGGACGCCGAGTTCCTTCGGGGTGAGGCGGAGCAGGCGGCCATCCCGTTCGGCGAGGCGGCGGACGGTGTCGACCCGCACGCCGCGCCGCTCCAGCACCGTGGGGGTGCCGGCCGGACCGCGTCGGGCCAGTGCGCGCAGCCGGGCCAGGAGTTCGAGGTAGGAGAACGGCTTGGACAGGTAGTCGTCGGCGCCCTGTGCGAGGCCGTCGACGAGGTCGGAGAGGGTGCCCGCGGCGGTGAGCATCAGGATCCGCGCCGGGTATCCGGACCTGTTGAGGGTGCGGCACACCGCGTCACCGCTCAGGCCCGGCAGGTCACGGTCCAGGATCAGGACGTCGTACGTGCCGGCGGCGGTCATCTCCAGGGCCCGCACCCCGTCGTTGGCGGTGTCCGCGGCGATGCCCTCGGCACGCAGGCGGGTGGCGGGAGCGGCACGACGCAGGATGAAAGGGCGGTCAAGCAGGCGTGGCCCGCCCGGCTCCGCCCGCTCGACCTGCTGCGCGTGGGACTGATCGGCCCCCGGACCCGAAAGCTCCGCGCCGCGCTGTCCGCGTTCGGCATAGCGCTCGGCATCGCCGCCGTCGTCGCGGTCACCGGTATCTCCGCCTCGAACCAGCAGCACCTGCTCGACCGCCTCGACCGCCTCGGCAGCAACCTCATCACGGTCGGGCCAGGCACCGACGCCCGCCAGCAACCGGTGCCGCTGCCCAAGGAGGCCCCGACGATGCTCGGCAACATCGCCCCCGTCCAGCACGTCACCGCCACCGGCGGCACCAGGGCCAGCGTCTACCGCAACGACCTCGTGCCGCCCGGGCAGACCAACAGCCTCACCGTCCTGTCCGCCCGCCTCGACCTCCTGGACGCGCTGCGCGGCCGAGTCCGCGCCGGACGCTGGCTCGACCAGGCCGCAGAACAGCTTCCCGTCACCGTCCTCGGCGACGCCGCCGCGAAACGCCTCGGCGTCACCGCCCCCGGCGAACGCGTCTGGATGGTCGGCAAGGACATCCCCGGACAGTGGTACCAGGTCCTCGGCATCCTCCAACCCAACGAACTCGTCCCCGAGATCGACGACACCGCCCTCGTCGGCGGCCCGCAGGCCGACGCCCACCTCGGCGGCGACGGCACCCCCGCCACCGTCTACCTGCGCGTCCACCCCGACCGCGTCGCCGCCGTCCAAGCCGTCGCCGGAGCCACCGCCAACCCCGCCCAGCCCAGCACGGTCGCCGTCTCCCGACCCTCCGACCTGCTCAAAGCCCGCGCCGAGACCCAGGACACACTCACCGGCCTCGTCCTCGCACTCGCCGGAGTCGCCCTGCTCGTCGGCGGCGTCGGCATCGCCAACACCATGGTCGTCGGCGTCATGGAACGCCGCGGCGAAGTCGGACTCCGCCGCGCCCTCGGTGCCCGCGAAGGCCAGATCGCCGCTCAGTTCCTCATCGAGGCCGTCCTCCTCGGACTGCTCGGCGGCCTCGCCGGCGTGGCCATCGGAGCCGGCGCCGTCTACGGCTACGCCGCCGCCCAGGGCTGGCCCGCGGTCGTCCCCGTCGTCTGGGCCGCAGCCGGACCGGTCATGGCCGTCGCGGTCGGCACGATCGCGGGCCTCTACCCCGCACTGCGCGCCGCCCGCATGGCCCCGACCACCGCACTGCGGGCCGCCTGACGGTGCGTCAAGTAAAGGGCAGGACGAGCAGGGGGGAGCCGGTGGGGTGCGGGGAGCCGCCCGCCGGTTCCTCGGTGACGCCGACTCCGGAGGCCGCGTTGACGGGGCCGGCCAGGACCATGGCGCTGTCGGAGGGGAGCAGTCCGGCGGGGCGCATGGTGCCCGCGTCGTCGAACCAGAGTTGGTAGACGCGGCCGTCGGGGAGGGCGGGCAGTCCGGAGGCCCAGAACCCGGCTCGGCCGAGAGCGGGCGACCACACCGTGGTGCCGGTTCCGCCGCCGCTCACGGGACCGGTGGCGAGGTGGGCGTCCGGAGCGGTGAGCAGGGCCGTGAGGGTGGTCTGTTGGCGCCGTGCCTCCGCCGCTTCCGTCTTGGCCCGCTCGGTCTCCCGGTGCTGTTGGACGGCGACCGCGCCCGTGCCGACGGCGACGGCGAGGCAGCTGGCCAGGGCGAATCCCTGCCAACGCCGGGCGAGCCGGCCACCCGGGCGGGGCCCGGACGCGGGGGTGACCCGCGGAGTGTCCTGCCGGGCGGTGGGCAGGGCCGTCATGACCCGGGCCTTGAGCCGAGGTGGAGGAGCGACGGCTTCGGCGGTGCCGAGTCTGGCGAGGGTGGCGGCGAACTCGGCGACCTCCTGCGCGCAGGAGGGGCAGTGCGCCAGGTGGCCTTCGAAGGCGGTGCGCTCGGCGTCGTCCAGGGCGTGGGCGGCGTAGGCGCCGGTGAGGGTGTGCAGGTCGGCGGTGGCGTTCATGTGCCCACTCCCAGACAGTCGCGCATGCGGATCAGGGCGTCGCGCATGCGGGTCTTCACGGTGCCGAGCGGGGCGCCCAGGACCTCGGCGACCTGCGGGTAGGTGTAGCCCCGGTAGTAGGCCAGGGTGAGGGACTCCCGCTGGAGTTCGGTCAGAGTCTTCAGACAGCGGCGGACCTGCTCGCGCTCCAGCCGGCCCTCGACCTGTTCGGCGACCTCGTCGAAGGCCGTCGTGTGGGTGGCGGCCGCGGCGCGTCGGTCGCGGTCGGCCGCGGCTTGGGCGGCCCTGACGCGGTCGACGGCGCGGTGGTGGGCGATGGTCATCACCCATGGCAGGACGTTCCCGTTCTCCGGTCGGTAGCGGGGGGCGGTTCGCCACACCTCCAGCAGTACTTCCTGGGCGACCTCCTCGGACTGTGCGGGATCGCGCAGCACTCGCCGCACCAGCCCGAGTACGGGCCCGGCCACCGCGTCGTACAGGCGGGAGAAGGCGTCCTGGTCGCCGATGGCGATCCGGCCGATCAGTTCCTGGAGGTCGGGCCCGGGACGGCCGGGATCGGGGAGACGGACGACCGTGCTCACCACGGAGCGGCTCCGGGGCGCCGGGCGGGGGATGCGGCCGGAGGGGTGGGTGACATGGGCGCCTTCCGTTGGACGGCCGCGTTCGGCGGCTCGTGTGGCAGGTAACCGGTATCTGCTCGTACTCGCTGTTCGGCACCGCGCGGTGCACGGATTGGTCGCCTTGTGGGCGGGGACGCCACCGCTTCCGCAGGGTTCTCACCGTCAGGAGGCCCGAGGGAGAACGGGTGGCCGGGGCCGGGGTGACGCCGGCGACTTCGGGCGGCCTACGGACGCGGGTGATCGGCGGTGCATGGTGTCACTCGATCGGGCGAGTCGGAAAGCCCGACCAATCCGGGCCCGTCCAGCTCCCGAAGCGGGGGTGTGAGCAACCAAACGACTCCTGGTGCCGTGCGGTCCCGCTGTTCGGCCCGCTGTTCGGCCCGCAGGCTGCGGCGGGCGGCCGGTGCAGCCGGTGCGGCCGGTGCGCCCGTGATCGGGTTGGCGTCGGCGGTGGCGGCGCTCGGCGCGGGCGAGCTGGTCGCGTGCGCCACCGGTGCCGGCACCGCACCGGTGATCGCGGTGGGGTCGGCGGCGATCGACCTGACGCCGACGCCGCTGAAGGAGTACGCGGTCCGCACCTTCGGCACCCACGACAAGCCGGTGCTGCTGGGCGGGATCTACCTGACGATGGCCCTGCTCGCCGCGCTGGCCGGGCTGCTGGCGGTGCGCCGCCCGCTCGCCGGGCCGGCGGTCTTCGGGGCGTTCGGCGGACTCGGCGCCTGGGCCGCACTGTCCCGTCCCGGCGCGGCGGCGGCGGCGGACTGCGTCCCGTCGCTGGTCGCCGGGCTGGTCGGCTCGGCCACCGTGCTGGTCCTGGCCCGGCTGTGGCACCGGAGGCCATTGGCGGCCTCCGGGCAGCTCCCGGGATCGGTGAGCCTGCCGGAAGCCACGGAGGTGACAGGCCGTCGGACGGTGCTGACCGCCACCGCCGCGACCCTCACGGCAGGTGCCCTGGCCGGGATCGGCGGCCGGGTCCTGACCGACCGCCGGTACGACGTCAGCGCCGCCCGCGACGCTGTCCGCCTCCCCGCACCGCCCGAGCAGCTGCCGCCGCTGCCCGCCGCCGTCCACCCGAACGTTCCGGGCCTGTCCCCGTTCACCACGCCGAACGCCGACTTCTACCGGGTCGACACCGCGCTCACCCTGCCCAGGATCGACCCCCGGGACTGGACACTGCGCATCCACGGCCTGGTCGACCGCCCGCAACTCCTCACCTTCGACGACCTGCTGCGCGAGCCGCTCGAAGAGCTCGACCACACGCTGTCCTGCGTCTCCAACGAGGTCGGCGGCCCCTACGTCGGCACCACCCGCTGGCTCGGCGCCGCGCTGCCCGCGCTGCTGCGCCGTGCCGGGGTCCGCTCCGGGGCGGACCAGCTGGTGGGGCGCTCCCAGGACGGCATGACCATCGGCACCCCGTTGGAGTCCGTCCTCGACGGCCGCCGCGCCCTGCTCGCCGTCGCCATGAACGGCGAGGCGCTGCCGCTCGCACACGGCTTCCCCTGCCGCAGTGTGGTACCCGGCTTCTACGGCTACACCTCCGCCACCAAGTGGCTGGTGGACCTGGAGGTCACCACCTTCGCCGCCTTCGATCCGTACTGGGTGCGGCGCGGCTGGGACCGCACCGGCACCGTCCGCACCGCATCCAGGATCGAGGTCCCCGCCCCGTTCGCGAAGGTCCCGGCCGGGGACGTCGATGTCGCGGGGACGGCCTGGGCCACCCACCGCGGCATCGCCGCCGTCGAGGTCCGCGTCGACGGCGGACCGTGGCGACAGGCCGAGTTGGCCGCCGACGCCGGACCGGACCTTTGGCGCCAGTGGTCGTACCTCTGGACGGGCGCGACCCCGGGCACCCACCGGATCGAGGTGCGCGCCACCGACGCGACCGGCGCCGTGCAGCCAGAGCGGCGCGCCGCGCCCTTCCCTGCCGGGGCGACGGGCTGGCACAGCACCGTCGTCATCGTCACCTGAACAGACCGTCAACCACCCGTTCAGCAGCACCACTTCATCCGAGTACCGAGGAGAGATCCGCCATGTCCGCGAACACCCGCAACCGCCGTACCCTCACCGCCCTGCTCGCCGCCGGCGCACTGGCCCTGACCCTGGGCGCGTGCAGCAGCAGCGGCGGCTCCAGCTCCTCGTCCGCCGCATCCTCCGCCGCTTCGTCCTCCGCGGCGATGTCCGGCAGCACCGCCTCCACCGCGGCGATGGGCGACCAGCCGTTCGGCACCGCCTGTGCCGCCGTGCCGAAGGACGGCGCCGGTTCGTTCACCGGAATGGCGAAGGACCCGGTCGCCACCGCCGCCTCCAACAACCCGCTGCTGTCCACCCTGGTGGCGGCGGTCAAGCAGGCCGGGCTGGTCGACACCCTCAACTCGGCCCAGAACATCACGGTGTTCGCGCCCACCAACGACGCCTTCGCCAAGATCCCGAAGGCCGACCTGGAAGCACTGCTCGCGGACAAGGCCAAGCTCACCAAGGTGCTCACCTACCACGTCGCCCCTGATCGCCTGGCCCCGAATGCGCTGGCCGGCACCCACAAGACCCTGGAGGGCGGCGATCTCACCGTCACCGGTTCCGAGCCGGACTTCACCGTCAACGGCAGCTCCAAGGTGCTGTGCGGCAACGTGCAGACCGCCAACGCCACCGTCTACATCGTCGACACCGTCCTGATGCCGACCTCCTGACCCCCGCAGTACGAGGGCCTCGACCGCTTCCGGCCGGGGCCCTCGTGCTGTTCACGGGGCACGGCTCGGACCCGCGAGCAGCGGTCAGCCGTTCTGGCCGACCTCGGAGAGATTGCCGCCGTGCAGCAGATCGAAGACCGGCAGGTCGAGGAAGAACGGGTTGATCCGTAGGTTCAGGGTTCGAGCCCCTGGCGGCCCACACGGAACAGAGCGGGGAAACCCCCGCCGGCGCGCAGCGCAGCACCCGGCTGGTTCTCCGGCTCGGGCGCTGCTGCGTTTCGGAACGGTGCGTGCGTGAGCGGAGCCGCCGACATGCCGTCAGGGGCCCGCGTCTTCCGCCGCCGAGAGGGCGGTGCGCAGCACCCGGTCAGGCGCGCGGCAGTGGGGCAGCACGAAGAGCGGTCGAGGACTCGATCAGTCCTGACCGCTCCAGCTGCACCGCGACGGCGGTGCGGGTCAGAGGTGGTACATGCCGGTGTAGGGCTCGACGATGCGCTCCTGTCGTGGTCCGAAGTCGACCAGGACCGCGGTGTCGCCCTCGGCACTGATGACCCGGCCGAGGCCGTAGGCGTCGTGGGTGACGCGGTCGCCGACGGCGAAGTGCTTGCGGGGTGCTGCGGCCCTGGCTTTGAAGGGGCTGGTGGGCAGGTGCCGGCGGACTGCTTCAGATTTTTTCATCCAGGCCAGTATGCGCTTCGGGGAACGGAGTTGGGGCTCCCCGGGCCGACCGAATTCGGGTCGGTCCGAAATGCCGGGTGTGTCGAGCGGCACGTTCCGTGGTTCGGACACGGGAGCGGGGCGCGGGAAGGGGCCCGGACGGCGCTTCGGAGGGTGGTCAACGTGCTGGAGCCGAAGCCGAGTTGATCGGGTGGACGGTGCAGGTCGACGGTGCCGGGGGTGCCGCCGGCGAAAAATCGGGGTGAGAATTTCCGCCCGTTACGACCCCGGGGCTGCTACAGTCGAGGTAGTTGCAGTAATGGTTCCCATGAACTTTGTGTGCGCCTGCTCACGTATTGCGGGCGCATTTTGTTTTTCCGGATCTTCTCCGGGCGGGCTCCCATCACGGTGACTCGGCATCCGCATCGTGTGGACGCCGGAAAGCCCCCTGAAGGAGATTTTTTACATGGCTAATGGCACCGTGAAGTGGTTCAACTCGGAAAAGGGCTTCGGCTTCATCGAGCAGGAGGGTGGCGGCCCGGACGTGTTCGCCCACTACTCGAACATCAACGCCGGCGGCTTCCGTGAGCTGCTTGAGGGCCAGAAGGTCGAGTTCGACGTCACGCAGGGCCAGAAGGGCCCGCAGGCCGAGAACATTCGCCCGCTGTAGTTCTTTTACCGCCGCGGCACTCGCCCGGCGGCGAGGGGCCCGTACCGCGTGCATTACGCCCGGTGCGGGCCCCTCGGCATGTCATCGCCCGTCCCGTGAGTGTTCCGGGGCCGCCCCGAGGAAGGCCTCCGCATGAACCGCTCCGCCCGTCTGTCGCATCTGCATACCGGCTCCCGGTCCGCACCGGTCGGTGGCGCCGGGCGGGAGTTCGCCGTACCGGTGAACGCGGTGCCGGCGCTGCCGGCCGTCGACTCGTTCGACGAACTGGATCTGCCGGAGCGACTGCTTCAGGTACTGGCCCGGAGGGGCGTCGCCGCCCCGTTCCCGATCCAGGCCGCGACGCTGCCGAACTCGCTGGCCGGCCGCGACGTGCTGGGGCGGGGCCGCACCGGCTCCGGCAAGACCCTGGCGTTCGGGCTCGCCGTGGTGGCGCGCACCGCGGGGCGGCAGGCCGAGCCGCGGTGCCCGCTGGCGCTGATCCTGGTGCCCACCCGCGAGCTCGCCCAGCAGGTCACCGAGGCCCTCACCCCGTACGCCCAGGCGCTTCAGCTGCGGCTGGCCACCGCGGTCGGCGGGGTGCCGGTCCGCCGCCAGGCGCAGACGCTGAACCGCGGGGCGGAGATCCTGGTGGCCACGCCCGGCCGGCTCGCGGACCTGATCGAACGCCGGCTCTGCCGACTGGACGCGGTCGGCGTCACCGTCCTCGACGAGGCCGACCAGATGGCCGACATGGGCTTCCTCCCGGCGGTCACCGGCCTCCTGGAGCAGGTCGCCGAGGGCGGCCAGACCCTGCTGTTCTCCGCCACCCTGGACCGCAACGTCGACCGCCTGGTGCAGCGCTTCCTGAAGGACCCGGTCACCCATGCGGTGGACCCGTCCGCGGGAGTGGTCAGCACCATGGAGCACCACGTGCTGCACGTGCGGAAGGGCGACAAGGACGCCGCGATCGCCCACATCGCCGCCCGGGACGGCCGGGTGATCATGTTCATCGACACCAAGGACGGTGCGGACCGCCTGGTCGAGACGCTGCTGGCGAAGGGCGTGAAGGCCGCCGCCCTGCACGGCGGAAAGTCCCAGCCGCAGCGCACCCGCACCCTGGAGCAGTTCCGCGGCGGGCAGGTGGCCGCGCTCGTCGCGACCGACGTCGCCGCCCGGGGCATCCACGTCGAGGGCCTCGACCTGGTCGTCAACCTGGACCCGCCCGCCGACCACAAGGACTACCTGCACCGCGGCGGACGCACCGCCCGGGCCGGCGAGTCCGGCACCGTCGTCACGCTGGTCCTGCCCAACCAGCGCCGGGGAACGGCCCGGATGATGACCACGGCCGGCATCACCCCCGTCACCACCGAGGTCCGGGCCGGCGACGTGGCACTCACCCGGATCACCGGCGCCCGCGTCCCCACCGGCGTGCCCGTCTCGATCCCCGACCCCGTCGTCGAGCGGCCCCGGCACCACCGGCCGACCGGCCGGAACCGGTACGGCCGTCCCGCCACCGGCGGGCGTCGCACCTCGCCGAGGGCGCACGGCGGGTGAACGCGGCCGTGCCGTCGGAGGCGCCGCACCCGAGCAGGAACCGCGTGCCTTCGGCAATCACCCGGTCGGCGGCGGAACTCCTGTTCGACTGAAGCGGGTTGACGCCGGACGGGCGGTTCCGGCGGGCGGCTCCCGGGCCGTTCAGCGCCACTCGATCAGGAACAGCGTGGCGTCGTCGCTGGTGTGCCCGCCCCGGCGGGCCTTCAGCGCGTGCGAGAGGGCGCGTACGGTGGCCCGCACGCCGGAGCGGGAGCGCTCGATCCGGTCGACCCAGTCGATCAGCTGCTCCTCGCCGAACTGCTCGCCGCTCGCGCCCCGTTCCTCGACCAGGCCGTCGGTGAAGCACAGCACGCGGTCCCCGTGCCGGAGCTCCCGCTCGCTGATCACCGGCTGCTCGCCGCCGAACCCGACCGGCAGCGTGGTGGCGCTCTCCAGCCGCTCGACGACCGCGTGGTCGCGGATCAGCAGCGGTTTCGGGTGACCGGCGTTGACCCACTGGAGATGGCCGGTGGCGGTGTCGAGCCGCATCATCTGCGCGGTGACGAAGTGGTCGGGGCCGAACTGCTCGGCGATGGCCCGGTCCATGAAGGCGTAGATCTCGGCGAGTCCGACGCCCGCGCGGCGGGCGTGCCGGTACGCGCCGACGGCCACCGTCGCCATGGTGGCGGCGTCCAGGCCGTGGCCCATGGCGTCGAGGGTGGCGACGTGCAGTATGTCGCCGTTGAGCGCGTAGTCGAAGCTGTCGCCGGCCACCTGGTAGGCGGGCTCCAGGATGCCGGCCACCGCGACCCGGGGCACGGACATGGACAGCGGGGGCAGCAGCGACCACTGGATCTCGGCGGCCACGCTCATCGGCTCCAGCCGTCGGGCCTGGAAGACCAGGTCGGTGTAGCCGCTCCTGGTGATCAGCAGGTCCGTGACCAGCGCCGACAGCCGTCGCAGCGGCAACCGGGCGCCGTCGTCGACCGCGTCCAGGGTGAAGGCCAGCACCCCCGCCTCGTCCCCGCCGTCCAGCAGGGGCAGGTACACCCGCATCCCGTCGTCCTGGGGCACCTCCACCGTGGTGCCCCGCAGGAACGCCTCGCCCGCGGCGGAGTCCGCGATCGGCAGCGGTGGGCCCTCGGCCAGACCGCCGCCCGGCAGCGGGACCAGGACCGACTGGCCGTAGTCCTGCAGCAGCAGCGCCGGCTCCCGGCCGCCCAGCCCGGCCACCGCCTCGGCGACCAGCGGGGCGATCAGCGGCGGCGCGAACTCCCGCGCCCGGTCGAGCAGCACGTTCAGCAGGTGCTCCCCGGGCCCGGCGGTCCGGTCCGGTCCCGGCGCGGACCGCTGCCCGCCGTCGCCGCTCACCGCCATGCCTGCCTCCCGAACCACCCCGGGCCCGCGCCCGGCCCGACGGGCCGGTCCTCTCCATTACGCCCGAGATCGGCCCGGCCCGCCCCCGGCGACGACCGTGACGCGGACGGCGCCGGGGAGGCACTGCCCCGCTCGTCCGCCGGAGCGCCGCGACACCGACGACGGCACCGCGAGCCGGCCGTGCCGATCAGGCATCCCCCACGGCGGTCGGGCTGTCACCTGCGGTGGTCGTGCGGTGACCCGCCGGGTGGGGGGATGCCGTTACGATCGGCTGCCGTTCCGGCCGGCCGGGGCGGTGCGGCCGCTTCGGTGACGGGGGAATGGCAGTGGAGTTCGGCGAGTTGCTGCGCGACCTGCGGCTGGGCGCCGGGTGGACCCAGGAGGAGCTGGCCGACCGTTCCGGCGTCTCCGTCCACTCGATCAGCATGCTGGAGGCCGGTCGACGGCGGCCCCGGCTGTCCTCGGTGGCCCGGCTGGCGGACGGGCTGGCGCTGTCGGCCGACCGGCGCGAGCGGTTGGTCGCCGCGGCCACCGACCGTCCAGCGGCCACCGACCGTCCAGCGCACCCCGCTCCTCCGGAGACTGCGACGACTGCGGCGGCTGCGGCGGCTGCGGAGGCAGTCCGTGGGCCGCGTCAACTCCCGGCCGACAGCCGTCTGTTCACCGGTCGGGTGGCGGAGGGCGAGTTCCTGGCCGAGGTCGCCGAGCAGGCGCCGGACGGTACCGAGGCCGGCATGGTGGTGCTGTGCGTGATCACCGGCATGGGCGGTGTCGGCAAGACCGCGCTGGCGGTCCGCACCGCGCACCGGGTCGGGGAGCGGTTCCCGGACGGTCAGCTGTTCCTGGACCTGCGCAGCCACACCGCCGGGCTGGAGCCGCTCGGTGCCGAGGACGCGCTGGAGACCCTGCTGCGCTCGCTCGGCGTGCCCGCGAACCGGATCCCGAGCGGGCTCACCGACCGCGCCGCGCTCTTCCGGGCCCGGCTGTCCGGCACCCGGACCCTGATCCTGCTGGACAACGCGTCGAGCGCCGCCCAGGTCCGGCCGCTGCTGCCCGGCAGCACCGGCTGCCTGGTGCTGGTCACCGGCCGCAGCCCGCTGGTCGGGTTGGACGACGCCCACCTGCTGACCCTGGACGTGCTCCCCGAGGACGACGCGGTGGACCTGCTGCGCCGGGTCGCCGGGGCCGGCCCCGCGGACCGCGGCGAGCCCGCCGACTTCGCCGAACTGGCCCGGCTGGGCGGCCGGTTGCCGCTGGCCCTGCGGATCCTCGGGGCGCGCCTGCGGCACCGGCCGCGACTGACCGCCGCCGCCCTGGCGGAGGAACTGCGCGAGGAACGGCACCGGCTCGCCCGGCTGCGCGACGAGGACCGCGACCTGGCCGCCCTGTTCCGCTCCTCCTACCGGGACCTGCCGCCGGAGGAGCAGCGGCTGCTGCGCCTGCTCGGGGTGCTCCCCGGCGAGGACCTGGAGGTCTGCGCCGCCGCGCACCTGCTCGGCGCCGAACGCCGGGACGCGGAACGGCTGTTGGAGTCGCTGCTCGGCCACCACCTGCTCGCCCAGCCGGCCCCGGGCCGCTACCGGATGCACGACCTGGTCCGGGCCTGGTCGCGGACCCTGGCCGAGGAGGAGCCGCCGGCCCGCCGGGAGATCGCCGCCCGCCGGCTGCTGGACCACTACCAGGACACCGCCGAACGGGCCGGCCACCGGCTGGCCCGCTACCGAGGCCACCGTCCGCCGCCGGCCGGCCCGGCACCCCGGCCCGCTCCCGACGTGGACTCCCCCGAGCGCGCCCGGGACTGGCTGCGCGCCGAACGGCACAACCTGCTGGCCGCGATGGCCCGCAGCAGCGACCCGCTGCGCCGCAGCGTCCTCACCGCGGCGCTCGCCCCGATCCTGGAGCTGGACGGCCCGCGCTCCGAGGAGGCCGCGCTGCACCTGGCCGCCGCCGAGGCGGCCGTCGGCCAGGGCCGGCCGCTCGACCGGGCGGAGGCGCTGTGGCGGGTCGGCCGCTCCCACCGGCTGGCCGGCCGCTTCGAGGAGGCCGCCGAACTGCTCGCCCGGGCCGACCGGTTGTACGGCGAACTCGGCGACCCGCACGGCGAGGCCCAGGTGGCCTGGGAGCGCGGCCGGCTCGCCTACCAGAGCGGCGACCCGGCCCGCGCGGTCGAGCTGTCCGGCCACGCGCTGGCCGGCTACCGGCGACTCGGCGACCCGCAGGGCGAGGCGCACACCCTCTGGGACCTCGGCCGGGCCCGCTGGCTGCTCGGCGAGAACGTCGCGGCGGAGGAACTGCTGGACGCCGCGCTGGCCGCGTACCGCGCGCTCGGCGACCGGGTCGGCGAGGCGCACGCCCTGGGCGACCTGGGCCACCTCCGGTACGCGCGCGGGCGGGCCGCCGCCGGCGCGGACCTGCTGGAACGGGCGCTGGCGATCACCCGCGAGCTCGGCGACCGGCAGAGCGAGGCCAACACGGCATGGCTGCTGGGCCGGATCCGGCTGCTCCAGGGCGCCCACCCGCAGGCCCGGGAACTGCTCGACCTGGCGCTCGCCGGCTGCCGGGAACTCGGCACCCGGCAGGGCGAGGCCAGCACCCTCAGCGCACTCGGCGAACTGCACCTGGCGACCGGCCGGACCGACACCGCGATCGAACTCCAGCGGCAGGCCGCCGCGGTCTTCCGGGCCTCCGGCAACCCGCACGGCGAGGCCAACGCCCTGCACGGCCTGGCGCTGGCGCTGCGCACGGCCGGCGACCGGGCCGCCGCGACCGGCCTGCTGCACGGCGTGCTGGAGACCTTCGAGGCCGACGGGGACCCGCAGGCCCAGGCCGAGGTGCTCAACAGCCTCGGCCTGCTCGCCGCCGACGCCGGCGACCTGCCCGAGGCCCTCGTCCGGCACCGCCGCGCGCTCGACCTCGCCCGCCGCAACGACAGCCCGCTCGACGAGGCCCGCGCCCTGCTCGGCATCGGGCACTGCCTGCCCCCGGCGGAGCGGCCCGCCGCCGTGGCGGCCGTCCGCCGGGGCCTCGCCCTCCTGGAGGCGGCCGGCGCGGCCGAGGCCGTCGAAGCCCGGGCCCGGCTCACGGTGCTGACGGACGGTCAGGAGCAGGCGTAACGCCAAGCGAGCGCAGGGCGGACGACATGGGACGGGCCGGCCGGACGGCAGAGGATGAACGTCGAGCGCAGGGGCCGCCCGACAGGGCCTCGGGAGCTTCGGTCAACCGTCCGTCAAACCGAAAGGCACAGCAACGATGCGCACGATCTTCAAGGCCGCCGCAGCGACCGCGGTCGGCGGGGTACTGCTCCTCGGCTTCACCGGCACGGCCTCGGCAGCCGGCAGCGGCGCCAACAGCCTGAACGGCCAGGGCTGCCCGTCGGTGGCCTCGAACTCGGCCTACGAGGGGACGTACATCCAGCACCTGAACTACACGTACGTGACCGGCAACGGCTTCCGGGACGGCGTCTACACCGTCGACTTCTACAACCGCGCGAACGTCTACCAGTACTCCTGGGTGGCCGAGTACCGCTGCTGATCGCAGTCCCACGGACCGCCGCCGCCCGCGCGCGGGGGACCCGCCGACCGCCTTTCGGCGGGCGGCGCGGGCGGCGGCAGCACAGCATCCCGAACCGGGTGTCCGGTCGGGGTGCTGCCGCGTTTCCGCGCCCGGCTCGTCAGACGGCGAGGGCGGTGGTGGCGGTGAGGGCGGCGAGGGCGCGGGCGCAGGCGGCGGTGACCGGGACGTGGACGGAGGTCGCCGGGTCGGTGCCGGCCGGGAGGCGGGAGGCTTCGCGGGCGTAGGCGCCGAAGGAGCCGTCGGGCTGCTGCTGGGCGAGCAGGGAGGCGAGGGCCCGGTCGACGGCGGGGGAGCGGGGGGTGAGGGGGGCGCAGGCGGCCAGCAGGGCGGCGGCCAGCGGGAGGTCGTAGCTGCGGAGGGCGCTGCAGGCCAGGATCGGGAGGATCTCGGCGAGCCGGGCGGCCTGCGCGGGCGGCGGGCCGGCGGCGGTGAGGGCGGCGGCGACGGCGAGCAGGTGGTCGCGGTCGGCGTCGAGCAGGGCGAGGACGCCGGCGGGGTCGGCCGGGAGCGGGCCGGGGGCGACGGGGGGTGCCGGGTCGGCGGGGGCGGCGGCGAGGAAGGCCCGGGCGCGGGACAGCGACTCGCGGGCGTACTCGGCGAGTCGGGGGTCGGCCGGGCGGGGCGGGGCCGCGGGGCGCAGCAGCGGGCCGGCGTCGGCACGGGGGCCTTCGTCGAGGGTGAGGGCCATGGCCGCCACCAGGGTGGTGTGGTAGCAGCGCTGGAAGGCGTAGTCGGCGTACTGGTCGGGCGGCAGGGCTCGGACGGCGGCGGGCAGGTAGTGCGGTCCGGGGAACGAGCCGTCGGGGAGCTGCTGGGCCAGCAGCCGGTCGCGGGCGTGGTCGGCGAGCGGGGACGGCGGCATGTCCAGGGCCCGGCGGCAGAGCAGCAGTTCGGCGACCAGGTCCCAGTGGCCGGCGGCGAGGAACAGGGCGAGGAGTTGTTCGACCGTCCCGGACGCGGTGGCCCGCCGGTCGGCGGTGAGGGTGTGGACCGGCCGCATCGCCATGTCGCTGAGGTAGAACACCACGTGGGTGACGGCGTACGCCTCGAACTCGCTGACCCGGGCCGGGTTCACCGGGGCGCCCAGCACGTCCGCCGCGTACAGCTCCTGGTAGCCCGGCAGCCGGTGGCGCAGGCCGCCGAGGTCGAGGATGTAGCGCAGTTCCATCAGCCCGTGGGCCGGGTGGCTGGGGTTGTGCAGGTCGGCGTGGTCGAGGTCGACCAGGCGTTGCAGCGCGGCCCGTTCGTCCTCCGGGAGGCGGCCGGTCTCCAGCAGCAGGACGAGCAGCCAGGCGTAGTACTGGAAGAAGCCGGTGGACCGGAAGAGCTTGTGCCGCAGGGTCGGCCGGGCGACGGCGAGGGCGGCCCGGTCCAGGCAGCGTTCGACCGCGGCGCGCGACTCGGGGTCGAGTTCGGCGTGGCTCAACCAGCGGGCGGCGACGCAGAGTTCGAGCAGCGGCGCGGACGCGGTGGCCGGAGTGGGACGGTCCGGCTCGGGCGGGTCGAAGCGGTCCAGGGCCCCGGCGACCCAGGCCAGCGCGCGCGCCACGGCCGGTGCGCCGCCCTGCGGGGAGCGAGCGGCGGGGGCGGCGGCGCCGGACCAGCGGGGCAGGGCGGACGGCGGTGCGGTGGTCATGGGGGTGTCCTTGGCGTCGGTGGCCGTCAGCGGCCGAGGCGGCGGCGGATGCCGATCGCCAGGACGGCGATCAGCGCGGCGAGAACGGCGAGGTCGGCGCCGGCCGGCAGCAGGTGCGGCAGGTGGCCGCCGCCCGGCGTGGTGATCAGCGCCTGGCGGAGCAGGTCGACGGCGTACGTCAGCGGGTTGAACCAGATGGCGGTGGAGAGCCAGCTCGGCACCTGGTCCGGGCGGAACACCGAGCCGGACAGGAACAGCAGGGGGAACATGAGCAGTTGGACCACCTGCTGAAGGGTCTCCACCCGCCGGAAGAGCAGCGCCGCCAGCAGGCCGAGGGCGCAGAACACGGCCGCTGTCACCGCCACCGCCGCCAGCCCGAGGACGGCCCCGCGGAGGCCGATGTGCACCCCGGCGACCGGGGCCAGCAGCATGGTCACGGTGCCCTGCACCAGGCAGGGCACGATGCTGCCGGCGGCCTTGCCGAGCGCCAGCGACCAGCGCGGCACCGGCGCGACCAGCATCTCCCGCAGGAAGCCGAACTCCCGGTCCCAGGCGAAGGACATGCCCGAGCTGATGCAGCCGGAGGCGGTCTGGATGGCCAGGATGCCCGGGAACACGTACGCGCTGAACGGCACGCCGTCGACGGCGCCGACCATCCCGCTGAACCCGACCGCGTACACCAGCAGGAAGAACACCAGTTGCAGCAGCTGGCTCACCACCGGTCCGGGGCGGCCGAGTTGGCGGACGATGTCGCGGTGGGCGACCACGGCGGCGGCGCGGGCCGCGGCGCGCAGCGAGCCGGTCGGCGCGGCGGCGGGCGGCGAGGTCCCGGCGGTGGTGGCGGGCGCGGTGGCGGTGCTCATCGCGGCGGCTCCTCGGGCGAGTGCGTGGGGTGGGCGTCCAGGCCGGCGCCGGCGGCCTCCAGGAACACGTCGTCCATGGAGGGGTGGCGCACCGTCAGCGAGCTGATCGCCACCCGGGCGGCCGCGACCACGACCGGCACCGTCGCCTCCGGGTCGTCGGTGCGGACGGACACCGAGGGCAGGCCCTCGCCGTCCGGGCGCAGTTCGGCGTGGTGGCCGGCGGCCCGCAGGTTCTCCACCGCCCGCCGGTCGTCGGCGGTGCGGATCAGCACCTGGGAGGCGCCGAGCGCCGCCTTGAGCGCCTTCGGGGTGCCCTCGCGGACCAGCGCGCCGTCGCGGACGATCGCCACCTGGTCGGCGAGCTCGGTCTCGTCCATGTAGTGGGTGGAGTAGAGCACCGTCAACTGCCGTTGCTTGCAGAGCAGTCGGAGATCCTCCCAGACCGAGCGGCGGGATTCCGGGTCGAGTCCGACGGTCGGTTCGTCGAGCACCAGCAGGCGCGGGTGGTGGAGCAGCGCGCGGGCGATCTCGACCCGGCGGGCCAGGCCGCCGGAGAGGGTGTGGACGGCGGCCCGGCGGCGGTCGGCGAGGCCGAACGAGTCGAGCAGGGCGTCGATCCGGCGGCCGGCTTCGGCACGCGGGACGCCGTAGAGGCGGGCGTGGAAGCGCAGGTTGCGCTCGATGGACAGGTCGGGGTCGAGGGTGGACTCCTGGAACACCACCCCGAGCAGCGCCCGTACCGCCATCGGCTCCGACCGGGTGTCGTGGCCGAACACCCGGATCCGCCCGGCGGTCGGCTCCAGCACGGTGCACAGCGCCTTGACCGCGCTGGACTTGCCCGCGCCGTTGGCGCCGAGCAGCGCGGTGATCCGGCCGGCGGCGACCGTCAGGCTCAGCTCCCGGACGGCCTCCAACTCGCCGTAGCGAATGACCAGTTGATCGAACTGCACGGCGGGGACGTCGAGCCGGCCCGGGGAGAGCTGCGACGGTGCGACGGCGGCGGTGGTCATCCGGTCACCTCGGCCTCGGCCTCTGTCCCGGTCCGGCAGGCGGCCAGCAGCTGTTCGGCCGACGGCAGGGTGAGGGCGGGCCGCATGGTGCGGCTCGCCACCTCGTACGCCAGGCCGGGCACCGGATCCACCACCTGGTGGCCGTCCGCGCGCAGCCGGTCGACGTTCCGGGCGACCTGCGGGGTGCGCCACATCACCGGGTTCATCACCGGCGCCAGCACCACCGGCTGCTCGGCGCAGAGCAGCGTGCTGGTCAGCAGGGTGGGGGCGGTGCCGGTGGCGAAGCAGCCCAGCACGTTCGCCGTCGCGGGCAGCACCAGTACCGCGTCCGCCCAGCGGCCGAGGGCGACGTGGCCGGGGCCGTGGGCGTCCTCGGTGCAGACCGCGTCGCAGATCAGCCGCAGCGTGTCGGCGGGCAGGAACCGCTCGGCGGTGCGGGTGGCGACCAGGGTGATCCGCTCCACCCCGGCGAGCCGGAACGCGTTGAGGTAGCCGGGCAGTGCGAGGACGGAGATCGAGCCGCTCACCCCGATCAGCAGCCGCCTGGGCACGGCCGCGCCGTCGCCCGGGTCCGGCGTCCCGGGCGGCGCGGCGGCGGCGGGGATCGGTGGTGCTGTCGACATGGGTCTCCTCCGGTGGTCGGCGGTGCGGACGATCTCCCGGGCTTCGGACGGGCGGGCTTCAGGCGGGCGGGCTTCGGGCGGGCGGACGTCGGACGGGCGGGCTTCAGGCGGGCGGGCTTCGGGCGGCGCGGTTCGGACAGGCGGGCTTCAGGCGACCAGCAGCGCCCGGTCCCACTGCGCGCGCGGGCCCTCGGGCAGCGGCTGCGGGCCGAGCAGGGCGTCGGGCACCACCGACAGCAGGGCCAGCGCCGCGCCCGCCGCGCCCTCCAGCACCCCGGCGACGTCCAGCCGCCGGTGGCTGGTGGCGTGCCGCCAGCCCTCGGGGTGGTCGGACGTCAGGTGGTGGAAGACGAACGGCGCGTCCGGGTCGGCGAACTCCAGGACCCGCAGGGCCATGCGGCGCACCCCGTCGCGCAGCACCGGGTCCCCGGAGTCGGCGGCCACCCGGTGCAGCATCTGCAGCAGTCCGCCGAAGCCGTGGCAGAAGGTCGGGCCGTCCAACCGCCATTCGCGCTCGTCGCGGGCCAGTACGGCGCGCAGCCCGGCCACGGCCGCCGCCCGCCAGTGCGGCCGGTCGAAGGCCAGGCCGGCCTGGTGCAGTGCGACGGCCACCCCGGGGGCGCCGTAGCACCAGGCGGAGCGGGTGAACGCGGCCTCCGGCCGGACCGGCGCGGTCTGCTCGTCCCAGCTGACCCGGCACGGCCAGTACGGGCCCGTCCCGTCGTGCAGCGTCCAGCCGAGCAGCCACTCGGCGACGGTCTCGGCGGCCGCCGCGCCGCCCGGCACGCCGAGGCCGCGCCGTTCGGCAAGGGACAGCAGCATCAGCGGCCCGGCGATGCCGTGCGCGAGGCCCGCGTTGAAGTCGCCGCGCGGGTAGTCGCGGCGGTCCTGGTCGACCGGCTCGAACTCCGGCGACACCCACCAGCCGGGGACGGTGACGCCGTCCACGGTCAGCGGCTCGGCCAGCGCGACCAGGTGACGCAGGGTGGCGGTCAGCGCCTCGGCGGCCCGCGGGTCGCCGTCCAGGTGGGCCGCGTCCAGTAGCAGGCGTCCGGTGCCGGTGAGCCCGTTGACCACGTCGTACGCGGCCCACGGGACGCCCGGCAGGCCCTCGGCGCGACGCTGTCGGTGGACGGCCAGCCGGGTCTGCTGGTCCTGGGCGATCCAGGCGGTGAGGCGGTCGCGCAGGCCGGCGTAGTGGCCGAGCGGACCGGCCGCCACCCCGACGGCGGCGGCGATCGCGGCCGGTCCGTAGTTCAGGCCGTTGCTGGGGCGGCGCGGCATCTCGTCGAGGGCGACGGCGAGATGGGCGTGCGCGGCGTGCGCGCGGTCCGGGTCGCGCCAGGCGAGTTCGCCGTGCAGCAGGGCCACGCCGGGGTGGCCGTGGGTGAGCGAGATCGGGTCCCAGACCGGGTTGCCGAAGATCGGCTCGATGTTGTCCGGGCGGCCCGCGACGGCGGCCACCCGGGCCGGGTCGGCCAGCCGCTCGGCCGTCAACAGGACGGCCTCGGCCGCCCGTTCGGCTTCGGCGGTGGTGAGCAGGGGGTCGCCGGGGGCGACGGCGGGTGCGGTCATGGCGGGCCTTCGGCAGTGGGCGGGAACGAGGACGGGGCGGCGACGGATCACGCGCGGTGGCGGTTCACGCGCGGTGACGGATCACGCACGGTGGCGGCGGCGGTCGTGGTGGTCGAGCACCGCCGCGCGGGCGATGGCGAGGGCGCTGCCCTCCCGCTCCTGGACACCGCCGAACAGGCGGTTGCAGGTCATGTGGATCAGGCTGCCGACGATCCTCAACTCCGAGGTGGCGCACCGCCCTTCGGAGGTCAGCCGGCGGATCGTGGCACCGTAGCGGGCGGCCGTGGCATCGCGTTCGCGCAGGGCGGCGAGGACGCGCTGCCCGGCCTCGTCGGCCGCCAGCCGGGGCCAGCCGCCGACCGGGTCGATCAGGGCGCGCCAGCGGGCCCGGTCGCTGCGGAAGTGCGGCGGGACGTCCCGCCGGTCGCCGGTGGCGGCCAGCCAGGCGGCGGCCGGGTCGTCGGCGTACGGCCCGCCGGCCCACGGCGTGCCCGGCGACGGCGCGCCGAAGGCGTGCGCCACCGCGGCGACCGCGACGGTCGCCAACTGGTCGCCGCTGTAAGGGAATCGGGGCTGTGCGGCGAGGTCGAGCAGGGCGATCGACGCCAGCGAGTCGGCCTGGAAGTACTCCTCGGCGGCCTGCTGGGCGTGCGGCCCGCCGTAGCGCTCCCACTCGGGGTCGTAGCTGTCGACGGTGAAGTGCGAGAGGAACCCGGCGACCTGACGGTCCGTCAGGATTCGGCTCAGCCGCGGCAGGGTGTCCTTCCAGAGCACCTCCGGGTCGCCGTGGAAGCGCAGTCGCAGGTGGTAGTCCGGGTCCCGGTAGCGGATGAAGAACCAGCGGTCGGCGCCGGTCTGCCGGGCGGCCTCGGCCAGTTCCGGGACGAGGGAGCGGACCAGCTGGTCCTGGCCGCGCCAGGAGCCGTACGCCTTCAGGTAGAGCCAGTCGCTGCCCGGGCCGGCCTGCCGGGGACGGTCCGGCGCGGTCGGGCGGGGCAGTCGGCCCAGCGGGAGCGGGCGGGGCAGGCCGGGCGCGCGCTCCAGCGGGACGACCAGCTCGACCAGGTGGCCGCCGCCGGGGCCGCCGTCGCGTCCGGCGAACCAGCCGTCGGCGCACGAGGCGTCGGGGGTCTCCTGGGCCACCAGCTGCGGGTCCTTGCGGAGTTCGTCGCGCAGCAGCAGCAGGTCCCAGGGGTCGTCGAGCCGGAGTTCCAGCCGCTGGTCGTTGGAGAGCGCCAGGATGCGGTCGGGCACCCGCCAGTCGGCGCGCCAGCGGGCCACCGCCCCGGCCCAGCCGGCGGCGTCGGCGGCGGGGATGCGTTCGGCGGCGCGGCGCAGTTCGGTGAGCTTCCAGGTGGCGGCGCAGAGCACCACCCGGCCGTACCGGACCCGGGGGAGGAACGGCGCGGGGGAGACCTGTCCCCAGTCGAAGGGCTCCCACAGCCGGTGGCCCTCCTGGCCGATCTCCCAGAGCAGCCGGGCGGCGTTGGGCGCCTGCGCGCCGGGGCTGAGCATGCTGTGCGCGGTGGGCGCGAGTTCGCGCATGGTGGGCAGGTGCACCGCGTACATCCGGTCCAGGGTGGAGCCGACGGCGATGTCGTCCAGCCGCAGTTCCTCGGCGCCCTCGGCCTCGGGCAGGCCGATGCCGATGCGGCGGCCGGTGAGGGCGGGGGTGTGCGCGATGTTGGCGGCGCGCGGACTGCGCGGCTGGTAGGCGAGGTTGACCGGGAGCGCCCCCGGCACCAGCGGCTCCAGCGCGGCGCAGCGTTCGGCCACGGTGCGGGCGACGTGCTCGTCGAGCAGGTCGGCGAACCGTCCGATGGTCGCGCCGGCCTGGTGCGAGCCCGGGTTGGGGGCCAGCACGAGGCGGAACTCGCCGTCGGACAGGGCCTGTTCGGACGGGGAGACGACGTGCAGGAAGAGCTCGCAGGAGGGTTGCACGGTGCTCGGGTCCGGCTCGCCGAGGGACAGCTGCTCGACGGTCTGCTCGTCGAGCACCACCTCGCGCCGCCCGTCGCGGACGGCCCGGGTGTGCAGCGCGGCGAGCAGCTGCTCGCGGTCGCGGTCGCGCGGCTCGGGGGCGTCGGACTCCGGCCTCTCGGCGTTCGGCCACTTGTAACCGCCGGGCGCGCCAAGGCCGTTGGTCTCGTCGAGCAGCTCCTTGAGCGGGACGGGGCGGCCCACGCCGTACTTCTCCAGGAATGCCTCCTGGTACGGGCGCAGCGGGCGCATGCCGAGCCGGACCGGGCTGAGCCGCCACATCGCGTCGACGGCCCGCTCGACCTCGGACCGGACCGACTCCGGCAGCCGGACCCGGGCGCCGAGCCGGGTGTCCAGGTGGAGCGACGTCCGGTGCGGGCGCAACTCGGCCTGCGCGGCGAGGAGTTCGGACAGCGCCGGGCCGCCGTGGCCGGGCGCGGTGGCGTCGTAGGCGTCGCGCAGCCGGGCGACCTCGCGCAGGCCGGTCAGCGCGACGCAGGCGGCGCTGTCCGGGGCGGGGTCGGTGGAGGCCAGCACCTCGATCACCCGGACGAGCGGGTCGCCGCCGTCCAGCGGCGGACGCAGCCCGGTGACCAGGAGTTCCTGGTCGACCAGCCCGTGCAGCATGGACCGCACTGCGGCCTCGGGCGCGGTCGGGAAGAGCTCCCGCAGCCGCCCGACGAGCGCGCCGAACGCGACCGGGGTGCGCGCGGCGTCCAGCGCGGCCCGCACGGCGGGCGTCCACCGCACCGAGACGCTGCCGCGGCCCTCGGTGCCGGCCGCGACGCCGAGGTTGGCGGGCGTGTCGAGGACCACCCGGTCGGCCTGTACGCCGGCACCGGCATGCGTCCGGACCGGCAGCCGCTCCAACACCGCGGCGTCGAGCTCCAGTTCGCGGACCAGGCCGAGCAGCCAGTCCATGTCGGCGTGGGTGCGGTGGTGCGGGCCGCGGTCGTCCCACTCCACCTTGGCGGAGCTGTCGAAGCGGCCGTCGGCCACCCCGGCGAACAGCCCGAACGGGGTGGGCCGGGTGCGCAGGCGGATGTCGTAGCGCAGCGCGGTGAGCGCGGCCCGGCGCAGCCGCTCGTCGCCGATGCCCTCGGCCCGGCCGTCGGCGGCGCGCTCGACGGTGCGGGCCAGGTCGGGGCTGGCCAGCCGGACGGCCTCGCGGCGCAGCGGGTCGGCGGCGAAGGCGGTGAGCAGGGCGAGGTAGGCCTCCCGGCCGGCCTCGGGACCGAGGCCCCGGACGCCGTCACGGAGGGTCAGGGAACTGCCGCGGGCTTCGGCGGGGGCCCGGAGCAGGAACACGTCCCAGGCCCGGAACCACGGTTCACGGGTGTTCTTCATCTGATCCCTCCGGTCCGTCCAAGGCCCGGCATGTGGGGCCCGAATGGGCCGGCGGGGGGGGGGGGGGGGGGGCCCCCCCCCCCCCCCCGGGGGGGGGGGGCGCCGACGGGAGTTGGGGAGGGGGGCCCCCAGGGGGGGGGGGGGGGCCGGGGGGGGACCGACCCGA
>NZ_JBHWID010000013.1:161214-243974 GCF_042732175.1 Kitasatospora sp. NPDC059795
CCAGAGCGCAAGAACCCCGCCCGCTGCGGGTCCGCGCGCCGGGACCGCCGGGGCTGCGCCCCCCCCCCCCCCCCACGCCGGACGTGCCGTTCCGTCAGCAGCAGTAGGAGCAGGCGCTGCCGCCGTTCGGGCTGGTGCAGCCCGGGGTGCACAGCGACAGGCTGGTGACGTTCGGGCCGGCGATCTCGGTCTCGACCTCGATCTGGGCGTCGAGCTCGAAGAAGTCCTTGATGCCCTGGTCCATGGCCTGGATGCCCATGATTCCTCCTCGTCAAATACGCGGACTGATCGGACAGTTACCGACTTGCGGTGAATCCGGCCGGTTTCGGGGATTCGTCGCGGCGTCGGTGGTTCGATGGAACGGGGTGCGGGGAGATCCGCACAAGGGACTGCCGCCGATCTGGCAGCTCCGGCAGTACGGTCCGGCGTCACTGCCGGTACGCTCCCGACCACGGCAGGCGACCGGGGCGAACGCGTTCCGGGCGGTGGTGAACCGCACGGCGAAAGGCTGCTACGTACCTCATGGTGTTGACCGACGAGATGCTGTTGGCCGAGGTGGCCCGCGGTGACGAGGGCGCGCTGCGGCAGCTGTACGAGCGTCACGCCGCGGCGATGTTCCGCCTGCTCGGACGGCTGGCACCGACCCGGTCGAGTGCCGAGGAGATCCTCCAGGAGGCCTGGCTCGCCGTCTGGCAGTCGGCAGGCAGCTTCCGCGGCGACTCCTCGGCGGTCGGCTGGCTGCTCGGGGTCGCGCGCCGGCAGGCGCACAACCGGTTGCGGCGGGTGGAGGCGGTGACGGTGGAGATCGACGAGGCCCGGGACGTGGCGGACCCCTGCGTCGACGTCGCGGAACAGGTGCTCGCCCGGGCCTCCCGCGAGCGGATCGCGGCGGCCATCGCGGCGCTGCCCGAGCACCACCGGGAGGTGGTCATCCTCGCGCTGGTCGACGAACTACCGTACCGAGACGTGGCGGCGGCACTCGACATTCCGGTGGGAACGGTGAAGAGCAGAATGGCACATGCGCGAGCGGCACTGGCCCGCGCGCTGTCGGACGAGCGGGTGCGCCCGTGAACCGGACCGACCATCTGACCGAGGAGCAGTTCGTCCGGCTGTCCGGCGCCGGGACCGGCCCGACCGCCGGGCTCCACCTGGCGGGCTGCGAACCCTGCCAGGAGCAGGCGGCGTCCTGGACGCGGCTCGCCGAGGCCGCGGCCGACGCGGACCTGCTGCTGACCCGGGAGGCGACGGCCCCGCCGTCCTTCGACGCACTGCTCGGCGGGCGGCTGCCGGCCCGGGCGGCGGCGGCGGAGCCGGTGCGTCGACCGGCGGCGGAGCCGGTGCGTGCACCGGTGGCCGCTGCGGCCCCCCGCCCGGTGGCCGGGACGGTCTGGAGTCGCAGCCGGGCGTGGCGGATCGCCCGACAGCTGACGGTGCGCCAAGTGGGCATGCTGCCACGCTCGTTGGGTCCGATCACGTTCGCCGGGCTGCTGCTCGCCGGGGCCGTCGCGCTGCTCAGCCCGCCCGGGTACGCGGACCGGCTCGGCGCCGCCGCGATCAGTCTGGTGGTGCTGCTCGGGTCGCTGGGGGTGGTGTCGAGCCGGCGCGACCCCCGCAAGGAACTGCTGCAGGCCCTGCCGGTGCCCCCGGTCACGGTCTTCCTGGCCCGGGTGACGCTGGTGCTGGCCGCGGACCTGGTCGGCGGGCTGCTGGTCTCGGTGGCGTCCGGCCTGCTGGGCGGGCCGGCCGTCGGGGAGGTGATCGCCGGCTGGCTGGGCCCCGCGCTGCTCTCCGCCGGACTCGCCATGGTGGTGGCGGTCTGGAAGGCGCCCTGGCTCGGCCTCGCCGCCGGCGGCGGGCTCTGGCTGACCGGCACCTTCGTCACGCTCCCGCACACCGGCCGCCGCCCGGTCGGCCTCGGCGCCCTGCTGATCGACCTGTGGACCACCGGGCCGCTGACGGTCGCGGCCGGCCTGCTGCTGGTCGGCTGCGCGGTCCGCCTGGTCGCGCTCCCGGGCCGGTCGGTGCGCGAGGGCTGAGGCCGCCGCGCCTGTCGTCGAACCCCGCAACGCCCGTGGGCCGACGCGGAGTTCGAGGGCCGGCCCCGGCGGCGGCCGGAAAAAACTTCTGACGACCCGTGAACCGATCCGTCGCCGCCCGCTACGTACTGGGCATGACGGAACGAAAGCTCTGGATGCACGAAGCCCGCCGTTGCGGGCTCGCGGCCCTGGCGCTGCCATTGGCGGCCGCGATCGGAGTGCTGGCGGTCTCCGTCGCGGTCGGTGGCGGGGACCACGCCGACGCCAGGAGCACCGGGATCGGAATGGTCCGGCTGCTGGCCAATGTCTTCCCGGTGGCCGCCGGGCTCGCCGCGGCCACCGCCGCCGCCCGGGACCGGCTGATCGAGGTCCTGCTGACGCTGCCCACCCAGTACCCGACGGTGGTCCGCCGCCGGATCACCATGGTCACCGCGCTGGTGATCGCCTCGGCCACGGTGGTGGTCGTCCGGCTGGCGCTGGCCGGGCAGTGGGCCAACCCGGCGTGGGGGCCGGTCGCGCTGCTGGTGCCGATGGGCCCGGCGTTCTTCCTGATCGGCGCGGCGCTGTTCGCCCAGGCGGTGCTGCGGTCCACGTCCGCCGCCTCCACCGTGGTGATCGCCGCCTGGCTGTTCCAGGTGATGCTGTTCGACACCTACGTGACCGCCTGGCTGGCGAACAAGCTCCTGCTGACCGCGCTCGGCGCCGTCCTGGCCTACCTCGGGACGCGCCGGCTCTCCGACAGCGAGCGCCAGCTCGCCCGAATCGCTCCCGGGGCCGCACAGTGACCACGCGCACCGCCTTCGACGCAGCCCACCGCCGTACCGCCCGCAGCCGCAGGGGCGGGACGGTCACCACCGCGGTGGCCGTCACCGCGGCCTACGAGTTCCGGATGGCGACCCGGGCCAAGGTGCTGTGGTTCGCCGTCCTGCCGCTGCTGGCGATCGCGACCGTCGTGCTGGCCACCTCGCCGCGGATCGGGGCCGAGGACTCGGCCGCGGCCAAGGTCGGCGGCTGGGCCGTGGTGATCAACCTGATCACCACCGTGGGCCTGGGCGTGGCGCTGGCCGACCGCTTCGTGCGGATCCGCGGGATGGGCCTGACCGAACTGCTGGAGTCCACCCCGGCGAGCACCGCCGGGCGGATGGCCGGCACCCTGGTCGGCTCGCTGGCCGCCGCGCTGGCGCCGGTCGCGCTGCTGATGGTCGTGGTCGGCGGCTACTTCACGGTGGCCGACGGCTCGCCGGCCGCGTTGGGCTGGGCGGTGGTGGCGTTCCTGACGGTCATCGTTCCGGGCGCGCTGCTGCTCTCGACCTTCGCCTCCACCGCCGCGCTGTGGGTGCCGCTGCCGGTGGCCCGGGTGCTGTCCGCGCTGATCTGGTTCTGGATGACGGCGTTCAGCAGCAACGTGGTGCCGACCCCGTCCCCGACCGGCACCCTGCTCTCGCCGCTCGGCGACTACGTCGCGACCGGCTGGATGGGATCCACCCGGATCTGGGCCGGCCACGGCCACCCGGAGGCGATCAGCCCGCACCCGAGCGCCGCCTCGGCGCTCGCCAACCTCGTGGTCGTGCTGCTGCTCACGGCCGTCCTGTTCGGGATCGCCCGCGCCACCCAGCGGATCCGTCGATGACCGCCCGCACCTGCTCACGACCGTCCTCTCCCAGGAGCCACCTCTGATGGAAATCTCCCTCCAAGGCCTGACCAAGGAGTTCAAGGGCTCGTTCCGCGCCCTGGACCACCTGGACCTCGAACTGCGCGGCGGGATGGTCGGCCTGCTCGGTGCCAACGGCGCGGGCAAGACCACGCTGATGCGGATCCTCACCGGCACCGTGCAGGCCACCTCCGGCCGCGTCGTGGTCGGCGGACACGACCTCGGCACCACCGCCGGACGCACCGCCGTCAAGCGGACGCTCGGCTACCTGCCGCAGGAAATCGACATGTACCCGGACCTCACGGCCCGCGAATTCCTCGACTACATCGCCCTGTTGAAGGGCATCGACAGCAAGTCCGCGCGCCGCGCGCAGATCTCCGAACTGCTGGAACGGGTCGCGCTCACCGAGGCGGCCGGCCGCCGGGTCGGCGGCTACTCGGGCGGCATGAAGCGCCGCCTCGGCATCGCCCAGGCCCTGCTCGGCGACCCCGGGCTGATCATCGTGGACGAGCCCACCGCGGGCCTCGACCCCGAGGAGCGGATGCGGTTCCGGGCCCTGCTGGCCGGACTCGGCGGCGACCGCACGGTGATCCTCTCCACCCACATCCTCGACGACGTCGCCCAGACCTGCCCCGAGGTCGCGGTGCTGACCAAGGGCCGGCTCGTCTACCACGGCTCCACCGAGGGCGTGGTGGCGGCCGCGCACGGCTACACCTACGCCGTGACGACCGCCGGACCGCCGCCGGTCGGCGACCACGCGGTGGTCAACGCCCAGGCCACGCCCGGCGGAACGGTCTACCGGGTGGTCACCGAAGTCCCGCCGGCCGGCGCGGTGCCGGTGGAACCCACGCTGGAGGACGGCTACGTCGCGCTGATGCGCCGCGGGCGCTCCGCCCAGGGGGTGGCCTGATGAAGAACGCCACGCGTCGCACCGTGACGGCCGTCGCCGCCCTGCTGTTCCCGATCGCCGTGCTGACCGGGTGCGGGGCCGTGGGCGGCGACCCCAAGTCCGGCAAGACCGCCGTCCCGCTGCCGGCGCCCACCGGCAGCCGGCAGGACGTCGCCGAGGAGAACTTCGTCCACCTGTGGCCGTTCAAGGTCGACAAGGGCGCCCTGGAGTGCCGCAACGGCAAGGACGTGCTGTTCATCGCGCCCGACGGCAAGGAGTACGCGCTCAACGACCAGGCCAAGAACGACGGCTTCGGCGACGTCGGGCCGGTGCACGACGACGACGTCAGCCTGGGCGCGGTCCGCAGCCAGGCGCTGCGGCTGTGCGACCCGAAGTCGGGGTGAGGCAACCGACGTCGGGGTGAGGCGGCGGGCGCCGGGCGCCGCGCGGGCCCGCCGCCGGGGACCCCGCCGTCAGGAGGCGAGCGGGCCGGGCGTCCGGTGGCGGGCGGAGACCGCGCGCAGCTCCTGACGGCCGGACACGCCGTGCGCCACGTACAGTCTGCGGACTCTGCGGTACAGCGAACGCTCGGAGCAGAACAGCTCGTCGGCGATCCGGGCGATCGGCAGCGGGCCGCAGAGCAGACGGAACAGTGCGGCGTCCTCGCCGCCGCCGCCGGCGGCCGGGGTCGGCACGGCGGCCGCGGGCGCGGACCAGCCGGTCAGGGCCGGCACCTGGTCGGAGTCGGAGGTGGGGCGGGCGAGGCGATCGGCCATCGCCCGCAGCACCGCCCGGTACTCCTGGGGAGGGATCAGGACGTTCAGCACCGAGGCCGCGCCGGCCTGGATCGCGCGCTGGGTCCCCTGGCCGACCAGGTCCGCGACCACCCCGAGATGGGTCACCAGCGGATGGGCCTCGACCAGCTCCCGCAACTGATCGATCTGCAGGTCGTTCAACGCCGGAACGACGGCGACCTTGCCGCCGATGGACAATGCCGCCCCGACATCCGCCGCATAGACCCACCGAACCGGGAAATCCGCCACCAGGCGGGCATACGGAGCGGTTGTCCGGCGTAGCTGCTCGTGCACGACAAAACCCGGACAGTCGTACACGAATTGATCTTGTGGTTGATCGGATCGGTCGATTTCACGTCCTGCCTGGATGTTCCTCACTCGCGGGGCCTCGCTGCACTGGGCCATCTTGCGCATGCGTACTCCGTCCTCTGGAGGCAGCGCGCCGCGTCGGCGGAGAACCCGCAAGAACGCCGGGCTCCGCGAGGGTCGGGCGGAGTGGCGGATGTGCCGACAGTCGGCAGTCATTCCCCCAGTTCGTGATGGTCCTTTCCTGCCCGAAACTAGTCGGTGATCCTATGTTCCTGTCATGCAGAGGTCAATAGATATTGACTTCCCTCGGCAATGTCTGAATTTCATCCGCCCCCTTCGCGGATGCGGTGGCTCCGGCGTGGGGATCCTGTGCACATCTGTGTACAAATGGCACCCCGCAATTCCGTCTGTCCCCACCTACCCCTGCTCCCGCATCGGTGACGGCATCGGGAGCCACCCTGACGGCCACGGCGTGCGGCAGGTGCTCCACGGCGCGGCGCGGTTGGCGGAACGCCTGGTGGGGTGAGCAACAGGGGTGCGCTGTCGGGTCATTGCACCCCCCGCGTGCAACATCTGAGGGCTCTTGTGCATCTATTAGGGGAGAAAAGCTCGGAAGGGCCGGGCGGCGGGGGTGTGTTGTGATACGCGGACAGTCCGGGACCGTCGAGCCGGTGGCGGGCGAGGGCGAGGGGAAGGTGCCCCGGCAACGCTCGGGGGGCAGGGGGCAGGACGGGGGCCGGCGGGCGGCGCGGAAGGAGCGGGGCCGGCGGCACCGGGGGCTGAAGATCGTCGCCTGGAGCGTGGCGGGGCTGGTGGTGCTGACCGTCGGCACCGGCGGGTACCTGTACATGCGGTACAACGGCAACATCAAGTCCGCACCGCTGTTCGCGGGCGAGAGCGGCGACGCGGGGCACGAGGTGCCGGACGAGTTCGGACGCACCCCGATCAACGTGCTGGTGATCGGCTCGGACTCGCGCGACAACCCGGAGGACTGCGCGATCGGCGGCGACTGCGGCCCCGGCGCCAACGCCGACGTCCAGCTGCTGATGCACATCTCGGCGGACCGCTCCAACGCCACCGTGATGAGCATCCCGCGTGACCTGATGACCGACCTCCCGGTCTGCAAGGACGAGAACAACAACAAGTCCAAGGGCGGCCGCGGCCAGATCAACTCCACCCTGGCGTACGGCCCCGGCTGCACGGTGGCCGCCGTGCACAAGCTCACCGACATCCCGATCGACCACTTCGTCAAGGTCGACTTCGTCGGCGTGATCAAGATGTCGGACGCGGTGGGCGGCGTCCCGGTGTGCGTCAGCGACAACGTCTACGACCCGTACTCGCACCTCAAGTTGAGCCAGGGCAAGCACACCCTGAAGGGCATGGCGGCGCTGCAGTTCGTCCGCACCCGGCACGGCTTCGGCGACGGCGGCGACCTCGGACGGGCGAGCGCCCAGCACGCCTTCCTCGGGTCGATGATCCGCCAGCTGAAGAGCGCCGGGACGCTCACCGACCCGACCAAGGTGCTGTCGCTGGCCGACGCCGCCACCAAGGCGCTCACCGTCGACCCCGGCCTGGACGGGATCACCAAGCTGGTCGGCCTGGCCGACGACCTGAACAAGGTGCCGCCGTCCCGGGTCACCTTCACCACCATGCAGACCGGCGCCGACCCGCGGGACGACAACCGACTGGTGGCCGGCCCCGACGCGGCCAAGCTGTTCGCGACGATCAAGAACGACCAGTCGCTCAGCGGCGACCAGAACGGCGCGAACAGCGCTCCCTCCTCGCCGCCGCCCGCCGACCCCGCGAGCCAGCCGCCGTCCCCGCCCGCCAACGGCACACCCCGCAGGAACATCGCCGTCGTGGTGAAGAACGGCAGCGGCGCCGAGGGCCGGGCCACCGCCCTCGTCGACGTGCTGAAGGGCGCCGGGTTCTCCCGCGAGACCACCACCGGCAAGAGCACCCCGGCGGAGCACACCACCGTCCGCTACCCGGCCGGCAAGGAGGGCGACGCCCAGCAGGTGGCCGCCGCGCTCGGACTGCCCGCGGGCGCCGTCGAGGCGGGCAGCGGCAGTTCGATCGAGCTGCTGATCGGCGCCGACTGGAAGGAAGGCGCCAGCTTCCCGGCCGGCGGCCCGGCCGCCCCCGGCGACCCGGCCGCCGCGCTCAAGGGCGCCGAGGCCACCACCGCCGACAAGGACGACACCTGCGTGCAGGTCAGCCACGAGAACACCGTGAGCCTGCCCCACTACGGCGGCATGACCCCGATCAAGGCGTTCGACCGCAGCCCGGAGATCCCGGTCTCCGCGCCCTGACGAGGCGTCAAGCACGGCTCCGGTGGCGCGACGCCCGTGCCCGCAGCACCACCGGAGCGGCGAGCAGCGGGCGAGCGGCCCGGCCTGTGCGCAGGGCGGTGACGGCTCGAACGGGACGGCGGTGAGGGCGCCCGCCGGGGTGCCCCGGTGGAACGGCCGCCGCCCTTCGGCACGACGCGCTCCACCGGGCCGAGGAGCATGCCGGAATCCGGCCCGGTGCGCCTCGTCGCGGGCCGGCCACCCGCTCTCGAACCCGCCGAGCGCCCGCAGCGGCCGGTACCGGCCGCCGGGCAGGCGTCGAGGCTCCGTCGCCCCTTCCCCCGTTCCCCCACGTTGCGCGGCAGCCGCGCAGAACTGCGGTGCCCGCAACGGGCGTTCGCGCCGTGCCGGAAACTTTCCGCCGAATCCGCCGAACCGGTTCCGTCCGAGGTGGCAATAGAGGGTGAAGACACACCCGGCACGCCACCGCGAGGGAGAACCGATGTGCATGACCGACCAGACAGCGACGGGCCGCCGGGCGGGCCGGTGACGGCCCTCCTCCGGGCGGACGCCCCCGTGCGGGAGGGGACGGACGACGACGCGGCGGTCATCGGGGCGTCGCTGTCCGCGCCGGACCGGTTCGGCGAGATATACGACCGGCACGCCGTCGCGGTGCACCGCTACCTGGCCCGCCGGGTCGGCGCCGCGGTGGCCGACGATCTGACCTCCGAGACCTTTCTGTCGGCGTTCCGGATCCGCGGCCGCTACGACCGCGAGCGCACCGACGCCCGGCCCTGGCTGTACGGGATCGCCACCAACCTGCTGCACCGCCACCAGCGCACCGAACGCTCCGGCTACCGGGCCCTGGCCCGCAGCGGCGTCGACCCACTGGCCACCGACGACCACGCCGACTCGGTGGCCGCCAGGGTGACGGCCGGCGCCCGGGCCGAGGAGATCGCCGGCGTACTGGCCCGGCTGACGGCCAAGGAGCGCGATGTCCTGCTGCTGTTCGCCTGGGCCGAGTTGACGTACCACGAGATCGCCGAGGCGCTGCGGATCCCGCTCGGCACGGTCCGCTCCCGGCTCAACCGCGCCCGACGACGCCTGCACACCGCACTCGACCGCCCGAACCACTGAGGAGTCCCATGGACGAGATCACCCGGCTCGCCGAGTTCCGAGCCGACACCGAACCGATGACCGCCCACGCCCGGCTCCGCGGCCGCCTGCAACTGGCCGACGCCATCGCCGGAACGCCCCCTGCGCGAGGGGGCCGACGACCGACCACGCGCCGAGTGCTGGTCGCCGCGGCCCTGACGGCGGCGCTCACCGCGGGTGTGGTCGGCACCCAGATCGCCGGGCCGGGCGCGACCGAGTCCAGCGCCCGGGCGATCTCGGCGCTGAACCTCGCTGCCGACGCGCTCGCCGACGCCCCGCAGCCGCGGCCGGACCAGTTCGTGTACATGGACGTCCTGCACACCTCCAGTGGCGAGAAGAGCGGCGCCGTCCAGTGGTGGTTCTCCGTCGGCGGATCGGAGCAGGGCCTGGTCAGGACGACCTCCGAGAACTCCCTCACGCTGCCCCCCCGGGAGACCGGTCCCGGCCTCCGGCTGGCTCCCTACAGCGTCCTGGCCGCGCTGCCGACCGATCCCGACGAACTGCTGCGGCGCCTGGAGGCGGACCCGGCGGTGCACGAGAGCCAGATCCAGCAGCAGGTGAGCCGCGAGGTGGCGATCTGGGACCTGATTCGCACGATCATGGACAACGGCTGCCCCGCTCCCCAGCAGGCCGCGCTGTTCCGGGCCGCGGCGAAGTTGCCGATCATCTCCTACAGCGAGGAGGTCACCGACGCGCTCGGCCGCAGCGGTGAGGCGGTGGGTGCGCTCGTCCCCAGGGTGGGGACCGTCCAGCTCATCCTGGACCGGAACACCCACGCCTTCCTCGGTGAACGCGTCGTCGGAGAGGCCGGGTCGGAGAGCGAGGGCAGGGTGAAGTCCAACAGCGCGGTGCGGACGTTCGCGATCGTCGACAGAGCCGACCAGCTGCCTTCCTGACCGACCGGAGGCGGTTCCGCGGGGTGTCCCGCGGGGCCGCCTCTCGGCGTGGGCGGGGCGGTATCGGTGGGGCGGGTGGGGCAGATAGGGGGCCGATAGGCGGGCCGGTTCGGGGGGATAGGGGAGGCCGGGAGAGTAGTGCTCACAAGAGGCGAACCTCCGCCGAACCGTGAGGACTCGGATGATGATCGATTACCAGAACCGTACGGCGTCGAGGGGGACGGCGTCCCCCCTGGCGGCTGAACTCTCCAGCGTCGTCAAGCGGTTCACCAACGCCAAGGGCGAGGTGTTCACCGCCGTCAACGGGCTGGATCTGCGGATTCGGCGGGGCGAGGTGGTGGCGTTCCTCGGGCCGAACGGCGCGGGCAAGACCACCTCGATCGACATGCTGCTGGGGCTGACCCGGCCGGACGAGGGCGAGGTGCGGCTGTTCGGGGTGAGCCCCGAAGAGGCGGTGCGGGCCGGGCGGGTGGCGGCGGTGCTGCAGTCCGGCGGTCTGCTGCCCGACCTGACGGTCGAGGCGACCGTGCACATGCTGGCCTCGCTGCACCCGGGCGCCGACCCGGAGCGGTGCATGGCGCGGGCGAACATCACCGAGCTGCGGGCCCGCCGGGTGGCGGCCTGTTCGGGCGGTGAGCAGCAGCGGCTGCGTTTCGCGCTGGCGCTGCTGTCCAAGCCGGACTTCCTGGTGCTGGACGAGCCGACCGCCGGCATGGACGTGGTGGCGCGGCGGGACTTCTGGGCGGCCGTCCGGGAGGACGCGGCGCGCGGCATGACGGTCATGTTCGCCACCCACTACATGGAGGAGGCGGACCAGTTCGCCGACCGGGTGGTCCTGATCAACAAGGGTGCGGTGGTGGCCGACGGCTCGGCCTCCTCGATCCGCGCGGCGACCAGCGGCCGCACCGTCTCGGCGGTGCTCAGCCCGTACGAGGCCGGCGTGGTCTCCCGGACGCCGGGCGTGCGCTCCAGCGCCGTCCGCGGTGAGCGCACCTACTTCACCTGCACCGACTCGGACGCGCTGCTGCGGGTGCTGGTCGCCGAGACGCAGGCGCGGGACATCGAGGTGGCGCCGCGCAGCCTGGAGGAGGCCTTCATGGCCATCACCGAGAACGCCGGCCGCGCCGACAGCGCCGCCAACGCCCAGAAGGAGACCGTCTGATGGCCGCCGTCACGGCGCCCGCCGCCGCCCGCACCTCGATGTTCAACGGGGTGAACCCGACCTTCGTCCGCCACGAGCTGCGCCGCCGGTTCAACCGGCAGACCACGATCTTCACGGTGCTGCTCCCCGCCGTGCTGTACCTGGCGCTGTTCCGCACCGCCCCGTCCGGCGGGGCCGACCTGCCGCACGGCAACTTCGCGGCCTGGATGATGATCGGCCAGGCGGTGTACGGCGCGGCCACCGCGGCGGTCAGCTCGGCCGCCACCATCTCGGTGGAGAAGTCCGTCGGCTGGATGCGGACCATCGCGATGAGTCCGCTCACCCCGCCCGGCTACCTGCTGGTCAAGGTGCTCTGCTCGGTGCTGATGGCCGGCGTGCCGGTCGCCATCGTGGGAGCGCTGGGTGCGCTGACGGGCGCTCACGCCGACGCCGGTGTGTGGGTGATCTCGCTGCTGGTGGCCTGGATCGGCGCCGCGGTGTTCGCCGCGCTCGGCATCGGCATGGGCCTGGCGATGAAGCCCGACGTGGTGATGCACATGCCGGGCCTGACCATGACCGCGCTCGCCTTCCTGGGCAACCTGTTCATCCCGCTCAGCGGCGTGATGCTGGAGGTCTCCCGCTACACCCCGATGTACGGGGTGGCGACGCTGGCCCGGTACCCGCTGAACGACGGCTTCTCGTTCCACGGGGAGCACTCCAGCGTGGCCGGCGCGGTGTTCAACCTGCTGGCCTGGTTCGCCGGCTTCTCGTTCCTGGCGATCCGCCGCTTCCGCAAGTCCACCGGCCGCCCGTAGGCACGCCGCACAACGCCGGGCGTTCCCGCGCCCGGCGCAGGCCCCACTCGAAAGGAGGTTCGAACAAATGTTCGCATTCATTGCGCCGGGTCAGGGCTCCCAGACCCCGGGCATGCTGGCCGCCTGGCTGCGCGACCCGGCCACCGCCGAGCGGGTGCGGGCCTGGTCGGAGGCCGCCGACCTGGACCTGGTCCACCTCGGCACCAAGGCCCCGGCCGCCGAGATCGCCCGCACCGAGCACACCCAGCCGCTGCTGGTCGCCGCCGGACTGCTCGCCCACCACGCCCTGGCCGGCACCGTCCGGCCGGGCGCGGCGGTGGCGGCCGGCCACTCGGTCGGCGAACTCACCGCCGCGGTGTACGCCGGGGTGCTGGAGCCCGCCGACGCGGTCCGACTGGCCGCGATCCGCGGCCGGGCGATGGCCGCGGCCTGCGCCGAGGCGTCCACCTCGATGGCCGCCGTGGTCGGCGGCGAACAGGACGAAGTCCTGCTCCGCATCGCCGAGTTGGACCTGACCGCAGCGACCTTCAACGGCCCCGGCCAGATCGTCGCGGCCGGTCTCGAAGAGTCCCTCGCGGAGCTCGTCGCCGCCCCGCCCGCCGGGGCCACCGTCAAGCCGCTCAGCGTGGCCGGCGCCTTCCACACCCCGTTCATGGAGTCGGCCCGGCAGACCTTCGCCGCCGCCGCCGAAGCGGTGCCGTTCGCCCCGCCGAACCGGCTGCTGCTGTCCAACGCGGACGGCGCACCGGTCGAGGACCCGGCGGAGATCCGCCGCCGCCTGGTCCACCAGGTGGTCAGCCCGGTCCGCTGGGACCTCTGCCTGGACCGGCTGGGCGAACTCGCACCGGAGGTGACGGTCTCGCTGCCGCCCGCCAAGACCCTCGCCAACCTGCTCAAGCGCCGGCACCCCGGGCTGGACGTGCTGTCCGTCAACACCGCCCGGGACGTCGTCCGGGCCCAGGAGCGGCTCGCCGCCGCCGAGCTCAGCGAGGGAGTGGCCGTCCATGCCGGTGTCTGACCTGCTCGAATACCCGCTCCTGGAGCGGGCCGACCACCCCGCCGTGATCGACGCCGACGGCGCCCTGACCTACCGCGAGCTGGGCGGCGACGTGGACCGCGCGGTCGGCTGGCTGCGCGGCCAGGGCCTCACCGCCGGCGAGCGGGTGGTGTACGCGGGCGGCAACGACCGCTCCTTCCTGGCCCTGTTCTGGGCCACCCTGAGGATCGGGGCGATCTTCGTCCCCGTCCACCCGGAGCTGACCGACCAGCAGATCGACCACATCGTCGCCGACTCCGAGGCCGCGCTGGCCGTCTGCCGCCCCGAGGCCGGCCGCTCCGCCGCCCGCACCGTCGAGGTCGAGGAGGCCTGGCAGCAGGTGCTCGCCTCCGTCGAGGACGGCCACCGCGCCGACGTCGACGAGGACGCGGTCGCGATGCTGATCTACACCTCCGGCACCACCGGCCGCCCCAAGGGCGTGGTCTGCCCGCACCGCCAGATGCTCGCCGCCCTCGACGCGATCAACGCCTGCCTCGGCTACCACCAGGACGACGTGGTGCTGTGCCGGCTCCCGCTCTCCTTCGACTACGGCCTCTACCAGGCCCTGCTGTCCGCCCTGGTCGGCGGCACCCTGGTGCTGGCCCGCCGCAGCGAGGACGTCGGCCTGCTCCGCCTGGTCGAACGCACCGGCGTCACCGTCGTCCCGCTGGTGCCCTCGCTGGCCCAGATGCTCCACCTGCTGCAGTCCAAGCTGCGCCGGCCCACCAAGGTGCGGCTGTTCACCAACACCGGTGCCCGCCCCGGCCGGGCCGTGATGGCCGAGCTGCTGGAGGTCTTTCCCGGCTCCGAGTTCGCCTCGATGTACGGCATGACCGAGTGCAAGCGGATCTCCATCCTCGACCCGGACGAGTACGCCGAGCACCCCGACTCGGTCGGCCCGCCGATCCCCGGCGACCGGGTCCGGATCGTGGCCGCCGACGGCACCGGGCTCGGCCCCCGCGAGACCGGCGAGATCGTGGTCTGGGGACCGACCGTGATGGCCGGCTACTGGCGGATCCCGCTCGAAGCGCAGAACCGTTTCATCCGCCGTCCGGACGGCTCGCTGGAGCTCCACACCGGCGACCGCGGCTGGGTCGACGAGGACGGCCGGCTCTACTTCGTCGGCCGCGACGACGACGTGATCAAGCGCCGCGGCATGCGGATCGCCCTCACCGAGATCGAGGACGCCGCCGAACGCCTCCCCGGCGTCACCGCCGCCGTCGCACTGCGCCCCGAGGAGGAGGGCGGGCAGCTGCTGCTGGCCGTGCACGGCACCCTCCCGCCGGAGCAGGTCCGGGCCGCGCTGGTCGGCCGGCTCGACCCCAGCCGGATGCCCGACCGGGTCGTCCCGCTGGACACCGTCCCGCTGACCGCCAACGGCAAGCCGGACCGGGCCGCCGCCAAGCGCCTGGTCGAGGCCGCCACAGCCGAGGCCGCCGCAGCCGCGGAGACGGCCGCCGCCACCGCAGCCGCCGTCGCGGCCGAGCACCACCGAATCCACCAGACCGTCACCGCATCTCCGAGGGGCAGCCATGAACCAGTCGCAGTTTGATCAGCTCGTCGAGCGGATCTGCTCCGTGCAGGTCACCGACTCCGAGACCCCGCTCGTGGACCTGGGCGTCGACTCGCTGCACACCATCGCCCTGGTGATGGCCGTCGAGGAGGAGTTCGGCATCGAGGTCGACCCCGACGCCCTCGCCGACCCGGCGCTGGCCTCCCCGGCCGGACTCTTCCGCTACGTGCAGACCTGGGCCGCCGACGCCGCCCCGGCCCGAGTCTGAGGGACCGCCGAACCATGTGGACCGACACCAGACCCGCGGCCGAAATGCCCCGGCTGTTCGAGAAGGGCGGGGACGTCATCTCCCTGGCGGGCGGACTGCCCGACCTGGACGTCCTCCCGCTGGGAGACATCTCCCAGCAGCTCGCCCGGCTCGTCCGCCTCGGCGGCAAGCTCGCCCTGCAGTACACCACCCCGCACGTCGCCAAGGCCCTCGTGCCCGCCGTCGCCGACCTGATGGCCCGTGAGGACGGCCATGCGAGCGCCGACAACCTGATCCCGACCAGCGGCTCCCAGATGGGCCTCACCGCCGTCGCCCTCGCCCTCGGCGCCCCCGGCGACACCATCCTGGTGCAGACCCCCGCCTACCCCGGCGCCACCGCCGCCTTCCGCACCGCCGGCCTCGAACTGCACGCCGCGGCGGAGGACTCCGAAGGCCTCTGCCCGCAGCAACTGCGCACCACCGTCCGGGAGTTGCGCGAAGCCGGCGGCACCGTCCGGCTGCTGTACGTCAACCCGACCTTCCAGAACCCGACCGGCGCCACCCTCTCCGTGCCGCGCCGCGCCGAGATCCTCACCGCCTGCCGCGAGCTCGACCTGCTGCTGATCGAGGACAACCCGTACGGCCTGCTCGGCTTCGACGGCGCCACCACCACGCTGTTCCAGGCCCTCGACCCGCAGCAGGTGGTCTACCTCGGCACCTTCTCCAAGATCTTCGCCCCCGGCCTGCGCTCCGGCTGGATCGCCGCCCCCGAGCACCTGCGCCACGACCTCGCCCGGGTCGCCGAGATCATCTCGCTCTCGCCGTCCGCCCTCGCCCAGGGCACCCTGGCCGCCTACTACTCCCGCAACGGCTGGACCGAGCTGATCGACCGCTACCGGGAGAGCTACCGCGAGCGCTGCACGCTGATGGCCGACGCGCTGGACGCCGAGCTCGGCGCCGACAGCCCGTGGACCTGGCAGCGCCCCGACGGCGGCTTCTACCTCTGGCTGCGCCACCGCGACGGCGCCGACGCCACCCGCTACGCGCAGGCCGCCGCCGCCCACGGCATCTCCTTCGTCCCCGGCGGACACTTCTCCATCGACGGCGAGCACAACGACGGCATCCGGCTGTGCTTCAGCAACGTGCCCCGCAAGAAGATCACCGAAGGCATCGCCCGGCTCGCCGCCGTGCTGACCGAAACCCCCGCCGGGGCACGACAGTCGGCGGAGGTGTCGGGATGACCGCCCCCGCCGTCGAGGCCGCCCGCGCCGTGGACTGGGCGGACTTCGCCCCGCTCCACCCGCTGGCCGGCTCCGACTGGCAGGTCTGGGGCGTCGGACTGCTCCGCAACGCCGGCTTCCCGGTCTCCGGCCTCGACCTGATCGGCGGCGCCTTTGCCCCGGCCGCCGCCGCCCGGCTCGCCGCCGGCGAGGCCACCGCCGAGGAGTTCGACACCGCCTACCGCGCCGATGTCGACGCCGAGGCCGCCCGCCTCGCCGCCCTCGCCACCGACCCCAAGCTCCGGCTGGCGATCGCCTGGCAGAACCGCACCGTCTTCCGCATCCTCGACTCGCTCGCCGCCCCCGGCGGCAAGGAGACCAAGCGCCGCCAGCGCGAACGCACCCTCGCCATGTACTGGCTGCGCTACTGCGCCAAGGCCGAGACCATCGGCTTCTTCGGCCCCGGCGCGTGGATCGGCGTCGGCCGCACCGAGCAGGCCATCGGCATCGAGCACGGCCCCGCCCTGGTCGCCGCCGCCCGCACCTCGCTGGAACGCTGGACGGTCGCCGCAATCGCCGACTGGATGGCCGAACAGCCCGGCGCCCGCTGGTGGTTCCCGCCGATGCTGCGCCCCGACGTCCACCTGGACGGCGAGCAGTTGGTGCTCTCCAACCGCAAGACCGTCCGGCTCCGCCCCGAGGAGGGGCAGGTGCTGCGGCTCGCCGACGGCGACCGCAACGCCGAGCAGATCACCGACCTGCTGATCGCCGACCACGGCTGGGACGCCGCCGGCGCCCGCACGGCCGTCGACAAGGCGCTGAACCGGCTGCTCCGGCAGCGGGTGCTCGGCTGGGACGCCAACATCCCGGTCGACGTCCGCGCCGAGGAGGTGCTGCGCCGCCGCGTCTCGGCGATCGGCGACCCCGAACTGTTCGTCCGCTACGACGCGGTGCTCGCCGAACTCGCCCGCCACAAGGGCGAGATCGACCGGGCGGAGACCGCCGAGCAGCTGGTCGAGGCGCTGGACGCGCTGGACGCGTACTTCGTGGGGACCACCGGCCAGGCCGCCTCCCGCGAGGAGGGCAAGGCCTACGCCGGCCGCACCCTGGTCTACCAGGACACCCTGCGGGACTGCCGGATGGAGCTCGGCCGGGACTTCCTGGACGGCATCGCCCGCCCGCTCGCCCTGGTCGCCGACGCCGCCGACTGGTTCGGCAACCGGCTCGCCGAACTGGTCGAGGCCGAGGTGGTCGAGCTGGTCCGCAAGGCCGCCGCCCGGCAGCGCCCCGGCACCGCCGTCACCCTCGCCGACGTCTGGCCGCAGACCCTGGCGCTGTTCTGGGGCGAGCACAACCACCCCGTGCAGCAGGCCGTCCGGGAGCTCGCGCTGAAGTGGCGCGAGGTCATCGGCGAGGTGCCCGAGGGCGCCACCCGGATCGACCTGAGCGTCGAGAAGATCGCCGCGAAGACCCGGGAGGTGTTCGCCACCGGCCCGGTGCGCTCCCCGCACCTCGCCGTGCACAGCCCCGACCTGCAGATCGTCGCCCGCTCGGTGGACGCCGTCAACAGTGGCCGACACCTGGTCGTGCTCGGCGAGTTGCACGCCTGCCTGGCCACCCTCGACCTGCCGTTCCTGGACTGGACGGCCGACGCCGGCTCGCTGCGCGACAAGGTCAACCGGGCGATCGGCGGCGAGCGGCTGGTGCCGCTGCTGCCGGTCGGCTGGAAGCGCAACAGCGGCCGCATGGTGCCCGCCCCGATCGGCGCGGGCGACCGGCTGATCGGCTTCACCCGCGCCCCGTTCGACCAGCGGGACCGGATCGAGCCCGCCGTCGCCGTCACCCTCACCGAGCAGGACGGCACGCTCACCGCGACCACCTCCGACGGCCGCACCCGGACCCTCTCCGAACTGCTCGCGGTACTGATCTCGATCATCGCCTGCGACGCGTTCAAGATCGGCCTGGACCGCCCGCACGCCCCCCGGGTCACCCTCGACGACCTGGTGCTGTTCCGCGAGACCTGGCGGCTGCCCGCCACCGGCGTGGCCCTCGCGCCCAAGGCCGACCGGAGCCGCGACTACCTGGCGGTGCGCCGCTGGGTCACCGACAACGCGCTGCCCGACCGGGCCTTCGTCAAGTTCCCCGAGGAGACGAAGCCCTCCCTGGTCGACTTCACCAGCCCGACGCTGGTGCTCTCCTTCGCCAACCTCGTCCGCCGGGCGGTGCAGTCGGACCCCGACGCCAGGGTGACCGTCAGCGAACCGCTGCCGGCCCCCGAGGAGTCCTGGCTGCCCGACGCCGACGGCGAGCAGTACGTCAGTGAGCTTCGGCTCCAGATCAGCCGAAAGGTGCCGGAATGACCGTGCTCGTCCCCGACGGCGCCGGGCTGCGGGTCCGCCCGCACCGTCCGTCGGACCCCGACATCGTCGCCACGATCGGCGGCACGCCGCTGGTGGCGCTGGACCGACTCTTCCCGCCGAGCCGCTTCCAGGTCTTCGCCAAGTGCGAGCGGTTCAACCCCGGCGGCTCCATCAAGGACCGCGCCGCCAAGTCGATGGTCGAGCAGGCCATCGCCACCGGACGGATCGTGCCCGGGGTCTCCACCGTGGTGGAGTCCTCCTCCGGGAACCTGGGCATCGCGCTCGCCCAGCTCTGCAACTTCTACCGGCTCGGCCTGATCATCGTGGTCGACCCGCGCACCACCCCGCAGAACCTCGCCATCATGCGGGCCTACGGCGCCCGGGTGGAGGTGGTCGAACACCGCGACCCCGCCACCGGCGAGTACCTGCCCGCCCGGATCGGCCGGGTCAGGCACCTGCTGGCCACCGTCCCCGACGCCTGGTGGCCCAACCAGTACGCCAACGAGGACAACTCGCGGGCCCACCACACCACCATGCGGGAGATCGTGGAGGCGCTCCCCGCCGCCCCCGACTACCTGTTCCTGGCGGCCGGCACCACCGGCACCCTGCGCGGCTGCGCCGAGTTCATCCAGGACCAGGGACTGCCCACCCGGGTGGTCGCCGTGGACGCCGTGGGCAGCGTGATCTTCGGCCCGCCGGAGCCCTGGGAGTCCTCGCACCGGCGCACCATCCCCGGCCACGGCGCGGCGGTCGTCCCCGCCCTGCTGCGCCCGGGCCTCGCCGACCGGGTGGTCAAGGTGACCGACTCGGAGTGCATCCGGGGCTGCCGCAGCCTGCTGGCCGAGGAGTCCGTGCTGGCCGGCGGCTCGTCCGGCGCGGTGATCGCCGCCCTCCAGCAGTCCACCGACTGGATCGAGCCGGGCGTCACCTGCGTCGCCGTGCTCCCGGACGGCGGCGACCGCTACCTCGACACCATCTACGACGACCAGTGGGTCGAGTTCTACCTCCGGCAGTACCTGCCGCAGACCGACCACGGAGAGAGCCAGTCATGAGAATCCTCGGCCGGGAGGACGTCCGGGCCGCGCTCGCGGACCTCGACTCCACCGTCATCGACCTGGTGCGCAACGCCTACGTCCTGCACAGCCAGGGCAAGTCCGACCTCCCGTTCTCCACCTTCCTGCGGCCGCTGCACCGCTCCGAGTCGCGGATCATCGCGCTGCCCGCCTACCTCGGCGGACCGGCCCCGGTGATGGGCCTGAAGTGGATCTCGTCCTTCCCGGAGAACGTCAAGCGCGGTATGCAGCGCGCCAGTTCGCTGTGCATCCTGAACGACCTGGAGTCCGGCTACCCGCTCGCCCTGATGGAGGGCAGCCAGATCTCCGCGGTCCGCACCGCGGCCGGCGCGGCGCTCGCCTCCGGGCTGCTGAACGCCGGCCGCGAGGTCCGCACCGTCGGCCTGGTCGGCTGCGGCACCATCAACAACCAGGTGGTGCACTTCCTCGCCCAGGTGCACGAGGGCCTGGAGACCGTGCTGCTCCAGGACGCCTTCCCGGAGCGGGCCAAGGTGTTCGCCGCGGAGCTCGCCGCCGAGTACCCGGACGTCGAGTTCAAGGCCGTGACGCTCGGCCAGGCGCTGACCGCCGACACCGTGTCGATCGCCACCACCGACTCCTCGTACTGGCTGGACCTGGCGGACTACCCGAGCCGCCCGGACGGGCAGGTGATCCTGCACCTGTCGCTGCGCGACCTGTCGGTCGCCTCGGTGCTGGGCGCCGTCAACGTCACCGACGACGCGGACCACGCGATCCGCGAGCAGACCTCGCTGCACAAGGCCGAACAGCAGGCCGGCCACCGCCGCTTCGTCACCGCCGAGATCGGCGCGCTGCTCGACGGCACCGCCGAACTGCCCGCCGCCCGCACCGTGGTGTTCGCCCCGTTCGGCCTGGGCGTGCTCGACCTGGCGGTCGCCGAGGCGGTGCTGAACCTCGCCGAGAAGCGCGGGCTGGGCACCGAGGTCGACGGCTTCGACCCGGGCAGCCACAAGGTCACCTCCAACCTCGCCGGGAGCGCGGCATGAGTCAGCAGCTGTTCACCGAAGGCACCAGGGCCGTCGTCACCGGGGCCTCCCGGGGCATCGGCGCGGCGATCGCGCTGCACCTGGCCGAGCACGGCTGCGACGTCGCGCTCAACTACCGCTCCAGCGCCGGCAAGGCCGAGCAGTTGGCGGAGAAGATCGAGGGCCTCGGCCGCAAGGCGCTGCTGGTGCAGGCCGACGTGTCCGACGAGGCGCAGGTCACCGCGATGTACAAGGAGATCCGCACCGCCTGGGGCGGCGTGGACGTCGCGGTCCTCAACTCGGGCATCACCGCCGACGGCCACTTCGCGGCGATGAGCGCCGCCAAGTGGCAGGAGGTGATCTCCACCAACCTGACGGGCGCCTTCCTGACCGCCCGTGAGGCCACCAAGCAGATGTACGCGAGCGGCGGGTCGATCGTCTTCATCGCCTCCACCTCGGGCATCGCCGGCCGGGTCGGCCAGGCCAACTACGCCGCCTCCAAGGGCGGGGTGATCGCGATGGCGAAGACCCTGGCCTACGAGGGCGCCCCCAAGGGCATCCGGGTCAACGTGGTCGCCCCGGGCTTCATCGACACCGACATGGTGAAGAAGGTGCCCCGCGCCCAGCTGAAGGAGGCCGCGGCGGCGATCCCGCTGGGACGGATGGGCACCCCGGAGGAGGTCGCGCAGGCGGCGGTCTTCCTGGCCAGCCCGGCGGCCTCGTACATCACCGCCAAGGTGCTCACCGTCGACGGCGGGATGCTCTACAGCTGACCCCCGCATCGAACTGACGTTCCATCAACTCCCAACGGAAAGGCACATCATGTCCACCGCCACCTTCGAGGACGTCCGGACCCAGGCCGAGCAGCGCCTGGAGAAGAACCTCAAGATCAAGTCGATGATCATCGACCGCCTGGGCCTGGACGCCGAGGCCGAGGTCGTCTCCGACAACCAGCCGCTGTTCGGCCGCGGCCTGGAGATGGACTCGCTGGACACCCTGGAGATCGTCGTCATGATCAACAACGAGTACGACGTGCTGATCAGCGACGACGACTTCGAGGCCTTCGGCTCCATCAACGCCCTGGTCGACTTCATCGAAGCCCGCGAGGTCTGACCGTGGCCACTGCCGTCGCACCCACCCGGCCGGTCGCCAAGGAGAAGCCGAAGACCTTCGCCTACTCCTCCGACGACATCAAGCGGATGCTGCCGCACCGCTGGCCGATGCTGATGATCGACCGCGCGTACGACGTGGTCCCCGGCGTCTCCGGACGCGGCATCAAGAGCGTCTCGGTGAACGAGCCGTTCTTCGCCGGCCACTACCCCGACCACTCGATCATGCCCGGCGTGATGATCGTCGAGGCGATGGCCCAGCTGGTCGCCGTGGTCTACGTCGCCGAGCTGCTGGAGGCTCCGGCGTCGGCGGAGGGCGACCCGTCGTCGAGCGTCGGCTACCTCGGCTCGATCAGCTCGATGAAGTTCTCCCGGCTGGTCGTCCCCGGCGACCAGCTCACCCTGGACGCCAAGCTCGGCCAGAAGCTCGGCGGCCTGCGCTCCGTCTCCGTCCGGGCCTCCGTCGGCACCGAACTCGCCGCCGCCGGCTCGCTGATCGTCACCACCGAACGCAAGGGCTGACCCCGGTCGCCCCTCGGACCAGAGCAGACAAGGAGGTGTGGAATGTCCATCACGATCCGCCCGTACCAGGAGGGCGACGCGCATGACATCGCCGAGCTGTACAACCGTCACCGCGACAACCCCAACCCGGTGGCGGGCGGAATCACCGGCGACGAACTCGAACGGGAGCTCGCCGAACGCGACACCGCGACGTTCCTGATCGCCGTCGACGAAGGCCGGGTGGTGGGCACCTTCGGGCTGTTCCACAGCACCGGACGCCGCTCCGCCCGGGCCGGCGAGCTCATCGCCGACATGTTCTTCGTCGCCCCGGCCTACCGGAACGGCGTCATCACCGGACGGCTGTTCACCGAAGCCGTCGAATGGATGATGCGCTGCGGCTGCCTGGTGCTCCGCCTGACCGTCAACCCGGCCAACACCGTCGCCTTCAAGCTGTACCGGCGGGTCGGCTGCGTGTCGGTCGGCGAGACCGTCCCCGGCGAGGACGGCAACGTCGAGCTGCACAACTACATCCCGCTGATCCTGCGCAGCGTCTTCCACGACCTCGACCCCGAGGCACTGGCGGCGCTCGGCCAGCTCAGCAGCTTCGGCAACGTCGCCGGCGGCCGCGACGACGAACTCCGTTCCGACGTACGGGTGGTGGACGGAATCCGCACCGTCGCCTACGCTCTGGCCCTCGGCGAGTTCAAGCTCGACGCCACCATCGACGTGGACCGCGGCCTGATGCTGGACGCGGCGCTCACCACCCCCGACGGCGCCACCCGCCCGCTGAAGATCGCCGAACCGCCGTACGAGGTCCGGATCCAGGCGCCGGCCGAGCCGCACCGCTTCGGCGACAGCGGCCTCACCGCCGAACTGGACACCGCCGAAGGCACCCTCACCGTGCACGCCGAGGGCCACCACGGACCGGTCTTCGTCTCCACCTGGCCCAGCGCCGAGGCCGACCGCTCGGCCGGCTGGCGCGAAGGCCAGGCCCGCGAGCTGGAGATCCACCCCGTCGAACACGGCGTCCAGGTCCGCGAGACCACCGGCGGCAACCGGGTCACCGGCACCCTCACGCTCCACCGGGGCGTGCTGGAGCAGGAGTTCACGTACACCACCCGGCCCGGCCGGATCTTCCAGACCGTCGGACTCCGCCAGGGCGACTTCGCCCTGACCGGCCCCGACACCGTCACCGTCCAGCACCCGATCGGCACCGGCATCGGCGTCCGCGACACCTCCGAGGTCGTCGCCGCCGCCCAGGACGCGCCGGCCGGATCCACCCTGGCCTGGACCGACGGCGCCACCCGGATCTCCCTCCCGGCCGCCGGGCCGGTCCGGCTGATCCACACCACCCTGGTCGAACGCCACCTGGAGCCCGACGCCGACGGCACCGCCCGGCTGCGCACCGACTTCCGCACCGGCGCCGACCACGCCACCACCCCCCGCACCACCACCCCCCGCACCACCGCAGCGGCCGAACCCGCCACCGGCGAACGGAAGGTGACCGTCAAGGCGAACGCCGGCGGGATCACCTCCTGGACCGAGAACGGCACCAAGGTGCTGCGCAGCCCCGCCCCCCGCACCCGCGCCTTCGGCTGCAACCCGCGCTGGAGCGCAGGCGCCTGGGTCACCCTGGAGCACCACCGGCACTCGCTCGCCACCGGCCTCGGCTGGGGCGTCCCGACCGTCCACGAGTGGGAGCAGAAGCACCCGCTCGGCCTGGCCGCCCCGCAGGAGCGGATCAGCTGGGAGGTCACCGCCCCCGAGCAGGCCGCCGAGCCGGTCCGGATCGACGTCCACGCCCCCGGCGCGGACGAGGAGACGGTGCTCTGGCTCACCCCCGACACCCCGGCGGGCACCGCCGTGGTGCTGCACTCCGCCGGCAAGCGCCACGAGCTCGACGCCACCGCCTTCCGGCAGGTCTGGGCGTCCGCCGCGGCCGTCCGGCTCACCAGCGGCCGGTGGCTGCACCTCGCGCCCGCCACCGACGGGCCCGGCGCGCCGGAGATCGTCCTGCGCACCACCTCCTCCGGACTGCTGATCGGCTGCGCGACGGCCGCCACCGAGGCCGCCTGGCAGCTGTCCGTCCACCCCGCACCTGCGATCTGACACCCCGTGAACACCCTCGAAAGGACCACCGAAGCCATGACCACCACCGTTGCCGTGCGCACCGCGCAGGACGACTACACCACCGTCCGCACCGCCATCGGCGTCTACCCGATCACCGCCCCGCTGGTCCGGATCTCCGGCGGCGACCGCTACGAGTTCCTCGACCTGTTCCTGGCCAAGTCCAGCGAGTACGTCGAGCCGGACTCCGTCCGCGAGGCGCTGGCGCTGAACCAGGACGGCTCGCCGTTCGCGATCCTGCTGCACTTCGAGATCGGCGACGACTCCTGGCTGCTGCCCCGCACCCCGGTCTCGATCGACGCCCTGACCGGCTACCTGGAGGCGCTGGACGCTCCGTCCGACGTCACCGTCGAGGTCGCCCCCGAGGGCTGGGGCGCCACCGCGTTCGAGGGCCCGAAGGCCTGGGCCGCGGCCGCCGCGTTCGTCGAGTTCGACATCTCCGGCCTGACCCTGCACGGCGTCACCGAGGCCAACGTCCCCGGCGAGCCCGCCGCGCTGGCCCACCTGGCCCGCGTCGGCACCACCGGCGAGTACGGCTACCTGCTGCTCTCCAACGCCCCCGAGGCCGGCCACACCGCCGCCGTCGACGCGGTGGCCGCCGAGGGCGGTGCCGAGGTCGGCGCCGAGGGCCTGGCCCGGGTCCAGGCCGAGGCCGGCATGGCGGTCTACGCCGCGGGCTTCGCCGGCCTGCCGGTGCACGAGGCCGACCTGGCCTGGATGGTCGACTGGAACCGGATCGGCGAGTTCCTCGGCTCCGAGGAGCTGGTCAAGCCCACCTCCGAGAACGCGAAGATCACGGCCCTGGCCGCCCCGGCCGGCGCCGCCTTCACGGCCGGCACCCCGGTCACCGCCGGCGGGCAGCAGGTCGGCACCGTCATCTGGCAGGCCCCGTCCGCCAACGCCGACGAGGAACTGATCGTCGCCCTGCTGGACGCCCCGTTCTGGGTCCCCGGCCTGGAGCTCTCCGCCGCCGACACCGACGGCGCCGGCACCCCGGTCCGCACCGTCACCCAGCCCCGCGTCATCGCCGCCTCGCTGACCACCCGGATCCACTGATGACCAAGACCACCGAACGCATCGCCCTCACCGGCCTGGGCCTGATCACCGGCGCCGGCGACGACGTCGAGAAGAGCTGGACGTCCATCTCCCAGGGCGTCTCCGGCATCCGCACCAACACCCTGTTCGACACCACCCAGCTGCTCACCGACTGGGCCGGCATGGTCACCGCCGAGCAGCCGGACGACCTGGACCGCTGCTACGCGCTGGCGGCCACCGCGATCCGCGAGGCGCTGCGCAACTCGGGCCTCGACCTGGACACCGTGGACCGCGACCGGGTCGCCGTCGTGGTCGGCTCCAGCCTCGGCGCGATGCCCACCCTGGAGAACGTGCACCGCGGCCTGGTGAAGGACGGCGTGCTGGACGCCGTCCAGGCCGCCGGCTCCCAACTCCCGTGCGTGGGCGACTTCATCGCCGCCGAGTTCGACCTGCGCGGCCCCCGCGTGGTGCTCTCCAACGCCTGCGCGGCCAGCGCCGTCGCCCTCGGCTACGCCGCCGAACTGCTCTGGAAGGGCGAGGTCGACTACGTCATCTGCGGCGGCGTCGACCCGCTGGCCCAGCTCTCCGCGTACGGGTTCTCCGCCCTCGGCGCGCTCGACCCCGAGCCGTGCGCGCCGATGTCCGCCTCCACCGGGCTCACCCTCGGCGAGGGCGCGGGCTTCATGGTCCTGGAGTCCGCCGAGCGGGCCGCCGAACGCGGCGCCGCCCCGCTCGCCGAACTCGGCGGCTACGGCCTCTCCTGCGACGGCTACCACCAGACCGCCCCCGACCCGAGCGGCAAGGGCGCGGCCGCCGCGATGGCCCAGGCCCTGCAGACCGCCGGCCTCGCCCCCGAGGACGTCGACTACGTCAACCTGCACGGCACCGGCACCCCCGCCAACGACGTGTCCGAGCCCAAGGCCGTGAAGCTGCTGTTCGGCGCCGAGGTGCCGCCCGCCAGCTCCACCAAGTCGATGCTCGGCCACACCCTGGGCGCGGCCGGCGCGGTCGAGGCGATCGTCTCCACCATGGCGATCGACCGGGGCGTCATCCCGCCGACGCTCAGCACCCGCGGCGTCGACTCCCCGTTCGGACTGGACATCGTCCCGAACGCCGGGCGTCCCGCGGCGCTGGAAGTGGTCGCCTCCAACTCCTTCGCGTTCGGCGGCAACAACGCCACCGTCGTCCTCAACAAGCCCGGCCGGCCCGCCCGTTCGGCCCGGCGCACGCAGCCCGTGCACCACGTGGTGGTCACCGGCGTGGCCGGCCTGGCCGGCTCGTCCGCCTCCACCGCCGAACTGACCGCCGCGCTCGCCGCCGGCCGGGTCGGCTTCGACACCCTGGAGCAGGTCGCCGGCATCGGCGAGCGCCCGATCGGCCGGATCGACGTCAAGGCCGTCGCCAAGCGCCTCAACCCCAGCAAGGCCCGCCGGATGGACCCGCTGGGCGTGCTCGCCGCCGGCGCCGTCGGCGACCTGTACGAGCGGCACGGCAAGCCGTCCCGCGCCGAGGCCGAGGGCACCGGCATCGTGTTCGCCACCGGCTACGGCCCGGTCACCTCGGTGCTGGACTTCCACCACGGCGTCCTCACCAAGGGCATCACCGGCGCCAACCCGGCGACCTTCGCCAACACGGTCGTCAACGCCGCCGCCGGACACGTCGGCATGCTGCACCGCTACCGCGGCTACACCGCCACCATCGCCAACGGCGGCACCTCCTCCGTCCTCGCGCTCCAGCTGGCCGCCCGGGTCATCGCCCGCGGCATGGCCGACCGGATCATGGTCGTGGTCGCCGACGAGTTCCCCGAGCAGGCCCTGGCCACCCAGGCCCGGCTGCCCGGATACGCCAAGACCCCGCACGTGGTCCCCGGCGGCGGCACCGGCACCGTGCTCTCCGAGGGCGCGGCCGCCATCCTGCTGGAGTCCGAGGCCTCCGCCGCCGCCCGCGGCGCGAGCGTCCTGGCGGACGTGCGCGGCTTCGGCGCCTCCGGCGAACCGGCCGGCATCGGACGGATCGGCCGCGACGGCGAGGCCTGGGCCCGCGCCCTGCGCTCCGCCCTCGCCGAGGCCGACTCCACGCCCGAGCAGATCGACACGGTCGTCTCCGCCGCCTCCGGCTACCGCCTGGTGGACGTCGCCCAGTCCCGCGCCCTGGCGCTGGCCGGCCTCGCCGACCGCCCCGCGGTCACCCCCAAGGCCCTGCTCGGCGAGACCTACGGTTCGGCCGGCGCCCTCGGCCTGGTCGCCGCCCTCGCCGGCGACGCCCCCGCCGGACGCCTGCTGCTCTCCAGCTTCGCCTACGGCGGCTCCTACGCTGCCGCGGTGTTCGACGCGAGGCCGTGATGGGCGCCGTGCGAAGCGTCCTGCGGGCCGCCGGGGACTGGCTGGAGGAGCAGCGCCCGGAGACCGACCTGGTGATGCTCGGCTGGGCCGGCCGGATGGGCCCGGTGCTGGCCGCGGCGGGCCCGGTCGGCACGGACCCGGCGACGGTCGAACGGACCGAACGGACCGGACGGGCCGGACGGGCCGGGGACTGGCTGGAGGAGCAGCGCCCGGAGACCGACCTGGTCGGCGGGGGCACGACGGCGCTCGCGCCGTCCCGGACGCCGGAGGCGCTGCCCGGCGGGGCACCGCACTCCGGCCGGGTGCCGGGCGGCGGCCCGGCACCCACCCAGACCCCCCGCCGGCCCGCCCGGGCGACCACGGACCTCCGGACGCCCGCCCGCCCCGGGCCGCTCACCACCGGTGCGCAGCACGGCGGTTCGGACGAGGAGGCAGCCATCGACTGCCTCGTCACCCGGCACCCGCACCTGCCGCGCGACCGGATGGGCCACCGGCTCAACGACGCCGGCCGGTGGCTGATCACCGAGGCCGTGGCGAGCCTGTACGGGGTGCGGTTGAGCCCCCGCGAGCTGGCCCGCGACGAACACCGGCGGTGGAGCGTCCCGGCGCTCGGCCTCACCGCCTCGGTCGCGCACTGCGACGCGTACTCGACGGTGGCGCTGGTCTCCGGCCAGACCGTCGGCGTGGACCTCCAGGACCACCGGGACCGCCCGTACGCGATGCAGTGGCTGGGCGCGCTGCTCGGCCGCCCCGACGGCGAACCCGCCACCATGCGGGACTTCGCCGAGTGCGAGGCCCTCATCAAGGCCTCCCAGCTGCGCAAGGAGACCTTCGCGGGCGTCCGGCTCCCCGACTGGCGGGCCGGCTGGCGCCCCACCAACACCGGCCACCTGGTCCGCTCCACCGACCTCGGCCGAGGCCTCCAGCTGGCCCTCGCCACCGACGCCCCCGCCACCGTCCGCTGGTGGTGGCAACCCGCCCCCAGCACCCCCGCCACCCGCACCGAAGCCCTCACCCTGGAGCCCACCGCATGACCGCCACCGCCGCCGCGGCCCGCACCTGTACGCGGTGGGACTGCTCGGCCGAACCCGTCGGCCCGCAGGCGGACTCCGGTTCGGCCCCGATGCCACCGGCCGGACCCGGCCGCGCGCAGCGCCAGGTCGTGGCGCGCACCTGCGCGCGGTGGGACTGCCTGCCCGCACCCGCCGCCCCGACCGAGGACTCCGTCGCCCCGGCCCTGGAGCTCGTCGCATGACCGCCACCGCGACCGACGCCCGCCCGGAGCCGGCGCCCGCCCCCGCCCCCGCCTCGACGTCCGAACTCGCCGCCCCGACCGAGGACTTCGCCGCCCCGACCCTGGAGCTCGCCGCATGACCGCCACCGCCGTTGCCACGCCCGCCCGGGCCTACTCCCGGCGGATCTCCCAGATCGAGCGCGGCTACCTGAACGCCAACGCCACCGGCACCCCGCAGCTGATCCAGATGGTGATCGAGGGCGAGGGCCGCATCGACCCGGAGCAACTCGCGGACGCGGTACGGCAGTCGACCGCCGCCAACCCGGGGCTCGCGGTCCGCCGCAAGGGCCCCAACTGGCGGGCCGAGGACGCGCTGCCGCCGATCACCGAGCTGCCCGCCGACGCCGGGTTCGAGCACCCGTTCTTCCACCGGGACCTGGACGTGGTGGCCGGGCCGGTCTGCGAGCTGGGCCTCGCCAACGGGCCGGTGATCAGCCGGCTGGTGGTGCGGGCCAGCCACATCGTCACCGACGGTCGCGGCCTGCGGTACTGGATCGAGGACCTGTTCCGCGCGCTGCGCGGCGAGGCCCTGATCGGCGCCGACTCCACCGTCGACGACACGCACTTCCGCGCCGCCGCCGCCCCCGTCCCGGCCGCCCCCGTCCCGGCCCGGGTGGAAGGCGGACCCGCGATCCTCGGGCAGGGCCCCGCCGACGGGACGGCGCTCTGGCTGCGCCGCTCGATCGCCGCGACGCCGTCCGCCGTCACCGCCCGGATCGGTGCGGCCGTCTCCCGGCTGCTGACCGTCGACGCCGGCCGCCTGATCATCCCGGTGGACCTCCGCCGCCACGACCGCGAGGTGCGCTCCACCGCCAACCTGACGTCCCAGCTGGTCCTCGACCTGCACCGCGAGGACCGCTGGAACCGGCTGCACAGCCAGCTGCTCGCCGCCATGCTCCGCAAGCGCGAAGTCGCCGCCCTGGAAAGGGACTTCCTGCGCAACAACCCGTTCGCGAACTCGCTGCGGGAAGCCCAGGAGCTGGACGGCACCCGCTTCCCGTGCACCGCGATCCTCACCGACCACGGCCGGATCGACACCGAGCTGTACCGCACCGCGCAGTTCCGCCCCACCGAGTACTGCACCCTGCCGATGCTCGTCCCGTACGCCGAGATGTTCCTGAGCACCTGCCAGATCGACGGCCGCACCGAACTCACGCTGTCCTGCCGCAACCGGCCCGACGCCCGCCCGGCCGCCGAGGCCGTCCTGGACGAGGTCGAACGCGCCCTGCTCGCCGCCGAGTGACCCGGACACCCCTCCTCCCGCTGATGAAGGACCCGCGAAGATGCCCACCAAGCAGCCCGCCCGCACCACGGTGAACGCGGCCAAGGGCAAGGCCCGCCGCAATCCGGGCCCGGCGCGCAAGCCCGCCGCGAAGCCCACCGCCGCCGCCAAGCCCACCGCCAAGCCCACTGCCACCGCCAAGCCCGCCGCCGCCGCGAAGAAGAAGCCCGCCGCCCCGAAGACCACCGAGCCCGCAGCCGTGGTCGAACAGGCCGTCGCCGTCGCCGTCGCCGAGCCGGAGGCCCCCGAAGCTCCCGGAACGCCCGAGGCCGACGCGAAGGCCGACGCGAAGGCCGACGCCCCGGCCGGCCAGTCCGGCCAGTCCGGCCAGGACGGCGGAGGCCCGTCCAAGTCCGCGCTGATCACCATGGCCGTCGCCATCGGCGGCGGGTTCATCGCGATGCTGGACACCACCATCGTCAACGTCTCCATGCAGGAGACCACCGCCCGATTCGGCGGCATCAACCAGGTGCAGTGGGTGGTGACGGCCTACCTGCTGGCGCTCGCGGCGACCATGCCAGCGACCGGCTGGCTGTCCACCCGGTTCGGCACCAAGCGGGTGTTCGTCGCGGCGACCACCCTGTTCGCGCTGGGTTCGCTGGGCTGCGCCGCCGCCCAGTCGCTGGACCAGCTGATCGTGTTCCGCGGCGTGTCCGGCGCGGCCGCCGGCATCCTGACCCCGGCGTCGACGATCCTGCTGACCCGCGGCGTGCCGCGCGAGCACCTGGGCCGGGTGCAGGGCCTGAACGGCTCGGTGATGCTGATCAGTCCGCTGCTCGGCCCGACCATCGGCGGTCTGCTGGTCGCCCTGGGCGGCTGGTCGGCGGTGTACGTGGTGAACATCCCGTTCTGCGCGGCGCTGCTGTTCGCCGCCGTGCGCTGGGTCCGCAAGGACGCCCCGCCGGCCGGCAGCGCGAAGCCGCTGGACCTGGTGGGCCTGGTCTCCTCGGCGACCGCCACCGTCTCGCTGGTGCTGGCCATCCACGAGTACGCCGACCAGGGCGCGAAGGCGAGCGTCTCGCTGCTGCTGCCGCTGGGCCTGGCCGTGGTCGGTGCGGCGGTGTTCGTGGTGCGCGAGCTGAAGGCGAAGTTCCCGCTGCTGGACCTGCGGCTGTTCCGCATCCCGGTGTACGCGACGGCCGTGGTGAACATCTTCTGCCTGGGCTTCGTCCTGTACTCGCCGATGATGCTGATCCCGCTGTACTTCGAGGACGCCCGCGGCGAGTCCGCGGTGACCACCGGTCTGCTGATGTCCACCGGCGGCCTGGGCGTGGTGACCGCGGCGTGGCTGTCCCGGGTGCTGCTGCGGAAGATCGGCGGCGGTGCGACGGTGCTGATCGGCATCAGCATGACGATCCTCGCGACCATTCCGATGACCGGCCTGACCGGCACCACCGCGTACCCGCTGATCTGCGGCAGCCTGGTGATCCGCGGCCTGGGCACCGGCCTGACCATCGTCCCGACGATGACCCGGGCGTTCCAGTCGATCCGTCAGGAGTCCATCCCGGACGCCTCCGCGCAGCTCAACCTGACCCAGCGGATCGGCGGCGCGCTGGCCATCGCGGTGGTCACCGTGGTGCTGACGGACTCGGCCCGCAGCCACCACGGCATGGTGCCGGCCGCGTTCGCGCACTCCTTCGGCTGGCTGCTCTGGGTCTACGGGGCGACGCTGCTGCCCGCGGTGGCGCTCCTCCTCGCGGACCGGATGGAGAAGCGCCAACTGGCGGCGCAGCAGGCCTGATCGGCCATCGGCACGACGCCCGCGGTCAGCGCGTGGCGGGGAGCCAGCCGTCCTGGACGGCGTGCACCCCGGCCTCGAACCGGCTGCGGGCGTCCAGGCGTTCCATCAGGTTGGCGGCGAACCGGCGGGCGGTGCGCGGGGAGACGCCCATGCGCTTGGCGATGGCCTCGTCGGTGTGGCCCTGGGCGAGCATCTTCAGCACGGCGAGCTCGTGCGGGGCCATCTCGTCGGTGTCGCAGCACCGGGGCGCGTCGCCGACCGGGATCGCGCTCGCCCACACGCCCTCGAACAGCGCGCACAGCGCGGCCACCGTGCCGGCGCCGCGCAGCACCACCGCGCCGGCCCGGGCGTCCTCGGTGTCGATCGGGAGGACGGCCTGCTGCCGGTCGAAGATGATCATGCGGATGGGGAGTTCGGGCACCGTGCGGACCTGGCCGCCGCGCAGGTTCAGCCAGTTCACGTGGTCCAGGGTCGGCCGGTGGTTGCGGACGCTGTCCAGGTAGACGGTGCGCATCTGGACGCCGCGTTCCAGCAGCGCCGTGTTCGGCTGCCGGCTGGCCCGCAGGTCCTCCTCGGTGTGGGCGCCGCCGGGGGCGAAGGTCGCCACCTCGTGGCGCACCGACCCGGCCAGTTCGGCCAGCCGCTCGCGGATCATCTCCGGCCCGTTCAGCTGCTCTGACGCCGCGTCGGTGGCGGTCGGCCGGAACGCCGAGCACTCCGCGATCAGTTGGGCCGCCGCGGCCCGCGACGCCTCCACCCGCAACTGCTGGGCGGCCAGTTCGGCCTGCTGACGCGCCAACAGCACTTCCATCGCGGTCTCCGGCCCCACTGCCCGGAACCCGATGCCCTCCCGGCCGGACGGCTGGATCAGGGCGAGTTCGCTCAACCGGTCCAGGCCGGTGCGCACTCTCTCCTCGGTGAGGCCCAGGGCCGCCGCGAGGGCGCCGACACCGGCCCGCGGATCGGCCAGCATCCGGCGGTATATGGACTCGGCCTCCGCATCGAGCCCCAGAACATCCAGCATGGATCGGTCCCCGTTTCGATCAGCGCCAGTAAGAACTACATCTTTTCCTGAGCTTACTGACACACGGCAACCACACCCTGACCCGAACATTCCGGAAACATGTCCGAACAACGGCGGTGCGGACACAACCGGGGAAACCTTCTCCGAATCCGCTCAGAGCGCCGCGGCGACCACCGGCCGACCGACCGTCAGAACCGTTGCGGACCCGGCCGCGTCGGGCGGATCGGGCAGCAGCCGCGAGCAGTCCCGCACCAGGCTGTGGAACGAGAACAGCGCAGAACCCTCCTGCCGGATCAGGTTGTTCTCGAACAGCGCGTCGAGGCAGCACTCCACCTCGTCCGCGCTCAACCCGGTCACCGCCGCCGCCCGGTCCACGTCGAACGCGTCGACCGGCTGACGACTCATCAGGCAGCTGAACCGCTGCTGCACCCGGTCCAGGTACTGGTAGGACGCGCGCAGCAGCGCCATCAGGTCGCGGTCCGAGGTGCGCAGGCAGCGCGCCCGCCGCGCCGGGTCGGCCAGCCGCTCCACCAGGTCCGCGACCGACCACGCCGGACGGTCCCGCAGCCGGGTCGCGGCGATCCGCACCGCCAGCGGCAGGTAGCCGCACAGCGCCGCCGCCTCCGCCGCCCGGACCGGCTCCCGCGCCACCCGGCGCTCCCCGGCCACCCGGGCGAGCAGTTCCACCGCGTCACCCGGCGGCAGCACGTCCAACGGCAGCGCCACCGACCCGTCCAGCGCGCTCAGCTTCCGGCGGCTGGTCACCAGCACCAGGGTCTCGCCGGCGCCCGGCAGCAGCGGGCGCACCTGCGCACTGGTGGACGCGTCGTCCAGCACCAGCAGGCAGCGCCGGCCCGCCAGCCGGGAGCGCCACAGCGCGGACCGCTCCTCCAGCGACGCGGGAATCCGGTCCGGCGGCACCCCGTCCGCGTGCAGCAGCGCGGCCAGCGCCTGGGCCGGCGGCACCGGCGGCCGGGTCTCGTCGAAGCCGTCCAGCGCGGCGAAGAACTGGCCGTCCGGGAAGTCGGCGGTCACCCGGTGCGCGAGGCGCACCGCCAGGGTGGTCTTGCCGACGCCGCCCATGCCGTCGATCGCCAGCATCAACGGCGCGCCCGCCGCCCGCCGGGCCACCGCCTCCTGGAGCAGCGCCAGTTCGCCGGTGCGGCCGACGAAGTCCGCGAGGTCGTGCGGCAGGCAGTTCGGCCGCTGCCCGGGCGCCGGGGCCGTCCCGGCGGACGGCCGCGCCGCCGGCTCGGCGACCGGCTCGGGCGTATCGTGCACGCCGGGCGCGTCGGCGAGGATCTCCGCCTGCAGGGCCCGCAGTTGGGGGCTCGGCTCCAGGCCGAGTTCGTCCGCCAGGAAGCGGCGGCCCTCGTCGTACACCGCCAGCGCGTGCGCCTGCCGTCCGCTGCGGCACAGCGCCGTCATCAGGCTCCGCCGCAGCGAGTCGCGCAGCGGGTACTCCGCCAGCAGCGCCGTCAACTCGCCCACCAACGAGGAGGTCTCACCGACCTTCAGGCGCAGCGCCATCAGGTCCTCGATCGCGGTCAGCCGCTGCTCGTGCAGCTTGACCGCCGCACTGGTCACCGCCGGGCAGTGGATGCCCGCGAAGGCCTCGCCGCGCCACAGGTCGACCGCGGACTGCAGCAGCCGGATCGCCTCCGGGAACCGCCCGTCGCGTTCGGCGGCCCGGGCCTCCCGCACCTGGCGGGTGAAGCGGTGCGAGTCCACCGCGTCCTCGGGCGCCACCAGCCGGTACCCGACGTCCACCGTCACCAGCCGGTGCTCGCCGGCGGCCAGCACCCGTCTCAGGTCGCGGATCGCGTTGTGCACCTGCGGTCTGGCCGACGGCGGCGGGTCCTCCCACAGCTCGTCCACCAGGAAGTCCATCGGCACCACCCGGCCGGCGTTCAGGAGCAGCAGCGCCAGGAGTCTCTGCTGCCGCATGCCTCGGACGTCCACCAGGACGCCGCCCTGGCGCGTCTCCAGCGCGCCCAGGACCAGGAATTCCATCGTCTTCACCCCCGTGAGTGCGATCGGTCGGATGTGCTCGTCGGTGTGCTCGGTGGTGCTCAGCCGCCCCAGGTGACGTCGCCGTTCGGGCCGACGACCGCGGTCGGGCCGTCCGTCGGGGTCAGCGGCGGGAGGTCGGTGTTGCTGCCGACCTGGCCCCAGGTGACGTCGCCGGCGACATTCCCGGAGTATTCGACCGACGTCGCCGAAATGGCCACGGCGGCAATTGCGGCGACCGAGAAAGCGACCAGCTTGGAGACACGGGTGACCAGCACGGGAATTCTCCTCGGAAAGTGTGGTGAGTTTCTCCGGGTGATTTCTCCGGAGTTTTTGTCGGCGGCTGCTCCCGCCGACACCACTACTCTGCTGCCTCCGTGCCCCGGAGGGAACAGGAGTCGACTGGACGGAACATGCACTGTCCTAAGCCGTCCACGCCCACCGCTACTCGAAGCCCCACCAGGGTCCCGGAACGAGGGCCGCGCCCACCGACAGCACGGCGAAACCGGCCAGCGCGGGCTCCCCTTCGACGGCCCGCCGCACCAGCGCGCCGGTCCGGCGCTCGGCCTCCAGCAGGGACGGCGCCAGCGTGAACACACCCACCGTGACCTCGGCGGACACGGTGCGGTGCACGCTCACGTGCTCCAGTGCGTCCAGGTCCTCGGCATGGGAACGGATTAATTTCGCCAGGTCGGGAGGAGTGCCTCGACCGACCGGCGCGCGAAGTCGTGCGTGAACCAGATGCATACTCCCATCTTCGGCTCCGCCACTAGGTGCCCGAACGACATCGTCCTGGTCGATTTATGACATGGCATAAAACGACCAGGCGGGGTATCCGGCGATATCGGGCGGAAACGGCGGCAGGGCCCCGGGAGCGATCCTCCGCTCCCGGGGCCCTGCCCGGTGTCACGTGTCCACAGGCCTGTGGACAGCCGCTACGGCTCGGACGTCAGCGGCCCTGGAGCGCCTTGACGTTGTCGCCGAAGGTCCAGCCCTTCGAGCCGTCCCAGTTGATCGACCAGTCCATCAGGCCCTTCAGCTGCCCGTTGAAGGCGCTCCACGACTGGCTGACCAGGCCGGGAGCCATGTAGCCGCCGCCCGCACCCGGCTGGGCCGGCAGGCCGGGGACCTGCTTGTCGTACGGGACCTTGATGGTGGTGCCCTGGATGGTCAGGCCGTTGTTCAGGCAGGTGGTCTGCGCGGTGAAGCCCTGGACGGTACCGGCCGAGTACGAGTCGCCGGAGCAGCCGTACATGGAGCCGTTGTAGTACTGCATGTTCAGCCACCACAGCCGGCCGTTGTCCACGTACTTCTTGATGATCGGCAGGTACGAGCCCCAGATCGAGCCGTAGGTGACGCTGCCGCCGGTGACGTACGCGGTCTCCGGGGCCATGGTCAGGCCGAAGCCGGCCGGCATCTGGGAGAGCACGCCGTCGATGATGCGGATCAGGTTGGACTGCGAGGGGGACAGCGTGCCGATGCTGCCGCTGCCGGACAGGCCGGTCTCGATGTCGATGTCGATGCCGTCGAAGTTGTACTTCTTCAGGATCGGCACCACGGTCGCCACGAACCGGTCCGCGACGGCGCTGGAGCTCAGGTCGATGCCCGCGGCCGCGCCGCCGATCGACATCAGGATGGTCGCGCCGGCCGCCTTGGCCTGGCACATCTCGGCCGGCGTGGAGACCTTCACGCCACTGTCCATGCCGTCCTGCCACAGCACGGTGCCGTCCGAGAGGATCACCGGGAACGCGGCGTTGATGACGTTGTAGCCGTGCTGCGCCATCCGGCTGTCCGTGATCGGCGTCCACCCCATCCCGGGGTGCACGCCGTTGGACGCGCCGTCCCAGTTCTCCCAGTACCCCTGCAACACCTTCCCGGCCGGCTTCGGCTTGGTCGGGCAGGTGGCGTCACCCGAACTCGGGCTGGACGACGGGCTGCTGGACGGGCTGCTGGAAGGGCTCGACGACGGGCTGCTCGACGGGCTGCTGGAAGGGCTCGACGACGGGCTGCTCGAAGGGCTGCTCGAAGGGCTCCCGCTCGGGCTTCCGCTCGGCGACGGGCTGCTGCCGCCGGGGCCGGTCAGCGAGATGTCGTCCGCGTAGTACGCGGGCTGCCCGTACCAGCCGTGCACGAAGACCGTCACCGAGGTGGTGCTCGCGCCGGTGGTGAAGCCGACGCTGAGCTGCCCGTACGTGGCGTTGTTGGCGGTCCAGGTGGTCGGCGAGGTGGTCAGGCCGTTGCCGGTGGCGCCCAGGTAGACGTAGCTGCCCTGGACGAACGCGCTCAGCGTGTACTGCGAGTTGGGCTGCACGCTGATGGTCTGGCTGCACTGGGCGGTGTCCTGGCCGCCGGGGGTGGCCTGGAGCGCGGAGCTGCCGGAGTGGACGGGGCTGCCGACGACCGCGGCGCCGGAACACGTCCAGCCGGAAAGCCCGTTCTCGAAGCCGGAGTTGGCCACCAGGTTGGTGGTGTCGGCGGCGGCCGTGACCGAGCCGGCCACCGCGAGGCCGGCGCCGACCACGGCGGCGGCGCACACCCCGGCGAGGGAACGCTTGAGAACGGTCGGCCCGGGTTCGGGCCGCATCACCTGCACTGCGCGTTCCACGCCCGCCCCTTGCGGGCGTGACGTGCGCGAGCTCCGACGGAACATCTGGTGCTCCCTTCCCGCCGAGCATGTGCGTGGGGGCGTGACGCCCGGCTCTGGGTGAGGTGGGTACATGTGGGGCTGTGCCGACCGGATCGTAAAAGCGCTGGCAGAGCCCGTCAATAGGTCTGGACCAAAGGCAAGGGTGGTCTGGACCATCGGCGAGGGAGAGCCGGTCGGCGGGGGCGAGCGGCCCCGAATTCCCCTGCGCCGTAAGCAGGGTGGACACTGGCCGGGTGCGCCCTTCCGGCGTCGCGCACCCGGCACCATTCGGAAGAGAGGGCCTGGACGTGGACTGCCGAAACCCCGCCGGACTGCTGGCCGAGGCCTGCGCCGCCGCCGGTCGCCCGAGCGCCGGCGCGGAGCTGATCCGGGCCGGCGAGAACACCCTGTGGCGACTGCCCGGCAAGGTCGTCGTCCGGATCGCCCGCACCGGCCAAACGGCCGTCGCTGCCCGCGAGTTGACGGTCGCCCGATGGCTGCGCGGCCACCGCGTCCCGGCCGTCCGCCCGCTCGACCGGCCGGCCGGTCCGGTCGTGGTCCGCGGCCGCCCCGTCACCTTCTGGCACGAACTCCCCCCGCACCGGCACGCCACCGCCCCCGAACTGGCCACCGCCCTCCGCCGGCTCCACCGACTGCCCCCGCCCGACACCGACCTGGGCACCCTCGACCCGTTCGTCCGCCTCGCCACCCGGATCGACGACGCCGCCACCCTCGACGCCCCGGAACGCGACTGGCTGCACGGCCGACTCGCCGACCTGCGCACCGCCTGGGCCGAACTCAACCCCGCCGCCCGGCCGACGACCGTCGTGCACGGCGACGCCTGGGGCGGCAACCTCGCGGTCACCGCCACCGCCGCCCACCTGCTCGACTTCGAACGCACCGCCCTCGGCCCACCCGCCTGGGACCTGACTTCCACCGCCGTCGCCCACGACTCCTTCGGCAGCCTCGCCGCCCCCGGCTACGCGGCCTTCTGCACCGCGTACGGCGCCGACGTCACCGAGTGGCCCGGCTACCCCGTGTTCCGCGCCGTCCGCGAACTCCGGCTCACCTGCTACGCCCTGCAGCAGGCCACCGCCGACCCCCGCCACCGTGCCCAGGCCCGCCACCGCCTCGCCTGCCTGCGCGGCGAGCACGGCCCCCGGCCCTGGCAGTGGACCGCCGTCGACTGACGGTCAGTCCACGCAGGGCACCCCGCCCAGCCGCACCGGCGCCGACGACCGCGGAGCACTGCTCACGGCGGGCGAGGACGACGGCCCCGTCCCGTCCAGGATCTGCCGCGCCGCATCCGGCACCGCCCGCAGCCTGTTCCCCTCGGACGTGGTCGGCAGCGTCGAAGCGGTGCCGCGCCCGCTCGCCAACGCCGGCACCTGCCGGGCGAAGTCGGCCGGACTCCACCCCTGATCCGTCACCAGCTCGTCCGCCAACGCGTCGTACAGCGCCTTGAGCTTCGCCGGATCCGCCAGCGCCCCGCCGTCGCGCAGCTTCGCCACCACCCCGGCCAGGAACGCCTGCGCCCGCACCGTCCGCCCCAGGTCCGAGCCGTCGCCGACGCCGTGCCGCTGCCGGACGAACGCCAACGCCTGCGCCGGGTTCAACTCCTGCCGGCCGGCGGGCAGATCGATGCCGCTCCAGCTGTCCTCCACGGCGTGGTTCAGACAGACCGGCACTCCGCCGAGCGCCTGCGCCGCCCGGTAGAAGCCGATCATCGAGAGCTCCATGTAGTGGTCGACCCGCACCCCCGTGAGGTGCTCCACGGCCCGGTACAGCGCGCCCCGACCGGCCTCCCGGGCGCGCCGGTTCAGCTCCTCCGCGGACAGGCCCTGGCCGCTCAGCCGCTTCCGTTCGGCCGCCACCGCCGTCGAGAACACCGAGTTGAGCAGCACCTTCTGGTTCTGCGGGTCCGTTGCCAGCAGGTCGCGCGGCAACGACAACTGCCGCACCTCCCCACCCCCCGCCGGGATCCGTACCAGCATCACCGTGTCGGCGGTGTCCCGGTCCGGCAGCCCGGCGTGCAGATCGCCGTGCACCAGCTCCGCGGGCGCCGGCCGGCCCTGCCCGTCCACGGTGGAGTCCAGCCCCACCAGCAGGATCGTCACGTCGCTCGTCAACGGCGGCGGGGACGGGGGCGGCGAATCGGCCACCAGCAGCGCGTCCGTCCGCTGCCCCGGAATCCCGTGCGGCACCGTCAACGCCCCCGCCGTGACCACCGCGACCGCCGCCAGCGCACTCGCCAGCAGCGCCACCCGCCGCCGGGCCCGCTTGCGCCGCCGCCCGACCTCCAGCCCGCCGTCCACCAACCGCGCCGTCACCTCCGGCCCCGGACCACCGCCCGACTGCCCGAAGGCCTCCCCCAACCGCACCTCGAACTCCTCTTCCCCGCCCGTCACTTCGGCTCTCCCTCGCCCCAGGTACCCGCTCACCGCGTCACCAGCTCCGCCAGCTCCGCGCCCAACAACGCCCGCAATTTCGCCAACGCCCGCGAACAGCGGGTGCGCACCGCGGCCGAACTGTCCTTCACCATCGCCGCGGTCTCCTCCACGCTGCGGTCCTCCCAGTACCGCAGCACCACCACCGCCCGGTCCCGCGGCGGCAGTTGGCTCAACGCGTCGACCAGCGCCAACCGCAGGTCCGAGTCCGGCTCCTGCGTCACCACCTCCGGCAACGCCTCGCTCGGCCGCTCACTGCTGCTGCGCCGCCGCTGATGCGTCAGGTAGGCCCGCACCAGCACGGTCTGTGCGTACCCGGCCGGATTGTCGATCCGCCCCGCCCAGCTCGGCCGGTGCAGCCGGTGCCACTGGACGTACATCTGCCCGAGGGTCTCCTGCACCAGGTCCTCGGACAGATGGGCGTCCCCGCCGGTGAGGAAGTACGCCGAGCGGTAGAGCTGCCCGGACCGGGCCGCCGCGAACGCGACGAACTCCTCCTCCAGGGCCGCCCGCCGTCGAGCTGTGGCCACGTTTCCTCTCCCCTCGCCGAATCCGCCCTATGACGATCCGGCCCGGCCACGATGTTTCATCCCCGGCCGGAAGAATTTTCCCGACCGCCGGTCCTGTCCGGTAGCGGCCACCCCGGAGGCCCCGCCCGCTGGAAGGATGGAACAGCCCCACCGTTCGTCCCCCGCACAGGAGTTCGCCATGACCCCCGATCACGATCCACTCACCGGCAGACTCGTCCGGCTCAGAGAACTCCGCGACAGCGACCTCCCCCGGCTCACCGCCTGGTGGCGCGAACCCGGCCTCGCCATCCAGCAGCTCACCGGCCCCGTCCACCCCCAGCCCGACGGCCGCCTCGCCGACATGTTCCGCTCCTGGAGCCAGAACAACGGCACCGACCTCGGCCTCTCCGTCGAAACCCTCGACACCGAGGACCTGGCCGGCCACGTCACCCTCTACGGCGCCACCCCCAAGGACCGCTGCGCCACCCTCGCCATCATCATCGGCCCGCCCCACCAGGACCGCGGCCTCGGCACCGACGTCCTGCGCACCACCATCCGCTACGGCTTCGAGGAGCTCGGCCTCCACCGCATAGAACTCACCGTCAACAGCTACAACACCCGCGCCCTCGCCGCCTACCGCCGTGCCGGCTTCACCGAGGAGGGCCGCCGCCGCGAAGCGGTCTTCCGGGCAGGCAGCCGGCACGACCAGGTCCAGATGGGCGTCCTCAGCACCGAATGGCGCGACCAGCTGTAAGGGAGCGCACGAGGAGGGGCGCGAGGAGGTACCCCGCGCCCCCGGTCGCTCAGCCCTGGAACGCCCCGACCCCCTGCGGCGTCCCCAGGCCCGTCGGCCCGTCGTACCCCTTGCCCGCCGTGCACAGGTACGCCGGCCGGCACGTGGCCGTCGCGCCGGTGACCACGTCGTTGAGCGCCGCCGGGTGCGCGTACGGGAAGCTCGCCGGCCGGCTCCCCGCCGTCGGCGCGCCGGCCAGCGCGTACGTCGCGGCGATGATCGGCGCGGCCGCCGACGTTCCGCCGTAGGTGTACCAGCCGGAGCCGCCGTAGGTCTGGTAGACGGCGACGCCGGTCTGCGGGTCGGCGACCGCGGCGACGTCGGCGACGGTGCGGCGGGTGCAGCCGGTGTCGGTCTGCCAGGTGGGCTTGGGGAGCCTCGTGGAGCACCCGCTGCCGGCGCCCTCCGTGGTGCTGGTGGACCAGACGCTTTCGGTCCAGCCCCGCGCCGAGGGGTCCTGCCGGAGGGACGTCCCGCCGACGGCGGTGACGTGCGGCGAGGAGGCCGGGAAGATCACGCCGTAGCCGCCGTCGCCGGAGGCCACGGCGATGGCCACGCCCGGGTGGTCGAAGTAACGGCTGTCGTACGTCGCCGAGTTGACGCTCTCCGCCGCACCCCAGCTGATCGAGACGTACTTCGCGCCGAGCGAGACCGCGGTGTTCACGGCCGTCCCGAGGTCGGAGACGCTCGCGCTGTCGGCCTCGACGAGGAGGATGTGGGCGCGCGGGGCGATCGCGGAGACCATGGCGAGGTCGAGCGCCGTCTCGCCGGCCCACGCGCTGTCCGCGCGCGGGATGCGGGTGCCGCCGCGCTGGTCGGTCCTGTGGAAGCAGCCGGCGGCGGTGGTGCAGGCCGGCAGGCCGTAGTGGCTGCGGTAGACGCCGAGGTCGGCCTCGGCGTTGGGGTCGTCGTAGGCGTCGACGATGGCGACGGTGGTGCCGGCGCCGCCGTCCGCGGGCAGTCCGTAGGCGGCGAGCAGGTCGGCGGGGCCGTAGCCCTGCTGGTCGGCGGTGGCGGCGGTGCCGAGGACGCGCAGGGCGTGGCAGGTGGCGATGTCGGGGTGGGCGGGTCGGGTGCAGGTGTGCGTCCAACGGGTGGCGCCGGCGTGGTGGGGGTCGGCGTCGGCGGGGGTGGCGGCGGCGAGGGTGGTGAGCAGGGCGGCGGCGGTGAGGGCGAGGGTGTGCACGGACGGGCCTCCGGTCGGGGCTGCGGACCGGTGGCGCGCCTGGACATCCCTGCACGGCCGGTCACGGTTCGTGCAGGGAGTGTTGACGCTCCGTCAGTGTTTTATGCGTGTGTCACTCGGCCGGTAGATGGTCGACGCCGCCGATCTGGACGCCGGCCTGGCTGTGCCGCCGGGCCGGTTCGCGCCCGGGAGGCTGGGTGGGCCGTTCGCCGGGCGCGCCGACCTTCGCGGTGGGGCGGCTGACGGGCTTCCCGGTGTCGATCCGCACCGGCTCGTCGTCGTGCAGGACGGTCAGCACGCTGCCGCGGCACAGGGTGTAGGTGGTGGTGGCGTGGGTGATGTCGACCCGCAGCAGGTGCTCGCGCACGTTCATGGCGAAGCACAGGCGTTGCAGTCCGGCGGGCAGCCGGGGCCGGAAGGAGAGCTGTTCGTCGCGGTCGCGCAGGCCGCCGAAGCCGGCCACCAGGGCGATGAAGGCGCCGGCCAGCGAGGCCATGTGCAGGCCGTCGCGGGTGTTGCCGCCGAGGTCGTGCAGGTCCATCAGGGCGGCTTCGGCGGTGTAGTCGTAGGCCAGGTCGAGCTGGCCCACCTCGGCGGCGATGACGGCCTGGGTGCAGGCGGACAGCGAGGAGTCGCGGACCGTCAGGCTCTCGTAGTAGGCGAAGTTGCGGGCCTTCTGCTCGGGCGTGAAGGCGTCGCCGCGGACCTGCATGGCGAGCACCAGGTCGGCCTGCTTGACGACCTGCTTCCGGTACAGGTCGAAGTACGGGTAGTGCAGCAGCAGCGGGTACTTCTCGGGCGGGGTGGTGTCGAAGTCCCACAGCTGGTGGTCGGTGAAGCCGTCCGCCTGCGGGTGGACGCCGAGCTGCTCGTCGTACGGGATGAACATCTTGTCGGCGGCGTCGCGCCAGGCGGCGGCCTCCTCGGTGTCCACGCCGAGCGCCGTGGCCTCGCGCAGGTGCTTCAGCGCGGTGTCGGCGGCGTTCCACAGGTTGGACTGCGCCATCAGGTTGGTGAACACGTTGTTGTCGGCGACCGCGCTGTACTCGTCGGGGCCGGTGACGCCCTCGATCCGGAAGTTCCCCTTGGCGTCGTGGTGGCCCAGCGAGCGCCACATCCGGGCGGTCTCCACCAGCAGCTCCAGACCGTGCGTCCGCTCGAACTCGGTGTCGCCACTGGCCCGCACGTACCGCACCACGGCGGCCGCGATGTCCGCGCCGATGTGGAACGCGGCGGTGCCGGCCGGCCAGTACCCGGAGCACTCCTCGCCGCGGATCGTCCGCCACGGGAACACCGCACCGGCCAGGCCCAGTTGGGCCGCCCGCTCGCGCGCCATCGGCAGCGTGGTGTGCCGCCAGCGCAGCGCCTGCTTGACGGCCTCCGGCAGGCAGTACGTCAGCACCGGCAGCACGAAGGTCTCGGTGTCCCAGAACGAGTGCCCGTCGTAGCCCGGACCGGTCAACCCCTTTGCCGGGATGGCCCGTTCCTCACTGCGGGCACCCGCCTGCAACACGTGGAACAGCGCGAACCGGACGGCCTGCTGGAGTTCGACGTCGCCCTCGATCTCGACGTCGTTGTCGCTCCAGAACTTGCCCAGGAACTCCTTCTGCTCGGCCACCAGGCCGTCCCAGCCGGTGTACCGGGCCGCGGTCAGCGCCGCCTCCACCTGGTCGCGGACGGCGGGCAGCGAACGGGTCGCCGACCAGCCGTACGCCACGAACTTCACCAGCCGCAGCTTCTGCCCGGTGTTCAGCACCGTGGTGACGGTGATCCGCGCCTGGTCCTCCGAGGCCTCGGCGGCGGTGTCGATCCGCTCCGGGCCGTCGATCATGTGGTCGATCCCGGCGGCGACCCGCAGCCCGGAGAACCGGGTGCGGTGCACCAGCACGCCCTTCGTCCCGTCCGCGTGCCGCGACTCCGCCGCCAGCGGGGCCTCCAGCACCGCCGCCGCCCGCGGATCGCCGTCCCCGCCGCCGGGCAGCTGCTCGTTGGCCACCAGCTCGGACTGCAGCACGATCCGCACCGGGCCGTCCACCGCCTCGACTGTGTAGTCGATCGCGCACACCGCCCGCTGGGTCAGCGACACCATCCGCCGCGAGGAGACCCGCACCGTCCGCCCGGCCGGCGAGGTCCACTCGGCCTCCCGGTGCAGGATGCCGTCCCGGAAGTCCAAACTGCGCCGGTGGCTGCGCAGTTCGCCGTACCGCAGGTCGAACGGCTCGTCGTCGACCAGCAGCCGGATCAGCTTGCCGTTGGTGACGTTGATGACGCTCTGCCCGGACTCCGGGAACCCGTAGCCGCTCTCCGCGTACGGCAGCGGACGCAGCTCGAACACGCCGTTCAGGTACGTGCCGGGCAGGCCGTGCGGCTCGCCCTCGTCGAGGTTGCCGCGCAGGCCGATGTGCCCGTTGGACAGCGCGAACACCGACTCCGCGCGGGCCTGCCCCGGCAGGTCGAGACCGTGTTCGTTGATCCCCCACGGATCGACCGTGAACGACTCCGACGGACTCATCCGCGCTCCCCGAGCAGCTCTGCCAGGTCGTCCACCACCACGTCCGCGCCGTGCTCCCGCAACGCCTCCGCCTGCCCGGTCCGGTTCACCCCCACCACCGTGCCGAACCCGCCGGCCCGGCCCGCCGCGACGCCCGCCAACGCGTCCTCGAACACCGCCGCGTGCTCCGGGGCCGTGTCCAACTGCTTCGCCGCCGCCAGGAAGGTGTCCGGCGCGGGCTTGCCCGCCAGGTGGTCGCGGGCCGCGGTGATCCCGTCGACCACCACGTCGAACATCCCGTCGATCCCGGCCGCCTTCAGCACGTCCCGGCAGTTCGCACTGGACGAGACCACCGCACGCGGCAACCCCAGCTCCCGCAACCGCTCCAGGTACGCCACCGACCCCCGGTACGGCTGCACGCCCTGCTCACGGATCATCCGCAGCACCGTGTCGTTCTTCGCCGCCGACAGCCCGTTCACCGTCCGCGACCCCGGCGGATCCTCCGGCGTGCCCTCCGGCAACTCGATGCCGCGCGAGGCCAGGAACTGCCGGGTGCCGTCCAACCGCGGCCGGCCGTCGACGTACCGGTCGTACTCGCCGACCGGATCGAACGCGACGAACGGCGCGCCGGTGCGCTCCGACTCCGACCGCAGGAACGCGTCGAACATGTCCTTCCACGCGGCCGCGTGCACCTTCGCGGTCTGGGTCAGCACCCCGTCGAGGTCGAACAGGAAAGCCTTGATGCCGTCCGGAAGTCCCAACATGAGGCCAGTCTCACCCGCAGCCGCCACTCCATGCCGGTCATCGCCCGAAACGGCGCGTCGCGCTCACTCCGCCTCCGCCCGCAGGTGCCCCGTCGGCACGAACAACGGCTGCGGACGCCCGCTCTGCGCATAGTCCTTCAACCGGACGATCGCCTCCGCCCAGCCGCCCGCCGCGGCCGGCACCGACGCCGTGGCCTCCGGCGCCCACCCGAGATGGCGCAGCAGCAACAGCGTCCGCCGCGAGCCGTCCGGATGATCGAACAGGTCCCACGTCACCGTGGTCCCCTGCCAACTCGGCGGATACATCCCCACACTCCGCCACCCCACCCGGTCCAGGTCCGCCCGCTCACGCCGCAACCGCAACGCCTCCGGCGCATCCGGCACCGTCACCAGCAGATCCTCGCCCTCCCGCTCCACCGCGGTGCTCCACCACGACGTCAACCCCTCCCGGGTGTCCAACGCCGCCAGCAACCGCTCCCGCGACGCCGCCACATCGACCTGCAGAGCGATCTCGGCCATCGCACTCACCTCACCCCCACAATCACCCCAGCCGGGGGCAACCACCACCAGGGACAGAACAACCAGGGGCGCGGGGAACTGCGCGAAGGGGAACGCATCCGACGGCAAGATCGCGATGTGGGCCATGACTTGCCGTTGGTCGCGACCTTGCGGACGTGGTGTGCGCTTGTCGCGCAGTTCCCCGCGCCCCTGGGTTCGCGCCCTCGCGGGTTTCGCGCTGCGAGCTACCTCGGTGCGGGCGACATCCGGGTGCCGACGCCGACGCGGTTGAGGGCGTTGATGGTGATGATCATGCCGAGCAGGTTCGCCAGCTCCGTCTCGGAGAAGTGCTTCGCGGCCTCGTCGTACACGTCGTCCGGCACATGCGTGGAGGCGACCAGCGTGACGGCCTCGGTGAGGGCCAGCGCAGCGCGCTCGCGGGCGGTGAAGAACGGCGTCTCCCGCCACGCGGCCAGCGTGTGGAGGCGGTGCTCGCCCTCGCCGTGCTTGAGGGCGTCGCGGGAGTGGATGTCGAGGCAGAACGCGCAGCCGTTGAGCTGGGAGGCGCGCAGGTTGACCAGGTCGGCGATGACCGGGTCGCCGAGGCCGGCCTGGGCGAGGCGGTCGAGAGCGATCAGGTTGCGGTGGAACTCGGGGACGACGCGGGCGAAGGCGATGCGCTGGGCAGGGGCGGGAACGGTCTCGTGGTCGGTCATGGCCCCCACGCTAGGCGGGACGTGTCCCGGTGGTGTGGTTCATTTGAAGGATGAGTTCCTGGGCCACTTTCGGTGGCGACCTGCACCTCGACCTGACCGCCGGCCGCGCCCGCGGTCTCGGTCTGCGCGCCGCCCTGGAGGACGCGCTGCGGACGGCCGTGCGCGACGGGCGCCTCGCCCCGGCGACCCGGCTGCCGTCCTCCCGGGCGCTGGCGACCGACCTCGGGATCGCCCGCAACACCGTCGCCGAGGCGTACGCCCAACTCGTCGCCGAGGGCTGGCTGATGTCCCGTCAGGGGTCGGGCACGGTGGTCGCCGAGCGCGGCCCGCAGTCCACGCCGGCGGTCCCGCCGCCGGGGCTCCGGCCGCCGCCGGCCGTCCGGTACGACCTGAAGCCGGGCTCGCCGGACCTGAGCCGGTTCCCGCGCGGGGCGTGGCTGGCCGCCGCGCGGCGGGCGATGGCCAAGGCCCCGCACGACGTGTTCGGGTACGGCGACCCGCGCGGGCTGATCGAGCTGCGCCGGGCGCTCGCCGGGTACCTGGCCCGGGCCCGCGGGGTGCGCACCGACCCGGAGCGGCTGCTGATCTGCTCGGGCGTGCAGCAGGGGCTGGCCCTGGTGTGCGCGGCGCTGCGCGAGCAGGGCCTGCGGGCCGTCGCGGTGGAGGCGTACGGGCTGCCGCCGCAGCACGCGGTGATCGCCGCGCAGGGGCTCCCGATGCGCCCGCTGCGGCTGGACGACGGCGGCGCGGTCACCGGCGAACTCGCCCGTACGGACGCCGGGTTGGCGCTGCTGACGCCCGCCCACCAGTTCCCGCTCGGGATGCCGCTGCGGGCGGGCCGGCGGGCCGGGGCGGTGGACTGGGCGCGGCAGGTCGGCGGGTACCTGCTGGAGGACGACTACGACGGCGAGTTCCGCTACGACCGGCACGCGATCGGGGCGATGCAGGCCCTGGACCCGGAACGGGTGGTGTACGCGGGCACCGCGTCCAAGTCGCTGGCGCCGGGCGTCCGGCTGGCCTGGCTGGCGCTGCCGGCCGCGCTGGTGGAACCGGTGATGCGGCACAAGCGGCTGGCGGACGGGCAGAGCGGCACCCTGGAGCAGCTGACGCTCGCGGAGCTGATCGACTCCGGCGGCTACGACCGGCACATCCGGCGCAGCCGCCACCTGCTGCGCCGGCGCCGCGACCGGCTGGTCGAGGTGCTCGCCGGGCGCGCCCCGCGGGTGCGGGTGACGGGGATCAGTGCGGGCCTGCACGCCGTCCTGGAACTGCCCGAGGACTCCCCGGGCGAGGACGAGCTCCAGGCCCGCGCGTTCCGGGCCGGCCTGCGGGTGCACACCCTGGGGTGGAGCCGGGCCGAGGGCGCGAACCGGCCGCCGGAGCGGCCCCCGGCGCTGGTGATCGGCTACGGCACGCCGCCCGACCACGCCTTCGAGGCCGCGCTGGACGCGCTGTGCGCGGTGCTCGGCCCCTGAGCGATCACTTGCCGTGGCGGCCGACGTAGAACAGCAGGAACAGGAAGCCCACGAAGCCGTGGCCCGACACGATGTAGATCCACACCCGGATCCACACCCGGTTGGAGGCGCGGTAGCCCGCGTCGACGGTCTCCTTGTACTGCGGAACGGCGGGCTTGGTGTCGGCCATGGCGGTCTCCTGACGGTGTGGCGGACGGGTTCGGGGGCTACAGGCGCGGTGCGTCGCCGAGGCACAGGTCGCCGGCGGGGCTCTGCAGCAGGGTGTGGACGAAGATCAGGTCGAGTCCGGTGTCGGAGTCGGCCGCGATGCAGTGCGGGGTGAGCGAGTCGAAGTGCGCCGAGTCGCCCTCGCCGAGCAGGTGCACCCGGTCGCCCAGGGTGAGCTTCATCCGGCCCTTGGTGACGTACAGCCACTCCTCGCCGGGGTGCACCCGCACCACGGCGTCCTGCGAGCTCGGCGGGACGTGCACCCGCAGCGCCTGCATGGCCCGGCCCGGGGCGCCGGCGCGCCGGTACCCCCAGCCGCCGGCCCGGCCGGGCTCGACGACGCCGCCGCGGATCACCGGATCGGGCTCGGCCACCTGCTCGCCGAGCAGCCCGGACACGCTGGTCCCGTACGCCCGGGCGAGGCCGAGCAGCACCGGCAGCGACGGCTGACGCCTCCCGGTCTCCAGGCGCGACAAGTAGGCTGGCGAGAGGCCGACCCGGGCCGCCGCCGCCTCCAGCGTGAGCCGGCTGGAGACCCGCTGCTCCCGGAGTCGCGCGCCGAGGCCCGCGACCTCGTGCTCGTCGACCGGTGGACTGTCTGTCATGACTCCAGTCCACACCCTCCGTGCCTCACAGGCAACAAACTTGCCCCACAGGCAAACCGGGTGACTTCCCCCTTCGTTCCCCAGTCTCCTCGGCCCTTATCCGGCCCGCAGCCGCAGGTCAGGGGCGCGGCACATTGCGCAGGTTGGACCGGGCCAGGTCGACCATCTTGCCGACGCCGCCGCTCAGCACCGTCCGTCCGGCGGCCAGCGCGAAGCCCTTGACCTGGGCGGCCGTGATCCGCGGCGGGATGGACAGCGCGTTCGGGTCGGTGACCACGTCCACCAGCGCGGGGCCGGGCCGCTCCAGCGCGTCGACCAGCACCTCGCGGACCTTCGCCGGGTCGGTCACCCGCTTCGCCGGGATGCCGCAGGCCCGGGCGATCGCCGCGTAGTCCACGTCGCCGTTGTCGATCTCCCACTCCGGGTAGCCGGAGACCAGCATCTCCAGCTTGATCATCCCGAGCGCCCCGTTGTTGAACACCACGGTCTTCACCGGCAGCCGGTGCTTGGCCACCGTCAGCAGCTCGCCCAGCAGCATGCCGAGCCCGCCGTCGCCCGACATCGACACCACCTGCCGCCCCGGGAACGCCAGTTGGGCCCCGATCGCGTGCGGCAGCGCGTTCGCCATCGAGCCGTGCAGGAACGAACCGATCACCCGCCGCCGCCCGTTCGGCGTCAGGTAGCGGGCCGCCCAGACGTTGCACATGCCGGTGTCCACGGTGAACACCGCGTCGTCCGCCGCCACCTCGTCCAGCACCGACGCCACGAACTCCGGGTGGATCGGCCGGTGCTTCTCGATGCCCTTGGTGTACGCCCCGACCACCGTCTCCAGCGCCCGGCAGTGCCGCGTCAACATGCCGTCCAGGAAGGACCGGTCGGCCTTCTGCTCCAGCAGCGGCAGCACCGCCCGCAGCGTCGCCGCGACATCCCCGTGCACCGCCAGCTCCAACGCCGTCCGCCGGCCCAGCCGGGTCGCGTCGTGGTCCACCTGCACGGTGCGGGCCTGCGGCAGGAACGAGTCGTACGGGAAGTCGGTGCCCAGCAGCAGCACCAACTCGGCCTCGTGCAACGCCTCGTGGCATGCGCCGTAGCCGAGCAGCCCGCTCATCCCGACGTCGTACGGACTGTCGAACTGCACCCACTCCTTGCCGCGCAACGAATGCCCCACCGGTGCCTGCAGCACGCCCGCGAGCTTCATCACCTCCTCGTGCGCGCCCCGCACCCCCGCCCCCGCGAACACCGCCACCGTCGCCGCCGCGTTCAGCGCCTCCGCGAGCGCCTGCACCTGCGACCACGGCGGCGCGGCCACCGCCTGCTCGGTCAGGAACGTCGAACGGCCGGTCGGGGACGGGGCGGGCAACGCCGCGATGTCGCCCGGGAACGCCAGCACCGAGACGCCGCGGGCGCCCAGCGCGTGCTGGACACCCACCCGCAGCAGCCGCGGCAGCTGCGCCGGGTTCGACAGCAGCTCGCACCAGGCACTGCAGTCGGTGAACACCCGCTCCGGATGGGTCTCCTGGAAGAACCCCGTCCCGATCTGCGCCGACGGAATGTGCGACGCCAACGCCAGCACCGGCACCCCGCTGCGATGCGCGTCGTACAGCCCCTGGATCAGATGCGTGTTCCCCGGCCCGCAACTGCCCGCGCACACCGCCAGCCGCCCCGTCAGCTCGGCCTCCGCCGCAGCCGCGAACGCCCCCGCCTCCTCGTTCCTGACGTGCACCCAGGCAATCCCCTCCGCCCGCCGAATCGCATCCACCACCGGATTCAGGCTGTCCCCCACCACCCCGTAGACCCGCTCCACCCCCGCCTGCTGAAGCACTTCCACCATCTGCTCGGCCACGCTGCCCACGGGGACCACCTTCACGCCACGGGAACTTTCGGACGAAGCCGACGATAACGGTCGAAGCAGGACATGGCGGGGCGCGAATTCAGGGAGAGCACCACCACCTGGTTTCGCGCCCCGGGTGGTCAGTGCCGGTCGAGGCTCGCGCCCAGCGCCTCGCACACCCCCGTCGTGCGGTCGACCGTCTCGCCGACGATCGGGTAGTTGGCGAGGTCGCGGTGGCAGAGTTCGGACGCGGGGGGCATGCCGTCGAGGTAGCCGTTCTCCATCCCGTGGATCTCGTCGAGGCCGCTGACCTGGAGGATCGGGGCGGCGGCGGCAGCCGGCGTCGCGCCGAGGGCGAGGCCGGAGAGGGTGAGGGCGGCGAGCGCGGTGAGCTTCTTCATGCCGGTGCAACGAGAGCCGCCCCCGCCCGGTCACGTGTGGTGACCCGGCGGGGGCGGCGACGGGGAGGGTCAGGAGGTGCGGACCAGCAGGGTGCTGACGCTGTTGCTGACGAAGGAGGCGATCGGTCGCGGGTCCGCGCCGTCGGCCATGCGGAGGCCGGGGAAGCGGGCGAAGAGCTCGCGCAGCGCCGTCTCGGCCTCCAGTCGGGCCAGCGCGGAGCCGATGCAGAAGTGCGGCCCGTGCCCGAGCGCCAGGTGGCGGTTGTTGGTGCGGGTCAGGTCGAAGCGGTCGGCGTCCTGGTAGTGGCCGGAGTCGCGGCCGACCGCGGCGTACGAGGCGAGCATGGCCTCGCCCTGCCGGATCAGGACGTCGCCGACCTGGATGTCCTCGATGGCGTAGCGCATCGGGAACTGGCCGACCGGGCCGTCGTAGCGCAGCGTCTCCTCGACGACCGCGGACCAGGTGACGGTGCCGTCCAGGACCAGCGCCAGCTGGTCGGGGTGGGCGAGCAGGGCGCGCACCGCGTTGCAGATCAGGTTGAGGGTGGTCTCGTGGCCGGCCACGACGAGCTGCATCAGGATGCCGATGAGCTCGTCCTCGCTGAGCCGGTCCTGCTCCTCGCGGGCGGCGATCAGCGCGGTGGTGAGGTCGTCCGCGGGCTCGGCCCGCTTCGCGGCGGCGACCTGGGCCAGCAGCCCGCCGAGGGCCATCGCGGCGGCCGCGCCGGAGCCGGGTTCGGCGGAGGAGCTGACCAGGGTGTTGGAGAACTCGTGCAGCCGGTCCTGCTGGTCCTCGGCGAGGCCGAGGAGTTCGCCGATGACCTGCATGGGCAGCGGGTAGGCGAAGTGGGTGCGCAGGTCGAAGTCGCCGTCGAGGGCGGCGACGCCGTCCAGCAGGCGGGCGACGCGCTGTTCGATGGCGGGGGCCAGGGCGGCGATCCGGCGCGGGGTGAGCGCCTGGGTGACCAGGCCGCGCAGGCGGCGGTGGTCGGTGCCGTCGGAGGTGGTCATGCCGGGCACGGTGATGAAGGTCATCAGCGGCCAGCCCTCGGGGAGCCGGCCTTCCCGGTACAGGTTCCAGTGCTTGGCGTTCTTGCCGACCCGCGGGTCCGCGAGCAGCTCCTGGAGGGTGTCGTGGTGGGTTATCGCCCAGACCACCACTCCACCAGGTAGCTCCACCAGCGTGGCCGGTCCGTTGGCGCGGAGGCGCTCGTTCTCGGCGTGCTGGTCGGCCCCGACGGGGTCGAGTCTGACGGGCTGGAGCTGCTCTGCGGTGTCCATTCGGTCCTCTCGGGTGGGGCGGGGCGGGGCGGGACGAAGGCGCTGTACAGCACCGGCAGGCTGACCAGGGCGCGCGACCAGGGCGACGGGCGCCACTTCAACTCGTGGGCCGGGATGGCGAGTTGGAGGTCCGGAAGGCAGTGAAGCAGGGTCTCGATCGCGGTCTCGACGATGAGCCGGGCCGGGTCCTGCGCGGGGCAGACGTGCCGGCCGGCGCCCCAGGCGAGGTGGGCCCGGTTGCCGGAGATGCCGTCCGGGCCGTGCGCGGCGGGGTCGTCGTTGGCGCCGGCCAGGCCGAGCACCAGCATGTCGCCGGCGCTGATGTACTGGCCGCCCAGCACGGTGTCGGAGACCGCCCACCGGCCGGGGAAGTTCTGCACCGGCGGGTCGCGCCACAGCACCTCGTCGAGGGCGTCCGAGACGGTCGCCCGGCCGCCGGTCAGGGTGGTGCGGAAGCGGCGGTCGGTGAGCAGCAGCCGGACGGTGTTGCCGATCCAGTTGATGGACGACTCGTTGCCGGCCACCAGCATCACCATCAGGTTGTGCACCATCTCCTCGTCGCTGAGCCCGGCCGGGTGGGCCAGCAGCCAGGACACCAGGTCGGCGCCGGGCTGCGCGCGCCGGCTGACCACCAGGTCCATCAGCAGGCCGAAGAACTCGGCGGCGGCGCGCTGCGAGTCCTTGCTGCTGTCGACCAGGTCGGTGATCAGCCCGACCAGGCGCGGGCCGTCCTCCGGGGGCAGGCCGAGCTGCCGGGTGAACACCAGCAGCGGCAGCCGTCGGGTGAACTGGGCGACCAGGTCGGCGGTGCCGTCCGGGCCCCAGCTCTCGATCAGCGCGAGCGCGGCCTCCTCGGTGGTCTCCCGCAGCTGGTGATGGTCGACCATCCCCAGCGTGTCGGCGACCGCGCTGGACAGCCGGTGGTGCGCGGCGCCGTCCATGCTCTGCAGGGTGGGGCGCCACATGGTCATCGGGATCAGGTGCGAGTCGGCCCGCAGCCGGCCCTCCTGCTGCACCCGCCAGCGCCGCGAGTCCTTGGAGAACAGCGCCTCGTTGCGGGTCAGTTCGAGCATCTCCTGGTAGCCGAGCACCAGCCAGGCCTCGACCCCCGGCTCCAGCTCGATCGGCGCGACCGGGCCGTGCTGGGCGCGCAGCCGGGCGTACAGGCTGTGCGGGTTCTCGGCGACCGCCGCCCCGTACAGCGGGTTGCCCCGGTCGCTGGTGTACGGGCAGCCGGCAGCGGCCGCCCGGTGGTCGGGGACGGTCATGGCAGCTCCAGGGCGGCGGACCGCAGGTGGTCCACGAAGTCGATCAGCAGCCGGCGCGCGGCGTCCTCGTCGCGGACGTCGCAGGCCAGGATCGGCACCTCGGGCAGCAGGTCGAGGGCGGCCCGCAGTTCCTCGTCCGGGTAGTCGGGGGTGTCGGGGAAGACGTTGACGGCCACCGCGAACGGGATGCGGTGTTCCTCCAACAGGCCGAGGATGTCGAAGGACTCCTCGATCCGGCGGGAGTCCACCAGTGCGATCGCGCCCAGCGCGCCGTGCGACAGGTCCTCCCACAGCGGCCAGAACCGCTGCTGACCGGGCGTGCCGAACAGGTACAGCGCCAGGTGCTGGTTCAGGGTGATCCGGCCGAAGTCCAGCGCCACCGTGGTGGTGGTCTTCTGCGGACGGCCCGTCAGGTCGTCCACGTCGGCGCCGGCCGTGGTCATCGTCTCCTCGGTGCGCAGCGGAGTGATCTCGCTCAGCGCACCGACCAGCGTGGTCTTGCCGACCCCGAACGGGCCGGTGACCAGGATCTTGACCGCCCCCTGGACGGTGGACGGCAGATAGGTCGGCTCAACGGAGCTGTCGGAGGCCAACCAGCACCTCCTCGAGCAGCGAGAGCGAGACCTGCTCGGCCTGCCGCACCGGCGGCAGGACCTGTACGGCCCCGAGGTCCAAGAGATCGCCGAGCAGCACCTTCACCACACTGATCGGCAGGCCGAGGTGGGCGGCCACCTCGGCTATCGACAGCAGTTCCCGGCACAGCGCCAGGATCGACTGCTGCTCACGGTTCAAGGCCGTACGGTCGACCGCGGCCCCCGGCAGGGTCCGCACCAGGCTCTCGAACTCCAGCACGTTGCGGCTGGCCCGGCTGCGGCCGCCGGTGATCACGTAAGGCCGGACCGGCCCCCGCCTCACCGCAGGTCCCCGGCGGAGGCGTGCTGCTGCCGCGGTGCCGCGGTCAGGTGGCTGCCGATCCGCTCGACCAGGGTCTGCATCTGGTACGCCACCAGGCCCGCGTCGACCGCCTCGCCGGCCAGCACCGCCAGGTGGGTGCCGGCGCCCGCGGCGACCACGAACAGGTACCCGCCGCCGAACTCGATGATGATCTGACGGGTCGGCCCGTCGCCGAAGCCCTGCGCCACGCCCCGGGACAGCGACTGCAGTCCGGAGCAGGCGGCGGCCAGCCGCTCGGCGTCGTCCCGGCCGATCTTCGGGCTGCGGCCCATCTCCAGGCCGTCGTTGGACACCACGACGGCGTGCTGGACCTCAGGGACGGTGACGATGTCGGTCAGCAGCCAGCCGAGATCAGGGGTTGTGGTCATGGGAGTCTCCCGAGCGCTGGGGAAGTTGGGGGGAAGCGGGGAATGCGTCGTGGCGGCCCTGCTCGGGCCGCCGGTCCTGCTGCGCGGCCGAACGGCCGCTCGCGGTCCCGGCCTGGAACATCGACATGAACGTCTGCGCCTCGCGCGCACAGCGCGGCGGCGGCGCGGGCTGCTCCTCGGCCCGGGACCCGGTCTGCTGCTGCGGGGCGCTGCCCCGGCGGTTGACCCGCCGCGGCAGGCCGCCGCCCTGCGTGGGAACGACCGTCCGCCCGGGGTCCGTGGCGGCGACGGACGGACGGGACGCCGGCGGCGCCGCGACCACCGGCTCGCTGCGGACGCTGCTCACGGGCACCGACAGCGGGTCGGTGAGCAGGGCGGACGGCAGCAGCACGACCACCCGCACACCGCCGTACGGCGAGGGCGCGGAGTTCACGGTGACCCGGAAGCCGTACTGCTCCGCGAGCCGGCCGACCGCGGCCAGACCCAGCTGCGGGACCTCGCCGATCCGGGACACCTCCAGCGAGCCGCCGCCGGACATCGCCGCGCCCGCCTTGGCGACCGTCACCTCGGTCATGCCGACGCCGCAGTCGTCGATCTCGATCACCGCGCCGTTGTGGACCGGCATCAGCGTGACGTAGACCTGCGAGCTGGGCGGCGAGTACCGGGTTGCGTTGTCCAGCAGCTCGGCCACCGCGTGGATCAGTGCCTCGGCGGCGGCGCCGAGCACGGCGGTGTCCACCCGGCTGTTCACGACCACCCGCTGGAACGGCAGGATGCGCGACTGGGCGCCGCGCACCACGTCCTCCAGCGAGACCGGCTCCGGCCAGTGCCGGCCGGCGCGGGAGCCGCAGAGCACCGCCAGGGTCTGCGCGAGCCGGGCCTGCTGGGCGGCCGCGTGGTCGGCGCGCAGCAGGCCTTCGAGCAGCACCGGGTCGTCGTGGGTGCGCTCCATCTCGTCCAGGCCGGCCTGCTGGTCGTGCGCCATGACGAGGATGCGGCGGGCCACGCTGAGGAAGGCGCGGCGGGTGGCCGCGTTCATCTCCTGTTCGCGCAGCGCCGACTCCGCACCGGCCTGACGGTCGGCCAGTTCGGCGGCCAGCCGGTCGCGGGTGGTGGCGAGTTCCTCCTCGGCAACGGCCAGCCGACCGCGCAGGGTTCGGGTGACGGCGCGGGACCGAGCGGTGGCCGCGAGAGCGAGAAGGGCGAGCAATGCGGCTGCTGCCAGGCACCATTGAGTGGTCGTCACTCGCCGAATTCTAGGGCGGAGTTCCTACCTACGTATGAACTGATCAAATCATTGGTATTCAGAGCACACCAATATCGGACAGAACCGGCGGAGTCGGACGCCTACTGACCGTCGGCCTCGCCGTACGACTGCTGGCCCCGCGCCGCCACCGGCCGCAGCGAGCGCATGGATCGAGCCACCGCGAATCCGCGTGCGAGCGCCGCCCGCCAGCCCTCCGGCTGCGGCTCCTCGCGCGGCGTGGCGGCGGTCGCTCCGTCGGGGGCGGTCCGCGGGGCGGGGATCAGTCCCGTGCCGGGCTCGATGCGCTGAGTCGCCTGCGGCATTGCGCTGTCCTCCGTGCTGTCTCGGTCAAACCGTGGAAGGTCTTCACGCGGTATGACTTCCCGACCGCAGGACAGTGTTACGCACCAATGGTGGCGAAACCGTGGGGGAGCGGTTGTGAAATCGTGCAGAGGGGCGCGTGCCGGAGATACGCGCTGATGGGAGCTGCGGTCAGGCCTGCCGGTCGGCCTCCTGGGCGTCCTCGACGAGCGGCCGGTCCGGGGCGGACAGGGTGTCGGTGTGCGGGGTGCTGCCACCCGCGTGCTCGTGGGTGGCCTGGGCGCTGGGCGCGGTGAGCGAGGCGACCACGCCGACGGCGAGCGAGGCAAAGGCGAGCAGGCTGCGCTTCTTCATACCGGGTAGAACGCGCCGACCCCCCGTCAGGTCACGCGGCGCGCCCGCCCGGCCAGTCGCCGAGGCCGTCGACCAGCACCCCGGTCAGCCGCTCCAGCGTCACGTCCAGGCCCTCGGCGAGCTGGAACGCCCCCGCCGTGGTCAACGAGGCGTACCCGTGGGCGACGGCGCGCAGCGAGCGCGCGGCGTGCACCGCCTCGGACCCCTCCAGGCCGTACCCGCGCAGGACGGCGAACAGCACGCTCACCAGCCGCTCGCCGGCCGCGGTCAGCTCCGGGTCCGGGTCGGGCGCCTGCGGCAGCGCCGCGTACCGGCGCGGGAAGGCGGTGGCGTACCCGGCGTACGCGGTGAGCAGGGCGGCGACCGCCTCGTCGCGGGAGTGGCCGAGGACGGCGGCGGCCAGGTGGTCGGTGAGGTCGCCCAGGATGCGGACGGCGACCAGGCGGCGCAGCTCGGGCAGCCCGCCGGCGACGTGCTTGTACAGCGACGGGGTGGCGACCCCGGCCCGGGCGGCGACGCCGGCCAGGGTGAGCGCCTCGGCGCCCTGCGCGTCGATCAGGCCGAGGGCGTGGTCCACGACGGCGGTGGGGGAGAGTCCGGCGCGGGCCATCAGCGGGCGACCTCGTTCAGCTCGTTCAGGAAGGGGAGCAGGGCGTCGGCGACCGCCTGCGGGTGGCTGGCCATCGGGTAGTGGCCGGCGTTCCCGATCATCACCTTACGGCCGCGCAGTGCGGCGGCCTGCCGGTCGGCGATCAGCTCGGGGTTCGGGAAATCGGGGTCCTTGCTGCCCATCAGCACCAGCGCGGGGACGTCGACGGCCTCGCACCAGCCGACCGGCGCGGAGTCGCCCGCCAGGTAGCCGCGCACCGCGGCCTTCCGGGCGGGCTCGCGCAGCATCGCGGCGAGGCCGGCCCGGTAGGCGTCGAAGTCGGCGGGCCGCTCGGTCGGGAAGTAGAACTTCTGCAGCGCGCTCCAGAGGCCGGGGAACCGGGCCACCAGCGGGCCGACCAGGCCGAACATCGCCTTCTGGACGGCGTTCAGCGGCAGGTTCTCGACGAAGGCGTCGATCAGCACCACACCGGCGGTGCGGCCGGGGGCGAGCGCGGCCGCCCGGACCACGGTGGCGCCGGTGTACGAGCTGCCGGCCAGGACGGCGCCGCGCAGGTCGAGGTGGTCGAGCAGGGCGACCAGGTCCTCGGCGATCGCGGCGGGCGTGTGGTCGGTGAAGCCGGTGGAGGACTCGCCGAGGCCGCGCAGGTCCATGGTGACCACCCGGTGCCCGGCGGCGGTCAGCAGCGGCACCAGGTACCGGTAGGCGGCCCGCTTGTCGAGCATGCCGGGCAGCAGGACGACCGGGGCGCCGGCGCCGGGGGCGTCGTCGTAGGCGATCCGGCCGCCGACCACGTCGAGGTACCGGGTGGTTCCGGGGGTGCTGTTCATCGCGGGCCTCCTGGGCGGGCGTCGCGGCGCGCCGGGCACCGGAGGCCCGGCCGACTGCCGATAGCCACAAAGCTAAGGCTAATAGCCTTAGCCGTCAACCCGGGGCGGGATCAGACGCCGTCCACCTTGAACGGGTCGTGCTCGGAGAGCAGCTTCTCCAGTCGGGCCTGGTCCACCCGGCTGGTGATCGCGCCCTCCTCCTGGCGGTCCCGGACCACCTTGGCCAGCGTGAACGCGGAGGTGATCGCGTACAGCAGTCCGACGGAGAGGAAGGCGCGCACCCAGGCGCTCACCGGCAGGTAGGCGATCCCGAGGGCGAGCGCGACGGTGGCCAGCGCGAAGGAGGCGGCGGCCTGCAGGAAGTAGGCGGAGGTGGTCCGGTTCGGAACGCGTGCGGTCATGGCACCAGGCTCCCGTCGGCCCGGGAGCGGGGCGTGAGTACGGATACTCATCCGCGCGGTCACCATCCGTCATCTCTCCCCTGGCGAATCGTCACAAATCGCCCATAGGGCGTCAGGGAATCTTCACCGTCTCGCAGGAGGCGCTTGGAATCATGGGGTCCATAGGATTAACGTTTGATAACGCAGCGCGGTCGGCAACGCCGTAACCATGCGGCACCGTGCGCCACGCCTAATCCACTTGGGCACGCCCCCCGGGGTGTCCCAGGAGCCGGGGAACCACGTTCCACCGGGGTGAATCGGGACGGCCCTGGGCCCGACCGTAGGAGACCTTCCACCTCCGAACCCGTCAGCTAACCCGGTCGGCGACATGGAAGGAAGGAGCACGCCCCCGTGGCGTCGACCTACACCGAGAGCACCGGCACCCAGCTGCTCGACCACCCGGTCGAGCCGGAAGCCGCCCGGCACCGGCTGCCCCGTCAGTCCCGCGCCGGCGCGCCCCTGCTGGGCGTCACCGCGATGACCGCGGCGCTCGGCGCCCTCACCGCCGTCCCCGCGCAGGCCGCCGCCCCGGTGGCCGTCACCGCCGCCGACGAGGCCTCCGACGGGCTGCTCGCCGGCGACCCCGGCCTCGCCCTCGCCGCCCGCATCCAGCAGCAGGCCGACGGCCAGCGCACCGCCGCCGACGAGAACGCCCGGATCGCCGCCGCACAGGACGCCGAGGCCAAGCGCGCCGCCCAGCAGGCCGAGGCCGAACGCGCCGCGCACAACCTGCCGGTGGCCGGCTACCAGCTGACCGCGCACTTCGCGCAGTCCGGCTCGCACTGGGCGCACCTGCACACCGGCCTGGACTTCGCCGCCCGCACCGGCACCCCCGTCACCGCCGTCACCGGAGGCACCGTCACCTCGGCGGGCTGGTCCGGCCCCTACGGCTACCGGGTCATCCAGACCCTCCCCGACGGCACCGAGCTCTGGTACTGCCACCTCTCCCGGATCGCCACCGCCTCCGGTCAGGTCGCCCCCGGCACCCTGCTCGGCGCGGTCGGCGCCACCGGCAACGTCACCGGCCCGCACCTCCACCTGGAGGTCCGCCCCGGCGGCGGCGCCCCGATCGACCCGCTGCCCTGGCTCCAGCAGCTCGGCCTGCAGCCGTAGGTTCTCGACGGCGCCCGGGAGTCAGGGCCTGTTCGGCACGATCGGCCGGACAGCCCTAGTACACCTCGGGCGCCAGCTCCGGGAACTCCTCCAGCAGCAGCCGGGCCAGCCCCGGCACCGTCCACTCGCCGCACAGGTCGATCGCGGCCTGCGCCACGGCCTCCTCGAACTCCTCGAACTCTCCGGCGAGTTCGTCCGGCATCGGCAGGCCGCGGGCGTTCAGCTCGGCCAGGTTGCGGTAGCTGCGCCGCATCAGGCCCTGCTCCAGCAGCCGACGCGCGCCGTCCGTGGACACCCCGACCAGCAGCGCCCGCTCCGGGCCCCAGCCGCCGTCCGGCTCCACCCCCGGCACCCGCTCGTAGGCGGCGAAGCGCTCCTCGACGTCCAGCGCCCGGAACTCCTCCAGCCAGCCCCGCACCCGGTCGAGATCGTCCACCGGCACGCCGTCCGCGCGCAGCAGCAGCGTGTACAGCCGGGGCCAGGTCAGCAGGTCGGAGCGGAGCAGCAGCGAGTCCACCAGCACCTGGCCCTGCCAGTCGGTCTCCTCGCGCAGCTTCTCCAGCCGCTTGGCGTTCAGCCGCCGCGCCGCCCGCTGGTGCTCGATCAGCAGCCGCACCGCCGCCGGGTAGGCCCAGGCGTCGCCGTCCGGCTGGACGTACAGGTGCAGCTGCTCGTACAGCAGGTGCTCCAGCACCGGCGAGGACAGCTCCGGGAAACCGTCGTGCAGCCGGGCGCCGCCCAGCTCCAGCAGGGTCAGGACGGTCTGCACCGCCGGCTCGGGCACCGCCTCCAAACCCTCCTCGGCCGCCCAGTCCAGCAGGTCGGCGGCACGGGTACGGGGGAGCAGGTGCAGGTCTTCGTCGTCCACCCCGGTACGGTAGCCGGTCCGCGCGGGGCCCACCGGTAGGGTCGACTGCCATGGAAACCGTCCGGCTCACCGGCCCCCGGCTCACCCTGCGGGAGTACCGGCACACCCCTGAGGAGGTCGCCGCCCTGCACGCCGTCCACGGCGACTCCCTGGCGGTCCGCCATCTCCCGTTCGACAGCGCCGACTTCGAGGAGTGCGCCGACCAGATCGAGCTCTACCTCGACGAGGCCGAACAGGAGCCCCGGCAGCACTACCGGCTGGCCGTCGACGACCCCGCGGGCGAGCCGATCGGCCAGGCCGCGCTCACCCGCGAGGGCGAGCACGCCGCCCAGCTCGGCTGCGTGCTGCGCCCCGACACCTGGGGTCGCGGCTACGCCGGGGAGGTCACCGGGCTGCTGTGCACGCTCGGCTTCGACACCCTCGGCCTGCACCGGCTGTTCGCCCGTACCGACCCCGCCAACCCGGCCGCCGCCCGGGTGCTGACCAGGGCCGGCTTCCAGTACGAGGGCCGGATCCGCGCCGAGTCCCACTGGGGCGGCAGCTGGCACGACGCCCTCCAGTACGCGCTGCTCGCCCCCGAGTGGCGGGGCCTGGCCGTATTGCGAGCCGGGGGATAACCCCACCCCGAACTCGGCAGCAGGCCTCATACCGGCGACCGGGTCCGGTGCGGCACCTTTGAAGGGTGCCCGGCGCCGCCGACCGGCGGCGCCGACCCCGACCACCGAAGGACCGCGGATGTCCACCGCTGCGTACCGTGCCACCACCGGCAACCACCCCACCCGGCCCGGGTTCTGGCGCGCCCCGATCTCCCGGGCCGCGTTCCGGGAACTCGGCTTCGCGCTCAGCGGCCTGCCCGTCGCCATACTCGGCTTCTCCGTCGTCGTCTCGCTGTTCGCCACCGGCCTCGGCCTCGCCATCACCATGCTCGGCCTGCCCGTGCTCGCCCTGCTGACGATCGCCGGCCGCGGCTTCGGCGCCGCCGAACGCTTCCGGATCCGCACCCTGCTCGACCTCGACCTGCCCGAGCCGCGCGAGGTGACGGCCGGCCGCGAGGGCGTCTGGGGCGCGATCACCGCCCGGCTCGCCGACCCGGTCGGCTGGAAGGGCGCGTTCTACCAGTTCGCCATGTTCCCCTGGGCGATCCTCAGCTTCACGCTCTCCACCGTCTTCTTCACCGTCGGCTGGTCGCTCCTGCTGTTCCCCGCCTACCAGTGGGTGTTCGGCCGCTACACCGACTGGGACGGCTACCGGGTCGCCAACTGGACGGACTCGCACGGCGTCCACCACGTCTACGACATCACCTCGCCGTTCCAGATCGCCGGCGTCAGCCTGATCGGCCTGCTCTTCGTCCTGCTCACCCCGCAGCTGGTCCGCGCCCTCAACGGCGCCAACCGCCTCGCCGCCCGCGCCCTGCTGGCCGGCCGCTGAACATGCGCCACCGCCGGGCCCGTGGTCGGATGACCACGGGCCCGGGCCGCACCCCGGGCCCGTCGAACGCCTCCCGTCGAACGCCCGGAGGAGCAGCGACGATGAGCCCGGTCAGCGCCGCCCGCCCCGTGGACCGCCGCGCGCCCGTGCTGATCACCTCCCGGCCGCTCGACGAGTACTGCGCCTACTTCGGCCTCACCCGCGCCGACCTGCGCCACCTGCCCGGACCGCTGCTGGACTGCCCCGGCGGGGCCGCCGCGTTCGCCGCCGAGGCCCGCGCGCTCGGCTGCCGGGTGGTCGCCGTCGACCCCGGCTACGCGCTAGGCCCCCGCCGCCTCGCCGAACTCGCCGCCGCCGGCCGCGACACCATGGCCGGCGCGATCTGCGGCGACCCCGCCCACCACCTCCCCCGCACCGCCCGCGGCCGACGCAGCCCCGACAAGTACCTGCGCAGCTGGGACCGCGCCCGTCGGCTGTTCACCGCCGACGCCGCCGCCCACCCCGGGCACTACCCGGCCGCCGCGCTGCCCCGACTCCCGTTCGCCGACGGCTGCTTCGCCCTCACCCTCAGCTCCTACCTGCTGTTCGCCCACCCGGCGCTGTTCACCCCCGCCGACCAGTTCCGCGCCCTGCGCGAACTCGCCCGGGTCACCGCCCCCGACGGCGAGGCCAGGATCTTCCCGCTGTACGACCACACCGGCAGCCTCTGCCCGCACCTCACCGAACTCCGCGCCGCCCTCCGGCACCACCGGATCGCCAGCCGCGTCCTGACCACCACCCCGCCCCACCGCATCCTGGTGCTGAACCCGGCACGGTGACGGCCGTCCCGTCAGCAGGCGCCCGCCGGAGCGGGCCCGTCAGCAGGCACCTGCCGGGGCGGGGGTCTCCCGCAGCTCGTGCACCGCCCGCAGGTACGCAGCCACCGCGTCCCGGCTGCGGGACAGGCACTCCACCCGATCGGCGAGCTGCCGGTGCTCGTGCTCCAGCGCCGCCAGCGTCTCCGGGGTGGCGCCCCGGACGTGGTACTGGCCGCTGGTCAGGCACGGCAGCACCTCCCGGATGGTCCGGGTGGACAGGCCCGAGTCCAGCAGCGAACGGATCTGCCGGACGCGCTCCACCAGCGCCTCGTCGTACTCCCGGTAGCCGTTCGCCGAACGGCCCGGCTTCAGCAGGCCCTGCTCCTCGTAGTAGCGCAGCAGCCGGGGCGAGGCCCCAGCCCGGTCCGCCAGTTCGCCGATCCGCATCCGCGTCTCCCGTCCGCCGGAAGGACTTGACCTTCACATCGATGTCAGGGTTCGAGGATAGCGGCATGACCGCGATCCACACCGAACTCCCGTCCTCCACCGCGCCCTTGACCCCCGCCCGGGGCCTGCGCTGGTCCCCGCTGCTGGCCCTCGCCACCGCCGCCTTCCTCGGCATCGTCACCGAGGCGCTGCCCGCCGGCGTCCTGCCCGAGATGGCCCACGACCTGCGGGTCTCCGAATCCGCCATGGGCCAGTCGCTCACGGCCTACGCCCTCGCCACCGGACTCTCCGCGATCCCGCTCGTCCGGGCCACCGCGCACTGGTCCCGCAAGCGCCTCGTACTCGCCGCCGTCGCCGTCCTGCTGGTCGCCAACGCCGTCACCGCACTCTCCCCGTCCTACCCGCTCACCATGGCCGCCCGGATCGCCGCCGGTGTCGCCGTCGCCGCGATCTGGTCCGAACTCGTCGGCTACGCGCGCCGGTTGACCCCGTCGGCACTGCACGGACGGGCGATCGCCGTCACCGGCATCGGCGTCCCGCTGGCGCTCTCCCTCGGCATCCCGCTCGGCACCTGGTCCGGGCACCTGATCGGCTGGCGGCCCACCTTCGGGCTGGTCGCCGTCCTCGCCGGCGGCCTGCTGCTGTGGCTCGCCGCCGCCGTCCCCGACGCCCCCGGCCGCCGGGCCGGCCGCACCGAACCCCTGCTCGGCGCGCTCCGGCTGCCCGGCGTCCGGCCCGTGCTGTTCGTGGTCGGCGCGTTCGTCCTCGCCCACAACGTGCTCTACACCTACATCGCCGCGCTGCTCGACCACTACGGGATGGCCGACCGCCGCGACCTGGTGCTGCTGGTCCTCGGCCTCGCCTCGGTCGCCGGGCTCGCCGTCACCGGCGCCCTCGTCGACCGGCGGCTGCGCCACCTCACGCTCGCCGCCACCGCCGCCGTCCTCGCCGCCCTCGGACTCCTGCTGCTGCCCGCCCCCGCCGCACCCCTGGTGCTGCTCGCCGCCGCCCTCTGGGGCCTCGGCTGGGGCGCCGTCGCCCCGCTGTTCCAGACCGCCGCCGCCGACGCCGGCGGAGACCGCGCGCAGACCCTGCTGGTCGCCACCTGGAACACCTCGATGGGCCTCGGGGGCGCCGTCGGCGGACTCCTGCTCGACCTCTCCGGCCCCGGAGCCTTCCCCTGGTTCGCCCTCGCCCTGCTGCTGCCCGTCCTCACCGTCGCCACCCTGGCCCGCCGCCACGGCTTCCCACCGAAGCGCCCGTGAGCCCCGGGGGCCCCGGGGGCCCCCGGAAGCGCGAGGGAACGCAGACGGCCCGTGGGCTGCTCCTCGGGCCGGGCCCCGCTGGGCGGGGACGGCGGTCGAGGCACCGGGGATGTACCGGTGAGCCCACGGGCCGGGTGACTGCTGGGAATTAGCCTGAGCCGGAGACCGAACGGTCTCACCGCTGCGCAGGCAGGGGCGGCTCTAGCGAGCAGCCACCTCACGCATCCTGAAAGAACTCAACTCAGGATCACCTCCTTTCAGTGTGCTGCCAGCGTAGGCACCGCCCTCGGACCGGGCAACGGATTTATTTCGCCACATCCGGCGGGCACACGACGAAGGCCCGGAGGCGATGCCTCCGGGCCTTCGTTTGCTACTGAGTAGCGGGGACAGGATTTGAACCTGCGACCTCTGGGTTATGAGCCCAGCGAGCTACCGAGCTGCTCCACCCCGCGTCGGTAAACACGACTCTACGTGACTCCCACGAGAAAGGGAAATCCGTTCCCCAGGGGGACCCGCGCAGGTCAACCGGGTCCGGTCGGCTGGCGGGTTCGGCGGGTCTGCGCCCACACCGCGAAGCAGACCAGCGCGGCGAAGCACGGCACCATCACCAGGCCGTACACCAGCAGGAAGCCGTCGGTGCCCAGCCCGGCCGCCGCGTTCCACGCCCCGTGCAGGCCCATCGCCAGCAGCAGGCCCGCCGGGGCGCCCAGCCGGGCCGCCCAGCGGCGGCCGGTGGTCAGCGTCACCGCGAGGCCGATGCCGGCCAGCGCCGTGAACAGCGGATGTGCGAACGGCGACAGCAGGGCCCGCAGTACGAAGGTGTGCACCGTCCCGTCGAAGTCCCGCAGGCTCGGCGTCCGTCCCAGGCCGATCGCGTCCAGCCGGGCCTGCCGGTCCGCGGTGAACGCCCGACCCAGGTACAGCGCGTTCTCGGTGAACGCGAAGCCGGACGCCGTCACCCCGCCCAGCACCGCCCCCGCCGCCAGCGTCCGGGGCCGCGAACGGGCCCGCTGCCGCCCCGCCGGCGCCGGTCGGAACAGCGCCACCGGACGCTCCGGACCGCCCTGCCGGTGCCACAGCACTCGGCGCAGCCGGCCGCACGGCCGCTCCGCGTCGCAGCGGTGCCGCCGCCGCAACGGCAGCAGCAGCATCAGCAGTGCCGAGCCCTTCGCCACCTCCTCGATCAGCGGGGTCGCGAACTCCGACCCCCAGGTCTCCCCGCGCGCGCCCCGGTGCGCGATCAGGAAGTCGCTCGCCCAGCCGTTCGCCATGATCGCCACCGTGGTCGCCGCACACGCCCCCCAGGCCAGGCAGAACAGGCTGTGCCGCAGTGGCACCCGCGCGGTCTGGTTCAGCCACGCCAACGACCCCAGCACGAACGGCAACGGCAGCAACGCCAGCCCGAGACCCACCAGCAGCCCCGCCGTCCCGGTCTGCCGCTGCACCAGGTGCAGGATCAGCACCCCCGACCCGGCCAACGCCAACGCCGCCACCGCCGAGGACAGCGCCGGCCGCCGCAACGGCCACAACCGGCGCACCACCGACGGCGCGACCCGCGCCACCCGCGCCCCGCGCTGGCCCGGAATCCGGCCCACCGCCGACGGATACAGCCGGGACAGCCTTCCGGACCGGCGCGCCCTCGGCTCCGGGAACGGCCGAGCACCGGTGGGGGACGGCGGCGGATCGGCGGCCATGGCGGCGGCCCCTACAAGCAGGCTGGGGGAGGCCTTGCCGCTGGGCGGACTGCTCACCTGCAGAAGCGTAGGGGAATGCTCCGCTCCTGCGGGAGAGGAGCGGACAATCCGTGCGCCCCGGGACGACAGACCGTCAGCAAGGCGAAACGGCGGACGCCGCCTCATCGTTGTCCTTACCCGCGATGCCAGGGGGGAGAACGCACACATGTCCGAGAAGGTTGGCGGACGGAACGTCACCGGGTCGAACGCCGGGACCACCGGCGCGACTTCGACGGCCCCGACCAACCCCGGTCCCACCAGGGCCGGTTGATCGAGCAGATGCACGAGAGCGCCGCCGCCGATGTTCCGCGCAGGGACGATTCGGCAGACGGCGCTTTGCGGCAGCGGGCCCAGGGCCTGTCTTCGAACCCGCGCCGCAGCCCCGCGGCGTCTGGTGCGTGCTCTCGGCGTGCCGGGTGGAAGGCCCCGTACTGGGTGTACTTGGTCTTTCGCCCGGTGCGGCGAGAGTGCGTGCCAGGGGCCGTGGGGCAGGCGGGGGTTCGAAGACAGGCCCTAGCGGCGGCGGAACAGCAGGTCGTGCACCAGGTGGCCCTTGGCCAGGCCGGCCCGCTCGAACTTCGTCACCGGACGCCACTCGGGACGCGGCGCGTAACCCGGCACACTGCCCGCCGGGTGCTCCTCCGGCTCCAGCCACGGCGAACCGTCGCCCTCCGGGTGCAGGTTCTCCAGCTCCGGCGACGCCTCCAGCACCGCCAGCATCTGCTCCGCGTACGGCTCCCAGTCCGTCGCGCAGTGCACCAGCGCGCCCGGGGCCAGCCGCGGCAGCACCAGCTCCAGGAACGACTCCTGGATCAGCCGGCGCTTGTGGTGCTTCGGCTTCGGCCACGGGTCCGGGAAGTACACCCGCAGACCCGCCAGCGACGCGTCCGGCAGCATGTCGCGCAGCAGGATCACCGCGTCGCCCGCCGCGAGCCGGACGTTCTCCGAACCGTCCCGCTCCAGGAACTGCAGCAGGTTGCCGTGGCCCGGGGTGTGGACGTCCGCCGCGAGGATGCCCGACGACGGGTCGGCGGCGGCCATCGCGGCCGTGGTGTCGCCCATCCCGAAACCGATCTCCAGCGTCACCGGACGGCCGTCGAACATCGCCGGCAGGTCCATCGGCGTGCCGTCGATGGCGTGGCCGAAACGCTCCCAGCCGCGGTCCAGCGCACCCGCCTGCGCCTTGGTCATCCGACCACGGCGGGGCTGGAAACTGCGGATCCGCTGCTCACGGTGCTGGGCCTCGGTGGCCTTGTGCGGGTACATCGGCGCGGGGTACGCCGCCGGGGCGGCGGACAGCCGGGCCGAAGCGGGCAACTGGGGGCTGGGGGCGGAGGAGGTCACAATCGCACCAGTCTACGGGAGCCCGGAAAACCGCCTGCGGCGAGAGCGGGTGCGAACCCGGCCCGCGCCCCTGGTGGTTCACCCCTTCACTGGTCGTCCACCCCTCGCATTGCCCGCCGGGCGATCTCGCGGCCGATCGCCAGTGAGGCCGTCGCCGCGGGCGAGGGTGCGTTGAGGACGTGGACGAGGCGGCCGGAGCCGGCGAAGGCGAAGTCGTCGAGGAGGGTGCCGTCGCGGGCGACGGCCTGGGCGCGGACGCCGGCGGTGGTGGGGAGGAGGTCGGCCTCGGTGACGGCGGGGAGGAGACGGCGGACGGCGGCGGTGAAGGCGCGCTTGGACAGGGAGCGGTGGAGCTCGCCGAGTTCGTAGCGCCAGTGCCGGCGGGCGATCGTCCAGGTGCCGGGGAAGCGGATCGTCTCGGCGAGGTCGCGCAGGCTCGCGGTGCGCCAGTCGTAGCCCTCGCGGGCCAGGGCGGGGACGGCGTTCGGGCCGACGTGGACGTCGCCGTGGATGCCGCGGGTGAGGTGGACGCCGAGGAAGGGGAACGCCGGGTCGGGGACGGGGTAGACCAGGCCGCGGACCAAGGAGCGGCGGGCGGGCGCGAGTTCGTAGTACTCGCCGCGGAAGGGGACGATCCGGACGCCGGGGTCGTCGCCGGCCAGCCGGGCGATCCGGTCGCTGTGCAGGCCGGCGCAGTTGACCAGCACCGCGCAGCGGATCTCGCCGGTGGGGGTGCTGACGGTGACCCCGTCGGCGCGCCGGGCGATGCCCAACACCGGGGTGGCGAGCCGGAGTTCGGCGCCGCGTTCGCCCGCGAGGGCGGCGTAGCGGTGGGCCACGGCGGTGTAGTCGCAGATGCCGGTGGTGGCGAGGTGCAGGCCGGCCAGGCCGGTGACCTCGGGTTCGTGCTCGCGGATGCCGGCCGGGTCGAGTTCGGTCAGCGGGATGCCGTTGGCCCGGCCGCGTTCGGCGAGGGCGGCGAGGCGGGGGAGTTCGGTCTCCTCGGTGGCGACGACGAGTTTGCCGGTGACTTCGTGCGCGATGCCCTGTTCGCGGCAGAACTCGACCATCTCGCGGGCGCCCCGGGTGGCGTACCGGGCCTTGAGGGACCCGGGCCGGTAGTAGACGCCGCTGTGGATGACGCCGCTGTTGCGTCCGGTCTGGTGGGTGGCGAGGGCGCTCTCCTTCTCCAGCACGGTGACGGTGCCGCCGGGGTGGCCGTGGGTGAGCGCGTACGCGGTGGACAGGCCGACGATGCCGCCGCCGACCACCACGACCTGGACGTCGTGCTTCAAGAACGCAACCCCTCGTCAGCCGGTGGTGAGGACCAGGCGGGCGCGTTCGGTGAGTTCCTTGACCCGCTGCTCGTTCTGGTAGGGCTCCAGGCGGCGCAGCAGCTCGACCACGTACTCGCGGCTGCGGTGCGAGGAGATCCGTCCGGCGACCTCGACGGCGCGTTCGCCGGCGGCGACGGCGGCCTCCAGGTCGCCGGCCTCGGCCTCGGCCATCGCGGAGACGATCAGCCGCAGGCCGTGCGAGCGGACGAAGCCCTCGGTCGGGCGGGCCAGTGCCTCGCGGGTGAACTGCCGGACCTTGGACGGCACTCCGAGGTCGCGGAAGCACTCGGCGGCGTCGGCGGCGAGGCGGTCGTAGGCGTAGAAGTCGATCCAGGTCGGGTCGGGGTCGCCGGGGCGGGCCCGGTCGAGGGCGGCCTCGGCGGCGGAGAGCGCGCTGCCGCAGGCGGTGGCGTTGCCGGCCTTGGCGTGGGCGCGGGCCTCGACCAGGTGGAAGAAGCTCATGGTGCGGGCGGTGGCCAGGCCCCGGTTGCGTTCCAGGGCGGCCTGCGCGAGGTCCACGGCCTCGTCCGGGAAGGAGCGGTAGGAGGCCTGGAGGCTCATCGAGGCCAGCACGTACCCGCCGAGCGGCACGTCGCCGGCGGCCCGGGCGAGGCGCAGCGCCTGGATGTAGTAGCGCTGGGCGGCCTCGTGCTGGCCGGTGTCGAAGGCCATCCATCCGGCGAGCCTGGTGAGTTCGGCGGTGGCGCCGAACAGCGCCCGGCCGACGGCGTCGCTGTAGGAGGCGAGCAGCAGCGGGGCGGCCTCCACCCGCAGGCACTCCGGGACCATCGAGGAACGCCAGTCGCCGCCACCGTACTTGGAGTCCCAGCGGCGGGCCTCCTGGGCGGCCTCGCGGAGCTTCGCGGCGTCCGCGTGCCCGACCCGGTAGCCGGACAGATCGGGGGCGGTTTCGCGGGCCACCGAGCCGTCCGCGGGGGTGATCAGCCAGCGGGAGACGGGGGTCGCGTACGCGGCGACCGAGAAGGTGCCGGCCAGGGTGTCGCTCCACCGGCCGCCGCCGGGGCCGCGCCGCAGGTCCAGGTCGACCCGCCAGAGCTCGGTGGCGGAGCGGACCGCCTCCGGGACCTCGCGCGGGAATTCCAGGCCGAGTTCGGGCGTGGGGTGCGAGTCGGCGAGGCCGATCTCCTCCAGCGGGACGGGGCGGCCGAGCTTGTTGCCGAGCGCGGTGGCGATCAGGTGCGGCACCGGGCGCTGCGGCACCATGCCCTTGGTCACCCAGCGGGCCACCGAGGTCTTGTCGTAGCGCAGGGTCAGGCCGCGTTGCGCGCCCAGGTCGTTGACCCGGCGGGCGAGCCCGGCGTTGCTGATCTGGGCGAGTGTGAGAAGGGCGCCCAGCCGGTCGTTCGGCCCTCGTGAGCTGACGGTCATGGTGGCGGTGGCACCCCCTGGCAACGTCGTGCGCGGATGGCGGCGATCGGTGACGCTGGCAGCACGCCACCGGACTGCTTGCACCTAGCGTAGTCGCCCGCGTTCCCACGGTTAAGAGGCCGCATTCCGGTTGGCGGGAACGCGCTGCGTCCGCGACGGGCGGCCGGACGTCCGCCGGGCGTCGCGCGGGCACCTGCCGGAGGCCCGTGCTCCCGGCCCGTGCCCGCGTGCGCCATTCGTGCTCCCTGGCCGCAGCGGCAGGTGGGCGATTCGCTGGTGCCTGTGGATCGGCCCGCCGTCGAGGACCCGGCGGGCCGGGGGAAACGCTGCCTCAATCCCCGCGGGCAGCGGCGCGTCCGGGAGGGCATGCGGATGCCCTCCCGGCCCGTGCGACGTATTTCGGCCACATTGCGGCCGTATCGCACCGTCCACGGACCATTTCCGCACCGCGTCGGCGGCCACCGGCCGTGCCCCGGACGGGAGTTCGAGGATCTGCGCGGCCCGGGCCCCGGAGGGGGTGGCCCGGTCCGTGCGCCTCGCCGCGAAAGCCCCACCCGTTCTGCGCCCACCGGTGGCACGATGTCTCCTGACGGTGCGCCAATTTCCTGCACATGAGCGGGTGTTCGCCGCGCGCCCGGCCGGCCAGGCCCTAGCACCACGGAGGCGCGATGCGGTGGCTCACCGGCTGGAGCGGACCGGCCGCCGACCCGGCCCTCGCCGCGGTCCGGCCGATCGCCGGCACCCTGCTCTGGGGCGGCCCCGACCCGCTCTGGGCGGTCGGCGACTGGCGCCCCGACGAACTCCGCCTCGCCGTGCTCCGCCCCGGCGCCCCCGCCGACGTCCGCGGCGGACTCGACCCCCGCGACCCCGCCGACCGCACCCACCTCGACACCCCCGCCACCCTGCGCCTCGCCGTCGCCGGCCGCTGCGGCGCCACCGACCGCGAACTCGCCGACGGCCTGGCCGCCGCCCGCGGCGGCGCGCTGCGCCACCTCACCCGCTGGCCCGGCAGCTACACCGTGGTCCTGCGGACCGGCACCCGCTCCACCGTGCTGCTCACCGACCTGGCCGGCGTCCAGCCGGTCTTCCACACCCCGTTCGCCGGCGGCACCGCCTGGGCCACCGCCGCCCTGCCGCTGGCCGACCTGGTCGGCGCACCCCTGGACGCCGCCCACCTGGCCGCCCGGCTCGCCACCCCCGAGACCCCCGAGGTGCTCGGCGACCGCACCCCCTGGCGGGGCGTCCGCCGGGTGCCGCCCGGCCACGCCCTCGGCATCCGCGGCGGCCGCGCCCACCACACCGCGCACCCCGACGACCCCGCCGAAGCCCCGGCCGAGGCCCCCGCCGTCCGCGAACTCACCCGCGCCCTGCTGGAGGCCGTCCGCTGCCGGGTCCGCGCCACCGCCCCCGGCGCGCGGCCCCGACTCGGCGTCGACCTCTCCTACGGCACCGCCTCCGCCACCGTCGCCCTGCTCGCCGCCGCCGTCCCGCTCCCCGCCGGCACCCGGCCCGGCACCGCGCTGGAACGGCCCGCCGCCCGCACCGGCGCCGTCCGCGGCTCCTGGGCCCGCGAAGCCGACGACCGGCCCGAACCCGAGACGCTGCCCGCCGTCACCCGCGGCGACACCGACGGCCTCGCCCTCGCCGTGCACGCACCCCGGCTGCGCCACCTCGTCGTCCCGCCCGTCCTCCCGTACGCCGGACTCGCCGACCCGCTGGCCGGCCCGCTCACCGACGAACCCGGCCCCGCACTGCTGCACGCCGCCCGGTACACCGCCGTCCACCGGGCCGGCGGCGCCGACCACCTCACCGGCCACGGCGCCCGACAGGTCCTCGACGGCCACCCCGCCCGGCTCGCCGACCTCCTCCACGCCGGACGCCCGCTCCACCTGCTCGCCCCCGTCGCCGCCCTGGCCGGCGCCGACCGCGCCACCGCCGGCACCCTCACCGGCGCCCTGCACACCCCCGTCACCGTGCTGCGCGCCGCTCGCCGCCTGGCCCGCACCCGCTCCGCCGACGCCCTCGACGACCTCGCCCTGCACCTGACGATCCGCCGGAGACCGGGCGGACCGGCCACCGCGGGCCGCGCGACGGCCGCCGAACTGACCTGGCACCCGACCGGACCGGCCGCCCACCTGCTCGCCGACGAACCCCTCGCCGCACTCGCCCAGCACCTGCGCACCGCCGCCCGCGACGGCGCCCCCACCGAACCGCCCGGCGCCCGCCGCGCCCGCCTCGCCCTGCACCGGTACGCCGCGCACTACCGCACCCTGGTGCACGCCACCGAACAGCACGGCCAGCGCCTGCACGCACCGTTCCTCGACAACCAGGTGCTGCGCGCCGCCCGCCTGCTCCCCGACGAACTCCGCCTGCAACCCGGCGCCCGGCCCGCCCTGCTCTCCGCCGTCCTGGCCGGCGCCGGCCGCACCGACCTCCCCGCCACCTGGGGACGCGGCACCGGAACGGACCCGCACGCCCCCGCCCGGGACGGCCTGCGCGCCGCCGCCCCCGCCCTCACCGAGCTGCTCGACCGGCCGCTGCTCGGCGAGGCCGGGCTGATCGACACCCCCGCCGTCCGCAAGGCCCTCGCCACCGCCACCGACCCCGCGCAGGACGCCCCGCCCGCCACCCTCGCCGCGCTCGCCGAACTGATCGCCGTCGAGATCTGGCTGCGCCGCCTCGCCGCCCGCCGGCCCGGCTCCGCCTGGACCGGCCTGCCCGCCCCGCGTCGCACCGCGCTGGAACGCTGAGCGGGCCCGACCGTCCGTACCGTGCCGCACCGCGCTGGAACGCTGAGCGTGCCCGCCCCGTGCCGCACCGCGGCGGAGCGTCGGCCGCCGAGCGTGCCTGCCCGGTGCGCGCCGGGCCGACGGATAGCGTCGCGCCATGACCCTCCCCGTCAGCACCGAGCCCCCGCCGCCCGGCACCGCGATCGTGAACGCCTGCGACGGCTCCGACGCCTCGCTCTGGGCGCTCGACCGGGCGATGACCGAGGCCGAGGCGCACCGCCTGCCGCTGCACGTGCTCGCCGTGGTCAACCCCTCGCCCACCGGCTACCCGCCGGGCATGGCCGACCTCGTCCAGGAGAGCGTCCAACGCCTCACCGCCAGCATGTCCGACGGCCTGCGCCGCGCCGTCGCCACCGTCCAGGCCGCCCGCCCCCGCCCGTACGCCGGGCAGCTCACCCTGCACGTGCTGCTCGGCAATGTGGTGGACGTACTGCTCCGCGCCGCCGACGGGCGGCACACCCTGGTGCTCGGCACCCGCGGCAACGGCGGCTTCACCCGGTTGTTGCTCGGCTCGGTCAGCACCGCCGCCGTGCACCACGCCGGCTGCCCCGTGCTGGTCGTCCCCGCACCCGTCGAAGAGCCCTGACCAGGAATGACGGCGAGTGGTTGAGCGTTCATCTTGTCGGTGCAGGCCGTCCGGCCGCCGTGAACCACCCCTCGACAGGAGCCCGCCCCGCCATGAAGGTCGAAATCTACTCGGACATCGCGTGCCCCTGGTGCTACGTCGGCAAGCGGCGCTTCGAAGAGGCCCTGGAGCGCTTCGAGGGCAAGGACGGCGTCGAGGTGGTCTTCCGCCCCTTCCAGCTGGTCCCCGACGCGCCCGAGCAGGCCCGCCCGCACCGCGAGTGGCTGGCCGAGCGGTACGGGCCGCAGTCCCTCGCGATGGACGCGCAGATCACCGAGGTCGGCAAGACCCTCGGCATCGACTACGACTTCGACACCGCGGTCGAGGTCAACACGCTGCGCGCCCACCGCCTGCTGCACCTCGCCGAGACCGAGTACGGCCCCGCCGTGCAGGCCGCCCTCAAGGAGCGCCTGCTGAAGGCCCACTTCTCCGAGGGCGTCAACGTGGGCGACGTCGAGGCGCTGGCCGGCCTCGCCGCCGAGACCGGCATCGACCGCGAGCGCGCCGCTGCCTACCTGGCCGGCGACGAGGGCGAGGCCGAGACCCGCGCCGCGCTCGCCGAGGCCCGCGCCATCGGCGTCACCGCCGTCCCCACCTTCGTCTTCGAGGGGCAGTGGGCCGTCCAGGGCGGCCAGGAGGCCGACACCTTCCTCCAGGTGCTGCGCCAGGTCGAGGCCGAGACCGCCCGGCAGCTCACCGAGATCGCCCCGGCCGGCAACGCCTGCGCGGACGGCAGCTGCGCGATCTGAGTCGTACCCGGGTACGACGGCGATCCGGCTCCCCGGGGTGACGCCGCGTCGGGTCGCGGCCCGGCACAGTACGGGCCTCGACCCGATCAGAAGGAGCCCCGGGATTTGTCCGTGACCAGCCGCCCGTTCCGCGCCGTCTGCGCCCCCGCCGTCCGGTCCGCGCTGGCCCTGCCGGCCGACCTGGCCGGGGCCGCCCTGCTGCTGGCCGGACAGCCCACCCGGGCCGCCCGCCTGCACGCCCGGACGTGGGGCCCCGGCCACTGGACGCCCGGCCGCCGGCTCGCCCGGACGGTGCTCGGCCTGCCGCTGGACGCGCTCGCGCTGCTGCTGGTCGGGTACGCCGCGTTCAACTCGGTGCGCAACTTCGGCTACCCGATCTGGTATCTCGGCACCGACTACCACCAGGCGTGGGGCGGCCCGACCATGGCCGGCGTGTGGGCCGTGCACGCCGCCGGCTGGGCGCTCTGCCTGTACGTGCTGCTGCGCTGGCCGGTGCGCCGGCTCGCCCACGCCCAGCAGAGCCTCGCGGCGCGGCTGGGTCTCGCTGCGCGACCGACCGGCCCCGGTGCGGTCGCCCGGGTCGGGGCGGCTCCGGCCGAGGCGGCCGTCAGCAGTTGAGCGAAGCCTGCGCCCAGTCCGCCAGGTCGACCGGGACGGAGCCGCGGGCCGTGGTCGCCACCAGCCGGATCGAGGTCTGGCCGGACAGCTGGGCGTGCACCTGCACCGGCTTGTCGTCCGAGGACAACTCGCCGGAGCTCCACAGCACTTGACCGTTGCCGCCCTGCACCGAGAAGACCACCCGCCCGTAGCCCGTCCCGAAGTCGTCCAGCCCTGCGACGGCGTCGAAGGACCGGCAGCTGCGGTTCAGGTCGATGGTCACCCGGGACGGCACCTGGACCGCCAGCGCGTGCCGGTAGTAGTCGCCCTGGATCCACGCGCCGGGCCGTTGCAGGACGAACCCGGAGCCGCGGATGACCGGCGTGTCCGCGCTGTGGTGGCCGCGGTTCGTCGGCAGCTCGTCCAGCCAGAACCGGGTGACCGGACTGGGGCTCGGACTCGGCGTGGGGCTCGGACTCGGGCTCGGGCTCGGCGGCGTCGACGCGGCCGACGGCTCCGGCTCGGCCGCCCGGGGCGGCGTGCCGGCCGGCTTCGGACTCGTCGTCGGGGACGAACTCGACTTCGGGCTCGGGCTCGGCGTCCGGGACGGCGAGGGGGACGGGGACGTCGACGGCGTCGGGTCCGGGGTCGGCGAGGACACCGGCAGCGGCGGGGTCACCGGGGCCGGCACGTCCGGCACCGTGCTGACCGGCGGCGGCGCGGCCACCGGCGGCTCCGGCGTACCGGTCAGCGCGAACGCGGCGACGGCCGCCGCCACCACCGCGATGCCCGCGGCGATCCCGGCCTTGGCGGCCGTACCGAGCCCCTGCCCGGCCGCCGCCGTGCCACCGCCGGACGAACCGCCGCCCGCCGCCGTACCGCCGGCCGTCGTACCGCCCGCCGCCGTACCGCCGGCCGCGACGGTGCCGCCGGCGACCGCGCCCGTGACGGCCACGCCGGTGCCGACCGCGGCCGCCGCGGCCGTGAACCAGCCCGCGCCGACCCAGAGCAGCGCACCGCCCGGAAGCACCGCCCGCAGACTGTGGTTGATGTCCGCCAGCTCCAGGTACGCGGCCGTGCACCGGGTGCAGTCCTGGACGTGCTTGCCGACCTCCGCCGACGCCCGCTTGCGCAGCGATCCGCGGGCGTACGCGCCCAGCCGGTTCGCGTACCCGGCGCAGCCCGACTCCTGGCTGCCCGACACGTGCGCCTGGAGGAACGCCGCGGCCAGCCGGTCGCGGGCCCGGTGGGCCTGCACGGCCGTCGCATTGGCGGTCTTGCCCAGCATCACCGCCACCGTCTTCGGCGACTCCCGCTCGACCTCGGTGTGCCAGAGCACCACCCGGTCGTCCTCCGGGAGTTCGGCGTACGCCCGCATCACCATGCGCTGATCGGCCAGCGCCAACGCCCAGGCGTCCGCGCCCGGGTCGGCCAGGTCGAACTCGATCGTGGCGGCGGACGCCTCGGCGAACGTCGCGAAGTCGTCCACCAGTTGCTCGCGGCGGTCCGAACGACCCCAGGCCGCCGCGACGTTGCGCACCGCCGTCAGCAGGTAGGCGCGGACCGCGAACTCCGGCCCCTTGCCCGCCTTCAACGCCTGCAGGGTGCGGGCGAACACCTCGCCCGCCAGGTCCTCGGCGGTGAAGCTGTCCCGGCAGCACGTCCGGGCGTAGCGGCGCACCGCGTCCGCGTGGCGGCGGTAGATCTCCTCGTACGCGGTGTCGTCGCCGGCCCGCACCAGGGCCGTCAACTCGGCGTCCGAGGGCGGGCGTTCACCGTCCACCGGGTCGGCCGGCGGCGGCACCGTGACACGCGCCGACAGCTCTTCGGCGATGAATGCCTCCGGCGTGACCCCGCCCTGCCCGGCGGGGGCCTGGCCCGGCACCCGGCCGGTCAGCGACTCCCGGGCCGGACTTCCGCCCTGGTCCGGGACCTGGCCCGGCGTGCCCAGCCCGGAGCCGAACTCCCCGCCCTCGCCCTGCTCGTCCGGGTTCACCTGGCACCGCCCGGTCGCACGGCACACGACACGGGCCGATCCTCGACGTCGACGGCGATCACGGTGCGCAACAGGACAATGGCTCCAACCACGGGCAAAGAATGGCATAGCGCAGCGACCACCGGTAGCCGCCCGGACTCGGACCCACTCTTCCGGGCCGCCGCTCGCCGAAGTGTTCGGAGACCGACGGCGCAGGCACCGCGCGTACCCGGACAGTCCCGCGCGCCGCCCGCGCCCGGCGGCTTCCCGTCACCCGAACGGCGCGTCACCGGCCCCGGCCTCCCGCACCGACCGTCAACCACCCGACGCCCACGGCCGGTTCAGGACGTCCGCAGGCCCTGCAACAGGATCTGCAGCAGCCGGCCGCCCGCACCGCCGCCCTCGCCGCCGTCCTCGGCCGCGAACGCCGCCGACGCGTGCACCGGCACCGCCGCGGTCAGCACCAGCACCACGTCGGACACCGTCACCCCCGCCCGCAGCTCGCCCGCCGCACCCGCCCGGGCCACCAGCGCCGCCAGCAGCTGCAGCAGCAGCCGCGGATCCGCGCTCTGCTCGGCATCGGACGCCGACGCCCCGGCGAACGCCCGAAGTTCGCCGGCGCGCTGCTCCGGCACCCGGCCGATCTCCTCGGCGTAGCGGAACGCCTCCGGCGGCAGCAGCCGGCCCGCGCCCGAGGCGGCGGCCCGCTGCAGGAATCCCGCCAGCGCGTCCCACGGCCCGTTCAGCCCGCCGTACAGCGACTCCCGGGCCTGCGCCGTCAGCCAGGAGACCTCCTCGGCGGCGATCCGCTGGACCAGCACCTCCTTGCTGGGGAAGCGCCGGTACACCGTGCCGACACCCACCCCGGCCCGGCGCGCGACCTCCTCCATCGGCGCCCCGTACCCGAGTTCGCCGAACACCTCCCGCGCGGCGCGCAGCACACTCTCCAGGTTCCGCCGGGCATCCACCCGCAGGCGCGAACCCGCACCCCGCCCGGCCTCGCCCGGACGCTCGCCCTGCGGGAACGCGAACCGCTCCCGTTCACCCGGGCCACGCTGCTCCGGCACCACATCCACCGCGGACCTCCCGAACGCGCCACCCGGCGACCGCTCGGCCAACTGTTCCTGCTCCGACATGCCAACCTCCCCCGAGGCGCCCCGTTCCGGGCACCCGAACGGTCACTGCGCCCCCTGGTGTGCGCTGCCGACACCGGTCGGGTCCGACGTCCGCGCACTACCTTCCCCGGATGGCTCCCGGGCAGTCGCACCGATGCCACCGAGCTCGCAGGTCCATGGACCGGCACCTTCGGCGGTCCGAACCACAATCCGACCATAGTTCAAGGAAGTTCGCCGCAGAAGTGGACCACTCCTCACCGCCGGCGATCCGATCCGGCACCAGCTGCGGACAAATCCCCACAGGCACCGCCCACGCCCCACGTGAGACGAGTCACACCCGAGGGCTCGACGCCCGGCGGCCCGACTTGTCCTTCTCGACTGCAACTTGACGGATCATCAGATCGTTCCATGCTCCACCGTCGCAACCGGCACGGGGATCGAACGCACACCTCTCCGACCTCCGGACAGGTGTCCCTCGCCGGCGTGGCCGACACGCGCGCACAACAACCACACACAAATTTGCCGAACACATGGGGGGTCGTGTGCGGCAGGCGGAACCCGGGGGAGCGGGGCGAGTGGATTCACCGTTGCGTTTCGCGAACTCAACGCCTGTGCCGACGAATGGAAGCGCCTGCTCGACGACCTCTCCCGGGAAGGCGACCCGTACTGGTCGCGCTGAGCACGGCCGGCGGTTCCCAAGGAAAGCCCTTCCTCGATGCAAGCGCCGATCAAGTGCAGGGCCCCGGAAAGTCCACCCCGTTCCAGGGCGGGTCGGCACCCCTGCCGTTTCCCTGCCGGGGGACAGGAGGATTCGTCCTGGTCGCCGCCGATCGCCGCCCAATCGCCTTGCCACCCCTGTCAGTTGTCCGGGCGGGGGTGGCGAGGGGTGTTTCGGGGTCGGATGCCGGATCGGATTTGGACCGATCCGGCCCGGAGTGTGGACAAGAGCCCTCCGGCGGGTGCGTCATAGGGGGAACGTGAAACGGGTCACAACCCGAGGGCCGGCCGGAGGTGCCCCATTCGGATCCTGATCATCGGCGGCGGCTGCGCCGGACTGAGCACCGCGCTGCGCCTCCAGCAGGTACTGCGACCGCAGTTGAGGGACCGGCGGATCGACATCACGATCGTCGAACCGCAGCCGTACCTCACCTTCCAGCCGCTGCTGGCCGAGGTCGCCGCCGGCTCCATCGACCCCCGCCACGTGGTCGTCCCGCTGCGCACCGCGCTGCCCGACTGCCGGGTGCTCACCGCCCGCGTCACCAGGATCGACCACGCCTCCCGCACCGCCTGGGTGGACGCCGCCCCGCGCGGTGAGCTCCGGCTGCCGACCGAAGTCCCGTACGACGTCCTGGTGATGGCCCCCGGCGCGGTCTCCCGTACCGCGCCCGTCCTCGGCCTGGCCGAGCACGGCATGGGTTTCGCCACCGTCGGCGAGGCCGTCGCCCTGCGCAACCACGTGCTGGAGCAGCTGGACCTCGCGTCCTCGACCCGGGACCCCGCGCTCCGGCAGGCCGCCCTCACGTTCGTCTTCGTCGGCGCCGGCTACGCGGGCGTGGGCGCGCTCGGCGAACTGGAGGACATGGCGCGCACCGCGACCAAGGGCTTCCACAACCTCACCCCCGACGACCTGCGCTGGGTCCTGGTCGAGGCCACCGACCGCATCCTCAGCGAGGAGATCCCCGAACTCGCCACCCAGACCCTCGCCGAACTGCGCGAACGCAACATCGACGTCCGGCTCTCCACCACCCTGGAGTCCGCCGTCGACCAGGTCATGGTGCTCTCCGACGGCGGCCGCTTCGCCGCCCGCACCCTGGTCTGGACGGCCGGCATCCGTCCGGCCCCCGTGCTCGCCCTCACCGACCTTCCGCTGGACCACGCCGGCCGGATCACCTGCACGCCCACCCTGCGGATCGCCGACCCCGACGGCACCCCCCTGACCGACGCCTGGGCCGCCGGCGACTGCGCCGCCGTCCCCGACGAGGCCGGGCAGCCCTGCGCCCCCAACGCCCAACACGCCCTCGCGCAGGCCAAGTTGCTCGCCGAGAACCTGGCCGCCGAGCTCGCCGGCCAGCCCCTCGCGGACTACCGGCCGGGCGATCCCGCATGCTCCACCTCGCTCGGCCTGCGCCGCGCCGTCGCCCACACCAGGCGCGGCACCCGGATCACCGGACGGCGTGCCTGGTGGCTGCACCGCGTCCGCCTGCTGCGCCGCCTGCCGAGCCGGGAGCGTCGGATCCGGGTCCTGATGGACTGGGTGTTCGGCGGATTGTTCCCGCGCGAAGTGGTCTCGCTCGGCACCATCGAGAACCCCCGGGCCGAATTCGAGTCAGGTTTCCGCACCGGACCGGGAAGCTGACTTCGCCCCTCTGTACGGCTCTGTGCGGCTCTGTGCGGCTCTGTACGGCGAACGTGCTGTGTATACACGGGCGGCCGGGTGGAAGCGCGTCCCCGGCGCACACCCGCCGGAACGCGCCGTACCGGGGGCTCGACTTCCGGAATCACCCCGGAGCCTGACAGGATCGCCCCATCACGCCGTGTGCCACCCCACGCACGCAAGGTGATGATCACACTGGAACCGACCCGCGAGCAGGCACCCCCACACAGTTCCCCGAGGAAGCGGCCCACGTTGAACCTCATGCGCTGGAGCGCCCGGCTCACCGGAGCCGCGTGGCGGACGACCCCCACCACCGCGGACGAACCCGTCACCGTTCCCGGCCAGCGCGACCCCGCCGCCTCCGGCCCCGACCTCCGCGACCCCGAACACCTCTACGACCTCCGCGACGTCCTGCGCCGCCTGCCGGCCCCCGTCGCCCTCACCCACGGCCCCCACCACCTGCTCGGCTACGCCAACCGCGCCTACCGCGACCTGTTCGGCGCCCGCACCCCCGGCCGCCCCGCCGCCGAGGCCCTCCCCGAACTCACCGCACTCGGCGTGCTCCCCCTGCTCGACCAGGTACTGCGCAGCAGCCGCCCGCGCAGCGTGAAGTCCCGCTGCATCCTCGGCCTCGGCGGGAACCGCTACTACAACATCGCCTGTGTCCCGCTCGGCCCCGACGACCGCAGCACCCCCACCGGCGTCCTGATCTTCGCCACCGAAGTCACCGACCAGGTCCAGGCCGCCGGCCGCCTCCGCGACGCCGAACGCCGCCAACGCGAAGCCGCCGTCACCCTCCAGCACAGCCTGCTCCCGCAGAAACTCGAACAGCCCGCCGACCTGCACGTCGCCGCCACCTACCTCCCCGGCGGAGCCGACGCCGCCGTCGGCGGCGACTGGTACGACGTCATCGGCCTCGGCGGCGGACGCACCGCCCTCGTCATCGGCGACGTCATGGGCCGCGGCCTGCGCGCCGCCGCCGTCATGGGCCAGCTCCGCACCGCCGTCCGCGCCTACGCCCGCCTCGACCTGCCACCGCACAAAGTGATGACCCTGCTCGACGGCCTCGCCATGGAGATCGACGCCAACCAGATCGCCACCTGCACCTACGCCGTCTGGGACCCCGCCTCCACCACCCTCGTCTACGCCTCCGCCGGCCACCTCCCCCTCCTTCTGCGGGCCCCCGACGGCACCGTCCTGCGCGGCGAGGAACAGAACGGCCCACCCCTCGGCACCGGCGGGGCCGGCCACCTCTCCCACACCCTCCGCCTGCTCCCCGGCACCACCGGCGTCCTCTATACCGACGGCCTGGTCGAACGCCGCGACCAGGACATCGACCAGGGCATCGACCACCTCGCCCACACCCTCACCGGCCCTGTCGCCGCCCCCGACATCGTCTGCGCCCGCCTCCTGCGAGCCCTCGGCGTGACCGCCGAACACGACGACGACGTCGCCGTCCTGGTCTTCCAGGTGGCACTTGATCCTGCGCCCGCAGGTGTGTAGTGTTCTCCGAGTTGCCTGACAGGGAGCACCGAGCACGCATCTGCGTGGACGGTCCCGGGGCGGCCAATCCCTTGAGAACCACCCAGTTGATCCGTGCCGGGTCGCGTCCTTTTCGCGTCTCTGTTCGTATTTGCTGTGCGCGTTTTCGGAGATTGCGGCGGATTCGCTTTTCGGAGCGGGGATCGGCTAGAGTTTGAAACGTCGGAACGGCCGCGAG
>NZ_JBHWID010000014.1:0-2093 GCF_042732175.1 Kitasatospora sp. NPDC059795
CGCGACCCGACACGGATCAACTGGGTGGTTCCAAGGGATTGGCCGCCCCGGGACCGTCCACACAGATGCGTGTCCGGTGCTCCCTGCCGAGCGACTAGGCAACACTACGCCGTTCGGCGAGCAGGTGCAAACACGTCCGCACGGACCACCCAGTCGCAGGCTGCACGGGTGGTCTCCACGTGCGCGGCGTTGGGCCGGTCGTTGGTGTCGACGCGGCGGCGCGCGGTGGAGTGGTCCTCGCCGCCGGCGGTGTGGCGGGCGAGGAGCCGGGCGTCCCGGGCCGCGTGATCGGCGTCGACGTACCAGAGTTCGCGCAACAGGGCCCGGGCGTCCGCCCACGGGGTGGCGGGGGACGCGAGGTAGTTGCCTTCGGTGACGACCAGCCGGGTGCAGGGGCGGATCAGGTGGCGGGCGGCGACGGGCTCGTCGAGCGTGCGGTCGAAGTCGGGCGCGTAGATGTCGTGGAAGCGGTCGGCGGCGACGCGCTGGACGAGGGCGAGGTAGCCGAAGGCGTCGAAGGTCTCGGGGGCGCCCTTGCGGGGGCGCAGTTCGAGGCGGTCGAGCTGGGCGTTGGAGAGGTGGAAGCCGTCCAGTGGGAGGTAGGCGGCGGTGTCGGGGCCCTCGTGGCGGTTGACCGCGTCGATCAGCAGCCGGGCAAGCGTGGACTTTCCGGCGGCGGGCGGTCCGGCCAGACCGAGGAGTACTCGGCCGGTTCCGCTACCGGGGCCGTGGAGCAGGCCGAGCGCACGTTCCACTGCCGCCACGGGGGCGGACGGCCGCTCGTCGGCCGGGACGGTGGTGGGGGTGCCCGCAGCGGAAGTGCCTTCGACGTGCATGGCTCGCAACCCTACGCATCGACGGGGACGGCGAGAACGGGTGCATCGAGGGTGAGCGTGGCCGCGTCGGCGTCCAACGTGGCGGGGACGCCGAGCGGGACAGTGATCGTCGACGGGCCATGGCCGAAGCCGAGTTCCCAGACGACGGGAACGCCGAGGTCGCCGAGGTGGTCGAGCATCACGGCGCGTACGCCGTCGAGCGGTCCGCAGAGGTCCCAGGAACCGAGGACCACACCCGCCACTCCCTCCAGGGCTCCGCTCCGGCGCAGTTGGGTGAGGATGCGGTCGAGTTGGTAGGGCTGCTCGTTGACGTCCTCCAGGACGAGCAGGCCGCCGGCGAAGGACGGGCGGGCGGCGGGGGTGCCGCGGTCGGCGGCGAGCAGCGAGACGCAGCCCCCCATCAGGAGGCCGTGGGCGCGTCCGGGAACGAGGGTCGTGGCGTCCGGTCCGGTGAGGACGGTCGTGGTCGCCGGCTCGAACAGGGTGCGGCGCAGGTGTTCGGCGGTCGCGGCATCGGTGGTGAACACGCCGGCACCGGGCATAGGGCCGTAGAGGGTGGGGACGCCGAGCTGTTGGGCGACGGCTTCGTGCAGGACGGTGACGTCGCTGAACCCGATCAGGAGCTTGGGCGGGACAGCGCGCATCGCGTCCCAGTCGAGCAGGTCGACCATCCGATGGGCCCCGAACCCGCCGCGTACACAGAGGACAGCGGCGATGTCGGGGTCGAGCCAGGCGGCTTGCAGGTCAGCGGCGCGATCGACGTCGGCGCCGGCGAGGTACGGCAGCGTGCGGTGGGTGTCGTGGACGTGCGGGAGGACGACCACCTCCAGGCCCCAGGACCGCAGGATGTCGGTCCCGAGGGCGAGTCGTGCGGGGTCGACCGCGCCGCTGGGGGCGACGAGGGCAACGCGGTCACCGGGACGGAGCGGACGCATCGGCATCGGGTGACTCCTTCGTGGTGTGGAGCGCGGGCGGGACGACCGGACGCCTGGCACGGCGCGGGGCCGGCGGGTGGTCTTGGTCTGCCTGCTGACGGTATCCCCCGACCGTGAACTCTCCACCCCGGTCCGGTTACTGCCGATCCGCCGGGGCGGTTCCGGCCGGGTGCCGCATGGGTGCGGTCCCGGTAGAGAGGAGCGGTCGGGCCCGGCCGGCGGTGGGGGGGGGCGGGGGGGGGGGCGCCCCCCCCCCCCCCCCCGGCCGGGTCGGTTAAAACAACAAAACAGACCCCCCAAAAGTGAAAAGTGAAAAAAGGGG
>NZ_JBHWID010000014.1:2103-231035 GCF_042732175.1 Kitasatospora sp. NPDC059795
GGGGGGTATCTCCCTCTCCGGGGGGGCTTGCGGGGGGGGGTGCGGCTTGGGGGCGGACGGGTTTTAGGGGGGGGGGGGGGCCCGGGGGGGGGGGGGGGGGGGGGGGGGGCCCCCCCCCCACACCACCCCGAGGTCAGAACGTGCCCATGGCGGTGCGGACTTCGGTGAGGGTGCGGTCGGCGATGGCGTTGGCGCGGGCGTTGCCGGTGTGCAGGACTTCACGCAGCAGCGCACGGTCGGCAGCCAGTTCGGCTCGACGGGTGCGCAGGGGGCGGAGGTGCTCGTTGACCGCCTCGGTGGCAGTGCGCTTGAGGTGGGCGGCTCCGCCGGAACCGATCTCCTCGGCAACGGCGTGCGGGTCGCGGTCCTGGCAGAGGGCGATCAGCAGCACCAGGTTGGAGACGCCCGGGCGGGTGTCGGGGTCGTAGCTGATGTGCCGGTCGTTGTCGGTGACCGCGCCGCGCAGCAGCCGCGCTGTCTCGTCCTCACCGGCGCCGAGGGTGATGGCGTTGCCCCGGCTCTTGCTCATCTTGCCGGCGTCGGTGCCGAGCAGCAGCGGTGCCTCGGACAGCAGGGCCTGGGGCTCGGGGAACAGAGGAGTGTAGCGGTCGTTGAAGCGGCGGGCGATGGTGCGGGTGGTCTCCAGGTGCGGCAGTTGGTCCTGGCCGACGGGGACCAGGTCCGCCTTGCAGAACAGCAGGTCGGCGGCCTGGTGGACGGGGTAGGTGAACATCAGTCCGCTGACGGCGGCCTGTCGGGAGTGGGCGATCTCGTCCTTGACGGTGGGGTTGCGGGAGAGTTCGGCGACGCTGATCAGGCTGAGGAAGGGCAGCATCAGCTGGTTGAGGGCGGGGACGGCACTGTGGGTGAAGATCGTGGCCTGTTCCGGGTCGACTCCGGCGGCCAGGTAGTCGAGGACCAGCCTCTCGGCGTGCTCGGCGACCCGGTCGGCCCGGTCCCGGTCGGTGATCACCTGGTAGTCGGCGATCACGATCAGCAACTCGATTCCCAGGGCTTGGAGTTGGACCCGGTTTCGGAGTGTGCCGAAGTAGTGGCCGAGGTGCAGCGGCCCGGTCGGGCGGTCGCCGGTCAGGATCCGGCGGTGGCCTTCGACGGTCGGGGCGATCAGCGGGGTGGCGGTGCCCGGCGTGGTGGTCGTCGTGGTGTCTGCGGTGGCGGTCATGGCGGGGTTCTCCTCGGTTGCGGTGGTGGCCGCCCGCCGGGGTGGGCCCGGGTCCGTCGGAGATGATCGCGCCGGGGCCGCCCGTACGGACGGCCCTGGAGTCATGTATGGGGATCGGCCGTCCTAGGACGGCCACCAGCGCAGGCATGACGTGAGAGACATGCGCTCACGATAACGCGGCCGCAGGATCGGCGGGCCGACTTCCGGCCGGACGGCACGGAACCGGCAGGCTGTGCACACACGTCCCTTGGCCCGGCACGCACTCGTGGTGCAGGATCGGGCGAGCCGAGAATCCGGAGGGTGTCCAGCCATGACCTCGCTCGACCAGAACGCGCCGACCCGGCCGGACGCGGACGCCAATTCCCCTGCGGCAAGCGCGAATTCGGCGGCACCCGGCTCGGCTCCCGACTTGGGGAGCGGTTCGGGGCCTGGTTCCGGGCACGGCTCGGCGCCGTCCGGGTCTGGCTCGGACGGAGGCTCGGATGCCGAGGCGGGCGGTCACAGAGTCCCGGACAGCCGTGACGAGGTCCCCGACTGGTCGTCGGCGGTGGCCGAGCCGTCGCTGCCTGGGGCGCCGGCGGTGCCCGGGGCTGCTCGGGAGGCCGATGGCCTCGGGGCTGCGGGTGCCGAGGGCTTGGTGAGGGGTGGGGCTACGGGCTCTCCTGGGTCGCTCGGTTGGTCGTCGGGGGTCTGGGGCACGGGCATGGTGACGGGACGGGTGCGGCCACCGCGGCGGCCGACTCCTTCGCGGCGGCTGAGCCAGGTGCGGGCCGTTCCGTCCGCTCCGGTGCCGCCCGGGGGCGCACTGGCGAACGGGCTGGTCGCCGCCGAGGTGGAGAGCGCCCCGGCCGCCCCGGTGGGTGTGCCGATGGGTGTGCTGATCGGTGGGTCCCCCGGGTTGGTCGACGCTGCCGGCCCCGGCGTGGCCCGGGTCACGGAGCGCCGGGTGTCCGCCCAACTGCTGCGGTTCGGCTCCGGGACCTGCCAGGTGGTGCTACCGGAGTGGCGGCCTGCCATCGCGGTATCGGTTCCCACCGAGCAACTGCAGCGCTCGACCGGGATGACTCCCGAGGAGCTGCGCTCCGCCCTGCTGTCGGTGGTGATCAACCCGGAGGCGGTGCACGACCGTGAGCTGGGGCTGCGCGACTGGCAGGCCGAGGTTCCGGTGGCTCGCGGACGCCGGAGGGGTCGGCGTCAGGTCCGCTGACCGTCGGGCCCGGTCGGCTGCGAGCGCGGTTGCGGTGGTGACTGTGGGGTCCGTGGGTGCTGGAACGGGCGGCTCCTCTCTTCGTGCTGCCGAGGTTCGGTCCGGGCCGGGGTGTTGCGGCTTGCCGTACCTGCTGTCAGCCGGGCTGGTTCGTGATGGTGTTGGGCACGTAGCCGAGGTGGACGGGGACGATCGAGCCGTCTTCCGCGGTGCGGAGTCCGGTGAGCAGGGCCGACAGGTCCGGCGGCCAGAGCGGATCGGCGTCCGGTGCCGCCAGTTCGGTGGATGTCCACCAACGCCAGCCGAGGATGCCGTCGGTGCGGTGGACCGCTGCCACGTCTCCGGGCTCACGCCGCGGACCGTGGCTCAGGAATATGTGCTCGTGTTGACGCACGGGCGTGCCGTGCCAGGTGAAGTCGTGCTCCCAGGTGCAGAGGAGTTCGCCGGGCTGGAGGTCGGTCCAGCCGGTTTCCTCGCGCAGTTCGCGGAGCGCCCCCTCGGCCGGGGTCTCACCTGGCTCCAGGCCGCCACCTGGAGCGTTCCAGTGCACCCCGACTTCGGAGTTGTCCGACCGGAACAGGAACACCTCGCCCTCCGGCGAGAGCACCACCGTTCGCGCCGCTCGGCGGGGTAGCCGTTCACGTTCGGGCTTCTGACGTCCTGTGATCCATCGCACACGGAGAGCCTGACAGTGCAGCTGCCGGACTGTCGATCGAGTTTTCGGCCACCATGGCGGGTCGGCGCGGGCCTGCGGAACAGAATGCCTGGTCAACGCCGGGTCAAGGACAGCTCCTCAACCGATCGGTGGACCTAATCTGAGCCTCATGGTCGACCCCACCGTCATCCTTCCCTCCGACCCGCTCCTGCCTCGCCGGGCGGACCCGCACTTCGCCTGGGAGGCCGGACTGATCCGGGCCGCCGGCGGTAGCCCCGCGCTGCTCGACCACGATGCGCTGCTGACCGGGGATGTCGAGGCCGCCGTCCGACGTGTCCCCACCGGGTCGGGGCCGCTCTGGTACCGCGGCTGGATGATCCCCGTCGCCCGGTACGCCGCGCTGGCCGGGGCTCTCGCCGACCGGGGCTGCACCTTGCTGACCGGGCCGGACGAGTACGCCACCGCCCATGAGCTGCCGGGCTGGTACCGGACGTTCGAGCCCGTGACACCCGCCAGCGCCTGGCTCCCCGGCCCCTCCTGGGACCGCACCGTCCTGGCCACGGCCGCTTCTGCCCTGGGCGGGCGCGGCCCTGCGGTCGTGAAGGACTACGTCAAGTCCCGCAAGCACGAGTGGCACGAGGCCTGCTACGTCCCCGAGTTGGCCGACCTCGATGCGCTGGAGCGCGTGGCGGCGCGTTTCACCGAGCTGCAGGGCGAGTTCCTGGCGGGCGGGTTGGTGCTTCGCCGCTTCGAGTCCTTCGCGCGGACGGCGGACGGCCGGGCGGAGGAGGCCAGGATCTGGTGGGTGGACGGCGAACCCGTGCTGATCGGGCCGCACCCCGACTGCCCGGCCAGCCGGGTCGAGCCCGATCTGTCGGCCGTCCGCCCGCTGGTGCGGAAGTTGGGGTGCCGCTTCGTCACCACGGACCTGGCGCGGCTGGCCGAGGGCAACGCTGACGGCCGCGACGCCGTCGGTCCGAACGACCGGGGTGCCGGGAGCGGTTGGCGGGTGGTGGAGGTCGGGGACGGCCAGGTCAGTGAGCTGCCGTCCGGGGTGGATGCCGAGGTGCTGTTCCGGGTGCTGCTGGATGCCGCACGACCCGGGCGAGCTTGAGCCTGCGAAAAAACGCCCCGGGCCCGGCAGTCTGCCGGGCCCGGGGCGTCGATGAACTGATCAGCCGAGCACCGGCGCGGGGTGCCCGTCCGCGATGAAGGCGTTCCACAGCTTGGCGTAGGTGCCGTCGCGGTCGAGCAGTTCGGTGTGGGTGCCGTCCTCCACTATGCGCCCGTGGTCGAGGACGACGATCCGGTCGGCGCGTTCCGCGGTGGTGAGCCGGTGGGCGATGACCAGGGTGGTGCGCCCGCCGCTGAGTCGGTCCGCCGCGTGGTTGACGGCGGCTTCGGTGGCGAGGTCGAGGGCGGCGGTGGCCTCGTCGAGAAGCAGGATGTCGGGGTCGACCAGCTCGGCCCGGGCGAGGGCGATGAGTTGACGCTGACCGGCAGAAAGGTTTCGGCCACGGGCGGCGACGGTGTGCTGGTAGCCGCCGGCGAGTCGGGTGATCATGTCGTGCGCACCGACCGCCTTGGCCGCGGCCTCGACCTCAGTGTCACTCGCCCCCGGGCGCCCGTACGCGATGGCGTCGCGGACCGTCCCGGCGAACAGGTAGGCCTCCTGCGGGACGACGCCGAGCCGATGCCGGTATCCCTCCAGGTCGTAGCTGGTCAGGTCGGTGCCGTCGACCCGGACGGTGCCACCGGTGGCGTCGTAGAACCGGGCGACCAGTTTGACCAGGGTGGACTTGCCCGCGCCGGTCTCGCCGACCAGCGCGACGGTCTGGCCTGCCGGTATGTGCAGGTCGATTCCGGAGAGGACCTCGGGCTTGCCCTCACCTCCGCCGTTGTAGGCGAAGCTGACGTTCTCGAAGGCGATCTCACCGCGCAGCGCCCCGACCGGAACGGGCTGTTCGGCCTGCGGCGTACTGGTCGGGGTACGCAGGAGTTCGCGGATGCGGCCGAGGCCGACGGCCGCCTGCTGGTAGCCGTCGAAGATCTGCGAGAGCTGGCTGACCGGTGCGAAGAACAGGTCGATGTACAGCAGGTAGGCGACCAGTGCACCGATGGTCAGCGTGCCGTGGTCGACGCGGGAGGCGCCGACGATCAGGACCATGGTGGAGGCGACGCTGGACAGGAACTGCACGAACGGGAAGTACACCGAGATGTACAGCTGGGCCTTGACCCGGGCGTGCCGGTAGGCGAGGCCCCGCTCGACGAACCGGTCGATGTTGGCGTCCTGGCGGCGGAAGGCCTGGACGATCCGCATGCCCGCGACGTTCTCCTGCAGATCGGCGTTGACGGTGCTGATCAGGTCGCGGGAGATCTGGTACTGCTGGGCGGACTTCTTGCGGAACACCAGGGTGCCGATGATCAGCGGCGGCAGCACCATGAGCACCACCAGCGCCAGGCCGGCGTCGATCACGACGAGGGCCACGAAGATGCCGAAGAAGGTGAACAGACTGACCACGGCGGTGACCACGCCGGTCTGCAGGAACGAGGATATGGAGTCCACATCCGTCGTCATGCGGGTCATGATCCGGCCGGTCAGCTCACGCTCGTAGTAGTCGAGGCCGAGTCGGTTGAGGTGGGCGAAGATCTTCAGCCGCAGCGTGTAGAGGACGCGTTCGCCGGTACGCCCGGAGACCTTGCTCTCGGTGGCCTGAACCAGCCAGTCGAGCATGACGACGACGAGTGCCAGCAGGGCGGCGACCGCGACGCCGCCGATGGCGGCCTTGCTGACACCGTCGTCGATGCCGTGCCGGATCAGCACCGGCAGGGCCAGGCCGGCGGCGGTGTCCAGCGCGACCAGCAGCAGCGCGAGCAGCAGGGGACGACGGAACGGGGCGAGCAGCCGGGCCAGGTTGAACCTGGGGTCCGCGATCTCGGCCTGCTCGACCGGGATGTCGGGGGTGTCGGTCGCGGGCGGCAGGGCGGCGACCTTGGCGAGCAGTTCGGCGTCGGCTGCGGACTTCTCGGCGGCCGGTGCGGCGTTCGTGCTCTCCGCGGCTTCGGTGCCCTGCTCGGGCTCGGTGGGTGCCGGGGCCGCCAGTGCGTCCGGGTCGGTGATCAGCGACCGGTAGCGCGGACATCGGGCGGTGAGTTCGTCGTGGGTGCCGATGTCGACCAGCCGACCGGCGTCCAGGACGGCGATGCGGTCGGCGAGTTGCAGGGTGGAGCGGCGGTGCGCGATCAGCAGGGTGGTGCGGCCGGCCATCACGCTGTCCAGCGCGTCATGGATCTCCGCCTCGACCTGCGGGTCGACGGCGGAGGTGGCGTCGTCGAGCAGCAGGATCCGGGGGTCGGTGAGGATGGCGCGGGCCAGAGCGATGCGCTGGCGCTGGCCACCGGAGAGGGTGAGGCCCTGCTCGCCGACCTTGGTGTCGTAGCCGTCCGAAAGCTCCCGGATGAAGCCGTCGGCCTGGGCGATCCGGGCGGCGGCGAGGATCTGCTCCTCGGTGGCCTCGGGGTGGCCGTAGGCGATGTTGGTGCGGACCGTGTCGGAGAACAGGAAGCTCTCCTCCGGCACGATGCCGATGGCAGCGCGCACCGAGTCGAGGGTGACTTCGCGGATGTCCTGTCCGAACAGGCGGACGCTGCCGGAGGTCGGATCGTAGAAGCGGGGCACCAGCTGGGCGACGGTCGACTTGCCGGAGCCGGATGCGCCGACCAGTGCCAGCGTCTCCCCCGGTGCGATCCGCAGGCTGAGGCCGTCCAGTACCGGAACGCCGTCGGGGGCGCTGCCCGGCTCGGGGTGTTCCTCGGCCCGGTAGTGGAAGTCGACCTGGTCGAGTTCGAGCGCGGGCGTGCCGGCCGGCGCCGCCGCGTCCGGGTCGAGGGGTCGGGCGTCCGGGGCCTCGGTGACCAGCGGGCGCTGGTCGATCAGCTGCATGACTCGTTCGACACCGGCGCGGGTCTGCTGGGCGACGGTGATCACCATGGCGAGGAACCGGACCGGGCCGGTCATCTGTGCCAGATAGGTGGAGAAGGCGACGAAGGTGCCGAGGGTGACATCGCCCCGGACGGCCAGCCAGCCGCCGACGGCAAGCACCGCGACCTGCCCGAGTGCGGGGACGGCCTGCATCGCCGGGGTGTAGCGGGCGTTCAACCGGATCGAGCGGAGCCGGGCCGCGAACAGTTCGCGCGAGACCCGCTCCAACTTGCCGCGTTCCTGGGCCTCCTGCCCGAAGCCCTTGACCACCCGGACGCCGCCGACGGCGGCATCCACCACGCCCGCGACCTCGGCCGCCTGCTGCTGGGCCGCCCAGGAGGCGGGGAAGAGGCGCTTGCGGCTGAGTGTGGACAGCCACCACAGGACCGGGGCCATCACCAGCGCGATCAGGGTGAGCGGCGGCGACAGCCAGAGCATGACCACCACAGACATGCCGAACATCAGGGCGTAGCCCGTCATCATCGGCATCATCGACAGCAGCCCGTTGACCAGTTGCAGGTCGGAGGTGGCGCGGCCGACCACCTGCCCGATGTCCAACCGGTCCTGGCGGTGACCGTCGAGTCTGGTCAGCGTGCGGAACAGGTCGGCACGCATGTCGTTCTGGACGTCCACCGCGAGCTGCCCGCCGTAGTAGCGGCGCATCTGCGTGCACAGGAACACCGCAGCAGCCGCGACCAGCAGCAGCACCGCCCACGGGGTGAGCGAGCGACGGTGCGTGGTGATCACGTCGTCGATGATCAGCTTGGTGATGAGCGGGATGATCGCGGTGATCGCCATGCCGACGAGCGAAGACCCGAAGGACAGCAACAGGTTGCGACGGTAGCGCCAGCAGTAGCCGCCGAGCCGGCGGAGCCAGCCTTGCTCTGGGAAACCATGAGTCTCGGGCATATTTAGTGATGCTAACCATTCGGCCGATTGAGCGTCCACCGGATTGGACGGGCGCACAGGAGGCTGAACGGCCGGGGGCCGAGCTTCCTTCCCGTCTTCAGCCTGCCCACGGCACGCGGTGGTGCGCCTCCTACGGTCGGCTACATCCGGATCGTCCGATCGTCCTAGGCGGGGGTGTAGCCAGCTACAGCCCGGGCCCTGGCTCCACCTGGAAACCCGCAGGTCAGACGGTCGGGTTCGACTCCACGGCGGCTGCGGCAGCGGCTACGAACGCGCCCTGGGCCAGCGCGCGCAGCAGTGTGGCCATCGCATCCCGGGTCAAGCCGGCCCGCTCGACGGCGAGGTCCGCCGGGGCAGCCTGTGGTGCGGCACTGTGCGGGGTGGAGTTCAGCAGGCCGAAGACCGCGTGCACGGCAGCACGGGCGACCGGCTCCGCTTCGGCGGCGGCCAGCGGGGCGAAGGCCTCGCGCACCATGGTGACCCACAGCTCGACATAGCCACGCTGCAGTCGGCGGACCCGACGGCGGTCCTCCTCCTTGAGATGGAGCAGTTCGCGGTCGTGCAGGATGATCAGGTCCCGGTCGTCCAAGGCGAAGTCGATGTGCCCGTCGATCAGGGAGTCCAGCGCGGCCGGCGGCCCCGCGGCCGCGCCGACCCGACGGCGCCCCTCGTCCAGCAGGCGCTCGCTGATGCCGACCAGGAGGTCGGCGAGCATCGCGTCCTTGCCCGCGAAGTGCCGGTAGAGGCCCGGACCGCTGATGCCTACCGCCTTGCCGATCTCGTCCACCCCGACTCCGAGGAAACCGCGGGCGGCGAACAGCCTGGCGGCCTCCTTCCGGATCTGGTCACGGCGTGGGAGCACAGGGGCGACGGGGCGGTTGGGCATGCTGCCCATCGTAGACAGTCGGGTTATCGCTGGTTAACCTGGCCACAGAGTTAACGCTCATTAACACGGGCTGGCCGGCTCGCCCTTCGGCCTGCCCCGATCCGATCCGAGGGCAAGGGAGCTCTTGGGATGGTCCCCTCTTCGGCACCGACCTCGTCGCTGTCTCCGGCTTCGCCGCGAGACGCCGCCACGCATGCACAGGTACCGCTGTTCGGCGCGGCTGCGGCACCCGCACCTCGTCTGGAGAGCGCGGTCGACCCGGCGTCGCCCACCGGTCTCGCCAACGCACAGGCCCACCGGGCGCTGGTCGCCGAACTGCGCGAGAAGCTCGCGACGGCGGCCCTCGGCGGCGGTGAGAAGGCACGCGCCAAGCACACCGCCCGCGGCAAGCTCCTGCCCCGGGAACGGGTGGACACCCTGCTCGACCCCGGCTCGCCCTTCCTGGAGCTCGCCCCCCTGGCGGCCGACGGCCTGTACGACGGGGCCGCCCCCGCTGCCGGTGTGATCGCCGGCATCGGACGGGTAGCCGGGCGCGAGGTCCTGGTGGTGGCGAACGACGCCACGGTCAAGGGCGGCACCTACTACCCGATGACGGTCAAGAAGCACCTGCGCGCGCAGGAGGTGGCCCTGGAGAACCGGCTGCCCTGCATCTACCTGGTGGACTCGGGCGGCGCATTCCTGCCGATGCAGGACGAGGTGTTCCCCGACCGCGACCACTTCGGCCGGATCTTCTACAACCAGGCGCGCCTGTCCGCCGCCGGGATCCCGCAGATCGCGGCGGTGCTCGGCTCGTGCACCGCGGGTGGCGCCTACGTTCCGGCGATGAGCGACGAGGCGGTGATCGTCCGCAACCAGGGCACCATCTTCCTCGGCGGCCCGCCGCTGGTGAAGGCCGCCACCGGCGAGGTGGTGACCGCCGAGGAACTCGGCGGCGGCGACCTGCACTCGCGCACGTCCGGCGTGACGGACCACCTGGCGGAGGACGACGCGCACGCGCTCTCCATCGTCCGCACCATCGTGGCCGGGCTCGGCCCGCGCGCCGCCAAGCCCTGGCCGCTCGCCCCGGTCGAGCCGCCCGCCGTCGACCCGGCCGGACTGTACGGCGCGGTGCCGGTGGACCCGCGCACTCCTTATGACGTGCGCGAGGTGATCGCCCGGCTGGTCGACGGCAGCCGCTTCGCCGAGTTCAAGGCGGAGTACGGCACCACCCTGGTGACCGGGTTCGCCCGCATTCACGGCCACCCGGTCGGCATCGTCGCCAACAACGGCGTCCTGTTCGCCGAGTCCGCGCTCAAGGGCGCGCACTTCATCGAGTTGTGCGACCAGCGGGGCATCCCCCTCCTCTTCCTGCAGAACATCACGGGCTTCATGGTGGGTCGCCAGTACGAGGCCGGCGGCATCGCCAAGCACGGCGCCAAGATGGTCACCGCGGTGGCCTGTACCCGGGTGCCGAAGCTGACGGTGGTGATCGGCGGTTCCTACGGCGCGGGCAACTACTCGATGTGCGGCCGGGCCTACTCGCCTCGCTTCCTGTGGATGTGGCCGAACGCGAAGATCTCCGTCATGGGCGGGGAGCAGGCTGCCTCGGTGCTGGCCACCGTCCGCCGCGACCAGTTCGAGGCCCGCGGCGAGGACTGGCCGATCGAGGCCGAGGACGAGTTCAAGCGCCCGGTCCGCGAGCAGTACGAGCGGCAGGGCAACGCGTACTACGCCACCGCACGACTGTGGGACGACGGCGTGATCGACCCCATGCAGACCCGTACCGTGCTCGGCCTGGCGCTCACCGCCTGCGCCAACGCCCCGCTCGCCGAACCCCGCCCGTACGGGGTCTTCCGAATGTGACGCCCCACCGGAGGGCCGAGCCACGGACCGGTCACCGCTTCTGAAGCATCGTCATCTCGCTCCCTCGTCCTCTCGCAACGGAGGTACACCTCCATGTTCGACACCGTGCTCGTCGCCAACCGCGGCGAGATCGCGCTACGGGTGACCCGCACCCTGCGGCAGCTGGGCGTGCGCTCGGTCGCCGTGCACAGCGACGCGGACGCGGACGCCCCGCATGTCCGGGCCGCTGATCTGGCAGTCCGGCTCGGGCCCGCCGACCGAAGCGACAGCTCGGCCGCCGAGACGTACCTGCGCACCGACCTGATCCTCGACGCCGCCCGCCGGACCGGAGCGCAGGCCGTCCACCCCGGCTACGGGTTCCTCGCCGAGAACCCCGCCTTCGCCGAGGCCTGCACGCAGGCCGGGCTGGTCTTCATCGGCCCACCGCCGGCTGCGGTGGAGCTGATGGGCGACAAGATCAACGCCAAGGAGGCCGTCCGGGCCGCCGGGGTGCCCGTCGTCCCCGGCAGCGAGGACGGCTCGCCCAGCGACGACCAGTTGATCGCGGCGGCTACCCGAATCGGCTATCCGGTGCTGCTCAAGCCCTCGGCCGGCGGCGGCGGCAAGGGCATGCGCCTGGTCCGGGACCCGGCCGAACTGCCCGCCGAGCTCGCCGCCGCCCGCCGGGTGGCCCGCACCGCGTTCGGCGACGACACCCTGCTGCTGGAGCGCTGGGTGGACCAACCGCGCCACATCGAGGTGCAGGTCCTGGCCGACACCCACGGCCGGACCGTTCACCTCGGCGAGCGGGAGTGCAGTCTCCAGCGCCGCCATCAGAAACTCATCGAAGAGGCTCCTTCCGTCCTGTTGAACGCCCGGACCCGGGCCGCGATGGGCGCGGCCGCGGTGCGTGCCGCCGAGGCCTGTGGCTACACCGGCGCCGGCACGGTCGAGTTCATCGTTCCCGGAGGGGACCCCGCGGGGCCGGACGGGGGCGACGTCCTCGACTTCTTCTTCATGGAGATGAACACCCGCCTCCAGGTGGAACACCCCGTCACGGAACTGGCCGTCTCCGTCGACGGCCCCGAGGGACCGCAGCGGCTCGACCTGGTCGAGTGGCAGCTGCGCGTCGCCGCGGGCGAGAAACTGTCGTTCACACAGTCGGACATCTCCTTCCTGGGCCACGCGATCGAGGCCCGTATCTGCGCCGAGGATCCGGAACGGGACTTCCTCCCCACCGGCGGCGAGGTACTGCTGCTGGACGAACCCTCGGGCGAGGGCATCCGGGTGGACTCCGGAATCGCACCCGGCGACCGGATCGGCAGCCTGTACGACCCGATGCTCGCCAAGGTGATCGCGTACGGGCCCGACCGTCCGACCGCGATCCGTCGGCTGCGGGCCGCACTCGCCGAGACCCGCATCCTGGGCGTCACCACCAACACCGGCTACCTGCGCCGGCTGCTGGCTCAGCCCGAGGTGATGGCAGGTCGGCTCGACACCGGCCTGGTGGAGCGCAGCGCCCAGCAGAACCCCTCCCTGCTGAGCTCTCCGTACACCCGGCCCGAAACGATCGACCTGCTCTACTTCGCCGCCGCGCTGGTGCGACAGCTCGGACTCGGCCACGCCGACGCCTCCGACGGCTGGACCGATCCCTTCTCCCTCCCTTCGGGGTGGCGACTCGGCGGCGAGGCGGCCTGGACCACGCACCGGCTGCGACTCCCCGGACGGGAGCCCGTCGCCGTGCGTTGCCGAATGACTACCAGCGGTGAATTCGAGAGCGCTATCGGTTTTTCCGCCACGGCAACCCCCGGGTGGCAGATCCGCCTCGACGACGGCCCGGTCCGGAAGGCCCGAGCGACCCTGGACGGAAACCTGCTCCGCCTTGCGGTTGACGGCCTGCAGGCCACTTTCACGGTCTCCGAGGAGCGCACCGCGGAGGGCGTCACGCACTGGCTCGGCGTCGACGGAGACGCCTGGCCCGTTCACCCGTTCGACGCAATCGCCGAGCGGGCCGCCGCCGGCACCGCCCACCACGGCACCCTCACGGCACCGATGCCCGGCACCGTCACCGTGGTGAAGGTCGAGGCCGGCGAGCGGGTCCGCCGCGGACAGGCGCTGCTCGTCCTGGAGGCCATGAAGATGGAGCACGTCATCTCCGCACCGCACGACGGCACCGTCGAGGACCTGCGGGTCACCACCGGCGCCACTGTCGCGATGGACGCGCCCCTGGTGACGGTCGCCTCCGACGAGGAGGAAACCGCCGGTTCCGAGGCGGAAGCCGACACCAGCGCGAAACTGCCGGAGGCTGCACGATGACCACCGCTCCCGACCGGGCCGCGCCCGAGCCGACCGTGCTGGCGCTCGGTCTGCCGGACGCCGTGCGCGACCCCGACCTGCCCGCGCGAGTACGAATCCACGAGGTCGGCGCCCGCGACGGGCTGCAGAACGAGAGCAGCTTCGTCCCCGTCGAGGTCAAGACGGAGTTCATCGCCCGACTCGCCGCCGCCGGGCTGCGCACCGTGGAGGCCACCAGCTTCGTCCACCCCAAGTGGGTGCCGCAGCTGGCCGACGCCGAGGAGCTGATGCCTCGGTTGGCCGAGCTGCCTGCACGGTATCCGGGCCTGCGCCTGCCCGTCCTGGTGCCCAACGAGCGCGGCCTGGACCGGGCGCTGACTCACCACGCCGGTGAGATCGCGGTGTTCGCCAGCGCCACCGAGACGTTCGCCCAGCGCAACCTCAACCGCTCGGCGGACGAGGCGATGGCCATGTTCCGGCCGGTGGTCGAACGTGCCACGGCGGCGGGCGTCCCGGTGCGCGGATACCTGTCGATGTGCTTCGGCGACCCGTGGGAGGGCCCCGTCCCGATCGCCCAGGTGGTCCGGCACGGCCTGACTCTGCTGGAGATGGGTTGCACCGAGCTGAGCCTCGGCGACACCATCGGCGTAGCGACGCCCGGCCAGGTCAAGGCGCTGATCGACGAGTTCACTCGATCCGGCGTACCGGTCGACCGAATTGCGGTGCACTTCCACGACACCTACGGGCAGGCACTGGCGAACACCCTGGCCGCGCTCCGCTCCGGCGTGACCATCGTGGACTCCTCCGCCGGCGGACTCGGCGGCTGCCCGTACGCCAAGAGCGCGACCGGCAACCTGGCGACCGAGGACCTGGTCTGGATGCTGCACGGCCTGGGCATCGAGACCGGCATCGATCTGGCGGCGCTCGCCGACACCAGCGGCTGGATGGCGCGCCACCTCGGCCGCCCCAGCCCCTCGCGGACCGTCCGCGCCCTGCTCGGGCCCACGGCCTGACCTCTGACTCCACCACCCCCACCCGGCCCACCAGGCCTCGATCCAGGAGGATCACCCGTGCTCGACCACCGGCTGAGCAGTGACTACGAGGATCTCCGCCGCACCGTCGCGGAGTTTGCCAACGACGTGGTTGCGCCGAAGATCGGCGAATACTACGAGCAGAATGAATTCCCGTACGAAATTATTCGGGAAATGGGGCGGATGGGCCTGTTCGGGCTACCCTTCCCCGAGGAGTACGGTGGCATGGGCGGCGACTATTTCGCGCTCTGCCTGGTCCTGGAGGAACTGGCCCGGGTCGATTCCTCGGTCGCGATCACCCTGGAGGCTGCGGTCTCGCTCGGTGCCATGCCGATCCACCTCTTCGGCACCGAGGAGCAGAAGCGCGAGTGGCTGCCGAAGTTGACGTCCGGGCAGATGCTCGGCGCGTTCGGCCTCACCGAGCCCGAGGGTGGCACGGACGCCGGCGGAACCCGCACCACCGCCCGCTACGACGAGGCCACCGACGAGTGGGTGATCAACGGCAGCAAATGCTTCATCACCAATTCCGGAACCGATATCACCGGGCTGGTGACCGTCACCGCGCTGACCGAACCGATCGCACATTCGAGTGACGAAGGTGTAAACAACTCGCCCACGAGGGAGATCTCCTCCATTATCGTCCCCACTGGAACTCCCGGGTTCCAGGTTTCGAAGAAGTACTCGAAGGTCGGGTGGAACGCCTCCGACACCCGCGAACTGTCCTTCACCGATTGCCGAGTTCCCGCGGCCAACCTGCTCGGCCGCCGGGGCCGCGGCTACGCCCAGTTCCTTCGCATCCTCGACGAGGGCCGCATCGCCATCGCGGCTCTGGCCACCGGCCTGGCCCAGGGGTGCGTCGACCAGTCGCTGTCCTACGCCGCCACTCGCCGCGCCTTCGGCCGGCCGATCGGCGCCAACCAGGTCATCCAGTTCAAGCTCGCCGACATGGAGATGCGCGCACACACCTCCCGCCTGGCCTGGCGGGACGCCGCCTCCCGGCTGCTGCACTCCGAGCCCTTCAAGAAGGAGGCAGCCATTGCCAAGCTCTACGCCTCCGAGGCCGCGGTCGACAACGCGCGCGAGGCGACCCAGATCCACGGTGGCTACGGCTTCATGAACGAGTACCCGGTCGCCAGGTTCTGGCGCGACTGCAAGATCCTGGAGATCGGCGAGGGCACCTCGGAGGTCCAGCGGATGCTGATCGCGCGCGAGCTCGGCGTGAACTCCTGAACTCCACCCGCTGACCGGTCCTCCTGACGGCCCGGCACCTGCAGGCCGGCCCGGACCGCCGCGTCCGGGATCCACCCCGCAGGCCGGTTCGCCGGGTCAGGGCTGGAACAGCAACGGCGGCAGAGCCGACGTCCTGGCGTCGGTGTCGATCTGGTCGAAGCGCTCCAACGCCAGTTGGAACGCGGTCGGCTGGATCCGCACCGCGCCGGAGAACGGCCCGCTCATCACCGCCACCATGCTCACCCCGAACGCCACGGAGGCACCCACGAAGCACATCAGCATCAGATTCCGCGTGGTCGCCATCAGCCCGATCACCGACGGTGTGGCCAGGACGAACACTGCGCCCACCAGCAGCCCACCGATCGCCACCACCGGCACGGAGGCACGAATATCGCCGAGCCGTGCGTTCCGCATGGAGTTGACGTCGGACAGACTGTGCAACACGTCGGTCCGCGCGGTCGTCTCCGCAGCGGTCTGCACCGCGGCGTGATCGACTGCGGCATGCACCTGGTCGACCGCCTGCCAGGCGACCTGACTGCCGGTGTTGTGCTGCATTGCCGCCCACTCGTCGCCGATCACCACCCTGGTGTAGCTCCGCAGCAGGTCCCGCACCTGCGCCCGGTCGGCGGCCGGGAGACCGCCGGCGTTCCAGTACGCCTCCGCGAGAGCCCGTGACTCCTCATAGGTGTGCTGGCGGGCCGAGTTCAGCTGCTGCCAGGTGCCGGCGATGCTGAAACCCAGGAAAAGCGCGAAGAAGCCGAGGATCGCCGCCCCGGCGAAGGACAGCGCCTGCGGTGTCGTGGACCCCTCCCGCGCCCGCTGGGTCCGCCCCAACAGCAGGCCGATCACCAGCGCGAGCACCGCACCCGACACGGCGGCAATGGCAACGATCAGCATCGCCGCCACCGGTCCCCGCTGCCCGGAACACCCGACGCGGCATCGGGCCTGCCGTGGGTCGTCACGGCCGCCGGTCGAACAGCGAACGCGCCCTGGCGTTCTTCCTCGCTCCTTGACTCGACAACAGTTGCGCCATCGACAGCCCAGAGCACGGCCGGATGGACAGTGGGCCCGCCTCGGACCAGTCGGATCACCTCACCGCGCGCGCTCACCGTCGCCACCGGCCCCGAACCGAGAACGCCGCTGCCAGCACACACAACACAGGAAGGAGGATCACCAGCAGCAGCACCATCACCCCGGTGATGTCCCAGGGGTTTTCCTCGCCCTCCTGCGGCGCCCAGTCCTCGTCCCCGTTCGCAAGCGCTTGCCCGCCGGGTGACTGCCCGCCGGCGGACGCGCCCGCTCCAGGGCTCGCCACTGTATTCGTCCCCTCGCTCCGCCCGGAAGTCGCGCCCGGAATCGGACCGGACACCGCTCCGCCTCCCGGCTGTCCCCCGCCCGGGTTCACCGGCCCGACCCCAACGAGGGTGCCGCCGAGCCCAGTTGAGGACCCAAGGGTTCCCGGTGCGGCAAAGGGCGAGGCCGGCAACGCGAACGCCGCGCCACCGGGGATCAGCGCCGGTGCCGCCCCTGGCAGGAACGGCGTCAGCACCTGGGCTGCGGGGGCCACTGCTGCGGGCTGCCCGGGTGCGGCGGCAGCAGCCCCGCCAACCGGGATGGGTACGGGAAGCAGTCCGGCCGGTGCCGCCGCTCCGGCCACTGCGACGGCACCTCCTGCCCCCGGGACGACAGCAGCAGGGGCCCCGACGGCACCCGCACCCGCACCCGCCGCACCAGCGCCCGTGCCGGTGACAGTGCCGGTGCCAGTGCCGCCAACAGCCCCTGGAGCCGCGCCTGCGCCCGCGGCCGCACCGGTGCCCGCACCCGCACCCGCACCCGCACCCGTGCCTGCGCCTGCGCCTGCGCCTGCGCCTGCGCCTGGGACGGTTCCTCCGCCGGGCGCGGTGGGTGCTCCTGTGGGTGCCGTGGCGGGAGGCGCGGGACTGAGCCCGTCATAGGATCCGGGGGCATCGGCGGAGACCCGGCGAGGCCCCTGGAGGGCGCCGTCCGGTCCGACGGTCGCGTCGTCCGCCAGGCCGTCGGCGTGCGCTGTGCCGGTCTGGTGGCCTGGATCGGCGGTACCGCCGGCTTGGCACTCGACGCCCTGTCCGGGGGTGAGGGTGTGGCCGCCGTCGGGGCCCGCGCAGCTCACGGCTCCGACGCCGGGCAGCCCCTCGACCACAGAGACGTCGGTGATCGGGACATCACCGAACGCCTCCAGGAGGTAGCGGAGTTCAACGGTTCCCCCGACCTCGGTCAGTGCTCTCGGCGCGGCACGACGGGTGCCGGCGGCCTGCTCCGGTACCGCCTCCGGCACGGACCTGAGGCTGCGGGCCAGACCTGTGCCAGTCGGCGCTCCCAGTCGGATGAGGCTGAGGCCCGCAGTGATGCCCAGGTAGCCGGCGGGTGCGTCGGCGTGGGCCTGGGGCAACTGATTGGGGGCCTCGGCGGTGGCAGTGACCGGAGCGGCCTGGGCGCCGCCGACGACGGTGAAGGAGGCGGTGCAGTCGAGGCTGCCGCCCGGCGGGATGCTTCGACCGGATTCGCAGGGGGCTTGTCCGCCCGGCAGTTGAGGGTCGTTCAGCACGATGCCGGTCAGCTGGTACTCGGCGTGGTTGGTGAGGTGGTAGGTCCGACTGGCCACCTCGTCGGCGCGGAGCCGCACGTTGAGGTCGGTACTGGTGTTGGTGCTGACGCTGAGGGTCAGGGCGTCGTGCACCTCCCCGCCTCGGGTGGCGCCAGGTTCCGATGTCCAAGCACCGAGGGCGGCCGGCACCAAGAGGGCTGCTCCGAGTAAGGGCGACATGGGACAGCGGGCAGCGCTCGCTGCCGCACGCCATCTGGCGGCCCGTAGACCGATATGACGATGGGTCACCTGCGAATGGTTCACCACGCGCCGGTTCGGCAGCTGATATGACGCACACCGTAGCGCCGGAACGACTCGTTCGGCCGTATCCGAGCGCTGACCGAGCCGATGCTGCGGGCCGCAACGCACGGTGGGTGGCCGGTTCCCTCTACCCGCATCCGGCCATGACCCGACGACTCCGCACGGCATGTATGGGGCCAAAGGGGTCGCGGCCAAAGGGGTCGCAGCCAAAGGGGTCGCAGCCCAAGGGGTCGCAGCCCAAGGGGTCGGCCGGCGCGGTCAGGGAATGACGATGACCGGGCGGTTCGCACGGCGGGCGAGGCGGCCGGAGACCGAGCCGAAGAGCTTCCCGAGCAGACCGTGGGTGCTGCCGACCACGATGGCGTCCGCGGCGTACTCGCGGCCGACCTCTTCGATCTCGTGGCAGATGTCCCCGCCCCGTTCGACCAGGATCCAGGGGACCCCGGAGAGGAAGTCGGCGCAGGCGAGTTCGAGACCGAGGATCTCGGTGCGCTGGTCGGGAAGGTCCACGAACACGGGCGGCTCGCAGCCGGCCCAGACCGTGGCGGGGAGGCGGTTGGCGACGTGGACGATCACCAGTCCGCACTGCGAGCGGCGGGCCATGCCGACGGCGTAGGCGAGGGCGCGCTCGCTGGAGAGCGAGCCGTCGAAGCCGACCACCACCCCGTGCTGGAACTGCGGGTCACAGGCGCGTGAGCCATGTTCCTGGATTTGCGGTTCGCCTTCGCCGCCACGACGCCCGACGGCCGGACGGGAACTGTCGGTCATCGCGTCCTCCGCGGTACCGGGGTGTGCGGCGACGGCAGGATCGGCCGCCGCGCCGGGAGTGACAGGAGTGAAGTGCCCGGGGTTGTCGGACCCTGATCGGTCCGGACGCCGGCGGCGGGCGGGACGTCCGAACACGCCCGCATGCCCGATCCGAGCCGCCCAACTCGCCCAGCCGGAACGGTCGGAGCGGTCGGGCCGGCCGGGCGCGCCCTCGGTGCCACCGCGTCCGCCCGCGCCGTCACTGCCGCCGTCAATGCCGCTGGCTTCGCGAACGGCTTCGACGGGGTCTCCGCCCCCTGGAACATCGGCACCAGGGACAGCGGCGCCGGGGCGGTGTGCCGGGTCAGTCCCGGGCGGGGTGCCGAGACGCTCGGCAGTGGACCTGTCGTCCCTCGAACTGCCGTGGGCAGAACCGGAAAGCTCTCGACCAGCCATGGCTCAAAACTCTTCAACCGGGATGGGCCTGCACAAGGGGACACGATGGCGGACCGCCATGGTCCGGGGGGAGGCACGACCGAGGCGGCGGACCGTTCGGAAACGACTACCACCGTTGGCGACCTGTGCCTTTCAGAGTACGGCGCGGAATGGGCCGCACCGAGCGGCGAAGCCCTCAGTACGACCAGGTTCCCGCTTGTGGGGGAATCACACGCCGGCGCGTGCGCCCCTCCTGCGGCGGGTTCCATGGGAGCTTGACCGACGACCCGCGGTACGCGCAACAGGGCAGGCACACAACGTGATCCGACTGTCATCGCCTGAGATCGTCCCTGCCCGTGGACGGTGCCGGTAAACGATCGTCCGGGCCGCAAAGGGCAGTTGGTGGGGCGCGAAAATGGCATTCGGCCGATCATGGTGCGAGTTGGGTGCGTACCAGCCGGATTCGGCCAATTCAGGGGAATTCGATTCGCCTTTGGCAATTGCCACGTGCATACGAGGCGCCCGCTGGCAGCATGCTCGACATGCCGCTGCTCCTGCTCGACCTCGACAACACCTTGCTGCCCAGGGATGCCGCATTCCGGGCCTGGGCGGAGGACTTCCTCGCCGAGAACGGTCTGCCCGCCGCCGACCTCGACTGGTTGGTCATGCTCGACGGCAGTGGTTACGTGCCGCGAAGCACCGTACTGGGCGCGACAAAGCGTCGCTACGGCATCGATCACTCGGTCGAGTCGATGCTCGGGCACTACCGTCACAGCATCAACTCCCACATTGCCTGCCCGGATTCGCATGCGAGCGCGTTACGCGCGGCCCGGGAGGCGGGCTGGACGCTGGGGATCGTCAGCAACGGAGGAACGCTGCCCCAACTGGAGAAGATCCGGCTCACCGGGCTCGCCGCCATGGTGGACGGCTGGGTCATCTCGGAGGAGGCCCGGTGCGTGAAGCCGGACCCGTTGATCTTCGAAATTGCGGCCCGCCGCTGCGGGTTCCGGCCGACGGGCGACTGGACCGCACGGACCTGGATGGTCGGCGATTACGGCCCGTCCGACATCGCGGGGGCGGAGGCCACCGGGCTCCGCAGTGTCTGGCTGCACCACGGTCGCCCCTGGGCCGAACGCGGTTACCGTCCGACGGTCAGCGCACCGGACCTTCCGGAGGCGGTGCGCCTGGTCCTCGGCGCGGCCGAACAACCCACCGGTGCCCGCACCTTCGCCGCCGGGGTGCCCGGACGCAAGCGCCCGCCCCGCACTCGCATCGCCGTCCCGGCGTCCAGGTTGGCTCCTTCCTCCAACCCGAGCAGGCCGAAGGCGCCCTTCGTTCAGCCTGCACCGTTCACCCGGGCAGTGCCGCTGACGCCCCTCAAACCGGTCGCCAAGCCGGTCGCTTCCCCCACCGCGCCGCCGGTCCGGCCGTCCGTCCTGCCACCGGTCGCCCACGTTCGCTGCAGCGACACCTCGGCAGCCGCCGGCTGATCCCGTCCGGCGCGCGAACTCATGGCAGCCCAGGCCGAGTTGCCCCTCCCGGCTCGACCATGTCCGTGAAGGGCACCTCGCCCGATCCGGCCGCGCCTCCGCTCGCCCGCGCGCCCGCATGCTCGCGCAAACGCTCAACATGCCGACCGGTCAGTGAAGTTGGGCGCGCCGCCCTCTCTCGCCCCCGACCGCCCGGGCGGCGCGACCCCGCGGTCGGGACGCCGAGGGTACGTGAAGCTCCCGTTGCGGGGGGTTGGATTCGGACGAATGTTCAGCCGAAGGCTCGGTGTCGCACGGCCCTCGTGGGGGCTGTTGGTCGATGGGGCCGGTGGGGCAGGTGGGGTTACAGGGGCTGGTGGGGCGGAAGGGAAATGGAGGGTACGAAGTGACGGAGTGTGAGGTGGGAGGCGGTCGGAGGTGGCCAGTTCGGGTTGGGCCAGGGGGCTGACGGGGCGCGGGGATCTTGGCTCAGGTGTGCGCTGCGGCGCTAAGGACGTAGGCTCACGCCCCCGATTTGAACCGTATATTTTCGGCCAACTTACGGTCCCGGGCCGCCGTTCCGGCAAAGCCGCAGCACACAGCGGCCGGCGGGTGCGCCGCTGGTGCGTGAATCACGAACGGGTCGTGCGACAACCAGCCACGGTTGTCCGCGCCCCCTTCACAGCGGGGTCGACGGGTGCCACGCTTCGTGATCGAATGCTTCACGCCAAATTGCCATGTCGACATAGCGTCGGATGGTGAACTTGTCACAACAGCAACGGTCCACCAAGTAGATTCGATCTTGGCTCGCAGAGCGGCAGCCGAGACCACCACACCACCGAGGGGGCTGGAGCGCCTTGAGCAGGGTGAGCAGGAGCGACGCGGGTCCTGAAGGCGGCCGCCAGCCGTCGGGCCTTCCTGGTGGCGGAGCGAGACTCGGCAAGTTCGGTGGTGCGTCGGCCGGTTCGCTCGGCGTCGGACCGAGCACCCATCAACCCTTCGGCGGCAGCGGTGGATTGACTGTCAGTCAGCACACCCAGGCCACAGCCCACCAGGGCTCCTCCACGCTCGCCGGGCACGGCGGTCTCGCCACCGGTCCGGCCAACCCCTCCGCCATGAACGCGGGCCCCGGTTCCGAGGGGCTCGCCGCCACCGGCCCGGGGGTGCTGGGCGCGCCGCGCAAGTTGGCGGGGCGGCGGCGGCGCGAGACGGTCGCGGTGCTGCTGTTCAGTGGGGCGCCGATCTTCGAGAGTTCGATCCCGCTGTCGGTGTTCGGGGTGGACCGCCAGGACGCCGGAGTCCCCCGCTACCGCCTGCTGGTGTGCGCCGGCGAGGAGGGACCGCTGACCACCACCGGCGGACTGACCCTCACCGCGCCGTACGGGCTGGAAGCGTTGTCGCGGGCCGGCACCATCGTGGTGCCCGCCTGGCGTTCGATCTCGCAGCCGCCGCCCGTCGAGGCCATCGCCGCCCTGCGCAAGGCGCACCACGAGGGGGCCCGGATCATCGGCCTCTGCACCGGCGCCTTCGTCCTGGCCGCGGCCGGGCTGCTCGACGGGCGTCCGGCGACCACCCACTGGATGTACGCGCCGACGCTGGCCAAGCGCTACCCGCGGGTCCACGTCGATCCGCGCGAGCTGTTCGTGGACGACGGCGACGTACTGACCTCGGCCGGTACCGCGGCCGGCATCGACCTCTGCCTGCACGTGGTCCGCAGCGACCACGGTACGGAGGCCGCCAACGCGCTCGCCCGCAGGCTGGTGGTGCCCAACCGGCGCGGTGGCGGAGGTCAGGCCCAGTACATCGATCAGTCTTTACCTGAAGAGATCGGCAACGACCCGCTGGCCGAGGTGGTCACCTGGGCGTTGGAGAACCTCAACCAGCAGTTCGACGTCGAGGTCCTGGCCGCCCGCGCCTACATGTCGCGGCGCACCTTCGACCGCCGGTTCCGGACGCTCACCGGCAGCGCCCCGCTGCAGTGGCTGATCACCCAGCGGGTGCTGCAGGCGCAGCGGTTGTTGGAGACCTCGGACCTGTCGGTGGACGATGTCGCGCGCCGCTGCGGCTTCCGTTCTCCGGTGGCGCTGCGTGGTCACTTCCGCCGTCAGCTCGGTGTCTCGCCGGCCGCGTACCGGACCACCTTCCGGGCCCGCCGTCCGGCGGCGGGCAACTCGGCGATGCCCGCTCCGGGTGTCCCGGGCGAGCGGATGGTCGGTGCGTCGGGTGTTCCGGGGATGGGCCAGGGCGGGCACGGTCAGCCGGGTCAGGGTCTGTCGGGGAACGTCGGAATGACGCTCGGTCAGGCGGTCGGCGCGCCGAACGGTTCGGGCCTGGGCGGGCCGGGGCTGGGCGGGCCGGGTGTGGGTGGTCCTGCCGGTGCGGCGGGGCGGCATCGGCAGCGTCCGATGGTGCCGCCGCAGTCGGGTCCGCCGGCGGGGGTGTTCGGTCCGCGGACGTCGGAGCGTCCGGGCGACCCGCGGTACGCGGGCCGTCCGACCGTCGGCGGCGGTGCGGGCGCAGCGCAGTCCGGCCACCCGGGCAGCGGTCCGAACGCGCAGCCCGGCGGTCCGTACCCGAGTGGCCACCAGGGTCCGCCGCCCGCGCATGCGCACGCGCAGCCGTCGGCCGGCCAGCCGGTGCGGCCGAGTGCGGCGTACCCGGGCGGCCACGGTGCGGCTCCGGTCGACCGGACCGACCGTTCCGACCGGAGCGGCGTTCCGAACCGCACGGACCGGACGGACCGCGGCGACCGCGGCGACCGGCCGGACCGGGCGGACCGGGCGGACCGGCCGGTGGAGCATGCGATCGCGGAGGAGCCGGACGGTCAGCAGCCGAGCGCTCGGGGCCAGCGGGTGGCGCACCGCCCGGAGGCCGAGCCGGAGCGCGGGGCGCGCGGGACGGCGGACTTCGGTCCGGACGGGGCGCGTGCAGTGTCGGGGGCGCGCGACCGCGCCGTAGGGTGAGGGGCGTGAATGACCGTTTGGTATGGATCGACTGTGAGATGACCGGCCTCGACCTCGATCGGGACGCCCTGATCGAGGTTGCCGCCCTGGTGACCGACTCCGAGCTGAATGTGCTCGGCGAGGGTGTGGATGTGATCATCCGCCCGCCCGCCGAGGCGCTGGAGACCATGCCCGAGGTGGTGCGCGAGATGCACACCGCCTCGGGTCTGCTCGACGAGCTCGCGGACGGCCTCACCATGGCCGAGGCGCAGGAGCAGGTGCTGGCGTACATCCGCCGGCACGTGCCCGAGGCCGGCAAGACGCCGCTGTGCGGCAACTCGGTGGCCACCGACCGCGGCTTCCTGTCCCGGGACATGCCGGAGCTGGAAGGCCACCTGCACTACCGGATAGTGGACGTCTCCTCGATCAAGGAGCTGGCCCGCCGCTGGTACCCCCGCGCCTACTACAACAGCCCGCAGAAGGGCGGCAGCCACCGCGCGCTGGCCGACATCCGGGAGTCGATCGCCGAGCTCCGGTACTACCGCGAGGCGGTGTTCGTCCCGCAGCCCGGCCCGGACAGCGACGTCGCTCGGGAGATCGCTGCCCGCCACCAGGTGCCGACCGCCTGACCAGGGCTCGGGTCCGAGCGGTCCGGAAAACCCTGGCGCAAGCACCCCTCGGCATCCTGTAGAGTTCTTCCTGTCGGAGCGGGAACGCGAAAGCGGGAAAGCACCGGACAGATGGTGGGCGTAGCTCAGTTGGTAGAGCACCTGGTTGTGGTCCAGGTGGCCGCGGGTTCGAGTCCCGTCGCTCACCCCATCGAAGAAGGGCCCTGGCCAAGGGAATTGGCCAGGGCCCTTCTTGCGTTCCCGATGTTCTCGATGTCGCTCAGCACCCATCAACGCCGATCCACACCGGCCAAGGCCGCTCAACACCGGTCGGCGGCCGCCGGATCCGACACCTCGTCGCCTGATGCGCAGTGGGCCCGCCCGGGCGACAGCCCCAACCCGCGGACCCGCACCGGAGAGACCGTGGACGGAGAAGCTACCTGTCAGTAACATCGGCGGCATGACCACTACTGCGATCGGCCAGCTGCTCACCGACACCGTCCCGATGGTGAAGACCCTGCAGCTGGAGTACCTGGAGACCACCCCGGAGCGGGCCGTGCTGCGGCTGCCCGACCTGCCGGAGTACCGCAACCACGTCGGCGGGCCGCACGCGGGCGCGATGTTCACGCTGGCCGAGTCGGCGAGCGGCGCGATCGTGCTGGCCGCGTTCGGCGACCAGCTGGGGCGTGCGGTGCCGCTGCCCACGGTCGGCGAGATCTCGTTCAAGAAGCTCGCCCGCGGTGTGGTGACGGCCACGGCCACGCTGGGCCGCCCGGTCGCCGACGTGCTCGCCGAGCTGGACGAGGGCAAGCGCCCCGAGTTCCCGATCACCGTGGAGATCACCCGCGAGGACGGCGACGTCACCGGCGTGCTGGAGATCGTCTGGACGCTGCGCCCCAACTCCTGACCCACACCGGGGCCACGGGCCCGCGCCGGGGCCCGAACCGGGCCACGAGCCGCGGGCCCGACCACCCACCTCGGCCACCCACCCCGACCAACAACCCCGGCCGCGCACCCACCCCGCACCCAAGCCCCGAAGCCACCCCGTGCCCTGGCCCGCGCCCTGGCCCGCGCCCAGGCCCGAAGCCACCCCCCGCCCCGGCCCCCCGCCCCGGCCCGCCGCCGTCAGGCCGAGTCGCGGATGATCAGCTCGGTCGCCAGCACCACCTGCCGCCGGGCCCGGGGGCGTTCGGCGATCTCGTCGAGCAGCAGCCGGGCCATCGTGCGCCCCATCTCCTCGATCGGCTGGCGCACGCTGGTCATCGGCGGGTCGGTGTGCCGGGCGATGATCGAGTCGTCGAAGCCGATCACCGCGACGTCGTCAGGGATCCGTCGCCCGGCGGCCCGCAGCACCTGCATCGCGCCGGCCGCCATCACGTCGGAGGCGCAGAACACGCCGTCCAGTTCGGGCCGCCGCTCCAGGAGTTCGCGCATCGCGACCCGGCCGCCCTCCTCGGTGAAGTCGGCGAGGCCGACCAGTTCCTCGTCGTAGCTGCGCCCGGCCTCCTCCAGGGCCCGGCGGTAGCCGTCGAGGCGGGCCTGGGCGACCTCCATGTCCAGCGGGCCGGTGAGGGTGGCGACCTGGCGGCAGCCGCGGCGCAGCAGGTGCCGGACGGCCATCCTGGCGCCGCCGGCGTTGTCGGCGTGGACGTAGCTGAGCGGTTCGAGGTCGCCGCGTCGGCCGGCCAGTACGGAGGGGATCTCCAGGCGCTCCAGCAGGGCCGGCAGCGGGTCGTCGCGGTGCACCGCCACGACCAGCGCGCCGTCGACGCGTTGGGCGCTCAGGTAGGCCGAGAGGCGTTCGCGTTCGCGCTGGTTGCGGACCAGGATCAGCAGCAACTGCATGTCGGTCTCGGCGAGTTCGGCGGAGACGCCGCTGATGATGTCGGAGAAGTACGGCTCGGAGAACAGCCGGGTCTCGGCCTCGGGGACGACCAGCGCGATGGAGTCGGTGCGTGAGGTGACCAGGGTGCGTGCTGCCCGGTTGGGGACGTAGCCGAGCTCGGCGATGGCGTTCTGGACGGCCTCGCGGGCCTTGGCGCTGACCCGGGGCGAGCCGTTGACGACCCGGGAGACGGTGCCGCGGCCGACGCCGGCCAGCGCGGCCACCTCCTCCAGGGTGGGTCGCGCGCCGGCTCTGCCGTCGGCGCCCGGGCGGGGTGCTTCGGGGCGCTGTGCGGTCGGGCTCATCGCGGCACCTCTTGGTCTCGATGGATGGAACGGCTGGAACGGCTGGAGCGGGCGGCACCGGGGCCGGCCCACCCCGCGCGGCCGCACCGGAGTACGGACGCGCGGACTGCTCATTGTGGCCGGTCCGGTGCGGTGGACGACCGTCCGGGCGGCCCCCGTTCCACCCCGGGGCGGCCCGAAGCCCGGCGGTGGCCCCGGAAACACTCCGGCAACGTTTGTGGCTCCATGTCTTGACACTCACCCCCGCGACCGAGCAACCTTCCGGCATGCCAAGTGTGGGAGCGCTCCCACACTGTAGCCGGAAATCGGCGCACAGAGAACATCCCGAAACCTCTCCGAACCACCCACGGATCCCCTCCGATCCACCCCGGAAGACCCGGATCCCGCCCCCGGGCAGAGCGCCCGGACAAGCACCCGGACAAAGGAGTTCACCCCATGCGCACCACCTCCCGCCCGCACAGAGCCGCTGTCCTCGCCACCGTGGCCGTGGCCACCTCCGCCCTGCTGCTCTCGGCCTGCTCGTCCGGCTCGGACAGCGCCGGCAGCGGTTCGGGCGACGCCAACGCGAAGGTCACCCTGACCGTCGGCGACTTCGGCACCTTCGGCTACAAGGAGGCCGGCCTGTACGACGAGTACATGGCCGCGCACCCGAACATCACCATCAAGTACCAGACCACCCAGGACGGCCAGAAGTACTGGGACGCGCTGACCACCCACCTGGGCTCGGGCAGCGGCCTGTCCGACATCCAGGCGGTCGAGGTCGGCTACATCGCGCAGGCCACCAACACCCTGGGCGACAAGTTCGTCGACCTCGGCAAGGCCGAGGGCGTCAACGCCTCCAACTGGCTGCCCTGGAAGTCGCAGCAGGCCACCACCCCGTCCGGGGCGCTGATCGGCCTGGGCACCGACATCGGCCCGATGGCGATCTGCTACCGCACCGACCTGTTCCAGCAGGCCGGCCTGCCGACCGACCGCGAGCAGGTCGGCAAGCTGTGGGCGGGCGACTGGTCGAAGTTCGTCTCGGCCGGCCAGCAGTACCAGCAGAACGCCCCGGCCGGCACCTTCTTCACCGACTCGGCCTCCGGCCTGTTCAACGCCGTGCTGTCGGCCCAGCCGGAGCAGTACTCGGACTCCTCCGGCAAGCTCGTCTACAAGACCAGCGCCGGTGTGAAGACCGCCTGGGACCTCGCGATCTCCGCCTCGAAGGCGAAGATCAGCGCCGGCCTGCGCCAGTTCCAGGACCCGTGGAACGCGGCCGTCGCGAACGCCAAGTTCGCCGCCGTGGTCTGCCCGTCCTGGATGACCTCCTCCCTCAGCAAGTACGGCGGCGAGGCCGGCAAGGGCAAGTGGGACGTCGCCGCCGCGCCGGTCGCCTCCAACTGGGGTGGCGCCTTCCTGACCGTCCCGAAGGCCGGCAAGCACATCAAGGAGGCCACCGAGCTGGCCGCCTGGCTGACCGCGCCGGAGCAGCAGGCCAAGGTCTTCACCAAGGTCGGCAACCTGCCCTCCACCGTGGGCGGCCTGCAGCAGCCCGCCGTCCAGGGCGCCAAGCTGGAGTACTTCAGCAACGCCCCGACCGGCCAGATCTTCGCCGCGTCCGCCACCTCCATCAAGCCGGCTCCGATCGGTGAGCAGGACGGCAACGTGAAGACGATCATCACCGACAACGGCATCCTCGACATCGAGGAGCACGGCACCGACCCGGTCAAGGCCTGGGAGAACGTGACCAAGCTGATCGCCGACAAGACCGGCCACTGATCCGGGCCGGCACGCGCCGGTAGCCGATCCCTACTGCCCGGCCGGGTCCGCCCACCCGGCCGGGCGCCGTTCCGCCGCCCCTCGCCACCTCCGGGAAGGAAACCCCAAGTGGCCACCCACGTCCGCGCCGAGGCACCGCCCGCCGCGCGATCCTCCTGGCGCTCCCGCCTGTACCGGTTCGACCTGAAGGCCTCCCCGTACGCCTTCATCGCGCCGTTCTTCCTCTGCTTCGCCGCCTTCGGCCTCTTCCCGCTGGTCTGGACGGGCTGGCTGTCGCTGCACTACGTCGACCTGCTCAAGCCGGACGTGATGGAGTGGAAGGGCTTCGGCAACTACACCCGTCTGTGGTCCAACGACCAGTTCTGGACCGCGCTGCGCAACACCTTCACCATCGGGGTGATCTCGACCGTCCCACAGCTGCTGATGGCACTGGGGCTGGCGCACCTGCTGAACTACCGGATGCGCGCCCGCGGTTTCCTCCGGGTCGCGATCCTCGCCCCGTACGCCACCTCGATCGCCGCGGCGACCCTGGTGTTCGTCCAGCTGTTCAACCCGGACTACGGGTTCATCAACTGGATGCTGGACCTGGTCGGGTTCCACCCGAACTGGTACTCCGACACCTGGCCCTCGCAGATCGCCATCTCCACCATCGTGACCTGGCGCTGGACCGGCTACAACGCGCTGATCTACCTGGCCGCGATGCAGGCGGTGCCGAAGGACCTGTACGAGGCGGCCGGCCTGGACGGGGCCAACCGGTGGCAGCAGTTCACCCGGATCACCATCCCGTCGATCCGGCCGACCATCATGTTCACCATCATCGTCTCCACCATCGGCGCCACCCAGCTGTTCGGTGAGCCGATGCTGTTCGGAGGCGGCGTCGGCGTGTCCGGCGGCTCGGCCCACCAGTTCCAGACGCTCAGCCTCTACATGTACGAACTGGGCTGGCCGTCACGCCAGTTGGGCCGCGCCTCGGCGGTGGCCTGGACGATGCTGCTGATCCTGCTGCTGATCGGCCTGGTGCAGTTCCTGATCACCCGTTACCGCAAGCGCAACGAGTTGGGAGGCTGACATGGCCGCCACCCTGTCCACGCCCTCCCCCCGCGAGGCGGAGCAGGCCGAACCGGCCCGCCCGCGCGGCCTGTTCCGGCGCAAGGCGGGCGAGCACGACAAGGCCGGCCCGGTCACCTACGTGCTGCTCGGCGTCGCCGCGCTGGTCTCGCTGTTCCCGCTGTACTGGACCTTCGTCGCGGCCTCCAACACCGGTGAGCGGGTGGCCCTGTCGCCGCCGCCGATGGTGCCCGGCGGCGAGCTGTGGAACAACATCTCCACCGCCTGGGACCAGGCCGACATGGGCACCGCGCTGCTGAACTCCACCATCGTGGCGGGCTGCGTGTCGCTGTCCACAGTGCTGTTCTCCACGCTGGCCGGCTTCGCCTTCGCCAAGCTGCGCTTCCGCGGCCGCAACGCGCTGCTGACCCTGGTGGTCGCCACCATGACCATCCCGCCGCAGCTCAGCGTGATCCCGCTGTACCGGATCGTCACCGGCCTGGAGTGGAGCGGTCACCTTCAGTCGGTGATCCTGCCCTCGCTGGTGGCGGCGTTCGGCGTGTTCTTCATGCGCCAGTTCCTGTCCGAGGCGCTGCCGTTCGAGCTGATCGAGGCGGCCCGGGTGGACGGCGCGCACAGCCTGCGGATCATCTGGCACGTGGTGTTCCCGATCGCCCGGCCCGCCATGGCGGTGCTCGGCATGCTGGTGTTCGTCCAGTCCTGGAACGACTTCTTCTGGCCCTTCGTGGTCCTCACCCAGCAGAACCCGACCGTGCAGGTCGCCCTCTCGGCGATCGGCGGCGGTTCCGGCCACGACATCAACCAGGCCGTGATCATGACCGGCGCACTGGTCGGCACCCTGCCGTTGCTGTTGATCTTCGCCGTTCTGGGGAAGCACATTGTCGGCGGGATCACCTCCGGCGCCGTCAAGAGCTGACCGTCCGGAACACCCTGGCACGCCCGCCCTGTCCAACCCCTCAGCCATGGGAGCGCTCCCGTATGACCACGACCGATCCGACCATCGTCTCCCACTCCTCGGCCCCCCGGGTCGCCTTCCCGCCCGCGTTCCACTGGGGGACGGCCACCGCGGCCTACCAGATCGAGGGCGCCGCCGACGACGGCCGCACCCCCTCCATCTGGGACGTCTTCAGCCACACTCCCGGCAAGGTGGTGAACGGCGACACCGGCGACATCGCGGTGGACCACTACCACCGCTTCCGCGAGGACGTCCGGATGATGGCCGACCTCGGCCTCACCTCGTACCGGTTCTCGCTCTCCTGGTCGCGGATCCAGCCGACCGGCCGCGGACCCGCCGTCGAACGCGGGCTCGACTTCTACCGGGCTCTGGTCGACGCCCTGCTGGAGCACGGCATCTCCCCCGTCGCCACCCTCTACCACTGGGACCTCCCGCAGGAGTTGGAGCAGGCCGGCGGCTGGCCGGTCCGCGAGACCGCCTACCGCTTCGCCGAGTACGCGGCGCACGCCGCCCGCGCGCTCGGCGACCGGGTGCCGGTCTGGACCACCCTCAACGAGCCCTGGTGCAGCGCCTTCCTGGGCTACGGCTCCGGCGTCCACGCCCCCGGCCGCACCGACCCGGCCGACGCGCTCAAGGCCGCCCACCACCTCAACCTCGGCCACGGCCTGGCCGTCGGCGCGCTGCGCGAGATCCTGCCCGCGTCCGCGCAGCTCGCCGTCTCGCTCAACCTGCACATGGTCCGCCCGCTCACCGACAGCGCCGAGGACCTGGAGGCGGCCCGCCGGATCGAGGCGGTCGGCAACCGGATCTGGACCGGCCCGATGTTCAACGGCGGCTACCCGGCGGACCTGAAGGCCGACACCGCCTCGTTCGTCGACTGGGACGAGCTGGTCCGCCCCGGCGACGAGGCCGAGATCGGCCGGCCGATCGACCTGCTCGGCCTCAACTACTACAACCCGACGATCGTTTCGGCCCCGCAGAAGGACTCCGAGGCCCCCGAGCCCGCCCGCAACGACGGCCACGGCAACAGCCCGTACAGCCCCTGGCCCGGCTCCGAGGACGTGGTGTTCCACCTCGCCAACGAGGACGTCACCGCGATGAACTGGTCGATCGACGCCAGCGGCCTCTCCGACTCGCTGATCGGCATGCACCACGACTTCGGCCTGCCGCTGATGGTCACCGAGAACGGCGCCGCGTTCGAGGACGTGGTCGGCCCGGACGGCACGGTCGACGACCCCGAGCGGATCCGCTACGTCCGCCTGCACCTGGCCGCGGTGGCCGACGCGATCGCCGCCGGGGCGGACGTCCGCGGCTACTACCTCTGGTCGCTGATGGACAACTTCGAGTGGGCGTACGGCTACAGCAAGCGCTTCGGCATCGTCCACGTCGACTTCGAGACCCAGCGCCGCACCCCCAAGTCCAGCGCCCACTGGTACACGGAGGTGATCCGGCGCGGGGGGCTCGACTGACACCCCGCGCCCCACGATGTGACGGAGTGTGAGTGACGGGCGTGACCGCCGGGGGTCCCGCTCGTTCTCCCCGGGTGTGCGAACCAACCACGCGAAGCGGCCGCGACGTTCGGACACCCCCCGGCACCGGTGGGGCCGGCCCCGGGCGCTGGCGGCGAGCGGGATGCTCGCCGTCCAGCTGCTGGGCCTGGCCATAGGCACCGCCGACGCCCACGCGACCGGCCTCGGCCCCACCACCCGCGCCCTCGTCGCCCCCGTGGACGGGAACGACCTGCTGGACGGCGCGGTCGGCGAACTCGGCACCGTCCTTCAGCAGCACCTCGGCAGCGGCGAACTCCCGCTCCCCGGCCAGCACTCCGGCGGCCCCGACGCCTTCGCCATCGCCGCCCGCCTGCTCTCCACCGTCCCCGGGCAGGACCGCCCCGACGACGCCGGCCGCGCCTCCCGCTCCAACCCCGCCGAGGGCCGCCCCGGCGACCGGGTGGCCCCGATCCCCGCACCCGACGAGCCGGCACCCGATCCGGCCACCCCGCTCCCATCCCGCCGGCACGTCGACAACCTCACCACCACCCCCGAACGGCCCGCCCCACCGCCCGCCGCCCCCGACCACGGCGCGCCCCTCGCCCTCACCGCCGCCGCCCCCGCCACCCCCGACGACGACTCCACCGCCGCCGTCCTCCTCCCCATCGCCGCCGGCCTCCTCCTCACCGCCGCCGCCGCCTACAAACACCGCGGCCTCCCGGGCGGCCACTGACCATGGACAGTCGGGGCCCTCGACTCTCCGAATCGAACCGGTCTGCGGATCACCGTTGTTGAACCCGTACTGCTGCGCTGAGCGGTGGGCCGGTGGGCCGGTGGGCCGGTGGGTCAGGCGAAGGCCTTCGGGGGTGGGGGTGGGGACTGGACGGCCTGGGTGTCGGGGACGGGGGTGGCGCCGGCGAGGAAGTCGGTGAGGTCGCGGGCGTGCAGGAGGCGGGCCTGGGCGGGGTCGGCGGCGAGGCGGCGGGTGAGGTCGGTGAGCGGGAGGGGGGTGTGGGCGGCGGCCAGGACGAGGTTGCCGAAGCGCTTGCCGCGCAGCACCGCGGGGTCGGCGATCAGGCAGACCTCGGGGAAGACGGCCAGCAGGGTCGCGGCCTGGGCGCGGGCGAAGGCGAGTTGGCCGCCGTCGGTGATGTTGGCGACGTAGCGGCCGGTGCCGGTGAGGGCCCGCGCGGCGAGCCGGGCGAATTCGACCGTGGCGCAGTGGGCGGGGACCCGGGCGCCGGCGAAGACGTCGGCGATCACCAGGTCGGTGGAGTCCTCCGGGGTGCGTTCCAGGACGGCACGGGCGTCGCCGCCGCGGACCCGGATCTGCCAGCCTCGGTCGAGCGGCAGTTCGGTGCGGACGAGTTCGGTGAGCGCGGTGTCGATCTCGGCGACCTGCTGCCGGGAGCGCGGCCGGGTGACGGCCGTGTAGCGGGCCAGGGTGAGGGCGCCGCCGCCGAGGTGGAGCACCGAGACGGGCTGCCGGGCGGGGGCGGCGAGGTCGATCAGGTGGCCGATCCGCCGCTGGTACTCGAAGCCGAGGTGGGTCGGGTCGGCGAGGTCGACGAGTGACTGCGGGGCGCCGTCGAGGACGAGCTGCCAGGCGTGCGGCCGGTCGCGGTCGGGGCGCAGTTCGGCGGTGCCGGAGGCGACCTTCGCGGTCAGCGGGCCGTCGATGTGCGCGCGGCCGGGGACGGCGGGGGCGGGGGTGGTACGTGAGCGGCCCATGCGCCCATTATCCGATGATCGCCCGAACCCTCCAGCGCACCGGACTCCCCCGGCCCGCCACCCCCGACTCCCCGGCCCTCAGGCCCCCGACTACCCGGCCCCGACTCCCCGGCCCTCAGGCCCCCGACGCCATCCCGATGATCCGATTGGCCAGCTCGACCACCCCGGGCCCCAGGCTCCGCGCCGTCTCGGCCACCCGCCGCGCCGTCTCCAGCGCCCGGTTCAGCCGCGCCCCGCGCTGGTCCGCGGTCTCCCCGGCCGGCGCGTTCGCCGGGTCGAGGTCGGTGAGCGTATCGTCCAGCCGCTGCGCCTCCGGCTCCGGAACGTGCCGGCGCAGGTCGGCGACCAGCGCCCGGAGCAGGGCGAGCTGCTCGGGGCCGGGCTGCGCGGAGCCGCCGAAGTTGACCGAGCCGATGTTCCCGCTGCCGCTGACGTTGGTGACGTTGCCGAGGTAGAAGTGCTGCTCGCCGCTCACAGGGTGATCCTTCCGACGTTGCCGGTGCCGTGGACGTTGACGGTGTCGCCGAAGTAGTAGTGCGCCGGGTTGATCGACAGGGTGTCCACGTGGACGGTGAGGCCGGCCGCCGGGTCGTCGATGGCGGCGGCGATGTGCTGGGTCAGGGCCAGTCGGCGCTGCGCGTCGGGCGCGGTGATCAGGGCGACCGAGGTGCCGTTGGTCTCGATGGCGACCGCGTGCTGGGGCTTCTGCAGCACCACCTGGAGCAGGTTGACGACGTGGATGACCAGGGCGATCACTCCGAACGTCACCACCGTCCGGGTGAACGAGGACGCGTTGTCCGACCGCGCCGACGACCGCTGCGTCATCTCGATCGAGAGGTTCCCGATCGCGGCCACCACGAACGCCACCGACACCGTGATCGCGAGCCGCCGGCCGAAGCGTTCGAAGGCCTCCGCGTACCGCGGGGTGAGGACCACCGGAAACACCCGGGCGATGTTGTGCAGCGGATAGGCGGCCTGGCCGATCCACAGCGTCCGCCGGTCGATCCGGAGTTCGATCTGCCCCGGGCGGAAGGGCGGCATCGGCGGTGGTGCGGGCGGCAACCGCGGTGGCACCGGCGGTGTCGGCGGCACCTGGCCAGGAACGTTCTGTGACACTCGAACCCTCCCCCAATTCTGGTGTGGCGGACACTATATGAGTGCATGTCAGCCACGGCCAGGCATTTCGCGCCGGGACGGCTCAGAGCGGGCCCAGGCCGCCCGCGGTGAGGGTGGTGGCGGCTTCACAGAGGGCCGAACGGAGCACCCAGGCGTCGGTGGGGCGGGCGCAGGGCTGGGCGCCGGCGGGCGGGATGATCCAACGCGGGTCGGTGGGCGGGAGCAGATCGGCCCCCGGGGTACAGGACGAACCGGGCAGGTGCCAGCGCAACGCGGTGCCGGCCGGGACGAGGAAGGCGATCGCGGATCCGCCGGTGGTCTGCTGAACGGCCCCGCAGGCGCGCCGCAGCCGCAGGATGTCGACCGCCTCCAGCCCGTGCCGGACCTGCACCGTCACCGTGTCGTACTGGGCGACCCGCCCGGCGACCCCGCTGCCACCACCGCCCGGACCGCCGCCGCCGGGGCCGCCGCCCGCACCACTGCCGCCCGCACCACTACCGCCCGGACCGCTGCCCGGGCAGGCGGAGAAGGCCGACGGGACGGGCAGCACGGCGGAGGCGGGCAGCGCGGCCGGGGCGGTCGGGCGGCGGTACTGGGGAACTCCGGTGGCCATGGGGGACCTCCTGTCGCCTGGGGTCGCGCGGACACCGGATGACGCCCCGTCGCCCGGCGGGGCGTCGGGGCTCCGGCGCGGGAGGGGGCCCGCACCGCCGACGTCCATGTATCAGGACAACGCGCGACCACCCGTCCAGGCCACGGCCTCCGACACGGCAAGCCATGGCATTTCATGGCGGAACGCGGCAACTGCGTCCGTATTGTCCAGAATTGACCCACCCTCGCCCGACAACTCGCCGTGTACGCCGAGTAACTGCGGGTACTGTCGTGGCGACGCGGCGGCCCTCCCCCCGAGGCCGTCGCGACCGCGCCGGTACGACCTCGGAGTTCAGCATGGCAGCCACGCGGATCGGCGAGCCCCGTCCGGCGTACGTCCCCAACCAGGCGATGCGGGAACTGCGCGGCGACCTCTCACCGAGGGAGTTCGCCACGCTGGTCCGCCGCGCCGCCCGGGAGATCGGCGAGCACGTGTCGTGCGACGCGCGCTACATCGGCCGGGTGGAGTCCGGCGAGATCCGCTGCCCCAACTACGCCTACCAGCGGGTGTTCCGGCACATGTGGCCGACCAAGTCGATGACGGACCTCGGGTTCGCCCGCCGCAAGGCGGTCCCCCGCGCGCCGAAGGCCGCGCCGAACACCGCCCCGACCGCACCGACGCACGCAGAACCGGCAAGGGCAGAGACCGCAGAAACGGCCGTCGAGCAGTCGGCCGCCCGCCCCACCACGAGCACATCCACGCACCAACCCATCCATCCGGCCGCCCGGCCCGCCACCCCGGCGGGCCCGCCGGACCGGTCGCATCGGTCTGACGAGGAGAGCGACGTGCTTCGCCGTACGTTCCTGAACGGTGCCCCCGCCGCGGTGGCGGCCGCGCTCGGCGTGGATCGCCTGCCCGCCGCTGCACCCCCGTCCGCGGCCCCGCCACTGCCCGCCGACCCACTGCCCGCCGACCCGCTGGTCCCGGAGCGCCACCGGGTCGGCACCGCCGAGGTGCGCGGCGTCGAGGAGGCGGTCCGGAACATCCGGCTGCTGGACGACGTGCACGGCGCGGACAACCTGTTCGAGCTGGCCGGCCAGTCGCTGCGCAGCGCCTACGTGCTGCTCAACGACGGCCAGTACAACGCCGCCACCGAGCGCCGCCTGCAGTGCGGCGCGGGCGAACTCGCCATCTCGGTCGGCTGGTTGGCGCACGACTCGAACCGGATGCTGGACGCCAGGTCGTTCTACTCGGAGGCGCTGGCGACGGCCCGGATGGCGCAGGACGCGGGCCTGGAGGCGCACGTGTTCAGCAACAGCTCCTTCCTGGCGCGGGAGGCCGGCCACCCCCGGGAGGCGCTGCGGGCCGCCCAGGCCGGGCAGGCCGCCGCGGTGGGGCTGGGCTCGGACCGGCTGAAGTCGCTGCTGGCGCTGCGCGAGGCCAACGGCTGGGCCCTGCTCGGCGACCGGGGGGCCTGCCGGCAGGCGTTGAAGCGGGCGTACACGCTGTTCGACCGGGGGCCGGGGGACGCCGATCCGGAGTGGATGTCCTTCTTCGGGGAGGCGGAGCTGGCCGGTCAGGAGGCGCAGTGCTGGTCGGCGCTCGGCGACTGGAAGCTGGCGAGCACCCGGGCCGAGCAGGCGGTGGAGCTCCAGCTGCCGCACTTCGTCCGCAACCGGGCGCTGTACCTTGCCGAGTTGGCGCACGACCGGCTGGGCCGGGGCGATCTGGCGGGCGCGGCACTGCAGGGCTCGGAGGCGGTGGCGATGTTCGGCCAGGTCCGTTCGGCGCGGATCCGCGGCATGCTGGCGCACACCGCGGACCGTCTGCGCGGGCACTCCTCCGTGGCGGAGGTGCGGGAGTTCCTGGAGGGCTACGACGGCACGGTCGCAGCCTGACCCTCCGCCACCACGGGCAGGGCCTACGCCTGTTCGAGGTGGCTGTGGTCGTTCCAGATCTCGACAGCGGGCAGTCCGTACTCCCAGGACAGCACGGAGAGCGCGGCGGTGCCGAGCTTGAAGCGCTGCGCGTACTCGGGGGCGAGGCCCAGCCAGCGGGCGGTGAGGATGCGCAGCAGGTGGCCGTGGGCGAACAGCACGATGTCGCAGTCGGCGCAGTGCATGGTGGTGGTGTCGGCGTCGGGGACGCCGTGCCGTTCGTTGAGTTCGGCGAGGAAGGCGTCGACCCGGGCGGCCACCTCGGAGAGCTTCTCGCCGCCGGGCACGCCGTCGCGCCAGATCAGCCAGCCGGGCCGGTCGGTGGCGCGGATGTCGGCGCCGGTGCGGCCTTCGTACTGGCCGTAGTCCCACTCCAGCAGTTCGGGGCGCTCGACGGCGCGGTCGCCGAAGCCGGCGAGTTCGGCGGTCTCGCGGGCGCGGGAGAGCGGGCTGGTGTAGACGGTCGCGTCGGGCAGGCCGTTCCAGGGGGCGCGGCCGAGGCGTTCGCCGAGGGCGCGGGCCATGGCGCGGCCTTCGTCGGTGAGCGGGATGTCGGTGCGGCCGGTGTGCCGGCCGGTGGCCGACCAGTCGGTCTCGCCGTGGCGGACCAGCACGATACGGGCGGGCATGGGGGGCTACCTCGTTCGAAGGGTTTCGAAGGGGCTCGAAGGGTGTCCCGGAAGGTGTCCCGAGAGTCTTCGAGGACTGCGGTGCACGGGCCGCTCCGTCGCGGACCACCGGCCCATGATCCCCCACCGTGGTCGCCGGATCGAGCGGCGGGCTCCGCTTTGTCGGCGTCGGATGCGAGACTGGGCCGCACCATGAACGTCTCGCACTTGGGGCAGGCTTCCCCTTCGCTGCGGCGGCTCTCCGAGCTGCGCGGTGCCGCGCCGCAGCGCAGTCTCGACGCCCGGGCCCTTGCCGCTCTCGCCGCCAATCCCGGATGCCGCCGCCGCGCGCTGCTGGACGCCGCGGGGGTGGACAAGACCGCGTTGGCCGACCGTCTGGGCCGACCTGCGCCGTTCGGCCAGTCGCCGTTCGCGATCCGCCGCGGCCTGCAGTTCGAGTCCCGGTTGAAGCGGGACGGCTACGCGGTGCTGATGGAGCCGCTGCGCCGGCTGCTGGGGGTGCCGGAGGACGAGGTGGCCTCGTTGGCGGTGCCGGATCTGCTGCCGTCGCTGTCGCCGGCGATGCGCACGGAGCGGACGTCGGCGGCGCTGGCCGAGGCGGCCGCCGATCCGTCGGCGTGGACGCTGCTGGACCGTCCGATGCTGCGCCTGGAGGTGGCGGGCAGCCCGGCGTACCTGGAGCCGGACGCGCTGGTGGTGCACGGCGGCCGGTGCACCGTGGTGGAGATCAAGTCCTTTCCGGTGCTGGACGGTTCGGCCGATCCGGCGAAGGTCGGCGCGGCGGCCTGGCAGGCCGCGGTGTACGTGCTGGCGTTGCAGCAGGCGGCGGCCCGGGCGGCGGGGCGCGAGCCGTCCGCCGATCCGTACGCGGAGCAGGACCTGCCGGGCGCGCCGGAGTTGACGGTGCTGCTGGTCTGCCCGAAGGACTTCTCGAACCGCCCGGTCGCGATGCCGGTCGATGTGCGGCGCGAACTGTCCACCACTCGGCGGCAGTTGTCCCGGATGACCAAGGTGGAGCAGTTGCTCGCGGCGCTGCCGGAGGGCGTGACGTTCGACCTGGCGCGGGACGACTCGGGCGCGCCGACCCGTCCGGTCGAGGAGTTGACGCGGGCGGTGGAGGCGGTGCCGGCGGCGTACGGTCCGGAGTGCATCTCGACCTGCGAGCTGGGGTTCCACTGCCGGGCGCAGGCCCGGTGTGCGGGCGCGGTGGAGCAGTTGGGTCGCGGGGTGCGCGGGGAGCTGGGTTCGCTGCGCACGGTGGAGGCGGCGTTGGCGGCGGCCGGGCGCGGCGCCGAGCCGGGGGTGGAGCCGGCGCTGCTGGCGGAGTTGGGCCTGGACGAGGCGTCCGAGCGGTTGGCGTACGCGGCGCGGCTGCGGGCGGAGGCGTTGGCGGCCGGGGGCGTGCGGTGAGTCTGCTGTCCACGTTGGCGCGGCTGGAGGCGGTGCGCGGTCAGCGGGCGGAGCCGTTGGCGACGGTGCGGCACCGTCATCTGTCGGACCGCCCGATGGTGCTGGTGCCGTTGGCGGCGGCGGGTGAAGCAGGTGCGCCGCTGGCGGTGCTGCTGGGCACGGACCGGGACGCGCCGCGGCTGCATCTGGTGCCGCAGCCGCTGAACCGTACGCAGCGTTCGGAGTTCCTGGCGGCGATGGCGGCGGACGTGGTGCCGTACCTGGAGTCGTTCGGCGAGCAGGTGGAGCTGCTGGAGGGTTCGGAGAAGGACCCGGTGAGCGGCGAGAAGCTGCCGGTGGTGCGGGAGTTGTGCGCGGACGCGCCGCAGCTGGTGGTGCCGAACGCGGCGGGGGTGGCGCATCTGGCGCTGCTGGGCCGTTCCACCCGGTTCCGTCGTACGGCGGAGGATCCGGATCCGGGCGAGTACCCGGCGCCGACGCAGGTGCCGTTGCTGGGGCGGTGGTTGACGCATCTGACGGACCGGGCGCAGGTGCCGGGTTCGTCGATGCTGCTGTCGATGACGGGTCTGTTGGCGCGGCACTGGGCGACCGGGCAGTCGAACCTGGAGGACCAGCATCTGGCGGCCCGGCTGGCCTGGCACCTGTCGCCGTCGGGTCTGGAGCCGCCGGCGACGGGGGCGGTGGCGGCGGAGTGGGTGGAGTCGGCGCGCGACGCGGAGGGCCTGCTGGTGCATCCGCCGGCCGGTCCGTCGACGGATCCGAAGTTCGACGAGCGGGTGCTGGCGCCGGCGATCCTGCGGTACGACGCGGCGGTCGCGGTGCGGGTGCGGGCCGAGGGCTCGCGGGACACGGCGGAGGCGGAGCGGGCGGCGGGGCTGGTCGAGCGGGCGCGGGCGGAGTTGGCCCGGGTGCTGCTGGCGGCGGCGCTGCCGACCTGGCACGACGTGTGGCACGGCCTGGATCTGCTGCGCGAGCTGCCGCCGGCGGATCATCTGCCGGACCGCTGGGAGGGCGACCGCTGGTCGTTCACCATGCACCGGGACCGGGTGGCGGCGGGCGAGCCGCCGCAGCCGCGCCGGGACGACGCGGTGACGGCGGCCCGCAAGCTGGCGCAGCGCGAGCGGGAGCAGGCGAAGCTGGAGATCCAGGAGGCGCTGGACGACCCGTTGGCGATGGCGGAGCGCCGTCTGGCGGGCGAGGCGTTCGCCGGCGAGGTGGTGGACGTGGTGCCGGAGTGGTCGGCGGGCCGTTCGCCGAAGCCGCGTCCGCTGCTGGTGGTGCGGACGGGCGACCGTCCGCACGCGGATCCTGGCCGGGAGGTGTACCGGGCGCACGCGGAGCCGGCCCAGCGGGCGGAGATCGTGTCGGCGGAGTCGGGCGAGGTGGTGGTGCGGCTGCTGTCGGGGATGGGTCGGCGGAAGGATCCGGAGCCGGGCAGTGTGCCGGAGGTGGGCAGCCGGGTGGTGTTCACGCTGTTCGAGTTGGCGCCGCGCCAGTCGGCGCCGTTGCCGGAGCCGGCGGACACTCCGTGGACGCACGGCGGTCCGCCGGTGGTCGGCGAGGATTCACCGGCCGGTGCGGACGAGTGGGAATGACGTGCGGATGAGTTTCTCTGGAGAGCTGGTGACCAACCCCCTGGACGCTGCGGGCGCGTTGCCGCCGGGCGAGGCGGCGGACCGGGCCGTGGCGGGGATCCTGGACGCGGTGGTGCGGCCGCGTCCGGGTGCGCCGCGCGGGGTGGTGGTGGATTCGCCGCCGGGCGCGGGCAAGTCGACGCTGGTGGTGCGGGCGGCCCGGGAGCTGGTGGATGCGGGCGAGCGGCTGATGATCGTCGCGCAGACCAACAGCCAGGTGGACGACCTGGTGGACCGGTTGGCGTCGAAGGCCCCGGAGATGTCGATCGGCCGGCTGCACGCGAGCGATGCGAAGCCGGCGCCGGAGGCGTTGCGGCATGCGAACGTCACGGCGAAGGACAAGGTCGCGGACCTGCTGGAGCAGGACGTGGTGATCTCCACGGCGGCGAAGTGGCAATGGGTGAAGGCCGAGCAGCCGTGGCGGCAGGCGATCGTCGACGAGGCGTACCAGATGCGGTCGGACGCGCTGCTGGCGGTGGCCCGGCTGTTCGAGCGGGCGCTGTTCGTCGGTGATCCGGGGCAGTTGGACCCGTTCACGGTGGTGGGCACGGACCAGTGGGCGGGTCTGTCGTACGACCCGTCGAGTTCGGCGGTGGTGACGCTGCTGGCGCACAATCCGGCGATCCGGCCGCACCGGTTGCCGGTGTCGTGGCGGCTGCCGGCGTCGGCGGCGCCGTTGATCTCCTCGGCGTTCTACCCGTACACGCCGTTCCGTTCGGGCACCGGCCCGGGTGAGCGGACGCTGCGTCCGGGGGTGCGGGCGGACGGTTCGGCGGTGGACGCGGCGATCGACGAGGCCGCGGAGAGCGGTTGGGCGTTGCTGGAGCTGCCGGCCCGGCACACGGTGCGGACGGACGCGCAGGCGGTGGCGGCGGTGGCGCAGACGGTGCGGCGGCTGCTGGACCGGGAGTTGACGGCGGTCTCGGAGCAGGGTTCGGCGCCGTTGACGGCGGGCCGGGTGGCGGTGGGGACGGCGCACCGGGACCAGGCGGCGGCGGTGCGGGCGGAGCTGGCGCGGCTGGGGGTGCCGGTGGATCCGGCGCTGGGCGAGGCGGTGACGGTGGACACCGCGAACCGCTTGCAGGGCCGGGAGTACGACGTGACGGTGGTGCTGCATCCGTTGTCGGGGCGTCCGGATGCGACGGCGTTCCATCTGGAGACGGGCCGGCTGTGCGTGCTGGCGTCGCGGCACCGGCATGCGTGCATCGTGGTGGCGCGGGCGGGCATCGCGGAGCTGTTGGACGAGCATCCGTCGACGGAGCCGGTGCAGCTGGGGGTGGCGGTGAAGTTCCCGGACGGCTGGGAGGCGAACCACGCGGTGCTGGCGCACCTGTCGGAGCACCGGGTGCGCCTGTCCTGATGCGCCCCCGCGCGCGTAGGGCGGCGTGCGCCGGTGGTGGGGAATAGCAGCCGGGGGCGCACCGTTCCGCTACCTGCGGTCGGCGCGCGACAATGGACGGCGGCCGTCTTCCCCTTCACCACCCCCGGAGGTGCCCCGCCATGCCCGACTCGCACCCGCAGGCGTCCGACCAGAGCGGTGCGCCGTCTCCGGCTGCCGTACCGGCCGTGCCGGGGCCTGGCGATCGGGGGCGTCGGATCCGCCCGGCCCAGTTGATCTTCGAACCGGAGGGCACGGAGCCCGAGCCGGAGCGTTTCTTCGACCTGGAGTCGATCGCCGACCCGTCTCGACTGCTGTCGCGTTCCACCGAGTTGGCGTTGGCGTTCCGCGCCGCGGCGGAGCGGGCCACGGACTTCCAGGCGATCGCGGCGGCCCAGCTCGCCGATCCGCGCCGCTTCGACGCGCTGTCGGCCGAGCAGATCGCCGAGCGCGCCGAATGGACGCCCGACTACGCGCTGAAGATGGTCGAGTACGGCCGTACGCTGCAGCGTCGCCTTCCCGAGGAGTAGGCGGCACCCGGAGGCCACCAGGCCGCTGGCATATGCGGCGGGCGATGGTACGCCCTGACCGCCGCCGGTGTCCGGTGAACGCGGGTTTCGCCGCGGGCCCGCGCGCGGCCGGTCCACGCTGGGCGGGTGGACATCTGGACCTATCAGGCCGTCGAGTACGTCAGCGTCGCCGGAGAGGCGTGGCTGGCCTCCGCCAGCGAGTACCCGAGCAGCATGCGCGCACTGTGGGAGGCCCGTCCGTGGGCGCCCGCCGTCCTCCCGTGCGGCCGGGTCTTCGACGTGATCAGCATGCCCGCGGTGTTCGGCCGCCGGGTGCTCGACGAGCTGTGGGCGTCCGGCCCGGGCTGCGGCCCGGTGGCGGCCTTCCGCGGCCGCACCCTGCTGTTCGTGCAGCCCGGCACGGCGGCCCGGCTGCGCACCCTGCTGGCCTGGGAGGAGTGGGCGCGGGACGTCCCGCCACTGCTCTGCCACGGCATCGGCGACGCGGTGACCGTCCCCCCGGTCCAGCGGGCCATGGACTCCGCCGACACCGCCGGCGGCCGTTGGATCGTCGCGCCCGACACCCGCGAGCCCTGGCTGCCGGGCGCCTCCGTGATCCTCTGGGCCGCCGTCCGCGCCGCCCGCGCCCGGGCCCCGCACGAGTCCGGCGACCTGCTGCCGAACCCCTGCTGAACCCCGGGTGCCCGGCATGCGGCGCTCCGGCCGGAAACGGATTTGGGCTCCGGCCCCGGCCGCTGCTAAAGTCTTCCACGTCAGCAAGCGCCGCTAGCTCAGTTGGTTAGAGCAGCTGACTCTTAATCAGCGGGTCCGGGGTTCGAGTCCCTGGCGGCGCACAGACAGTCGAAGGCCCTCCGCGCGAGCGGGGGGCCTTCGTCGTTCCCGCCGCAGGTTGCCGAGGCCGGGCCGGGTGCGCGTAAAGGGCTGCTAATGTCCCGGTCATGGCGTCCGACGACCTGCATTCCGACTGGGCCGCCTGGCTCGACGCCGAGCTCGCCGAGGCCGAGGCGGCCGCGTTGCGCGCCCATCGGCGCGAGGGGATCCAGCGGCGGCTGCGGCGGGTGTTCACGTGGACGGGGGCGGTGACACTGGTGGCCGGCCTGGGGTTCGGGCTGGTGTACACGGCGCAGCACGGCCCGGAGCCGCGTCCGGCGCCGCCGTCCGCTTCGATGGCACCACCGTCCGCTTCGATGCCACCGCCGTCCGCTTCGACGGTGCCGCCCCCGGCGGAGGGCTGATCAGGGCAGCAGGACCACCACGAGTCGGCGTGGTCCGTGGACGCCCTTGACCCGGATCATCTCGATGTCGGCGGTGGCGGACGGCCCGCTGACGAAGGTGAGCGGGCGGGCGGGGTCGAGCACGGCGAGCGCGCCGGGCAGCGCGGAGTGCACCTGTTCGGCGCGGACCACGCACACGTGCAGGTCGGGCAGCAGGGTGGCGGCGCGTCGGCCCTGGCCGGGTCCGCCGTCGAGGACGAGGGTGCCCGATTCGGCAACGGCGGCGGCGCAGGTGGTCAGGACGGCGTCGGTGGCGTCGAGCCGGTCGTTCGTCAGGGGCGGTGCGTCGAACCGCACTTCGCCGTCCCAGCCCGAGGTCCAGCCGTCGGGGAGCCCGGCGGGCGCGACCACGCTGCGGGCGCCGGCGAGTGCCTCCGCCACGGCCGGGCCGGCGTGCTCGGCGTGCAGCACGGTGGCGCCGTACTCCTCCAGCCGTTCGGTGAACAGCGCGAGGACGGCGGGCCGGTCGTGCTCGTCGAGGCCGGGGGCGTGCCGCAGGTGGCGCCGGGGCGGTTCGGGGGCGGGCGGAACGGCGGCGGCGCGGATCCGGCGGAGGATCTCGGTGCGGGCGTCGGTCATTCGGTGGCTCCTTCGGTCCGCTTCCACCAGCTGCGGAAGGACTCGCGGGGGATGTCGGGCAGGGCGCGGCTGTCGGTCCAGCCGCCGAGCGGTCCGGGCAGTCGGATCTTGCGGGGCAGCAGCAGCGGGCCGACGACTCCGATGCCCTTCACCGCGGCCTTCCAGGCGGCCTGGTGGGCCATCACGCTGCCGACGGCGCCCAGCGCGGCGCGTTCGACGGGGTGCTGTCCGCCGTCGGCGACCTGGGCGCGCAGGTCGAGCAGGACGTCGGTGAAGCGGATCCGCACCGGGCAGACGTCGTTGCAGGCGCCGCACAGCGTGGAGGCGTACGGCAGGGACGCGGTCTGCGGGTCGTCGAGGCCCTTGAGCAGCGGGTTGAGGATGGCGCCGATCGGCCCGGGGTAGACGGAGCCGTAGGCGTGGCCGCCGGTGCGCTCGTACACGGGGCAGATGTTCATGCAGGCGCCGCAGCGGATGCAGCGCAGGGCCTGCCGGCCGACGGGGTCGGCGAGGGCGCGGGTGCGGCCGTTGTCGACGAGGACGAGGTGGAAGGCCGCCGGGCCGTCGCCGTCCGTGGTGCCGGTCCAGGTGGAGGTGTAGGGGGCCATCCGTTCGCCGGTGGCGTTGCGGGCGAGCAGTTGCAGGAAGACTTCCAGGTCCTGCCAGCGGGGGACGGTCTTCTCGATGCCGACGACGGAGATCAGGGTGTCGGCGAGGGTCAGGCACATCCGGCCGTTGCCCTCGGATTCGACGACGACCAGGGTGCCGGTCTCGGCGACCAGGAAGTTGGCCCCGGAGACGGCGACCTTCGCGCCGAGGAACTTCTCCCGCAGGTGCAGCCGGGCGGCTTCGGCGAGTTCGGCGGGGTCGTCGGTGAGGCCTTCGGGCGCGGGCCGGCCGTGCCGGCCCATCTCGCGGACGAAGATGTCGCGGATCTCGCTGCGGTTGCGGTGCAGCGCGGGCACCACGACGTGCGAGGGCAGGTCGTCGCCGAGTTGGACGATGGTGGCGGCGAGGTCGGTCTCGCGGGCGTTGATGCCGGCGGCTTCGAGGGCGGCGTCGAGGCCGATCTCCTCGGTGAGCATCGACTTGACCTTGACGATCTCGGTCTCGCCGGTGGCGCGGACCAGGTCGGTGACGATCCGGTTGGCCTCGGCGGCGTCGCGGGCCCAGTGGACGGTGCCGCCGGCGGCGGTGACCTTCTCCTCGACCTGGAGCAGGTACTCCTCCAGGCGGGACAGCACCTGGTCCTTGATCGCGGCGGCGGTGTCCCGCAGCGCCTCCCAGTCGGGGCGCTCGGCGGCCAGCACCGCCCGCTTGCCCCGGATGGTGTGCGTGGCGCGGCGCACGTTCTCCCTCAACTGCCGGTTGCCGACCTCGCGTTCGGCGGCCTCGGGGAACGCGGGCCAGCCCAGGAACGACCTCGTCATCGCACACGCTCCACCACGGGGACGCCGGGCAGCGGCCCGTCCTGTTCGGTCCGGGCCAGGATCTCCGCCAGGTGCAGGGTGCGCACCGGGTCGCCGTCCCTGGTGAGCCGGCCGCCGATGTTCATCAGGCAGGAGTTGTCGACGGCGGCCAGCACGGTCGCCCCGGTCTCCCGTACGTGCCGGGCCTTGTCGCCGTTCATCGCGCCGGAGACCGCGGGGTTCTTCACCGAGAAGGTGCCGCCGAAGCCGCAGCACTCGTCCTGGGCGGGCAGTTCGACGAAGTCGATGCCCTGCACGGCGCGCAGCAGCCGGTAGGGCCGCTCCCCCAGCCCGGTGGCGCGCAGGCTGTGGCAGGTCGGGTGGTAGGTGACCCGGTGCGGGAAGTACGCGCCGACCTCGGTGACGCCCAGCCGGTCGGTCAGGTACTCGGTCAACTCGACGACGCGGGGCGAGATGTCGGCGACGGCGCGGGCCAGGCCGGGGTCGTCGGCGGCGACCAGGGGGTAGGCCTCGGCGGGCATTCCGGCGCAGGACGCCGAGGGCACCACGATCTCCTCGTAGTCGCCGAAGGTGTCCACGAAGTGCCGGGCGAGCTTGGCGGTCTCCTTGCGGTAGCCGGTGTTGAAGTGCATCTGCCCGCAGCAGCTCTGGCCGGGCGGGAAGTCGACCTCGACGCCGAGGCGGCGCAGCAGGGTGACGGCGGCGCGGCCGGTGCCGGGGAACAGGGTGTCGCCCAGGCAGGTCACGAACAGGGCGGTTCGGGGGGCGTTCGGAGGCATGCCCGCCATCATAGATGCAAGCATGGATGCAAGACGGGACGCCGTGGCAGAATGGCGTGGTGACCGACGACCAGCCCACCCCCGCCGCCGCGCACACCGAGCCTGCCCCCGCCGCCGCGCACGCCGAGTCGACCGCCGAACGGGCCTACCACCACGTCCGCACCCGGCTGCTCGACGGCTCCTGGCCGGGCGGCACGCTGCTCTCCGAGGGCGTGGTCGCGATCGAGTTGGGCCTGTCCCGCACCCCCGTCCGGGAGGCGTTCCTGCGCCTGCAGTCGGAGGGTTTCCTGCGGCTGTACCCCAAGCGCGGCGCGCAGGTCGTCCCGATCGCGCCGGGCGAGGCCCGCAACGTGCTGGCCGCCCGGGTGCTGTTCGAGCGTGCCGCCGTGGACGCCCTCGCCGAACGCGGCCCGGACGCCCTGACGGCAGTCGCCGCCGAGCTGCACGCGGCCTGCGAGCACCGCGACCCGCACCCGGTGGAGGCCGGCCGGCACTTCCACCTGACGCTGCTGCGGGCGGCCGGCAACCCCGTCCTGACCTCGCTGTACGAGACCCTGTGGGACCGTCAGACACGCATCTCCGCCGCCGCCACCGCGACGCGCGCGCACGCCGACGAGGACCACGCCGAGCACCGGGCGCTCGCCGACGCCCTCGCCGTCCCGGACCCGGAGCTGGCCCGCGCACTCATCGGCGCGCACGCGGACTCCCTGCTGGCGCGCATCGCTTGAACACGACGAGGGCCCCGGGGGAACGCGGCGTTCCCCCGGGGCCCTCGGCCGTCCGTGCCTACTTGCGGCCGCGCAGCTCGCGGTAGCGGCCGACCAGGGCGGCGGTGGAGGCGTCCAGCGCCTCGCCGCCCTCGCCGGTCAGCAGCACCGGCTCGATCTTCTTGGCGAGGACCTTGCCGAGTTCGACGCCCCACTGGTCGAAGGAGTCGATGTTCCAGATCGCGCCCTGGACGAACACCTTGTGCTCGTAGAGGGCGATCAGCTGGCCGAGCACGTGCGGGGTGAGCTCGTCGGCCAGGATGGTGGTGGTCGGGTGGTTGCCGCGGAAGGTCTTGTGCGGGACCAGCTCGGCGGGCACGCCCTCGGCCGCGACCTCCTCGGCGGTCTTGCCGAACGCCAGCGCCTGGGTCTGCGCGAAGAAGTTGGCCATCAACAGGTCGTGCTGGGCGACCAGGCCGGCCGGCAGGTCGTCGACGGGGCGGGCGAAGCCGAGGAAGTCGGCGGGGATCATCTTGGTGCCCTGGTGCAGCAGCTGGTAGTACGCGTGCTGCCCGTTGGTGCCGGGGGTGCCCCACACCACGGGGCCGGTCTGCCAGCCGACGGGGCGGCCGTCGCGGTCCACCGACTTGCCGTTCGACTCCATGTCGAGCTGCTGGAGGTACGCGGTGAACTTCGACAGGTAGTGCGAGTACGGCAGCACGGCGTGCGCCTGGGCGTCGAAGAACGCGCCGTACCAGACCCCGAGCAGGCCCAGCAGCAGCGGGACGTTCTGCTCGGCGGGCGCGGTCCGGAAGTGCTCGTCGACCAGGCGGAAACCGGCCAGCATCTCCTGGAAGCGCTCGGAGCCGATCGCGATCATCAGCGACAGGCCGATCGCCGAGTCGTACGAGTAGCGGCCGCCCACCCAGTCCCAGAACTCGAACATGTTGGCGGTGTCGATGCCGAAGTCGGCGACGCCCTGCGCATTGGTGGACAGCGCCACGAAGTGCTTGGCGACGGCCTCCTCGCCCGCGCCGAGCTGCTCCAGCAGCCAACTGCGGGCGACGACGGCGTTGGTGATGGTCTCGATGGTGGTGAAGGTCTTCGAGGCGACGATGAACAGCGTCTCGGCGGCGTCCAGGTCGCGCACCGCCTCGTGCAGGTCGGCGCCGTCCACGTTGGAGACGAAACGGACCGTCAGGCCGCGGTCGGTGTAGGAGCGCAGCACCTCGTAGGCCATCGCGGGGCCGAGGTCGGAGCCGCCGATGCCGATGTTGACGACGTTGCGGATCCGCTTGCCGGTGTGGCCGGTCCAGACGCCGGAGCGCACCCGCTCGGAGAAGTCGGCCATCTTGTCGAGGACGGCGTGCACGGCGGGGACGACGTTCTCCCCGTCGACCTCGACGACCGCCTCGCGCGGGGCGCGCAGCGCGGTGTGCAGGACGGCGCGGCCCTCGGTGGTGTTGATCTTCTCGCCGCGGAACATGGCGTCGCGCAACTCGGCGACGCCGGTGGCGGCGGCGAGTTCACGCAGCAGGTCGAGGGTGCGGTCGGTGATCAGGTGCTTCGAGTAGTCGACGAACAGGTCGCCGACCTGGAGGGTGTAGCGGGTGCCCCGGTCGGGGTCGGCGGCGAACAGCTCGCGCAGGTGCTGGTCGCCGAGCTCGGCCCGGTGCTTCCCCAGCGCGGCCCACTGCGGAGTGCGGTCCAGCGGGGTCCGGCCGTTGGCGGTGTTGTCCGACATCGGTTGCTCCTTGCGTCATGCGGGTGCAGATACCGGCTGGTTCCGGCGGGAGGGTGGCGCTGGGGCCGGCGGGTACGGTGCGCGAGCCGGCACCGTCGCCGGCCTTGCCCGGCCCAACCCTATTCCCTGCCGGCCACCCGGCCGGGACATTCGCCCCGCGGTCGACGGACCGTCACTTCCTGGCCGACTGGAGGTCGAGCGCCCGCAGCACGCGGTCCGCGATCTCGGGGTCGGCGCCGGCCTCGCCGCGCGCGATCAGCACCTCGCGGCGGGACGCGGCGATCATCTCCTGCTCGACCGCGAACGCCTGCCGCCACTTCTTGCCGCGGCGCTTCGCCTCCATCGCCTCTTCCTCCTCGTACCGGTCCGGGCAGAGCCGGGCCAGCCGGTCGTGCTGGCGCTCGCGCAGGCGCTCGGTGATCTCCGGCGGCAGCTGGTCCTCCTCCTCCAGCTCGGACAGCCGGTGCAGCCCGGCCTTCGCGGCCCGCCACCACAGGTCGCGGACGGCCTGCTCGTGGGCGTCGTGGTCGCTGTCCAGGCCGAGCAGCTTCACCACGTACGGCAGCGTCAGGCCCTGCACCACCAGGGTGAACAGCACGACGCTGAAGGCGATAAAGATGATCTCGCTGCGGGCCGGGAAGTCCACGCCGCTGTGCAGGGTGAGCGGGATGCCGAGGGCCAGCGCGACGGTGGCGACACCGCGCATCCCGGACCACCACAGCACCACGGTCTCCCGCCAGCTGATCGGGGTGTCCTCCTCGCCGTTGCTGACCCGCTTCGACAGCCAGGCGGCGGGCAGCAGCCACAGCAACCGGACCAGCACCACCACGGCGATCACGATCGCGGTGTCGCCGAGCATGGTGTGCCAGGTGTCCTTGACGTCCCGCAGGACGGTGGACAGCTCCAGGCCGATCAGGCCGAACGCGACGCCGGTGATCAGCGTCTCGACGATCTCCCAGAACGCGTTGCCGACCAGCCGGAACGAGACCTCGTCGGCGTCCGAGGCCCGGTCGGCGAGGTACAGCGCGCAGACCACCACGGCCAGGACGCCCGAACCGTGCAGCTCCTCGGCCAGCGTGTACGCCGCGAACGGCACCAGCAGGTTCAGCGCCACCTGCTGGGTCGGGTCCTCCAGCCGCCCGGCCAGCTTGGCGTTGGCCCAGCCCAGACCGATGCCGACCGCCACCGCGACCACCGCCGACAGCAGGAACCGCAGCAGCGCGTGCCCCACCGAGAGGTCGCCGTCGACCACCGCCTCGATCGCCAGCGAGTACACGACGATCGCGGTGACGTCGTTGAACAGGCCCTCGCTCTCCAGCACCGCGACCAGCCGTCGCGGCAGCCCGACCTCGCCCGCCACCGCGACGGCCGCCACCGGGTCGGGCGGCGAGACCAGCGCGCCGAGCGCGACCGCCGCCGCGAGGGGCGCCGCCGGCACCAGCCACGAGAAGACGCCCGCGACGGCGGTGGTCGTGACGATCACCAGCGCGACGGCGAGCAGCAGGATCGACCGGATGTTGGCCTTGAAGTACCGCACCGAGGAGCGCCGGGCGACCGCGAAGATCAGCGGCGGCAGCACCAGCGGCAGGATGAACTCCGGGTCGATCTCCACGTTCGGAATCTGCGGCACCAGCGCGAACACCAGGCCGACCATCGTCATCAGCACCGGTTGCGGGATCCGGGTCTTCCGGGCCAGCGGCATCGTCACCACTGAGGCGAGCAGCACCAGGAAGAGCAGTGACAGCTGGCCCACGAGGGATCCTCTCGGCTGAAGCGGACGGGCCGCTTCAGCATACGTTCCCACCCCAACCGGACCGATTGTGTGTTTCCGGCGCTGACCAGGTAATGTTCTCTCCGTCAGCACGCGCCGCTAGCTCAGTTGGTTAGAGCAGCTGACTCTTAATCAGCGGGTCCGGGGTTCGAGTCCCTGGCGGCGCACAGACAACCGAAGGCCCCTCGCACTCGCGAGGGGCCTTCGGCGTTCTTCTCCTCTATGACTTCTCTTACTTCGCACGCCGCTCGTTCACGCACAGCACGTTGCCGTCCAGGTCCTTGAACCACGCGGCCCGCATGCCGTCGTTCTCGGCGACACCGTCCAGGGTCTTCAGCCCCGGCAGGTCGTACTCCTCGAACACCACGCCACGACCGCGCAGTTCGGTCATCTCGGCATCCAGGTCGGCGACCTTCCAGCTGGCCAACGTGTGCCCGGCCTGCCCGCCGTACGGCGTCCGGTACATCGAGAACTCACCGCCCCCACACCGGAACACCGCCTCCTCCGCCGTCTCCTGCACCAGCTCCAGCCCCAGCGTGTCCCGGTAGTAGGTCTTCGCCTGCCCGAGGTCGGTCACCGGAATCACCGCACACAACGGCGCATCTCCCAGCATCACCACCACCTCCTCCCCCCAGGCTATTCACCCACCCCGCCCCCGGCGACCGGGTACGAAACCGGTCCGAGTGCCACCGGGGGCGGGGAACTGCGAGGGGGGGCGAACCCAGGGGTGCCTCGGCTGCTACCCGAAGTAGTTGTGGAAGTTCTTCGAGAACTCGTTCCCGTTGTAGTTGTCCCAGTTGATCGACCAGGTCATCAGCCCGCGCAGGTTCGGCTGCTTGCCGGCGCGCGGGGTGTAGGAGCCGCAGCCGGTGCCCTTGGTGAGGCAGTCGAGGGCCTGGTTGACGACGGCCGGGGCGACGTAGCCGTTGCCCGCGTAGGTGTTGGCGGGCATGCCGATGGCGACCTGGGAGGGCTTGAGGGGCGGGAACATGTTGGCGGTGTTGCCGGCCACCGGGAAGCCCGCGAGGAGCATGTCGGTCATGGCGATGTGGAAGTCCGCGCCGCCCATGTTGTGGTACTGGTTGTCGAGGCCCATGATCGAGCCCGAGTTGTAGTCCTGGACGTGAAGCAGCGTCAGGTCGTCGCGCAGGCCGTGGATGACCGGCAGGAAGGCCCCGGCGCGCGGGTCCTGGCCGCCCCAGGGGCCCGATCCGTAGTACTGGTAGCCGAGTTGGACGAAGAAGGTCTCCGGCGCCATGGTCAGCTGGAAGTTCGCCCCGTACTTGGCCTTCAGGCTCTTCACGGCCGAGATCAGGTTGGTGATCACTGGCGTGGTCGGGTTCTTGAAGTCGTTGTCGCCGGTGTTGAGCGACAGCGAGTGACCCTCGAAGTCGATGTCGAGGCCGTCCAGGCCCCACTTGTCGATGATCGCGGAGACCGAGGAGACGAAGGCGTCCCGGGCGGCGGTGGTGGTGAGCTGCACCTCGCCGTTCTGGCCGCCGATCGACAGCAGGACCTTCTTGCCCTTGGCCTGCTTGGCGGCGATGGCCGCCTTGAAGTCGGCGTCGGACTCCACGCCGGGGCACTGCGCGACGGGGCACCGGTTGAAGTGGATGTTGCCGGAGGTGATGGAGTCCGGCTCACCGAAGGCGAGGTCGATGATGTCCCAGCTGTCGGGCACGTCGGACATCTTCAGGTACCCGGCCCCGTTGGCGAAGCTCGCGTGCAGGTACCCGACCAGCGCGTGGCTCCCGGCCGGCGGCGGCGTGCTCGGCGAGCCGGACGGACTGGCCGAAGCGGAAGGAGAAGCCGAAGCCGAGGCAGAAGGCGAGGCGGACGCGGAGGCCGACGCCGAGACCGACGGGCTCGGCGAGTTCGGCACCGAGGGAGAGGAGCTCGGCGCGCCCGGCCCGTCCAGGGAGACGTCGTCCGCGTAGTAGGTGCCCTGCCCGTACCAGCCGTGGGTGAAGACGGTGGCGCTGGTCTGGGTGGCGGTGGTGGTGAAGCTGACGGAGAGCTTCTGGTAGGCGCCGCCGGTGCCGGGCGTCCAGGTGGAGGCGCCGCCGTTGACGCCGAGGTAGGTGTACGAGCCGTTGACCCAGGCGCTGAGCGTGTACGTGGTGTTGGGGGCCACGGCGACGGTCTGGGTGCACTGGGCGGTGTCGGTGGCGGAGGCGGCGCCGGCCAGTGCGTAGGTGCCGCTGTGGGCGTGGCCGGTGACGACGCTGCCGGTGCTGCCGGAACAGGTCCAGGGGTTGAGCGTGCCGGTCTCCAGGCCGCCGTTGACGAGGAATTCGCCGGCCGAGGCCGACCCGGCCAGTCCGAAGCTGATCGCTACGGCGCCCGCGGCGGCCACGGCCCAGGCCGTTCCGGCGGCGAGCAGCCGCTTCCTTCGGGGAGTGCGCATGTGGGGATGCTCCTGCCTCTGTGTGGGGGAACGTCCGCCTCCCGCCCGCCGGACTGTGGGGTTTCCGGCCCGGGGCATGCCGCCGCACCGGCACGCACCCTGGGAGTTGGACTAGACCACTGAACCGGCTCGGCCCGCCCCTGTCAATGCACCGGCTACCCTCGCTCCTTGACGACCGATCAGTCGACGGAGACGCACCCGGACCCGCCCGCGTTGCGGCCCCCGGCGCGGGGTCGAACCATGGAGTGGTGCCCGGATATCTGCGTTTCCCCCATGTACGCGACGGTCTGCTCGCCTTCACCGCCGAGGACGACGTCTGGGTCGCGCCGCTCGCCGCGGACGGCGCGGTCGGGCGGGCGTGGCGGGTCAGTGCGGACCGGACCAGGGTGAGCCACCCCCGGCTGTCGCCGGACGGCACGGTGCTGGCGTGGACCAGCTGGTTCGCGCTGACGCCGGAGGTGTTCACCGCGCCGGTGGCGGGCGGCGCGGCCACCCGGCTGACGTTCTGGGGCAGCCAGGACACCCGGGTGCGGGGGTGGCTGCCGAACGGGGAGGTGCTGGCCGTCACCTCGTACCACGAGCCGTTCGCGCACTACACGTGGGCGTGGGAGCTGCCGCCGGACGGCGCGCCGGGGCGGCGGATGCCGTGGGGGCCGGTGGCGGACGCGCAGATGGGGGCGGGGCACACGGTGCTGCTGACGGACGCGGCGCCGCACGAGCCGGCGTTCTGGAAGCGCTACCGGGGCGGCGCGACCGGTCGGCTCTGGGTGGACCACGACCTGCTGCTGCCGGACCTGCCGGGCCACCTGGCCGCGCCGATGCCGGTGGAGACCCCGGCGGGCACCCGGGTGGCGTTCCTGTCCGACCACGAGGGCGTGGGCAACGTGTACTCGGTGCGTCCGGACGGCACCGATCTGCGACGGCACACCGACCATGCGACGTACTACGCGCGGGAGGCCGCCACCGACGGCGCCCGGATCGTCTACCAGCACGCGGGCGACCTGTGGCTGCTGGATTCGCTGGACGCGCCGGCCCCGCGCCGCCTGGAGGTGCCGCTCGGCGGCGCCCGGGCGGGCCGTCGCCCGTACCAGGTGGGCGCGGCGAACAACGTCAAGGATCTGGCCTGCGACGCCACCGGCCGGGCCGGGGTGATCAACGTGCGCGGTTCGCTGTACTGGCTGACCCACCGGGACGGCCCGGCCCGGGTGCTGGCCGACACCCCGGGGGTGCGCTGCCGGCTGCCGCTGGTGCTCGGCTGGGGCGGCCGGGCCGCCTGGGTGACCGACGCGGAGGGCGAGGACGCGATCGAGTTGGCGCACCTGCCGGGCAAGAGCGACCCGGCCCCGCACCGCCGGATCGCGGCGGGCCTGATCGGCCGGGTGCAGGAGCTGTCCGCCGCCCCGGACGGCAGCCGGCTGGCGGTGGCCTGCTCGGACGGCCGGCTGCTGCTGGTGGACACCGCCGAGGGCGGCGTCACGGAGGTCGTCGCGTCCCGGTACGGGCCGGTCTCCAGCCCGTCGTTCTCCCCGGACTCGCAGTGGCTGACCTGGTCGCAGCCGGTCGCGGGCCGGTCGCTGCGCGCCGTGCGGCTGGCCCGGGTGGACCGGCCGGAGCGGGCGATCGACGTCACCGGCGGCCGGTTCGAGGACGAGCATCCGGTGTTCACCCGGGACGGCCGGTTCCTGGTGTTCCTGTCCTGGCGGGGCTTCGACCCGGTGCACGACGTGCACACCGGCGACCTGTCGTTCCCGCTGGGCTGCCGCCCGTACCTGGTGCCGCTGGCCGCCGACACCCCGTCGCCGTTCGCCTCCCCGGCGGAGGGCCGTCCGCCGGTCGGTCTGGACCCGGAGGAGGCCACCGGCGACGGCACGGTGCAGGTGGACGAGGAGGGGCTGAGCAAGCGGCTGGTGCCGTTCCCGGTGATCGCGTCCAAGTATTCGGCGACGGCGGCGGTGCGCGGCGGCGTGGTGTGGCTGCGCTGGCCGATCTCGGGCGCGCTCGGCCAGACCTTCGCCAATCCGGAGGACACCTCGGGCCGCCCGGCGCTGGAGTTCTTCGACCTGGCCCGGGGCCGCCGCAGCACGCTGGTCGAGCAGTTGGACGGTTTCGCGGTGTCGGCGGACGGCTCGGCGGTGTCGGTGTTCTCGGGCGGGGCGCTCAAGCTGTACCTGCTGTCCGCGCCGACCGCGCCGCTCGCCGTGGACCTGCGCCGGATCACCCACACCGTGCATCCGGCCGCCGAGTGGCGGCAGTCCTACTTCGAGGCCGCCCGGATCGTCGCCGACCAGTTCTGGGACCCGGGCATGTGCGGCCTCGACTGGCCCGAACTCACCGACCAGTACGCCCCGTTGCTGGAACGGGTGGCCTCCCCGGACGACTTCGCGGACCTGCTGCGCGAGCTGCTCGGCGAGCTCGGCACCTCGCACGCCTACGTCACCCCGGCGCGGCGCGGCGAGGGCCCGGCGATCGCCCAGCAGCCGCTGGGCCTGCTCGGCGCCAACGCGCACCGCGACCCGGACGGCCGCTGGCTGGTCGACCGGATCCTGCCCGGCGAGTCCTCCGACCCCAAGGCCCGTGCGCCGCTTGCCGGTTACGGCCTGCACGACGGCGACGAGCTGCTCGCCGTGGACGGCCGCCCGCCGGACCCGGTGCGCGGTCCCACGCCGCTGCTCGCCGGGACGGGCGGCACCACGGTGGAGCTGACGGTCCGCCACGGCGAGCGGGTGCGCCGGATCGCCGTCACCCCGCTGACCGACGAGCGGCCCATCCGCTACCAGGACTGGGTGGCCAAACGCCGGCACCTGGTACGGGAGTTCAGCAACGGCGTGTGCGGCTACCTGCACATCCCGGACCTCGGCGGCTCCGGCTGGGCGCAGTTCAACCGCGACCTGCGCTCCGAACTCGCCCGCCCGGCCCTGGTGCTGGACGTCCGCGGCAACGCCGGCGGCAACGTCTCCGAACTGGTCCTGGAGAAGCTCCGCCGCCGGGTCCTGGCCTGGGACTTCACCCGCGGCCGGCAGCCCGTCCGCTGGCCCCGGGACGCGCCGCGCGGCCCGGTGGTCGCGCTCGCCGACCACGCCACCAGCTCCGACGGCGACGTCATCATCAGCGCGATCAAGGCCCTCGACATCGGCCCGGTGGTCGGCACCCGCACCTGGGGCGGCGTGGTCGGCATGACCGGCCGGCACGCGCTCGGCGACGGCAGCCAGATCTCCGTCCCGAAGAACGCGTCCTGGTTCACCGGCGGCGTCGGCTTCTCGGTCGAGAACCGCGGCGTCTCCCCCGACATCGAGGTCGTCCGCACCCCCCGCGACTGGGCGCGCGGCGAGCACACCGACCTCGCCGCGGCCGTCACCCTCGCCCTCGACCTGCTGACCCACACCCCCGCCGCCGCGCCTCCGCCCCCCACCATCGGCCGCCCGAACCTCCGCCGCCCGCCGCTGCCGCCGCGGGCCTGAGGACCGAAAGGCCCAGGGCGAACGCCGGCACCCGGGCGGGCGCCGGCGTTCGCTGTCGCGGTCAGCCCCAGGGGTCTCCCTCGGCCGTCATGTTCTCGGCTGCCTGTCGGTCCTCGCGTTCCTGCCGGACGCGGCGCTCCGCTTCGTCGCGGGCGCGTTCCGCGCGGTCGCCGAAGGCGTCGGCGGCCTCGTCGTGGGCGAGGGCGGCCCGCTCGGCGGGGTCGGCCGCGGGCTCGGCGGGGTGGTTGCGGAACCTGTCGAAGATGCCCATGTCTCCTCCTCGGGTGGGCGTCCCCCCTGCTGTCGCTGCCCCACTTCTCACGGTACGCCGCCCGGTGTGCCGGGAGGGCGTGGACAGTGGGCTCCGACCACCCTCGCACCGGCCCTGCGGGGTCGCACCCGGACGGCCCCGGCTCACCCGCCCGGCGCAGGCCGCCGCCGCGTCGGGGTCGGGGCCGAACTGCCGTGCGCGGCAAGGGAGAAGGCGTCCGCCCGGGGGCCGATCGCGGTGGGCGGGCGTGGCCGCCGCCCGGCCTGCCGCCCGAGGCTGAGGGGGTCAGCCGCCCCGCGGCCGCAGCTTGAGAGGTGAGCGCGCCATGTCCGGTCAGCCGTCCCCCGACGGGAGCACCGACGCCGTCGACGCCCTGGTCCGCAACGGGCACAAGGCCCTGCGGGAGTACGCGGGTCTCACCCAGGAGCGGGTGGACCGGATCGTGAAGAAGGCCGCGCTGGCCGCGCTGGCCGCGCACACCCGGCTGGCGGCGCTGGCCGTCGAGGAGACCGGGCGCGGAGTGTTCGAGGACAAGGCGGTGAAGAACGTCCTCGCCTGCGAGCACGTCACGCACTCGCTGGCGGGGATGCGGACGGTCGGGGTGATCGCCCGGGACGACATCGAGGGGATCGTGGAGATCGCCGAGCCGGTGGGCGTGCTGGCGGCGCTGACCCCGGCGACCGACCCGACCTCGACCACCGTCTTCAAGGCGCTGATCGCGTTGAAGACCCGCAATCCGATCGTGTTCGCGTTCCACCCGTCGGCGCAGCGCTGTTCGGCGGAGGCGGCCCGGGCCGTGCGGGACGCGGCGATCGCGGCGGGCGCCCCGGCGCACTGCGTGCAGTGGATCGACGCCCCGTCGGCGGCGGCGACGGACGCGCTGATGCGGCACGACGGGGTGGCGACGATCCTCGTCACGGGCGCGGACCGGCTGGTGCGGGCGGCGTACTCGTGCGGGAAGCCGGCCCTGGGGGCGGTCGCGGGCACGGTGCCGGCGTACCTGGAGCGGACCGCGGACCTGCGGCGCGCGGTGAACGACATCGTGCTGTCGAAGTCCTTCGACAACGGGATGGTCTGCGCCGCCGAGCAGGCGGTGATCCTGGACGAGGAGGTGTACGAGGCGGCGCTGGCGGAGTTCCGGACCTTGCGGGCGCACCTGGCGGACCCCGCCGAGACGGCCCTGCTGGAGCAGCAACTGTTCGACAGTGAAGGCGACTTGAGGGTGGAGCTGGTCGGCCGGTCGGCGGCGGAGGTGGCGCGGGCGGCGGGCTTCGAGGTACCGGAGGACACCTCGGTGCTCCTGGCGGAGGTCGACGGGGTCGGCCCGCTGACCGGGCCGAAGCCCTGCCCGGTGCTGGCGGTGCTGCGGGTCCGGTCGCGGGCGCAGGGCGTCCGTCTGGCGGCGGAGCTGGTGGAGCTGCGCGGTCCGGGGCAGTCGGCGGTGGTGCACACCGAGGACGCGGCGTTCGCGGAGGAGTTCGGCGCGGGGGTGCGGGCGGGCCGGATCGTCTGGAACGCGCCGGGTTCGCACGGCGGCATCGGCGACGTGTACAACGCCTTCCTGCCCGCGGTGTCGGGGAACGTCTCGGCGCCGCATCTGATCGGCGTGCGGCGGATCGGGCGGCGCAACACCAACATGCAGTGGTTCAAGGTCCCGCCGAAGATCTTCTTCGAGCGCGGCTCGCTCCGGTACCTGGCGGACCTGCACGGCGCCCGCCGGGTGGTGGTGGTCACCGACCGGGCGATGGTGGAGGTCGGCCACCTGGAGCGGGTCCGGGAGGTGCTGCGCCGGCGGGCGGAGCCGGTGGAGGTGCGGGTGGTGGACTCGGTGGAGCCGGAGCCGAGCGTGGCGACGGTGGAGCGGGGCGCGGAGCTGCTGCGCGAGTTCCGGCCGGACACCGTGGTGGCGCTGGGCGGCACCGGGCCGATGGACGCGGCGAAGGTGATGTGGCTGCTGTACGAGCACCCGGGGGTGGAGTTCGCGGACCTGACGGAGAAGTTCTTCGACATCCGCAAGCGCGCCTTCACCTTCCCCGACCTGGGCGAGAAGGCGCGGCTGGTGTGCGTGCCGACCACCTCGGGCTCCGGCAGCGAGGTCACCCCGTTCGCGGTGGTCACCGACCCGGAGACCGGCCGGCGGTACCCGCTGGCGGACTACGCGCTGACCCCGACGGTGGCGATCGTGGACCCGGCGCTGACCGGCGACCTGCCGGCGGCGGTGACGGCGGACTCCGGTTTCGACGCGCTGACGCACTGCGTGGAGACGTACGTGTCGGTGTACGCCAACGACTTCACCGACGGGCTGGCGCTTCAGGGCGTCCGGCTGGTCTTCGAGAACCTGCCCGCGGCGGTGCACGACGGCCCGGCCGACCCGGTGGCGCGGGAGCGGATGCACAACGCGGGGACGATCGCGGGCATGGCGTTCGGCTCGGCGTTCCTGGGCGCGGTGCACGCGATGGCGCACACCCTGGGCGCGACCTTCCACGTGCCGCACGGGCGGGCGAACGCGCTGCTGCTGCCGCACGTGATCCGCTGGAACGGCTCGGCCCCGGCCCGGGTGAGCAGCTGGCCGAAGTACCGCAGCTACGTGGCCCCGGAGCGCTACCGGCAGATCGCCCGCACCCTGGGTCTGCCCGCCGACTCCGCCGAGCAGGGCGTGGAGTCGCTGGCCCTCGCGGTGGAGGAGCTGCGCGAGCGGGTCGGCATCCCCCGCTCGTTCAAGGAGGCGGGGGTGGACGAGGCGGCGTTCCTGGCGGGCCTGGAGCAGCAGGCGATGAACGCGTTCGAGGACCAGTGCGCGCCGGCCAATCCGCGGCTGCCGATGCTGCGGGACCTGCGGCGGCTGATGACGCTGGCCTACTACGGCGACGACCGGGCGGTGTGACGGCCGGGGCCGCGTCGAACCGCCCGGGGCCTGTCCGTCCGCCGGCACCCCGGCGCCGGGCCGTGCGCGACGTCTCCGCCGCACCCGGCCCGCACGCGGGGCGCCGGGCGGTCAGCCGGAGATCGAGGCGGCGCCGGTCTCCAGGTGGCCGGTGAAGCGCTGCGACCAGGCGGCGTCGCCGCTGACCGTCACGGTGAAGTCGTACCAGCCGTTGGTGTAGGCGGCCGCGTTGAACCAGTCGCTGACGCTGCCTCCGGCGGGGACCTGGTAGCTCCAGGGGCCGTCGGTGCGGTAGTTGGTGGAGGTGATGGTGAACGTCACCGGCGCGGTGCCGGTGTTGGCGAGTTGGAACCAGATCGCGAGCCTGCCGGTGTCGGGCGCGGGCGCGTACGTCGCGGTGACGGCGGCGTTCCGGCCGGCGGCGGTGGTGTCGCCGGTGAAGCGGCGCAGGAAGCGGTTGGGGCCGATCACCGTCAGGTCGTACTTGCCGGAGCCGTAGCCGGTGCCGCAGTTGAAGAAGTCGCTGGTCGCCGCGCCCGCGTCCACGGTGTACTGCCAGGGGCCGCCGGAGCGGTAGGCGTTGGCGTAGGCCGCGAAGTGGCTGGTGGCGGTGCCCTGGTTGGACATCGCGATCCAGACCTTGGTCACGCCGCCGGAGCCGAACTCCAGGTGGTCCAGGTTCGCCACCGGCTGGTACGGCAGGGCACGCGCCGGACGGGTGCCGGCCTCCTGCGCGGGCAGCTGGTTGTTGACGGGCGCCGGGTTCGGCAGCGGGCCGCAGGCGGCCAGGCCGATGGTGCCCGAGGTGTCGGGCAGTGCGGGCATCCCGTACACCGGGTTGGCGAAGTCGAACAGTCCGGTCAGGTCGCCGCACACCTTCCGCCGCCATGCCGAGATGTTCACGCAGGTCGCGGGCTTGCCCTGGGCGGCCGTCCACTTCTCCAGGAAGCGCAGCACCGAGGTGTGGTCGAAGGTCTCCGAGGACACCCACCCGCCCCGGCTCCACGGCGAGACGGCGAGCATCGGGACGCGGAAGCCGAGGCCGATGTTGACGCCGCTGTAGAACTCCCCGGCGGTTCCGGCGGGCGCGGCCGGCGGCGGGACGTGGTCGAAGAAGCCGTCGTTCTCGTCGTAGTTGACGAACAGGATCGAGGAGTTGAAGACGTCCGGGTTCGCGTTCAGCGCGTCCATGACGTTGTGCACGAAGTGCGCGCCGTCGGCGGGCGTGGCGTACGGGTGCTCCGAGGACGCCTGGTCCGGCACGATCCACGACACCTGCGGCAGCGTGCCCGCCACCACGTCCGCGCGGATCGCCGCCACGATGTCGTCCGGCGTCCGGTTGGTGGCCTTGGGGACGGAGCCCATGCCCTTCACGGCGAGCGCGCTGCCCGCCGGGGCCGAGGAGAACTGGGTGAAGTACGCCAAGGCGTTGTCGCCGTAGTTGTCGGACGCGTTCTGGTAGACCTTCCAGCTCACCCCCGCGTTCTCCAGCGCCTCCGCGTAGGTCTGCCAGCGCAGGCCCGACTCGTCGCCGCCGTCGTAGGCCGGGCCGCCCGCCGCGCCCGACGGGTCGATCTGGCCGGACCAGTGGTAGGTGCGGTTGGGGCCGGTCGCCGACAGCACCGAGCAGTGGTAGGCGTCGCAGACCGTCCAGTTGTCGGCCAGTGCGAAGTGGAACGGGATGTCCGACCTGGTCAGGTACCCGAGCGTGCGGACGTTGCCCTTGGCCGCCACCCAGGAGTCCAACTTGCCGCTGTTCCACGCCCGGTGCTGGTCCGACCAGGCGTGCGAGAGGTCGCCGTTGCACTGCGCGAGGCGCTCCGGGTCCGCGCCGCCGGCCGGCTTGGTGGCGCTGAACTGCCACGGGTACTGGCGTCCCAGCAGGTTCGGCTGGTTGAACACGCTGTAGCCGCCGGATATCTGGATCGCCGAGCGGTCCGCGAAGCCGCGCACGCCCTTGAGCGTCCCGAAGTAGTGGTCGAAGCTCCGGTTCTCCTGCATCAGGATCACCACGTGCTTCGCGTCCGTGATCGTCCCCGTGGTGCCCGCCGGCGCCGCGACGGCCGGGGCCGCGCCGCCCCCGACCACCGACCCGGCCACCGCCGCACCGGCCGCCGCACTCGCCGACAGCGCCATGAACTTCCTGCGACTCAGCTCTGCCATTTCGACCCGCCCTGCCCTTCGGCTGCTGATGATGTTGTTCAGACACCTGGTGTCCGAACGCCGAGCATCCTCACGCAGCCGAGGGCGACATGGCCATGACCTGAACCGAACGTTGGTCGAACCGTTCACCAGATGAACGGCCGGTACGGCGCTCCGGAGTTCTCGTTCAGTCCTTCACCGAGATCCCCAGGGCCTGTGCGAACTGCGGTGCCAGGTCCAGCAGTTGGCCGGTCGAGATGATCGCGCCGCGCAGCCCCAGGTGCCCGTCCGGCAGGCCGAGCCGCGCGGCCCGGCGCAGGTCGGTGTTCTTGAGCGTCGCGCCCCGCAGCCGCACGTCCTCCAGCGTGGAGCCCGGGAACGACACGTCGGTGAGCTTGGCGTCGGCGAGGTCGACGTCGCGCAGCAGGCAGTCCTCGAACACCACGTCGCGCAGCGTCGCACTGCGCAGGTTGACCGCCTCCAGCTTGCACTGGCGGAAGACCGTGCGGCGGATCGCCGAGCTGTACGCGGAGATGCCGGCCAGCACGGTGGAGTCGATCTCGGCGTCCTGCCACTCGCTCTCGGCGAGGTCGACGCCGACCAGCCGCCCGCCGTGCAGCCACACCTCGTTGAAGCCGGCCCGGCGCAGCTTGGCGCTCTCCGCGCGGACGCCGGTGAACGCGCACTCCAGGAAGCTCGCGCCGCCGAGCTGGCCGGTCAGGTCGAGGTCGTCGAAGTGGACGGTGTCGTAGCGGGCGTCGGCCCGCAGCGGGCCGGTGTGGCGTTGCAGCAGGTGGGCGTAGGGGAGGTCTTCCAGGCGCACGGGGGTCGTCAGCTCCGTTTCGCGGTCTGTGCGGTCATGGCGATGCCGATGGTGACGGCGAGCGCCACCAGGAGGCCGGCGATCAGCACGCCGGCGTCCCCGGCCAGCGTGGCAGCCAGCACCGACAGTGCGGTGACCGGCAGGACCGGCTGGGCGGCGCCGCGCTTGTGGTGGCGCGAGTGCAGGGCCCAGACGGTGAACAGGAACAGCGCGGTGGGGACGGTGACGGCGGCGGTCGCGGCGCGGTCGGAGAGGTGGGTGGCGCCGACGGCGTGCTGGACGGCGACCTCCAGGCCCGCGCCGACGGCGGCGGCCGAGGCGAAGATCAGGAAGTGGCCGTAGCCCCAGGGCAGCGCGCGCCGGACGGAGTCCAGGTAGGGGTGGGCGTCGTCGGCGAAGTAGATCCACCAGGCGCCGAAGCAGATCAGCAGCCCGCCGCCGGCGATCGGCAGCAGTTCGGCGACGGCCTTGTGCTCGTCCAGCGCGGTCTGGATCGCGACGGTGGCGGCGGCGACGGTCTCGCCGAGCACGATGATGGTGAACAGGCCGTACCGTTCGGCGATGTGGTGCCGGTGCCACGGGGTCCGGTTGTGCAGTTCCGCCCAGACGGGGACGGCGAGTTCGGCGACCACGCCCACCGCGAACAGCGGGGCCCGGGCCTCGTGCGGGACGAACACCAGCACCACCCAGAACGCCTGGACCAGCGTGATGCCGACGGCGTAGCGCAGCGCGGCGGTGCGGGCGGGCCCGGTCTCGCCGCGGGCGGCGCGCAGCCACTGGGTGACCATGGCGAGGCGCATCAGCAGGTAGCCGGTCACGCCGAGGTCGAGGTTCTGGTTCTCGAAGAGTCGCGGCACACCGGCGGCGAGCACCAGCACGCCGGTGATCTGGACCAGCGTGGTGAGCCGGTAGGGGACGTCGTCCACGTCGTAGGCGGAGGCGAACCAGGTGAAGTTCATCCACGCCCACCAGATGGCGAAGAAGGTCATCAGGTATCCGGGCAGGGCGAGCGAGAGGTCGCCCTGGGCGAGCGCGTGGGCGAGTTCGCGGCCGGCCTGGGCGATGGCCACCACGAAGCACAGGTCGAAGAACAGCTCCAGGGGGGTGGAGACCCGGTGGGACTCGCCCCGGTCGCGGGCCAGCATCCGGCGGACCGGGCGGTAGCGGTCGTGGGCGGCGGTCATTGGCCTGCTTTCGCGGAATGGCCGCACGGCAGGAGGTGCGCGCGGCCGGGGAGTTGGACTCCGGTGATCCTGACATCCGGTCCGCGGCGGCGCACGCACCGCGTCCGGCCTGCCGATTGGCCCGGCTCCGGCCGATGTGGCCGGTCGTCAGGCTGAGTTGACGCCGCAGTGCGCGATCCGGGTGACAGCGGGGGCCGTCCGGGGCGTGTGGCGGGCAGCTTGTCCCGTCCGCCCGGTTTGGCCCGATAGATTCCTCGGCGGATGGATGGACGGACGGGCGCTTCACGGGCAACGCGGAAGGTCAAGGAGGACGGCGGGGACACTGGGGGCGGACCTTGTCGCTGCACCTCCGTGTCCGTCCCCGCCGGCCGCCTCGCGATCACCGCGCTGTCCGGCGGCGCCTGACGACCGGTCGGCCCATCCCCGTTCGCCGCCCGCGCCCGCGTGGCCCGATGACGGTATGCGTACAGGTGTCCACCGAGGTCAGTGGGGGTCGTCGTGAACTGGGTCGATGGAGCCATCCTGGTCGGCATGCTGGTGGCCACCGCGGCCTGCATGTTCCTGGTGCAGCGGTACGCCTCCGTCCCCGCCCGGGAGAACTGCAACGACGTGGCGGGGTTCATCTTCGCCGCGGTGGGCGCGTTCTACGCGGTGCTGGTGGCCTTCGTGGTGATCGTGGTCTGGGAGAACACCTCGACCGCGCGGGCGACCACCTTCGAGGAGGCGGACGAGCTCGCCGGGGTCTACTGGATGTCCCGGCAGATGCCGCTGCCGGAGGGCGCCAAGCTGGAGGGGCTGACGCTCAGCTACGCGCACGCGGTGGTGAACACCGAGTGGCAGGAGATGGCCGGGCACCGGAGCGACCCGGGGGCGACGGCGCTGATGTACCAGATCCGCGACTCCGCGCTGGCCTTCCAGCCCAGCACCAACCAGGACTCGACGATCTACCAGAACCTGGTGCAGCACGTGGACGGCCTGGCCAGCAAGCGCCGCGCCCGGCTGAACCTGATCGCGGACTGCGTGCCGCCGCTGCTGTGGGCGTCGCTGATCGCGGGCGCGGCGGTCACCATCGCGTTCACCTTCCTGTTCGGCCTCTCCAACACCTGGGTGCACCTGCTGATGGTGGTGTCGCTGGCCGGGCTGATCGGGCTGTCGCTGATCGCGATCAAGGAGATGAACTACCCGTTCGTCGGGCCGAACAAGGTGAAGTCGACCGCCTTCGAGGTGTTCCTGGCCAGGCTCCCGCCCCCGCGCTGAGCGGCGGGCACGCTGCGTGGCGGGCCTGTCACGATTCGGCGGAACGGTGCCGGACGTGTAGTGTTCTCCAGGTCAGCAGGCGCCGCTAGCTCAGTTGGTTAGAGCAGCTGACTCTTAATCAGCGGGTCCGGGGTTCGAGTCCCTGGCGGCGCACAGACAACCGAAGGCCCCTCGCGAAAGCGGGGGGCCTTCGGCGTTCCCGGAGTGCCGGCCGACCCCGGGCGGGCCGGTTTCACCGCAGGTCGGGAACCGTGTAATGTTCCCTCCGTCAGCAAGCGCCGCTAGCTCAGTTGGTTAGAGCAGCTGACTCTTAATCAGCGGGTCCGGGGTTCGAGTCCCTGGCGGCGCACAGACAACCGAAGGCCCCTCGCGAGAGCGAGGGGCCTTCGGCGTTTTCGCGTCTGTGACGTACGCCTCGATCGCGTGATCGGGCGGCCCATGTCCCCTTGCGGGGTCCGCTCGTTGAGGAAGCGGGCGACATCCCGCTAAGAGGTATTTAAAGATCGCCTTAGGAGAAATGGGACATAGGCCCCTAACATCTGACAAGTCTATCGATCAAGCTGGCGAGGTTCGTACCCTCGCCCGAGCGAGCAGCCCGTCCGGGGCCTGCGGGAAGGTCTCCGTTGCCTCGAAAGCCTCGTGAACGTACGAAACGGACCGGGTGGCGCAGGCTGATACCCACCTGGCGGACGGCGCTGATCGGCATGGCGGCCTCGGTGCTGCTGGGCGTCGGCCTGTTCGCGCTGGGGGTCGCCCTGGTCAAGGTGCCGGACGCGCACGCCGCGGCCACCGCGCAGTCCAACACCTGGCTGTACTCGGACGGCACCCTGCTGGCCCGCACCGGGCAGACCAACCGGCAGAACGTCCCGCTGGACAAGGTCTCCAAGGAGGCGCAGCACGCCGCGCTGGCCGCCGAGGACCGCAACTTCTACTCGGAGGGCGCGGTCAACTTCAAGGGCATGGCCCGCGCCGCCTTCAACACCGCTTCCGGGGGCGCCACCCAGGGCGGCTCGACGATCACCCAGCAGTACGTGAAGAACGCGTACCTGAACCAGAAGCAGACCGTCAGCCGCAAGGTGAAGGAAGTCTTCATCGCGTTCAAGGTCGACGCCACCCAGAGCAAGGACGAGATCCTCTCCTCCTACCTGAACACCTCGTACTACGGGCGCGGCGCGTACGGCATCCAGGCCGCCGCGCAGGCCTACTTCGGGGTGGACGCCAGCCAGCTGAACGCCGCCCAGGGCGCGTACCTGGCGACGCTGCTGAACGCGCCCAGCGCGTACGACGTGTCCTCGGCGACCGAGAACGGCAAGCAGAAGGCGACGGCGCGCTGGAACTACGTGCTCGACGGCATGGTCGCGAAGAAGTGGCTGAGCGCCGAGGAGCGGCAGCAGACGACCTTCCCGGAGGTGCAGGCGCCGAAGTCCGCGCCGGGCCTGTCGGGCCAGGCCGGTTACCTGGTGTCGGCCGCCACCTCGTACCTGACCGAGCACCACATCCTCAGCGACGCGCAGCTCGCGCAGGGCGGCAACACCATCACGCTGACCGTCGACTCCAAGAAGCAGCAGCAGCTGCAGGACGCGGTGCAGGCCCAGCTGACCGACAACCTGAAGCCGGACTCCCGCAAGGTCGACGCGGCCGCGCAGGCCGGCGCGGTGTCGGTCGACCCGAAGACCGGGCAGGTGCTGGCGCTGTACGGCGGCGCCGACGCCACCAAGCACTGGATCGACAACGCCACCCGCACCGACTACCAGGCCGGTTCCACCTTCAAGGCGATCGCGCTGGCCGCCGCCCTGGACTCCGGGGCGCGCACCCAGTACGGCGACCGGATCAGCGCCGACACCGTCTACGACGGCACCAACCGGCGGCCGGTGCGCGGCGCCAAGGGCGTGCCCTACGCGCCGCCGAACGAGGGTGAGCGCTCGTACGGTCAGATAAGCCTCCAGCAGGCCACCGACTGGTCCGTGAACTCGGTCTTCGCGCAGCTCGCCCAGGACACCGGTCTGGAGAAGGTCCGCGCCACCGCGGTGGCGCTCGGCCTGCCCGCCGACACCCCGCAGCTGAAGGCCATCCCGTCGATCTCGCTGGGCACCTCCAGCCCGAGCGCGCTGGAACTGGCCGGCGTGTACGCCACGCTGGACAACGACGGCCAGCAGATCACGCCGTGGCTGGTGAAGTCGCTGGAGTCCGGCGGCGAGCAGGTCTCGCTGCCCGAGCACAAGGCCACTCAGGCGATCTCCAAGGACGCCGCCCGCAGCACCACCGCGATCCTCCGCGGCGTCGTCGAGGACCAGGGCGGCACCGGCTACCGGGCCTCCTCGCTGAACCGCCCGACGGCCGGCAAGACCGGCACCACCGACGACTCCAAGTCGGTCTGGTTCGCCGGCTACACGCCCGAACTGGTCACCGTGGTCGGCCTGTTCGGTCAGGATCCGACCACCGGCAAGCAGGTCAGCCTGGACGGCGTCGGCGGCGCGGGCAGCGCGGCGGGCGGCAAGTTCCCGGCGCAGATCTGGACGGCCTACATGAAGTCCGCGCTGGCGGGTCAGCCGGTCAGCTCCTTCCCCGGCGCGAGCCGGACGCCGGCCACCACCGTCCCGTCCGTGCCGTCGGACTCCCCCTCGCCGAGCCAGACCCCGTCCGCGTCGGACGAGGTCTCCGCCACGCCGTCCCCGTCCGCCTCCGACGGCACCGGCAGCCCGAGCTCGCGGCCCACCGGCGGCACCGGGAACGGTGGCGACGGCACCCTGCCGCGGCCCAGCCGCAGCCCGTCGGCCAAGCCCAGCGGGGGCGCCACCTCGCCGGATCCGAGCACCCCGGCCGGGAACGGCGGTGCCGGCGGGCTGCTCGGCACACAGGACCAACCTGCGGGATAGCACCTTACGACGGAGGGGTCCGAGCTGGCACAATGCGGCGATGCACAGCAGCTCGGACCCCTCCGCCATGTCGCTCGACCCCCGGCAGGCACCCCCGGCGGACCGCCCCTCCGAACCCTCTCCCGCCCACCGCGCCGCCAAGCTCGGCCTGGTGCTGGCACTGGTCTCCGCGGTCGCCTTCGGCGGCTCCGGCACAGCGGCCAAGCCGCTGATCGAGGCCGGGCTCTCCCCCACCCACACGGTGTGGCTGCGGGTGGCCGGCGCGGCACTGGTCCTGCTGCCGGTCGCCTGGAAGCACCGCGACGCCGTACGCCGCCGCCCCGGACTGCTGCTCGGCTTCGGCCTGCTCGCCGTCGCCGGCGTGCAGGCCTGCTACTTCGCGGCGATCTCCCGCATCCCGGTCGGCGTCGCCCTGCTGATCGAGTACCTGGGCCCGCCGCTGCTGCTCGGCTACGTCCGGCTCGTGCAGCGCCGCCCCGTCTCCCGCCGCGCGGCGGCCGGCGCGGGCGTCGCGGTGGCGGGCCTGGCCTGCGTCGTCGAGGTCTGGCACGGCCTGTCCTTCGACGCGCTCGGCGTCCTGTTCGCCCTCGGCGCGGCCTGCTGCCAGGTCGGCTACTTCGTCCTCGCCGACGCCGGCCGCGAGGGCGACCGCCCCGTCGACCCGCTGGCGGTCTCCGCGTACGGGCTGCTGATCGGCGCGATCCTGCTCACCGCGTTCACCCGCCCGTGGGACGCCGACTGGTCACTCCTGACCCGTTCCGTCACCATGAACGGCCACCACCTGCCCGCCCTGGTCCCCGCCCTCTGGATGATCCTGGTCGCCACCGTCCTCGCCTACCTCACCGGCGTCGCCTCGGTCCAGCACCTCTCCCCGCCCGTCGCCGGCGTGGTCGCCAACCTCGAAGCCGTCGTCGCCACCGTCCTCGCCTGGATCCTCCTCGGCGAACACCTCGGCACCCCCCAGCTCCTCGGCGGCGCCCTCGTCCTCGCCGGCGCGTTCGCCGCCCAGTCGGCCGCCACCGCCAAACCCTGACCCCACCCGGGCCACGGACGTGCCAACCGCCGTCAGGCCGGCAGGCTCTCGCGGTGCGGGGCCAGTTCCGGGCCGGTGGTGGTGGGGACGAACTCGGTGATGCGGTAGGCGGTCGCGCCGGCCTGGGCGAAGGGGTCGGTGGCGGCGAGGGCCTCGATGGCGTCCCGGCTCTCCGCGACGGCGATGATGACGCCGCCGTCGCGCGGAACCTTGCGGCCGGAGGCGAGGAAGGTGCCGTTCGCGTAGTGCTGTTCCAGCCAGGCGACGTGGGCGGGCAGCAGCGCGTCGATGCGTTCCAGCGGGGCGGTGTAGGTCAGCTCAAGAATGAACACGTGATCATCGTACGACCCGGCTCCCGCCCGCCCGGATCAGCCCCGACTCGTAGGCGGCGATGACCAGTTGGGCCCGGTCCCGGGCGGCCAGCTTCTGCAGCAGCCGACCGATGTGCGTCTTCGCCGTGGACAGGCTGACGTGCAGGTGCGCAGCGATCTCCTCGTTGGACAGGCCGAGCCCGACCAGCGACAGCACCTCCCGCTCGCGTTCGGTGGTCCCGGCGAGCGAGGCGGACACGGGCACGCCCGCGGGCTCGGGCCGACGGGTGTACTCCTCGATCAGCCGGCGCGTCACCCGGGGTGCCAGCAGCGCCTGCCCGGCGGCCACCACCCGTACCGCCTCCAGGAGTTCGGCGGGTCGGGTGTCCTTGAGCAGGAACCCGGCCGCGCCCGCGCGCAGCGCCGCGAACGCGTAGTCGTCCAGGTCGAAGGTGGTCAGCACCAGCACCCGGACGTCGGCCAGCGCGGGGTCGGCGGCGAGTTCACGGGTGGCTTCGATGCCGTCCAGCCGGGGCATCCGGATGTCCATCAGGACCACGTCGGGCCGTTCCCGGCGGGCGAGTTCGAGTGCCTCGATGCCGTCCGCGGCCTCGCCGACCGCCGTCAGGTCGGGCGCGGAGTCGACCAGCAGCCGGAAGCTGCCGCGCACCAGCGCCTGGTCGTCGGCGACCAGGACCCGGATCACCGGGCCACCGCCAGCGGGAAGAGCGCCGCGACCTCGAAGCCGCGGCCCTCGCGCCGGCCGGCCCGGAGCTCGCCGCCGTGCACCGCGACCCGTTCCCGCATCCCGGCCAGCCCGTGCCCGCCACCACTCCCGTGGACGCCACCACTCCCAAGAACTCCGCCGCTCCCGTGCCCGCCACCACGCCCGGGGACGCCGGCGCTCCCGGCGCCGCCGCCCCGCCCCTCGTCGACGACGCTCAGCGCCAGCGCGTCCGCCCGGTACTCGACCCGCACCCGGCAGCGGTCGGTGCCCGCGTGCCGGACCACGTTGGTCACCGCCTCCTGCACCACCCGGTAGCCGGCCAGTTCCAGCCCCGGCGGCAACTCCCGTCGCTCACCGAGCAGTTCGAGCTCGACCCGGACACCCGCGGCCGCCGCCCGGCGGACCACCTCGTCCAGTTCGGACAGTCGCGGCGCGGGCAGCCGTTCGCCGTCCTCGCCGGTGCGCAGCACGCCCAGCAGGGCCCGCATCTCGTCCAGCGCGGTGCGGCTGGTCTCCTCGATCGAGGCCAGCGCGAGCCGCGCCTGTTCGGGCTGCTGGGCCGCGATGTGGTTGGCGACCCCGGCCTGCACCGCGATCACTCCGAGGCTGTGCGCCACCACGTCGTGCAGTTCGCGGGCGATCAGCACGCGTTCCTCGCGCAGCCGGGAGCGTTCGTCCTCGGCCCGGCGACGGCGGCGCTGGTCCGTCGCGTACCCGGCCGTCCAGCCGGTCACCAGGATCAGCACGACCGTCAACGACGCTCCGGGGCCGCCGAGTTCGGGGCGCGCCCAGGGCCAGTGCAGCACGCCCGTCCGGCACAGCGCGGCCACCGCGAGCGCCGCCGCCAGCAGTCCGCCGGCCGTCCGGGCGGGCAGCGCGCGCGGCGCGGGGTACAGCACCGCGGCCACGGCCACCCAGGGCGCGGGCGACGCCGCCGTCCCGGCGCTCAGCGCCGCGAGCACGAGCACGGCCGGTACGACGACGGCAGGGCGACGCCGGGCGAACGGCGCCGCGAGCGCGGCCACCGCGACCATCGCCCAGTCCGCCGGTCGCGGCCCGAGCCCCACCGGCGAGGCGAGCGTGACGTCCACCTGGTGCGGGCCGGACGAGGTCGCGTCCCACGCCGCCGACGCCGCCAGCCCGGCCAGCACGGCCGCCACCACGCCGTCCACCACGGCCCGTGCCCGGACGCCGAGCGGTCGGTGCAGATCCATGCGCGCCACGGTAGCGGTGCCCGCCGCCGGGGCGGATCGGACCGGAGGACGACAGGCGTCGTCGTCCCCGGGACCGACGCACCCCGCCGGGGCCCGTCGGGGCACCTGCAAAACGGCGGGCGCGAGCAGGCCCGCCGGTGCCGGGCCCCGCTCTTCGACCGCGCCGATCGTCCCCCGGTACCGGTCGCAGGTCCGGTCCGGAGCACGACGCGGCGCGCCCCCGCCGACCGGAAGGGTGTGCCGGGTCCGAAACCGGAGGAGGGCTTGTGATCGAGGCACGGGACGTAGGTAGGCGCTATCGCGGCGGTTGGGCGCTGCGGGGCTGTACGTGGGAGGTGCCGGCCGGGCGGATGGCCGGCCTGGTGGGGCCGAACGGCGCGGGCAAGAGCACCCTGTTGCAGTTGGCGGTGGGTCTGCTGCGGCCGACCGAGGGTGAGTTGCGCGTACTGGGCGGCCCACCGGCCGGACCGCGGCTGGCGCGGATCGGCTTCGTCGGCCAGGACGCCCCCGTCCACCGCTCGTTGACGGTCGCCGAGCACCTGAAGCTCGGCTCCCGGCTGAACCGGACCTGGGACCGCGCCTGGGCCCGGCGCCGGATCGACGAGCTGGGCCTCGACCCGCATCGTCGCGCGGCCCGGCTCTCCGGCGGCCAACGGGCCCAGCTCGCCCTGACCCTGGCCCTGGCCAAGCGCCCGGACCTGCTGGTGCTGGACGAGCCGGTGGCGGCGCTGGACCCGCTGGCCCGGCGGGAGTTCCTGGACTCCCTGGCGCAGGCCCGGGCCGACAGCGGGGCGACCATCCTGATGTCCTCCCATCTGGTCTCCGACCTTGCCCGGGACTGCGACCACCTGATCGTGCTCGGCCGCGGCCGGGTCCGGGCCGCCGGTCCTCTGACCGATCTGCTGGCCGGTGGCCGCGACCTGGAGGCGTACGTGCTGGAGCAGTTGGAGGAGGCCCGATGATCTGGTTGACGTGGCGCCAGTACCGCGCACAGGCCTGGACGGCGCTCGCCGCGCTGGCCGCCGCCTGCGCCGTCTACCTCCCGTCCGGCCACCGGCCGGCGGACCTCTACGCCGCCGCCGGCCTCCCGGCCTGCGCCGCCACCGCGACCGGCTGCGCGCAGGCCCAGGCCGCCTTCGCCGCTTCGCTGCGCGCCGACAGCACCGTCACCGCACTGTTCCACCTCGGCACGGCGCTGCTGCTGGTCCTGCCCGCGCTGCTCGGCATGTTCGCGGGTGTGCCGTTGGTGGCACGGGAGTTGGAGTCGGGATCGTTCCGCCTGACGTGGACCCAGGGCGTCACCCGCACCCGCTGGCTGACCGTCCGCCTCGCCCTCGTCGGCGCCTCGACCCTTCTGCTGTCCGGCCTGCTCTCCCTCCTGGTGACCCGATGGGCGGCTCCGCTGGACCGGGCGGCCGCCCTGCCCGGCGGGGACGGCGAGTCGGCCCTGCCGGGCCGCTTCGGTCCGCCGGTGTTCGCCGCGCACGGTCTCGCGCCGGTCGGCTGGGCGCTGTTCGGTCTCGCGGTGGGCGTGGCGGCGGGCCTGCTGCTGCGCCGTCAGGTCGCGGCGATGGCGGTCGTCCTGGCGGTCCTGGCCGCCGTGCAGATCGCGGTCCCGCTGCTGGTGCGCGCCCACGTCGCGGCGCCGGTACGGGCGGACCGCGCGGTGACGCTGGCCCCGGACCGGCCGGGAGTGATCCGGATCGAGGGCCGGCGGCTGTACGTCTCGGTGCCGGTGTCGGCGCCGGGTGCCTGGGTGGTGTCGGTCCGGACGCTGACCGCCGACGGCCGGCCGTTCACCGGGCCCGCCCCGGACGTGTGCGGGCCGGACGTCGGTTCGCTCGCGCAGTGCCGGGAGGCGATCGACGCACTGCACCTGACGCAGCGCGCCGAGTACCAGCCCGCCGACCGCTACTGGCCGTTCCAGTGGGCGGAGACCGCCGCGCTGGCCCTGCTCTCGGCGGCCGTCGCCGCGGCCTGCACCGTCCGCCTGCGGCGTGGCGTGTCGGCCTGACGCGGGCTCAGCGGCCGGTCCAGCCGAACCAGGTGAAGTGGTTGAGCGGCCAGACCACGGCGGTGGTCGGCCCGACCAGGTCGGCGACGGGGACGGCGCCGCCGCCGGGCTGGTCGCGGTGGTAGCGGGAGTCGGCGGAGTCGCTGCGGTGGTCGCCCTCCACCCAGACGTGGTCGGCGGGGACGGTGACGGGGCCGAAGTCCAGTCCGGAGCAGGAGTCGTCGCCGGGGTGCAGGTAGGGCTCGCTGACGGGCTGGCCGTCGACGGTGAGGGTGGTGCCGCGGCAGGCGACGGTCTGGCCGCCGGTGGCGATGACCCGCTTGACCAGGTAGTCGTCGCCGGGCGGCAGCAGGCCGATCGCGCTGAGGCCGGAGTGCAGGGTGCCGGTGAAGGCGTTGCTGTCCTTCGGGGTGGGCGGCAGCCAGCCGCCCGGGTCCTTGAACACCACCGGCTCGCCCGGCTCGGGCTTCCAACCGGTCAGCGGGGCAAGCTTGTTGACGGCGACCCGGTCGCCGACCTGGAGGGTGTTCTCCATCGAGCCGGACGGGATGGAGAACATCTGAAACAGGCAGGACTTGATCACGACCGCGACCGCCAGGCCGACGGCGATCATCACGGGCAGTTCGACGTACCAGGGCCGGCGCTTGCGCCAGCCCTGCTCCTGCGTGGTCCTCTCGGTCACCGCTACCGACACCGAAACCGCCTCCTCCGAAGGACAGCACGCTAACCCGCCCACCGGACGGCGCGAAATCCGCTCCTTACGCGGACCGGACACCCGGGCCGGACGCGCCGGCCGTGGCCCGACGCCGGCCCGGGCCGGACGCCGGTCAGCTCCCGGCGCGGCTGCTGTCCTCGGCGATCGCCTCGTGATGCCGGATCACCTCGGCGATGATGAAGTTCAGGAACTTCTCCGCGAACACCGGGTCCAGGCGGGCGCTGACGGCCAGTTCGCGCAGTCGGGCGATCTGCCGGCGCTCGCGCTCCTGGTCGGCGGGCGGCAGCCGGTGCTCGGCCTTGAGCCGGCCGACCTGCTGGGTGGCCTTGAAGCGCTCGGCGAGCATGTGGACGACGGCGGCGTCGATGTTGTCGATCGACTCGCGCAGGCGGGTCAGCTCGGCCCGCACGGCAGGGTCGATCTCCGTCGGGACGGGGGTGGGCTGGTCCGTCATGGGGGTGGCTCCGATGCGGGTTCGGTGGGCTCCGGACGCGGCGGGGCACGGCGGACCGGCCGCCCCGGGCGCGGGCGAACGGCCAATCTAACAGGGCAAACACCCCCTTCTCGCCCCGTTTGCCGACACGTTCCGGGATGTGGGACGGCCGCTGGACGACCACCGGACGACCACCGGACGACGGCCGGACGACCACCCGGCGACCACCGGACGGCGGCCTGGCGCGGCGGCGCGGCGTTCCCCTGCCGGGCGGGCGGTCAGGCCCTAGGCTGGGCGGGCCGCGGCCGCAAGTGCGGTCGCGGGTGGAGCAGTTCGACCGGCAGTTCCCCCTACAGGAGGTACCTGATCGTGGCAACGACCCGCACCGCGCACACCGAGTGGGAGGGCAACCTGCTCGACGGCAAGGGCCTGGTGACCTTCGACTCCTCCGGCATCGGCGAGTTCCCGGTGTCCTGGCCGTCCCGGGCCGAGGCCGCGAACGGGAAGACCAGCCCGGAGGAGCTGATCGCGGGCGCGCACTCGGCGTGCTTCTCGATGGCGCTGTCGCACGGCCTGACCGGCGCGGGCACCCCGCCCACCAAGCTGGAGACCAAGGCGGACGTGACGTTCCAGCCGGGCACCGGCATCACCGGCATCCACCTGACCGTGGTCGGCACCGTTCCGGGCCTGGACGAGGCGGGCTTCGTGAAGGCCGCCGAGGACGCGAAGGCGAACTGCCCGGTGAGCCAGGCGCTGACCGGCACCACCATCACCCTCTCCGCTTCCCTGGCCTGACCTGCCGCGACCCGGCCCGGAGCGACCCGCCCGCTACGGCGTGTGAGCAAGGGCGTACGCCCTCGGCGTGCACCAAATCCGGTGCGCGCCGGGGGTTTCGTGCGTCACGTCGGAAGACATCTGCGGACAATCCGCCCGAATCACCCCGGCGGCGGTCGCGCACAGTTACACCGGCGGCCTATGATCGGCGGACGTGGCCCGAGGCCGCCGACAGCTCCCCGGTCATCGGCCGGGGCCGGGCGGAACGGGACCGCAGGCCGGTCTCCGCCCGCGTGGGTGTCGGCCGTGATCAGTGGCAGCAGCGGACGGGAGCGTGCCGTGCCGGGCCGGAACGTCGGGGCCGACGCACACCATCGGGGTGGGCGGCCCGAAACGCCGCGCCCGCAGGAGGGTGCGCCGTCCCCCGGAACAGCCACCAGTGCGCCCCAGACCTGCGCCGCCTGCGGCAGTTCGCTGAGCGCCGACGCGGTGCACCTGGCGGACGCGCTGCGGGCCAGCGAGTCGCGTTTCCGGGCCGCGTTCTCGGACGCCGGCATCGGCATGGCGCTGATCGACACCGACGACTTCGTGATCGAGGGCAATCCGGCGTTCGCGGCGATGCTCGGCCGGGAGACCCGCGAACTGCCCGGCATGCACATCCATCAGATCATCGACCCGGAGGACCCGTCCCGGCGCCGCTACCGCGAGCTGGTGCGCGGCGAGCGCGACCGGATGCGCACCGAGAAGCGGCTCAAGCACCCCGGCGGGCGCGAGGTCTGGGGCCGGGTCACCGTCTCGCTGATCCGGGACGGCGCGGGGCACCCGTACTACACGCTGGTGATGGTCGAGGACATCACCGAGCAGCGGCAGCTCGGCGACCGCCTCGCCTACCAGGCGCTGCACGACCCGCTGACCAGGCTGCCGAACCGGACGCTGTTCTTCGAGCGGCTGGAGGCGGCGTTCAAGCCGGCCGGGCAGGCCGGGCCGAAGGAGCCGGAGGGCGAGCCCCGGATCGGGCTGTGCTACGTCGACCTGGACGGCTTCGCGGCCATCAACGAGACGCTCGGCCACCACATCGGCGACCAGCTGCTGGTCGCCGTCGCCGCCCGACTGGAGCACGGATTCGGCAGCGGCGAGGGCCAGTTGGTGGCCCGCCTGGGCGGCGACGAGTTCGCCGTGCTGGTCGCCGACAGCTCCGGTCACCAGCAGCTCACCCACCTCGCGACCGGGCTGATGGACGCCCTGGAGCGACCCTTCGAGGTGGCCGGGCACCGGCTGACGGTGACCGCCTCGATCGGCGTGGTGGAACGCCCGGTGCGCGGCTCCACCCCCACCGACCTGCTCCGCGACGCCGACTCCACCCTGTACTGGTCGAAGGCCGACGGCCGTGCCCGCTGGACGCTGTACGACCGCGACCGCGGCGCCGACCAGCTGACCCGCCACCTGCTGGCGACGGCGCTGCGCCCGGCCGTGGAGCGCGGCGAGTTCGTCGTCGAGTACCAGCCGCTGGTGGGTCTGGCGGACGGCGCGGTGCACGGCGCGGAGTCGCTGGTGCGCTGGCTCCACCCCCGCTACGGGCTGCTGTCGCCGGACCGTTTCATCCCGCTCGCCGAGGAGTCCGGGGCGATCGTCCCGCTCGGCAAGTGGGTGCTGGAGGAGTCCTGCCGGCAGGCCCGGCGCTGGCTGGCGGAGTTCCCGGACGCGGAGACCTTCGTCTCGGTCAACCTGGCCGCCCGTCAGATCTGGGACTCCGACGTGGTCGCGGACGTCGCCGAGGTGCTGGAGCGCACCGGGCTGCCGGCCCGGCTGCTCCAGCTGGAGATCACCGAGAGCGCGATCCTCGGCCCGAGCGGACGCCCGCTGCAGGCGTTGCAGGCGCTCGCCGACATGGGCGTGCGGATCGCCATCGACGACTTCGGCACCGGCTACTCGAACCTCGCGTACCTGTCCCGGCTGCCGGTGCACGCGCTGAAGCTGGACGGCACGTTCATCGAGGCGTTCCGGGAGAGTTCCCCCGGCGACGGCGGGCGGCGGCGCGCCGCCGACGAGCAGATCGTCGGCGCGGTCGTGCAGTTGGCGCACGCCCTCGGCCTGACCGTCACCGCCGAGGGCATCGAGAACGCCGCCCAGGCCGAGCGCCTGCGCCAGACCGGCTGCGACACCGCCCAGGGCTGGTACTTCGCCCGCCCGGGCGCCGCCGACCGGATCGCCGAGATACTGCGGGAGCGCTCCCCCGGCTCCTCGTGAGCCGACTCCTCGTGAGCCGGCTCTTCGCGCGCTAGCTCTTCGTGAGCCCGTACGCCTCGGCGATCAGGCCGTAGGAGGTGAGGCGGTTCCGGTGCCCGTGGATGTGCGAGGTGACCATCAGCTCGTCCGCGCCGGTGCGGCGGCGCAGCGCCTCCAGGCCGTCGGCGACCTCGGCGGGGGTGCCGAGCACCACGTTGGCCAGCCAGGAGTCCATGAAGTCCTCCTCGGCGAGGGTGTAGGGGTGGGCGGCGGCCTCCTCGGGGGTGGGGATCGGCCCGGGGCGGCCCTGGCGCAGCCGGAGCATGCCGAGGCCGGCCGAGCGGGCCAGCCACCGCGCCTGCTCGGTGGTCTCGGCGGCGACGGCGCTGACGCCGATCAGCGCGTACGGCTCGGCGAGCACCTCGGACGGGCGGAAGGTGTCCCGGTAGAGGTCGAGCGCGGGCACCGTGTTGGCGGCGCTGAAGTGGTGCGCGAAGGCGAACGGCAGGCCGAGCCGGGCGGAGAGCTGCGCGGAGAAGCCGGAGGAGCCGAGCAGCCAGATCGGCGGGCGGGCGGCCGAGCGCGGCACGGCTTCGAGCCGGGCGTAGGGGTGGCCGTCGGGGAAGTCGCCGTCCAGGAAGTGGGTGAGTTCGGCGAGTTGGCGGGGGAAGTCCTCGGCGCCGTCGGCCAGGCCGCGGCGCAGGGCGCGGGCGGTGGCCTGGTCGGTGCCGGGGGCGCGGCCGAGGCCGAGGTCGATCCGGCCGGGGTGCAGGGCCTCCAGCAGGCCGAACTGTTCGGCGATGGAGAGCGGGGCGTGGTTGGGGAGCATCACGCCGCCGGAGCCGAGCCGCAGGGTGCTGGTGTGCGCGCCGAGGTGGGCGAGCAGCACGGCGGGCACCGAGGAGGCGACGCCGGGCATGCCGTGGTGTTCGGCGACCCAGAACCGGTGGTAGCCCCAGCGCTCGGCGTTGCGGGCGAGTTCGGTGGTGGCGGCGAGGGCCTCGGCGGCGGTGTGGCCGGTGCCGACGGTGGCGAGGTCCAGGATGGAGAGCGGGGCGGGGGCGGCGCCGGCCGCCCGGCCGCGGATCCGGCCGTCGTCGTCGGGCTGCCGTTCGCTCGGTGCGGTGCTCATGCGGTCCCGTCCTCCTGGTGGCCCCGGCCGGATGCCCGGGCGTTCGTCGGTGCACAACCCGCGCACCGGGCGCGCTGTTCCCGCCCGCCGGGCGGTTCGCCGCGGCTGGCGACTTCCCGCGCTGGCGCGAACTCGCCAGCCGATGTGGTCGAGCGGGGCCCGGGAATGCGGCAGGCTGGTGGTCGTCGCGGTGGCCCCACCGGCCTCGCGCACCGCACGGACCGGCGGGCTCGACCAGCGCCGCCCGGTTCTCCCCGAGCCCCCGCAGCGGCACCCCGCCGGGGGCTCTCAGCATGCCCGGGCCCGTGTGCGACATCCCACACGGGGGTGCTTCAGGTGATGAAAGGTGTTCGCGCTAGCGTTGACCCCTGTTGCAGCTGCCTCTCCCCCGGGCGGTCTGGAGGGAGAGAGCCATGGACGCCAACACGGTGATCACACCGGCGTGGTACTGCGCGCTGGCGCTGGTCGCGGTGCTGGGTGACGCCTTCCTGCCGTTCCTGCCCAGCGGGACGCTGGTGATCCTGGCCGTGCTGAAGACCGGCCAGATGGGCGGCTCGCCGCTGCCGCTGGCGGCGGGCGTGGCAGTGGCGTCCTTCCTCGGCGACCTGCTGCTGCTCAACCTGGCCCGGCGCGGCGCGCCCGCGGTGAACCGCCGTCTGGAGCGCCGGCCGCAGCTGGCGGCCAGCGTGGCCCGGGTGCAGCGGGCGCTGACCGGCCGCACCACCAGCCGGACGGCGGCGACGATCGTGATCGTGGCCCGCTTCGTCCCGGCCGGGCGGACGGTGCTGGACCTGGCGGTCGGCCACTCCCCGAACCGGCCGTGGACGTTCCTGCGCTGGTCCGCGGTGGCGGCGGTGGTGTGGGCGGCGTACATCGTCAGCCTGGGCTGGCTGAACCTGCACTGGTTCGACACCGAGTGGCTGAGCCTGGTGATCTCCTCGGTCGCGGCGACGGTGATCAGCAGCCTGGTGGTCCAACTGGTGCGCCGACGCCGCCGGCTGGCCGTGCTGGTCGAGGGCGAACCAGCCTAGACACGCGGCCCAGCTGGGCTTTTCTGTCCCAGAACGGCAACAGGACGCCATCGGCGGGAGCCGTCGGAACTCGGTCCGCGTGGTGACTGGTTGAGGGTGGGCGGCGTTGGACCGTCCGTCCCGGGCATGCCATCCTTGGGTGGCGAAACCGTCAAATTGTCCGAGTTTGCCAGAAGTTGACCATCCGGAGCCGCGGGCCGGCGTCCGGATCTTCTTCTGGTCGGGCCCACTGCGGCAGGGGAGACCATGAGCACCATCTCGCGCAGGACAGTGCTGTCCGCGACGGCGGCCACCGCGGCCCTGGGGGCCGTCGCCGCCTGTTCGAGCGGGGGTGGTGCGGCCGGCCGGCCGGGTTCCGACGCGGGCACCGGCAGCGGCGGCGCCAAGCCCGCACCAGGCCGGTCCGACGCCAAAGGCACCCCGATCGGCGACGGCTCGAACGCCGACACCGGCCCGCAGCCGAACCAGCCGAAGCCGGAGAAGCTGAAGCCGGGCGAGACCCCGCCGCAGTTCGTGGTGCTCTCCTGGGACGGCGCGGGCGCCACCGACGACGGCCAGTTCGCCCGGTTCCTCAAGCTCGCCGAGGAACACAAGGCCGCCATGACGTTCTTCCTCTCCGGCATCTACACGCTGCCGAAGGAGAAGTCCTCGCTGTACCACCCGCCGAAGCACTCGCAGGGCGCCTCCGACATCCCGTTCCTGTCCGAGGGCGCCGTCCGCAACACGCTGAAGCTGGTCAGCCAGGCGTGGCTGGCCGGCCACGAGATCGGCACCCACTTCAACGGCCACTTCTGCTCGACCCGCTCCGACGGCAACGGCGTCAACAAGTGGACGCCGGAGGACTGGGAGAGCGAGATCGAGCAGGCGGTCGGCTTCGTCACCCAGTGGCGGACCAACACCGGGATCACCGACGTCGACCCGCTGCCCTTCGACTACAAGAAGGAGCTGATCGGCGGCCGCACCCCCTGCCTGGAGGGCCAGAAGGCGCTGCTGCCGACCGCCGCCAAGCTCGGCTGGAAGTACGACGCCTCCTCGCCGGGCGGGCAGCAGATCTGGCCGCAGAAGGTGCAGGACGGCAAGATCTGGGACTTCCCGCTGCAGGGCATCCCGTTCCCCGGGCACGGCTTCCAGGTGCTGTCGATGGACTACAACATCCTGGCCAACCAGTCCGCCGGCTCCACCAAGGGCGACCCGGGCAAGTACGGCCAGTGGCGCGACCAGGCCCGCGATGCCTACCTGGCGGGCTTCAACCGCGCCTACACCACCAACCGGGCGCCGTTCTTCGTCGGCAACCACTTCGAGCAGTGGAACGGCGGCATCTACATGGACGCCGTCGAGCAGACCCTCAAGGAGATCGCCGGCAAGCCGGACGTCCGGCTGGTGTCCTTCAAGCAGCTGGTCGAGTGGCTGGAGGCGCAGGATCAGTCCACGCTGCGCAAGCTGCGCACCCTGAACGTCGGCCAGTCCCCGGCGGGCGGCTGGCAGACCTTCCTCGGCACCGCCTGACGGTCCACCGGCCGGCGGTCGCGGCCGGCGGCGGAGTGCTGGCCTCCACCGGGTCGCCCGGGCTCGGCCTGGCCGCCGCCGCGGCCGCCGGTCTGCTGCTGGTCGGCGTGCTGCTGGTGCGGCGCGGACGACTGGCTGCCTCCGAACCCCGGTCCGACCGCCCGGGCCCGGACCGCCGCCCCTGACCGCCACCGGACCCGGGCGGCCCGTCCGCCGGGTCCGGCCCGTCCGCCCCTTCGCGTGGAGCCGCCCATGCCTGCCACCGCAATCGCCGGACCACCGGTCCGGTCGGCCGTCCGTTCCCGCCCCGGCCTGCTCGGCTCGGTGTGCGGTCCGCTCGCCCTCGCCCTGGCGGGCCTGCTGGTCTGCGGCGAACGCATGTACCGCAACCTGGAGTTGACCGCCGTCGCGTAGGTCGCGACCCACCTGCTGGGGCTGCGCACGCTGCTGCTGCCGAGCCCGGGCGCGCCGGTGCTGTACGCGGGCGGGTCGGATCACTTCGAGCGCACCACCATCACCATCGCCGGCCTCGGCGACCTGACCCTCAACGAGCAGTCCACCGACGCCAACGGCGTGCTCAGCGTCAACGCCCTGCACTTTGTGCTGCTGCCCGCCCTCGGCGGCGCCAATGTGATCGTCGGCCACGTCGAGTGCGGCGGCGCCCCGGCGGCCGCGACCGTTCCGATGGTCGACGCCAAGGTCGGGGTGATCGGCGGCTCGCTGGCCGCGGCGGCCGTCCTCGGCACCGTGTACTACCGGCGCCGCGCCTGACCGGGCCGGGCCCGAACGCCGGGTGCCCTCCCGCTCCGGACGCGGAGGCGGGAGGGCACCGGAACGTCCGCGCTCAGACCAGCAGTTCGGCCAGCCGGTCGGCCCAGATGATCGAGTAGTGGCTGGTGCCGGCGAGCAGCTCGGTCGGGACGGTGACCTTCGCCGCCGTCAGCCGGCCCTCGTCGTACAGCGCCTGGGGCTCGTTCAGCAGCCCGCGCTCGGCGTACAGGAAGCGGGTCGGAACGGCGAGGCGGTGGATCGCGCCGGCCGCCTCCGGGTCGAGCAGCACCTGGGCGCCGTCGGTGGTGATCGCCTCGTGGACGCAGGAGGAGACCAGCTCGGGGGCCTCGCCGACCAGGTCGCGCTGGGTGTACGCGTCCATCTCCTCGTTCCAGTCGGCGAACGCGGGGTGCGCCTGCCAGAACGCCCGGTAGGCGTCGCGGCTCTCGAAGGTCATCGACAGCCGGGCCAGCGCGGGGCCGAGCACCGCGGCCAGCGCGTCCTCCTCGCGGACGCCCTCGGGCAGCGGGAAGGTCACCGCGCCGTCGACCAGGACCAGGTCGGCGAGCAGCTCGGGGTGGCGGGCGGCGGCGACGGCGGAGACCCAGGCGCCCATCGAGTGGCCGACCAGCCGGACCGGGCCGGCGTCCAGGTGACGGATCAGTGCGGCGACGTCCTCCGCGTGCCGGCCCAGGCCCCACGGGCCCGGCAGTTCGCGGCTGGCGGCCCGGCCGCGCAGGTCGGGGGCGTACAGCGCGACCCGGCCGTCGAGCAGCCGGGCCAGCCCGGCCCAGGCCAGCGCGTTGGCGGTGATGCCGTGCACGGCGACCACCACGGGCGCGTCCGGCTCGGCGGCCGGCCAGTGCAGGACGGCGAGGTCGCCGCCCTCGACGGGGACGGTGAGGTGCTGGGGGAGAGTCATGCGGCGCCTTCCGGTACGGCGGTGACGGACACCTTGGCGGCCTTGGCGGCCCGGCCCGAACGCAGCCGGGCGGGCAGCTTGGCCAGGCCGCCGGGCAGCAGGTAGACCACGGCGACGAAGAGCGTACCGAGCAGGAACAGCGGCTGGGAGAGCGGAACCCGCAGCACCGACGGGAGTTCGGCGATGGACGCGGAGTTGGCGAGGTCGCCGAGCCGGTGCGCGGCCCAGGTGTAGAGCACGCCGCCGAGCAGCGGCCCCCACCGGGTGCCGGACCCGCCGAGCACCACCATCACCAGCAGCGCCAGCGTCGCGTCCGAGCTCGCGGCCTGCGGCGTCGCGCCGCCGGTCAGCAGCAGGCAGACCACGCCGCCCGCGCCGGCCAGGCCGCCGGACACGGTGAACGCGACCAGCTTGAAGCCGTACGGGCGCAGGCCCAGCACCTCGACGCGGCGCTCGTTCTCCCGGATGCCGGCCCAGACCCGGCCGGTCGGCGAGGAGACCGTCCAGTGCACCACGGCGAGCGTGACGACCAGGTACAGCACCGCGATCCAGTACAGGTTGGCGGTGTTCTGGATGCCGATCAGCGCGTCGGGCAGGTGCTCGGCGGGCGTCGAGCGGCCCTCCTCGCCGCCGGTCAGGCCGCCGGGGTTGCGCTGCACCAGGATCGCCCCGGCCTGCGCGAACGCCAGCGTCACCATGGAGAAGCCGATGCCGGTGACCTTCAGCGAGACCGAGCCGAGCAGCAGCGCCAGCGCGATCGAGCAGAGGATGCCGAACACCGCGGCCGGGACGAAGCCGAGGCCGAACTCCAGCATCGCCAGGTCGGTGGCGTACAGGCCGGTGGCGAAGTACAGGGCGTGGCCGAAGGAGAGCAGGCCGGTGCGGCCGAGCAGCAGGTCGTAGCCGGTGGCGAGGCCGCCGTAGACCAGGCACAGGGCGATCAGTTGGAGGCTGCCGGGGCTGCCGAGCGGGCCGTCCAGCAGGCCGGGCAGCGGCAGGGTGCTGTACGGCGCGATCACCAGGACGATCAGCAGGGCGAGCGGCCACCAGCGCTTGAGGTGAGTGGTCATGCGAGTCTCCCGGTGAGTCCGCGCGGCTTGACGAGCAGCAGCACGGCGAGCAGGACGACCACGGAGAGGTCTCCGAGGCCTGCCGCGGTGTAGTAGTTGGCGAACTGCTGGACCAGGCCGACGCCGACCGAGGCGACGGCGGCGCCGGTGACCGAGCCCATGCCGCCCATCACGACGACCACGAAGGCGAAGATCAGCAGTCCGGTGCCCTGGCCGGGGTTGAGGGAGCCGAAGTACAGGCCGGCCAGCGCCCCGCCGAGCGAGGCGGCGGCGCCGCCGATGGCGAAGACCAGGGTGAAGGCCTTGCGGACGTCGATGCCGAGCGCGGTGACCATGGCGCGGTCCTCGACGCCGGCCCGGACGATCAGGCCGTACCGGGTCTTCGCCAGGAACAGCCGCAGCAGGACCAGCACGACCAGTGCGGCGGCCATCAGCACGAAGCGGTTGACGGGGACGGTCGCGCCGAGCACGTCGACGGTGCCGGCCAGCGCAGCGGGCTGCGGGAAGGGCCGGGCGTCGGCGCCCCAGATGCCCATGATCAGGGCGGGCAGGGCGAGTCCGACGCCGACGGTGGCGAGGATCTGGTCGCGCGGCCGGGCGTACAGCGGCCGGATCAGGGCGAGTTCGAGCAGCACCGAGGCGGCCGTGCCGACCGCGGTGCCGAACGGCACGGCCAGCCAGAAGCCGAGCCCGCCGTCGGTGGCGGCCCACCAGGCGGCGTACGCGCCGATGGACAGCAGCGCGCCGTGCGCGAAGTTGAGGACGTCCATCAGGCCGAAGATCAGCGAGAGGCCGGAGGCGACCAGGAAGTACAGCGCGCCGAGCCCGAGTCCGGTGCAGGCGAGCAGGACGACGGTGTTCATCGGGGAGACACCTCGGGATCAGGAGCGGTGGGGCGGTGGCTGCCGACGCCGAGCAGGCGGCGGGCGGCGTCCTCGTCGGCGAGCAGTTCGCGGGCGTCGCCCTGGTGGGCGGTGCGGCCGTCGGCGAGGACCGCGCAGTGGCCGGCGACCCGGCGGACCAGGGCCAGGTTCTGTTCGACCAGCAGCACCGGGACGGTCTCGGCGGCCCGGGCGAGCACGTCGGCGACCTCGGTGACGATCTTCGGCGCGAGGCCCTTGGTGGGCTCGTCGGCGATGATCAGCCGGTTGCCGTTGAGCAGCGTGCGGGCGATCGCGACCATCTGCTGCTGGCCGCCCGACAGCGTGCCGGCGGCCTGCTTGTGACGCTGCTTCAGCTCCGGGAAGAGCTCGAAGACCAGGTCGTAGGCGGGAGTTCCGTCGCGTTCGGCCAGCCGAAGGTTCTCGGCGACGGTCAGGCCGGCGAAGATGCCGCGGTCCTCGGGGGCGTAGCCGATGCCCTGCCGGACCACCAGGTGGGTGGGCAGGCGGCCGATGTCGGTGCCGTCGAAGACCAGCGAGCCGGTCCGCGGGACGAGGCCCATGACGGCCTTGACGGTGGTGGTCTTCCCGGCGCCGTTGCGGCCGAGCAGTGCGGTGACGCCGGTGGCGGCGACGTCCAGGTCCACCCCGTGCAGGATGTGCAGGCCGTCGATCACCACCTTCAACTCGCGTACCGCGAGCAGGGTTTCCGTCACAACGCCTCCCCGAGGTAGGCCCCCTGGACGGTTTCGTCGGCCATCACGGCCGCGGGGGTGTCGAGTGCGAGCAGGGTGCCGTGGTGCATCACGGCGAGCCGGTCGGCGAGGCCGAGCAGCACGTCCATGTGGTGTTCGACCATCAGGACGGTGCGGCCCTGCTCCTGGTGGACCGAGCGGATCAGCTCGACCAGGGCGGGCACCTCCTCGGCGCTCACCCCGGCCATCGGCTCGTCGAGCAGGATCAGCCGGGGGTCGCCGACCAGCAGCACGGCGAGCTCCAACTTCCTTTTGCCGCCGTGCGAGAGGGAGCCGGCCAGGTCGTCGGCCTGGTCGGCGAGGCCGGTGCGCTCCAGGGTCTCCTCGACCTGCTGCCGGTAGCGGTCGGCGCGCCGCCAGATCCGGTAGGACGCGGCGGGGCCGGCGGCGGCCTGGGCGGCCAGCCGGACGTGGTCGGCGACGGTCAGGCCGGGCCACAGCGAGGAGGTCTGGAAGGTCCGGCCGAGACCCCGCCGGGCCCGGGCGGGCACCGGCAGGGCGGTGATGTCGGCGCCGTCCAGGTGGAGGGTGCCGTGGCTGGCCGGGTAGATCCCGGAGATCAGGTTGAACAGGGAGGTCTTGCCCGCCCCGTTCGGGCCGATGAAGGCGACGAACTCGCCCTCGGCGACGTCGAGGGTGACGTCCTGGACGATCGGGACGCCGCGGACCGACCAGCCGAGGCCGTTCAGCCGCAGGACCGGGGCGGGGGTGCTCATGTGGGTCAGCCCGCCATCTTGGCGACCGGCGGGGCGACCTGCTCGGCGGACAGCACCTTCTCCGCGGTGGGCTTGGCGTCGGCGCCGGTGCCCGTCAGCTTGACCTGGAACATCGGCTGGAGCAGCGCGTGGTCCTCGGCGCGGACGGTGAGCTTGCCCTTGACGCCGTCGAAGCTCCAGCCCTCCAGCGCCTTCACCAGCGCGTCGGTGTCGGCGTCGGAGCCCTTGTTGGTCTCCAGCGCGTGCACCACCATCTGCGCGGCGGTGAAGCCGTCCGGGGTGAACAGGTCGGACTTGGAGCCGTTCTTGGTGACGAAGTCGTTCATCGCCAGCTCGGCCTCGGTGCCGCCGGCCGCGCCCGAGAAGTAGTGGTTCAGGAAGTCGATCTTCTCGGCGGCGGGGCCGAACAGCGGGTAGGAGGCGGCCACGTCGAGGCCGGTGACGACCTTGGTCGCGGAGAACACGTCCTGCTGGTTGAGCGAGGTCCACAGCGCGGAGGCGGTGTCGCCGGCCCACGCGACGAACAGCAGGTCGGGCTTGGCGGCCTTGGCCTGGGTGGCGAACGGCGTCAGGTCGGTCGCGGACGGCGGGGCGAGCACCGCTTCCACGGTGGCGCCCGCGGAGCCGAGGACGTCCTTGACGGCGGCCACGTTGGCCTGGCCGAAGGCGTTGTCCTGGGCGAGGACGGTGACCTTCTTGCCCTTGGCGTCGCCGATGAACGACGCGGCGGCCTTGGTGTCCTGGTAGGACTGCCGGCCGGAGCGGAAGGTGTACTTGTTCAGGCCGGTGACCTTGTCGGCGGCGGCCGGGCCGCTGATGAACAGCACCTTGTTCTGCGCGGCGATCGGGCCGACCTGCAGGGCCACGCCGGACGCGGTGGAGCCGGCCAGGATCTTGTAGTTCTTGCCGATCAGGTCCTTCGCGGCGGAGACGGCCTTGGCCGGGTCGCCCGCGTCGTCCTGCTCGGCGATCTCCACCGGGTGGCCGTCGACGGCGTTGGTGCCCTTGGTGGCGTACGACAGGCCCGCCTTGAAGCCCTCCAGGTACTGCTTGCCGTAGGCCGCCAGCGGGCCGGTCTTGGAGTACACCAGGCCGACCTTGACCGGGCTCTTGTCGCCGCCGCCCGCCTCGGCCGTGGTGCCCGCCGTGCCCGCCTTGGCGCAAGCGGACGCGAGCAGCACGCAGGCGGCCAGCGCGGCGAGCTTGCGGACGGGTCGTCTGGGGGTGGCGTCCGTGACTGACATGGTGGCGGGCTCCTGACGTGCCTGTGCTGGTGGGATGCGGGAACCGTAGGAGCGTCGCCCCGAAGACGACATGTGACGGGAGCACGCATCGGCCGCCACCACTGTGTGGGCCGACCACATGTTCGGGCGTCGGCCGCCAAGAGGTGTGCGGCACACACATGGGTCGGCCCTGCTCCATGGCGTCGTCCGCCATGGAAAGCGCCGGGGCCTGCGGCGAGTGTGGTGCCGCAGTCAGCCCTCCCCCTTCGAGAAGGTGGCCCCCTTGGACAAGGTCCTGGACTCCCCCGCCCGCGCGGTCGGGGACATTCCCGACGGCGCGGTGCTCGCCGTCGGCGGCTTCGGCCTGTGCGGCATCCCGTCCACCCTGATCGGTGCGCTCGTCGACGCGGGCACCACCGGGTTGCGGGTGGTCTCCAACAACTGCGGGGTGGACGACTGGGGCCTGGGCCTGCTGCTCGGCGCGGGCCGGATCGCCCGGATGACCTCCAGCTACGTCGGCGAGAACAAGGAGTTCGCCCGCCAGTACCTGAACGGCGAACTGGAGGTCGAACTGACCCCGCAGGGCACCCTCGCCGAACGGCTGCGGGCCGGCGGCGCGGGCATCCCCGCGTTCTACACCCCGGCCGGCGCCGGCACCCAGGTCGAGGAGGGCGGCCTGCCCTGGCGCTACGCGCCCGGCGGCGGCGCCGTCGCGGTGGCCTCCCCGCCGAAGGAGGTCCGCGAGTTCGGCGGCCGCCGCCACCTGCTGGAGGAGGCCATCGTCGCGGACTTCGCCCTGGTCCGCGCCGAGGTCGCCGACCGGCACGGCAACTGCGTCTTCCACGCCGCCGCCCGCAACTTCAACCCGCTGTGCGCCACCGCCGGCCGGATCACGATCGTCGAGGCCGACCGGATCGTCGAACCCGGCGAGATCGAACCGGACGCCGTCCACCTGCCCGGCGTCTACGTCGACCGGGTGGTCGCCGCCGACCCCGACGACCGCCGGATCGAGCGCCGCACCGTCAGTCTTTCTGTCGCGAAGGAGTCCTGATGACCACCGCTCTCGACCCGCGCGACCTGCTCGCCGCCCGGGCCGCCCGCGAACTGCGCGACGGCCAGTACGTCAACCTCGGCATCGGCCTGCCCACGCTGATCCCCAACCACCTGCCCGCGGGCGTCCACGTGGTGCTGCACTCCGAGAACGGCATCCTCGGCGTCGGCCCCTACCCGGCGGACGACGCCGTCCACCCCGACCTGATCAACGCCGGCAAGGAGACCGTCACCGTCAACCCCGGTGCGGCGTACTTCGATTCGGCGTTCAGCTTCGGCATGGTGCGCTCCGGCCGGATCGACGTCTCGGTGCTCGGCGCGATGCAGGTCTCCGCCTCCGGCGACCTCGCCAACTGGATGATCCCGGGCAAGATGGTCAAGGGCATGGGCGGCGCGATGGACCTGGTCCACGGGGCCCGCCGCCTGATCGTGGTGATGGAGCACACCGCCAAGGACGGCACCCCGAAGATCGTCGACGAGCTGACCCTCCCCGCCACCGGCCGGGGCGTCGTCCACCGCATCGTCACCGACCTCGCCGTCCTCGACGTCACCCCGGACGGCCTCCGCCTGATCGAACTCGCCGACGGCGTCACCCTGGAGCAGCTCCGCGCGGCGACCGAGCCGGACGTGCTCGTCCCCTGAGCCAGGGACGCCGCAGGGGCGGTGCGCACCCCTCGTGCCCACCGCCCCTGCGCCGCCCGCTACTTCACGTTCGGGATGGTCCAGTCGACCGCCTTCTGCCCGAAGCCCTCCAGCGCGGCGTTGATCTGCGAGAACGGCTTCGTCCCGAGGAAGGTCTTCTGCGACAGCGGCGACGGGTGCCCGCTCTGCACCACCACGTGCTTCTCGGTGTCGATCAGCGAGAGCTTCTTCTTCGCGTACCCGCCCCACAGCACGAAGACGCACGGCTCCTCACGGGCACTGACCGCGCGGATCACCGCGTCGGTGAACTTCTCCCAGCCCTGGTTCTTGTGCGAGTTGGCCTCGTGCGCCCGCACCGTGAGCACCGCGTTGAGCAGCAGCACGCCCTGCTCGGCCCACGGCATCAGGTAGCCGTTGTCCGGCACCGGCAGGCCGAGGTCGGTGTTCAGCTCCTTGTAGATGTTGCGCAGCGACGGCGGGGTCTTCACACCCGGCAGCACGGAGAAGCTCATGCCGTGCGCCTGCCCGTTGTCGTGGTACGGGTCCTGGCCGAGCAGCAGCACCTTGACGTCCTGGTACGCCGTCGCGGCCAGCGCCGAGAACTCCTGCCCGGCGGGCGGGAACACCTCGTGCTCGGCCCGCTCGGCCGCCAGGAACTCCGACAGCTGCGCGAAGTACGGCTTGCCGGTCTCCTCGGCGAGCACCGCACGCCAGGACTCCGGCAGCTCCAGCGCGCCGCCCACGGACGTCTCGGCCAGCTCCGTCACGTTGTACCTCCCACCGGCCGCGCCGCACGGCGACCGCTCGATCGTCCGGGCCCGTGGCGGACCCGCTGCGAAGAACGCTACACAGTCGCGCCGACAGCCTGCGCCGCCCGCCGCACCCGCAGCTCCTCCCAGCAGCTCAGCCCGACCAGCACGGCCGCCAGCAGCCCCAGCACGGCCAGCGCGGGCAGCCGGTGCAGCGGGGTGAGCAGCAGCAGCGCCAGCAGCGCGGCCACCAGCAGGCCGGCCGCGCTGCGGGTCGGCGAGAGCCTCCGGAACATCATCCAGCGGGTGTAGTTGAAGCTCAGCAGGTACAGCGCGCTGCCGCCGTACAGCAGCCCGAGCGCCCCGCCGCCGAGCGCCGCCCCCGGCCGGGCCACCGTCTCGCCGAAGCCCACCGCGACGGTGATCACCCCGGCGATCAGTGCCAGGTGCCCGTACGAGAACACCCGGCGCAGCACGTCGCGGCGCGAGCTCGCGGTCTCCAGGACGTGCCGCATCGCGTCGGCGGCGTACCCGAAGTACTGCCACCACAGCGCGCAGGAGATCACGAACGCCACGGCCACCGAGACCAGTTGGCCCGGATGCAGCGGCGAGCCGGCCACCGGGGCGCCGATGCCGACGATGGACTCGCCGAGCGCGACCAGCAGGAACAGGCCGAAGCGCTCCGGCAGGTGGCCCGGGTGGTACTCGACCTTCGCCAGCCGCCGGCGGAACACCAGCGGCGCGGAGAGGTCCGCCGTCGCGGCCAGCGCCCACAGCACCTCCCGTGCGGGGGACGGCAGCAGGCCGCCGACCACCAGCAGCGGGCCGCTGAAGAACGCGCCCACCCCGTACGGGCCGAGCCAGATCCTCCGGACCCGCCGGGCCAGCAGTCCGACCAGCACCAGCCGGGCCGCCCAGTACGCGCCGCCGAACAGCATGCCGCGATCGCCGAACGCCCCCGGCAGGGCGAGCGCCAGGAACAGCCCGGCCAGACCGACGGCGAAGATCCCGACCCGGTCGCGCGGGTTGTCCACGTCCCGGACGTTGGCCTGCACCGTGGTGCCCACCCAGCACCAGTACACCGGCACGAACGCCACCAGGGCCCGCCCGCAGCCCGCCCAGTCGTGGTGGTGGTGCAGCAGCGCCGATACCTGCGTCACCGCGAACACGAACACCAGGTCGAAGTACAGCTCCGCCCAGGTGACGCGCTTCTCCCCCATCCGAACTCCCCCGTACCACAGGCCACTTGACACCCCCTCCCCGGGGGCGACCGGCACAGGGTACCCGGACCGTGATCCCCCTCCCCCTGACGGACCGTCCGTTCGTACCGCTATCTTGAACGCGGCCAATGCCATCGGCGGGCCACCACGGGGGTGGGTCCGCCAAGGGGGAGGGGGATCGGTGATGAGTGACGTCTCCGGCAACGGATGGTCGGGGTTGGTCTACAACGCGGTGTCGGCCGCGACGGCCGTACAGACGCAGGCCATGGTCGCCGCCTCGCAGGCGCGGGCCATCGTCGGCCAGGTCGGCGGCAGTGCGGTCCAGGTCGAGGTGGAGAACCTGCAGACCTTCAAGAACAAGGTCGACCAGATCCTGCGCGAACTCGACGGCTCCCCCGCGAGCCACGGCGAGGTGTCCCAGCAGCAGTTGACGGCCGGCCAGCTCGGCCAGGACTTCGGGCAGGCCGGCGACCTGATGACCGCGTACAACACCGTGCACGGCAACCTGGAGCAGCTGTCGCAGACCCTCGCCGCCCAGATCGCGGCGATGAGCGCCAGCATCGGCAAGGCCGCCGGCACCTACAGCAGCGCGGACGCCGAGCAGGAGGCCCGGTTCTCGTCGATGTCCGGGGCCCGCTCGCAGCTCCCGGCCGCCGACCCGCGGGCCGCCTACCCGGTCCGCCCGCAGGCCCCGGCCACCGGCACCCAGCAAGGCGCGTACTGACGAGGTCTCCGGCGACGGAGAAACGGGGGAGATGAGACATGACCGAGAGGCGCTTCGTCCGGGCTGTCCGCGACGGCGGTGAGATCGACGGTGCCAGCCACCAGGAACTGCTGAACATGGTCCAGCACACGGACCCGCTCGCCGTCATGCAGGTGAGCCAGCGACTGCTGCAGGCCGCCGACAAGATGGACGAGATCAGCAACGAGCTGCACGCCCACATGAGCGGCCTCGACTGGGAGGGCGGCGCGGCCGAGAGCTTCAAGACCTGGGGCGGCAAGGTCTCCGCGTCCACCATGGACCTGGCCTCGTACTCGCGGAACGCCGGCACGTACATGGCGTCCGCCGGCGAGACGCTCGCCGCCGTCAAGGCGGGCATGCCGGCCGTGCCGCACGCCGACATGGAGACCGTCGGCCGCTACGACGGCCAGCCCAACGGCGCCGTCAGCACGGGCGGCGCGATCCTGGGAGGCATGATCCCGGGCGTCGGCGGTGCGATCGGCAGCTGGGGCGCGAACAAGATCGCCGACATGGTCGACTCGGACTGGGTCACCAAGGACGAGGCGCAGGCGGCGCAGCGGCGGGTCGAGCAGGCGCACACCGAGGCGATTCAGCAGATGACCAAGCTGACGCAGGCGTACGAGCAGTCGACCACGCGGCTCAACTCGGTGCCGCCGCCGATGTTTCCGCCGTTGCCGGGAGGGAACGAGCACCGGGACGATCTTGTCGACGTCCCGGTCGGTGGCGGTGGCGGCAGCAGCGGCCGGACCCCCGGTGGCGGCAGCACCATGCCGTACCCGCCCAGGGTGGCCCCGCCGCCGTCCCCGAGGCCGCAGCCGGTGCCGACTCCGGGCCCGACGCCGAACCCGTACCCGGGGCCGACGCCTCCGGGTCCGCACCCGTACCCGGTGCCCACGCCGGGGCCGACGCCGAATCCGTTCCCGGGGCCGACGCATCCCGGTCCGGTCCAGGACCCGGGCACTCGCATCGACCACACGCCGACACAGTCGCCGCCGGCCCCCGACCCGAGGATCCCGGGCACCGGGCCGGGCACCGGTGGCGGTGGTGCCCCCGGGGGCAGCTGGGGCGACACGGCCGGCGGTCCCGGTGGCGGCGGGCGCGGTGGCAGTGGCTCGACCGGCCCGATCGGCGGCGGGCCGATCGGCGGCGGCATGGGCAGCGCCGGCGGCACCACCGGCACCGGCCGGACCGGCGGCGGCAGCGCGCCGGGAGCCGGCGGCACCGGCGCGGGCACCCGTCCCGGCGGCACCGGCGCGGCGACCACCGGCACGGGCCAGACCGGCCAGGCGGGCCGCGCGGGCGCGTCCGGCATGGGCGGCATGGGCGGCGGCGCCATGGGCGGCGGCGGTGCCCATGGCGGCGCGGCCGGCGGCGGCGCGCGCGGCAGCGGACTGGTCGGCCGGGCCGGCGGCACCATCGGCGGACAGCGCGGGCCGGGTTCGGGTGCCCGCGAGGCCACGCCGGGCGGCACCGGACTGCGCGGCCGGGCCGAGCGCGGCGCGGACGGCCGGGCAGGGCAGGGCTCGTTCGGCGGTGGCCACGGCGGTGCGAGCCGCAAGGGCAAGCCGCAGGGCAAGCGCCCCGACTACCTGACCGAGGACGAGGACACCTGGACGTCGGGTATGGGCCCGGTCAACCCGGGTGTGATCGAGTAAGGGCTGCACTCGCTGCCCGGCCGCAGGGGAATACCGCTCCTGCGGCCGGGCAGCATCGTGCGGTCGGGGGCAAGTCACTCGCCGAACACGTCGGCGTGCGAAGGAGTTTGTGATGCGGCGAACGGGCATGGCAGGGCGGGGGCTGCGGCTCGCCGCGGCGGCGGCGGTCGCCGGTGTCCTGTGTGGGTGGTCGACGGGGCCCGCGCTCGCGGCCGACTCGATCCGCGCACAGGAGTGGCACCTGGACGCGATGCACGCCGAGGAGATGTGGCGGACCAGCACGGGGACGGGTGTCACGGTGGCCGTCATCGACGGCGGCGTGCGGGGCGACGCTCCCGACCTGGCAGGCCAGTTGGTGGCCGGGACGGACCTGAGCACCCAGTCCGGCGGCGTGCTCACCGACGGGGACGGCCACGGAACGTCCATGTCGACCGTCATCGCCGGTACCGGGAAGGGCCTGAACGGCAACGGGGCGTACGGTCTCGCGCCCGGTGCCAAGATCCTCCCGATCAAGGTCGACTACATGGGCGGCGGGGGCCGCGAAAGCGCCAACCTGGACCAGATCGCCCGAGGCATCACCTACGCGGCCGATCACAACGCCAAGGTCATCAACATCTCCTCCGGCATCCCTGCCGACGCGCTGAAGCCTGCAGACCTCCAGAAGCTCAAGGCGGCCGTCGAACACGCCACGTCCCGAGGCTCCCTGGTGTTCGCCGCGGCAGGCAACAGCGGCAACACGGACAACCACGTGGAGTACCCCGCCGCCATGAGCGGCGTGGTCGGCGTGGGCGCCACCGACCAGAACGGGAAGGTCGCGGCGGTGTCGGAGTACGGCCCACAGGTGGCACTCGCCGCCCCGGGCACGGACATCTACGGGGCCTGCAACGGTCCCAGCGGCTACTGCAAGGGCTCCGGCACCTCCGGCGCCACCGCCCTGGTCTCCGCCTCCGCCGCGCTGATCTGGTCCGCGCACCCCGACTGGACGGCCAACCAGGTGCTCCGTGTGCTGATCAACACCGCCAGCAACCCGAAGGAACGCAGCGACTACCTCGGCTACGGCACCGTCCGGCCGCGCGTCGCGCTGACCGAACCCGGCGACCCGGGTGCGCCCAATGTCAGCCCGCTGCCCGCCGCGGCCGGGTCCTCGCCCACGCCCGAGAACTCCGGCAAGACCGGCGGTGCGGCGCAGCCCAGCGGCTCCGCGAGTGCGCCGGCCGACTCCGCACCGGGCCAGGGCGGGGCGGGGTCGCAGCCGTCCGCGAGTGCCGACGGCTCCTCGAAGTCGAACACCGTGCCGCTGCTGATCGGCGGCGGGGCGGCCGTCGTGGTGCTGCTGATCGTCGTGGTGATCATCGCCCGGCGGAACCGCCGGCCCTCCGCCGTGCCGGTGCCGCCGCAGGGGCCCCCGCAGGGGCCGTTCCCGGGCCAGGCGCCCCTGCCGCCCTACGGCCAGGCCCCGCAGCCGCCCTACGGCCAGGCCCCGCAGCCGCCCTACGGCCAGCCGCAGCAGCCGCAGCAACCGCCCTACGGTCAGCCTCCGTACGGCCAGCAGCCCCCGTCCAACGGCGGCAACCCCTACGCGAACTGAGGCCGGGGCCACGGCCGCCCCTGTGGTCGGCCGGCGGGGCGCACTAGGCTGAGCTGCGTTGGGGCAGCCAGTGGCGCCCGGCCGGCCAGCGGTGTCCGGTCGGAGCGATGCACATTGATCGTTCGACCGTCGCAAGACCTAGGAGAGACCCACCGTGGCAGACCGCAAGCCCATCGAGACCTGGCTGACCGACATGGACGGAGTCCTCATCCACGAGGGCGTGCCGATCCCGGGGGCCGACGCTTTCATCAAGCGGCTTCGCGAGTCCGGCAAGCCGTTCCTGGTGCTCACCAACAACTCGATCTACACCCAGCGGGACCTGCACGCCCGGCTGTCCCGGATGGGCCTGGACGTGCCGGCCGAGCACATCTGGACGTCCGCGCTGGCGACCGCGAAGTTCCTGTCCGACCAGCGTCCGAACGGCACCGCGTACGTGATCGGCGAGGCGGGTCTGACCACCGCGCTGCACGACGTCGGGTACGTGCTGACCGACACCGACCCGGACTTCGTGGTGCTGGGCGAGACCCGCACCTACTCGTTCGAGGCGATGACGAAGGCGGTGCGGCTGATCGACGCGGGCGCCCGGTTCATCGCCACCAACCCGGACGAGACCGGCCCGTCCGCCGAGGGCGCGCTGCCGGCGACGGGTGCGGTCGCGGCGCTGATCACCAAGGCGACCGGGGTGGAGCCGTACTTCGTCGGCAAGCCGAACCCGCTGATGATGCGGGCCGGTCTGAACGCGATCGGCGCGCACTCGGAGAACAGCGCGATGATCGGCGACCGGATGGACACCGACATCGTCTCCGGCATGGAGGCCGGCATGTCGACGTTCCTGGTGCTGACCGGCCTCACCCAGGCCGGCGACGTGGACCGCTTCCCGTACCGCCCGACCCAGGTGGTGGAATCCATCGCGGACCTGGTCGAGCTGATCTGATCAAGTCGTCCGCCCCGCCCGGGAGTTCGGGCGGGGCGGCCGCTACGCGCGCACCGGCCGACGCCCGGTCCGGGGCGGCCGTGAGGCGGTTCAGCCGAGGTCGCGGGCGTCGGTCTCCGGCAGCCAGTCGCGGCCGGGGCGGTACTCCAGCCAGCGGCGGTCGCGGCCGCGGTCGGCGAAGGCGCGCAGCAGGGCGGGCACGGCGGGGTGCGGGCGTTCGCGGTGCCAGACCAGCGACCAGGCGTACAGCGGGACGGGGTCGGCGAGCGGGCGGACCACCAGTCCGGGCGGGACGGCGAGCGGGAGTTCGGCGGGCAGCAGGGTGCAGCCGTCGGGGACGGCGCGGACGCGTTCCAGCAGGTGGGCGAGGCCGAGGTTGGCCTCGCCGGGGAGCAGCGGGACGTCGAAGCGTTCGGCGAACCGGGTCAGGAAGTCCAGCCGGGCGGGGTCGGCGGGCAGCACCAGGCGCAGCGCGGCGAGGTCGGCGGGTCGCAGGGTCGCGGCGCGGGCCAGCGGGTGGGCGGCGGGCAGCACCGCGTCGACGGGTTCGAGGCGGACCAGCCGGTGTGCCAACTGCCCGTCGGGGCCTGCGTGGTGGCGGCCGAATCCGGCGGCGCTCTCGCCGCGGGCGAGGGCGGCGGCCACCGTGTCGAGGTCCCGGGCCGGTCCGACCTCGACGGTCGACCCGGCTGCGGCGGCGAGGACTTCGCGCACGGTGCGGAGCGGCTCGAACAGGTGGCCCCAGACGTCCAGCCGGGCGGGTGCGGCGGGCCGGCGGACGGCGGCGAGGACGGCCTGCCCGGCGGCGAGCGCGTCCCGTGCCGGGGCCAGCAGGCGTTCGCCGGCCTCGGTGAGGCGGACGGCGGCGGGGCCTCGATCGAGCAGCCGGACGCCGAGTCCGTCCTCCAGCCGGGCGACGCGCTTCGACAGCGCCTGCTGACTGATCCCCAACTGTCGGGCGGCGCGCCCGAAGTGCTGCTGGTCGGCGACCGCGACGAAGGCGCGCAGCTGTCCGAGGTCCGGGTCCATGCGGCCATCATCGCCGACAACCGCCGGTTGTCGTCGGGGCGTTCGGGTTGTTGGACCGGGCCGCGGCGCCCGCCGTGTACTGGACGTGTTCCCGCCGGGCCCGCCCGTGAGCGGCCCGCCCCACACGTCGAAGGACATCCCATGAAGGCCCTGATTCCCGCCGCCGGCACGGTCGAGTTCGCCGAGGTGCCGCAGCCCGAGCCGCGCCCGGACGAGGTGCTGGTGAAGGTCGACGCATTCTCGGTGAACCGCGGCGAGACCTTCCTGCTGGAGGCCCCGCCGCTGGGCTGGCGGCCCGGCAAGGACGTCGCGGGGCTGGTCGTGCAGGCCGCCGGCGACGGCAGCGGGCCGGCCGTCGGGCAGCGGGTGGTGGCCCATCCGCCGGGCGCGGGCTGGGCCGAGTACGCGGCGGTGCGCACCGACGCCCTCGCGGTGCTGCCGGAGCAGTTGGACACCCGTACCGCCGCCGCCCTCCCGCTGGCGGGGCTGACCGCGCTGCGCCTGTTGCGCGCCGCGGGGGCCGTCACGGGCCGCCGGCTGCTGCTGACCGGCGCGTCCGGCGGCGTCGGCCACTACCTGACGGAACTCGCGGCGTCCGCCGGCGCGGAGCTGACGGCCGTCACCGCGAGTCCCGAACGCGGGGCGCGGCTGCGGGAGTTGGGAGCGGCCGAGGTGGTGCACGCGCTCGCCGACGCGCGCGGGCCGTTCGATCTGGTGCTGGAGTCCACCGGCGGCGCGGCGCTGCCGCAGGCGCTGGCGCTGCTGGCCCCGCGCGGCCGGCTGCTCTGGTTCGGGCAGGCCTCCCGGGAGCCGGTCCGGCTGGACTTCTTCGCGCTGCTGTCCGGCCCGACGTCCGCCACGATCGAGCACTTCTCGTACGCCGACGTGGACCACCCGGACGGCCCGGACCTGCGGACCCTGGTCCGGCTGACCTCCGAGGGCCGGCTGCACCCGGAACTCGGCCTGGTCGACGACTGGCACCGCACCGCCGACGCGATCGCCGCACTGCGCGGCCGCCGGGTCCGCGGCAACACCGTCCTCACCCTCGGCTGACCCCCCACCTGCCCCTCGAAGGAGCCCCCATGAGCACCGGCCCGCACACCGACCCGCACACCGACCTGAGCACCGACCCGCGCACCGTCGTGACCGCGTACATCGCCGCCGTCGCCCGCGGCGACCAGGACGCGATCCGCGACGCCTTCACCGAGGACGCCGTCTGGCACTACCCGGGCGACCTGCCGCTGAGCGGCGAGTGGCGCGGACGGAAGGCCGTCGTCGAGGAGTTCCTCGGTTCGATCGGCGGCCTGGTCGCCCCCGGCACCGCCGTCCACGTCGAACTGCTCGGCGCCCCGATCGCCGAGGGCGACCGGGTGGTCGCCGAGTGGGCCTCGCACTGCACCACCGTGCAGGGCCTGCGCTACGACAACCGCAACCTGGGGATCTTCACGGTCCGCGACGGACGGATCGCCGAGGTCCGCGAGTACACCGACACCCAGCGTGCCGCCACCACGCTGTTCGCCGACCGCGCGTGACCGCCCGACCCCGGCCCGTCGCGGCGGGCCGGGGTCGCCTCAACGCAGCCTTAAGCCGCGCCTAACCGATCTGACACACCGTCAATTTCCGCCCCTGGTACGGATAGCGTCCCGGACATACCCTCCGTCCGACGCAAGGAGCCCCGCCCGTGGCCTCCGTCCTCCGCACCGGCGTCCTGCTGGCCGCGATCACCATGCCCGGCGGCACCGGCGCCGTGCCCCACCCGGCAGTCGCCCTCGTCCGCGGGGACACCGCCCACGGCGTGCTGCTGTCGCTCGGCTCGGTGCTGCTGCTCGCCGGCGCGGCCGCCGCCACCGCGCGCCATTGCCGCACCCGGCCCGCCGGACCGCTCCGGCCTGGGACGACGGAGTGGGTGGCGTCCGCCGCTCCGGAGGGCGGGGATGGTTGAGTGGGGGTCATGAGCACGCCCCCTGCCCCTTTCCGCGTCGGCCTGATCGGCTACGGCCTGGCCGGCTCGGCCTTCCACGCCCCGCTGATCGCCGCCACCCCCGGACTCCGCCTGGACGCGGTGGTCACCGCCAACCCCGAACGCCGCGCCCAGCTCCACCGCGAGCACCCTGCCGCCCGCGCCCTCGACACCCCCGACCAGCTGTTCGACGAGGCCGACCGCTTCGACCTGGTGGTGATCGCCTCCCCGAACCGCACCCACGTGCCGCTCGCCCGCACCGCCCTGCTGGCCGGTCTGGCCACCGTCGTCGACAAGCCGCTCGCCGCGACCAGCGCCGAGGCCCGCGACCTGTGCGAGTTCGCCGAGAAGTCCGGCCTGCTGCTGTCGGTGTTCCAGAACCGCCGCTGGGACGGCGACTTCCTCACCGCCCGCCGCCTGATCGAGGACGGCCGGCTCGGCCGGGTGCACCGCTTCGAGTCCCGCTTCGAGCGCTTCCGTCCCAAGCCCAAGCCCGGCTGGCGGGAGCTCTCCGACCCCGCCGAGGTCGGCGGCACCCTCTACGACCTGGGCAGCCACCTGGTCGACCAGGCCCTCGCCCTGTTCGGACCGGTCGAGACGGTGTACGCCGAGATCGACGTCCGCCGGGACGGCGCGGTCGTCGACGACGACGCCTTCCTCGCCCTCACCCACGCCGGCGGCGTCCGCTCCCACCTGTGGACCAGCGCCCTCGCCCCGCTGGCCGGCCCCCGCCTGCGGGTCCTCGGCGACAGCGCCGGGTACGTCAAGTTCGGCATGGACCCGCAGGAGGCCGCCCTCCGCGCCGGCCGCCGCCCCGGGCCGGACGCCGCCCACTGGGGCGACGACGACCCCGCCGCGTACGGCCTGCTCGGCAGCGACGGCGACGCCGAGGCCGTCCGCACCGCCCCCGGCGACTACCCGGCCTTCTACGCGGGCATCGCCGCCTCGCTCGCCGACCACACCCCGCCGCCCGTCGACCCCCGGGACGCCGTCGCCACCCTGACCGTCCTGGAGGCCGCCCGCGCCTCCGCCGCGACCGCGAGCGTCGTCCGCGTGCCCTGACCCGCGACGTCACCGGCCGGGCGGCCCAACTGGCTTTCCCCGCCCGGCCGGTGACGCAGCTCGGCGGTGACATAACATCGGCTTCGGACCCGCATCGCTCCGCAGGTGGAGAAACTCAGGAAGCGCCACCGCAAGGACCGCGACCACCTGCAGGCGCCGTCCTTCTCGGTGATGTACCGCCTGTTCACCACCGCGCCCGGCAGACCCCGCTGCCCGCCGACGCTCCCGCCGGCACGAAGTTCCTGCGTTGGCCGGCCTTCGGCACCCCGGTGTTCGCGCTGCTGCTGCCGCTGGCCGGCGGCCTCTACCTGCTGACCAGCACCGCATGGACGGCGGTCGAACGCTGGTACCTCATGCGCCCGACCGCCGCCGATCTGCCTGTGGGCCCTCAGACCGTGGGCCGGCCCGCCACGTAGGCGTCGATCTCGCCGGTCAGCCGCCGCTTGCCCGCCACGTCCAGGAAGGAGGCTTCCACCGCGTTGCGGGCGAGCGCGGCGATGCCGCTCTCGTCCAGGTCGAGCAGCTTCGCGGCGACGGCGTACTCGGTGTTCAGGTCGGTGCCGAACATCGGCGGGTCGTCACTGTTGACGGTGACGAGCAGCCCGGCGTCGACCATCTGCCGGATCGGGTGGTCCTCGATCCGCTCGACCACGCGGGTGGCCAGGTTGGAGGTCGGGCAGACCTCCAGCGGGATCCGGTGCTCGCCGAGGTAGTCGAGCAGCGCCGGGTCCTTGACCGACTGGGTGCCGTGGCCGATGCGTTCCGCGCCGAGCTCCCGGATCGCGTCCCAGACCGTCTCCGGCCCGGTGGACTCGCCGGCGTGCGGCACGCTGTGCAGGCCGGCCGCGCGGGCCCGGTCGAAGTACGGCTTGAACTGCGGGCGCGGCACCCCGATCTCGGGTCCGCCGAGGCCGAACGAGACCAGCCCGGCGGGCGCCAGGTCGAGCGCGAGCCGGGCGGTCTCCTCCGCGGAGCCGAGCCCGGCCTCGCCGGGGATGTCGAAGCACCAGCGCAGCACGACGCCGAGCTCCTTCTCGGCGGCCAGCCGGGCGTCCTCGATCGCCTCCATGAAGGCGACGTCGGGGATGCCGCGGTTGACCGACGAGTACGGCGTGACGGTGAGCTCGGCGTAGCGGATGTTCTGCCGGGCCATGTCCTGTGCGACGCCGTAGGTGAGCGAGCGGACGTCCTCGGCGTCGCGGATCAGGTCGACGACGCTCAGGTACACCTCGATGAAGTGCGCGAAGTCGGTGAACGTGAAGTACTCGGCGAGCGCCTCCGGGTCCGCCGGGACCTTGGTACGGCCGGCGTGCCGGGCGGCCAACTCGGCGACCACCCGCGGCGAGGCCGAGCCGACGTGGTGCACGTGCAGCTCCGCCTTCGGCATTCCGGCGATGAACGCCTCGATCCCCTGGACTCCCTCGGCCACAGCATGCTCCCGTCTACTCACCCGGACCCGGACAGACCTCGCATGCTAACCCGCCGCGACGAACGGCGGCGTCACCACTTGGCGGTCATCTTCTTCAGCGCCTCGCGGGCCTGCGCCCGGCCTTCGAAGATCTGGCGCTGGGGGTCGACGTCGACGAGCACCGACACGTAGAGAGAGCCCTTGCGCGCGATGATGTAGGAGAAGGGGCGCGGGTCGGTCTGGCCGCCGTCGCTGGTCCGGTAGACGGCGAGGCCTTCCTCGGAGTACACCTCGTCGGCACCGGGGACCTTCGGAGATTCGATGTCGTGAACGCTCTGGTACTTGTTGCTGCCGTCGGTGTAGTCCGTGCAGCGCTTGGTGATCGCCTTCTGCTCGGCGACGTCCTTGGCCGCCGCGTCGACGGTGGTGAACTGACTCGCCACGGTGTTCGCGAACGTACTGTCCGACTCGTGGTCCTGGCGCACGTACCGGAACGTGCTGGCGACCAGGCCGTTGACGTTGGTGCCGTCGGCCTTGTAGACGCAGGACTTGTCCATCACGAAGTTGGCCACGCCGGTGTCGTCGTCGCCGTCGGAGACGAAAGCGTTGTCCCACTCCTCGGCGGTCAGCGCGAGCTTGTCCGTCTTCTTCTGCGCGGCGGCCGTGTCCCCACCGGTCGCGGTGTTGCTCGGCCGGGCGCTGGGCTTGGCCGGCTCCTTGCCCTTGCCACTGGCGCTCGCCGACGGGTGCGCCGAAGCCACCGCGCTCGGCGAGGTCTGGCCGCCGGCCGCCCCCGTGGCCACGTCGTCCTCGTTGCAGGCCGTCAGCATCAGACCGGCCGCCGCCAGTACGGCGATTCGCAGTCCGAGCGTGCGTGCGTGAACCGTCTTCACGGTCAACTCCCCCATGGAATACAAGGCCTCGACCCCCCTGGCCGTGCCGATCGGTCGATCACCCTACCGGACGGTTCGTCAACCACCCAGCGCCGTACTGACGGTGTGGATGAGCAGGCCGGCCAGTGCGCCGACCACCGTGCCGTTGATCCGGATGAACTGCAGGTCGCGGCCGACGTTGGCCTCGATCTTGCGGGAGGCGTCGTCGGCGTCCCATCCGGCGACGGTGTCGGAGATCAGCGAGGTGATCTCCTGCCGGTAGGTGGAGACCACGTACTCGGCGGCGTCCAGCAGCCAACCGTCGGTCTTGGCCTGGAGTTTGGCGTCGGTGGCGAGGCGGTTGCCGAAGGTGCGCAGGCCTTCGGTGAGGCGGCGACGCAGTTCGCTGTCCCGGTCGTCGGCGGCGTTCAGCACCAGGGTGCGCACCGCGGACCAGGAGGAGGCGATCAGGTCCTGGACCTCGGGGCGGGTCAGCAGGTCGGACTTGGCGCGTTCGACGCGGGCGATGGTCTCGGGGTCGTGCTGGAGTTCCTGCGCGAAGTCGGCGAGGAAGTTGTCGAGGGCGCCGCGGGCGGGGTGCGCGGGGTCGTCGCGGACGTCGGTGACGAAGCGCAGCAGTTCCTTGTAGACGCGTTCGCCGACCTGGTTGTCGATGAACCGGGGCGTCCAGCCGGGGGTCTTGGTGGTGACCCGGTCGACCACGTCGGTGTGGTGCTCGACCAGCCAGTCGCGGGCCCGCACCGCGACCAGGTCGACCACGCCCTTGTGTCCGCCGTCGGCGACGATCTTGCCGAGCAGGCGTCCGGCGGGTTCGGCGACCGAGGTGGCGGCGGCCCGCCGGGTGACGGCTTCGGCGACCACGGCCTGCACGTCCTCGTCGCGCAGCACGGCGAGGACGCCGCGCAGGGCGGCGGCGGCCTCGTGGGTGACGCGTTCGGCGCTGCCGGGCGCGGCCAGCCATTCGCCGAGCCGCCGGGCCACGCCGATCTTGCCGAGCCGGGCCCGGACCACCGGCGCGGACAGGAAGTTGTCGCCGACGAAGTCGCCGAGGGAGCGCCCGAACGCGTCCTTCTTGGTGGGGATGATCGCGGTGTGCGGGATCGGCAGCCCGAACGGGCGGCGGAACAGCGCGGTGACGGCGAACCAGTCGGCGAGCGCGCCGACCATGCCGGCCTCGGCGGCGGCGGCCACGTACCCAGCCCAGCTGCCCGCGCCGGCGGCGCCCGCCCAGGTGGCGAGCGCGAAGACGACCGTGGCCAGGCCGAGCAGGCCGGTGGCGATGGTCTTCATCCGCCGTACGCCGTGCCGCTTGGCCTCGTCGGCGGCGGTGAAGCTGACTCCGGTTGCCCTCTCGTCCACACTCACCCCGCCAGATTGGCACACGGGCCGCACGGAACGACCGCCGCCCCGCGAATCCGCCGCTACCGCAGGGCGTTCCCTCCTCCGAGGACGATCCGCCGCACGCCCTCCCAGCGCGCCGGGTCGGTGACCCGCCGGCCGTCCAGCAGCACCTGCACGCCGGGGAAGTCGACGGCGCCGAGGTCCCGGTACTCGGGGTGGTCGGCCTGGACGACCAGTGCGGCGGCGGGTTTGCCGTCGTCGGGCGGCAGGCCGAGCGCGGCGAGTTCCTCGGGCGTGTACAGCGGGTCGCTGACGCCGACCCGGGCGCCGGCCGCGCGGAGCGCCTCGACCAGCGGGAACACCCCGGAGATGGCGGTCTCCTTGACCCCGCCCCGGTAGGACGCGCCGAGCACGGTGACGGCGACGCCGTCCAGCGGGCCGAGCGCGCCTGCGAGCAGGCCGACGGCGTACGCGGGCACCTGCTCGTTGGCCTCCCGGGCGGCGCGCACCACGGTCGCGTCCGGGTCGTTCCACAGGTAGAGGCGCGGGTAGACCGGGATGCAGTGCCCGCCGACGGCGATGCCGGGCCGGTGCAGGTGGCTGTAGGGCTGCGAGTTGCAGGCGTCGATCACCTCGACGAGGTCGACGCCCACCCGGTCGGCGAACCGGGCGAACTGGTTGACCAGCGCGATGTTGACGTCCCGGTAGGTGGTCTCGGCGAGCTTGGAGAACTCGGCGGCCTCCGCGCCGCTGAGCGGCCACACGCCGTTGCCGCGCGGCAGGTCGGGGCGCGGGTCGAAGTCCAGCACCGCCCGGTAGAACTCGACGCCGCGCCGGGTGGAGGCCTCGTCGATGCCGCCGACCAGCTTGGGGTAGCGCCGCAGGTCGGCGAAGACCCGCCCGGTGCGGACCCGTTCGGGGCTGAACACCAGCGCGAAGTCGCGTCCGGCGGTCAGCCCGGAGCCGGCCTCCAGGCGGCGGGCGAACCGGCCGCGCACGGTGCCGACCGGCAGCGTGGTCTCGTAGCTGACCAGCGTGCCGGGGTGCAGTCCGGCGGCGACGGCGTCGGTGGCGGCGTCCAGCAGCGCGAAGTCGGGCCGACCGTCGGCGTCGGTGAGCAGCGGGACGACGATCACCACGGCGTCGGCCCCGGCGGTGGCGGCGGCGGTGTCGGTGGTGGCGTGCAGCCGTCCGGCGGCGACGGTCTCGGCGAGCAGGTCGTCGAGGCGGGCCTCGCGGGGGAACGGCGGCCGTCCGGCGGCGACGGCGGCGACCACCCCGGGGGCGATGTCGGCGCCGGTGACCCGGTGTCCCTTGCCGGCGAACTGGACGGCCAGCGGCAGGCCGATCTTGCCCAGTCCGACCACGCAGATCTGCAAGGCCGTCACTCGGTCACCTTCCGTCGTCGACCACTGCTGCTCGGGCCGCTGCTGCTCGGACCACTGCCGCTCGGACCACTGCTGCGTCACCGGGCGGCCCGCCGCGTCGCGGCCCGGCCGCGCCAGGTCTGCCTGGTGCGGCGCAGGGCGCGCCGGACCGGGGCGGGGACCAGCCGCCAGCCGCCGGTGGGGCCGGGGGCCCGGCCGGCGTCGAACAGCGTGTCGGGCAGGCCGAGGCGCCGGTCGCGGTACATGGGGTAGCGGGCGTACAGCCGGCCGCGGCGGCGCCCGACGGGGGCGGGGCCGTGCTGCCGTTCCCAGTCGATGAGTTCGCACAGGGCGGCGAGGTCGCCGCGCCGGGCGAGGGCGAGGCGCAGCCGGGCGGGCACCGGGACGGCGCCGAACACGCCGGTCGAGCAGTGCCGGTCGAGCAGTCGGCCGATCTCGCCGAGGATGCGGCGCTGCATGGCGGGCGGTTCGGTGAGGAACTGCTCCTGCAGCACCTGCGGGACGTCCCAGCCGAAGTAGCGTTCCCGGACGGCGTCGCGGACCGGCCCGGGGCGGGTGTGGCGCTCCAGCACTTCCTGGACGGCGTCCATGGCGCGCAGCCGGTCGATCGGGCCGGCGCGGTGGGTGACGTTGGAGCGGTCCTGCCGCAGCACCAGGTGGTAGTAGTCGTAGTCGGCGAGCACGGACACCTTGCGGGCGTTGAGCAGCGCGCCGAGGGTGAACGGCTGGTCGGAGCAGACCGGCAGGTCCTCGCGGCGGCGCAGGCCGTGGCTGAGCACCATCGAGCGGCGGAACATCTTGGTGTCGGCGAGCGCCCAGGCGAGCGCGGAGTCGGTGAAGTCGACCTGCTCCGCGGTGCGTTCGAAGATGCCCTGGGGGACGATCCGGCCGTTCTCGCCGACGAGTTTGGGGATCAGCACGTCGCACTGCCAGCGGTCGGCGGCCTCGACCATCCGTTCCAGCGCCTCGGGGCCGAGCCAGTCGTCGGCGCCGAGGTACATCAGGTAGCGGCCGCGGGCCAGGTCGGTGCCGCGGTTGGTGGGTTTGGCGGGTCCGCCGGACGCGGGCTGCCGCACGGTGCGCAGCAGGCCGGGGTGGGCGGCGGCGAACCGGGCGAGTTCCTCGGTGCTGCCGTCGCTCGATCCGTCGTCGACGGCGACCACTTCCATCCGGGTCGCGCCGATGGTCTGTTCGACCAGCGAGTTCAGGCAGTCGGTGAGGTACGGCATGGTGTCGTGGACGGCGATCACCACACTGACGTCCGGTTCGGGCTCGGTCACGAGTATGTGAACTCCCGTACCGGCCGTTCGGTCACCTCCCCCACTCGATCGAGTGAGCTGGTCAGCGGGCCGGTTCGGCGGCGCTGCCGGTGTAGATCCGGGCGATGACGTCCTCGATGGCGGGTTCGCGCACCGACAGGTCGACCAGCGGGTAGCGCTCGGCGACGGCGGCGACCAGCGGGGCGGCGCTCTGCCGGGCCGGGAACGCCAGCCACTGCCGTGGGCCCTCGACCTTGACGGTGCGCACCCCGGGCAGTTCGATCGGCGGGTGCGGGGCGGCCAGGTCGACCACCAGGGTGCGTTCGCTCTCGCCGGCCGCGTGCAGGTCCTCCAGCGGGCCGTCCAGCACCAGCCGGCCGTGGTCGATCACCATCACCCGGCCGCACAGCTGCTCGATGTCGGTGAGGTCGTGGGTGGTGAGCAGCACGGTGGTGCGCTGTTCGCGGTTGGTCTCGCGGAGGAACTCGCGGACCTTGGTCTTGCTGATCGTGTCGAGTCCGATGGTCGGCTCGTCGAGGTACAGCACGCTGGGGTCGTGCAGCAGGGCGGCGGCGAGGTCGCCGCGCATCCGCTGGCCGAGCGAGAGTTGCCGCACGGGGGTGTCCAACAGGTCGCCCAGGTCGAGGAGTTCGACGCACCGGTCGAGGTTGGCCCGGTAGCGGGCGTCGGGGATGCGGTAGATCCGGCGGGCCAGCTCGTAGCTGTCGCGCAGCGGCAGGTCCCACCACAGGGTGGTGCGCTGGCCGAACACCACGCCGATCCGCCGGGCCAGCGCGGCCCGCCTGGCCGCCGGGTCCACTCCGGCCACCCGCAGCCGTCCGCCGCTGGGCACCAGGATGCCGGTGAGCATCTTCACCGTCGTCGACTTGCCCGCGCCGTTCGGCCCGATGTAGCCGACGCACTCCCCTTCCTCGACCTGGAAGGTGAGCCCGTCCACGGCCCGCACCTCGCGTTTCTCCCGCCGCCAACGGCCGTTCCTGGTACGGACGGTGAACGTCCGCCGGACGTCCTCCACCTCGATCACCGCCATGGGGTCCCCTCCTCTGTCAGCTTCCGGTGGAGCGGTAGGCGCGCAGTCCCGTCCGCCAGGCCAGGCCCGCCGCCAACATGCACAGCACGGCCACGACCGGCGCGGCGAACTCGAACGCGACGGGCAGCCCGAGCGGGTCGGGCCGGTCCAGGACGTACAGCGCGGGCAGCCAGTTGACGAACGCCAGCGGCACGCCGAACACGGTGCCCGCGACGATCTCCTTGGCGAACACCGTCGGCGGGTACTGCAGCAGCGTGGCGCCGCCGTAGGTGACGGAGTTCTGCAGTTCGGCGGCGTCGCCCCACCAGAACTGCACGCAGGAGCAGCCGACCAGGACCGCGCAGAAGATCACCACCCCGCACAGCAGCAGGCCGGGCACCATCAGCACCCGGTCCCAGGTCCACCGCAGGTCCAGCGCGGTGAGCGACCAGCCGAGCACCACGAACCCCTGCACCAGTCGGCCCAGCCGGCGCAACGAGAAGCGCTCGGCGGCGAGTTGGGCCAGCGCGGGCGCGGGCCGGATCAGCATGGTGTCCAGCGTCCCGGAGCGCACCCGCTCGCCCAGCCCGCTCACCGAACCGACCAGCAGGTTGGCCCCGCCGAGCGCCACCGAACTCGTCCCGTACAGGAACCCGGTCTCGGCGAGCGTCCAGCCGGCCAGCTGCCGGGTGTGCCGGAACATCAGGATCAGCACCGCGAAGTCCAGGAACGTGATCAGCACATTCGCGGCCAGGCCCAACAGGAACGACGTCCGGTACGTCAGCATCGAACGGGCCCACATCCCGGCGATCAGCCACCACGACCGCACCGCCCAGCCCGCCCGGGCGGCGAGCGACTCGCGCTCAACCACCCTGCACCACCACCTTGCGCACAGCGAGCGCCTGCGCCACTCGACCCAACCCCAACAGGGCCACGGCCCAGGCCAGTTGGAACGCGTACAGGGTCACCAGGCTGTGCCCGGTGCGCCGTTGCAGCAGCACGTCGGCGGGCAGCTGCACCATCGCCGAGAACGGCAGCACCCGGGCCAGCTCCCCGAGCGCGCCCGGGAACAGGGCCAGCGGCAGCAGCATCCCGGAGAAGAACATCGACAGCACCGTCATCGCCGCCCGCACCCCCTCCGAGTCGTGCAGCCAGAATCCCGCCACCGAGACCAGGAACCGCACCCCGAAGCTCACCACCACCGCCAGCAGCACCGCCAGCAGGAACTCCGCCCACACCAACGGCCGCAGCGGAAGCGCCAGTTCGAACATCAGCGATCCCAGCACGAGCGGCACCGCGCCCCTGGTCAGCAACTGGAACCCCGCCCGCCCCAGGTCCGTCGCCAGCCACCACCCCTGGAAGTCCACCGGCCGGTACAGGTCGATCGCGATGTCCCCGCTCCGGAACCGCGCCTGCACATCGTCCTGGAACCCGCCGCCCCACACCGCGACCGTCATCAGCAACGCCTGACTGATCCAGACGTACGTCACCGCCTGCCGCGCGTCGTACCCGCCGAGCCCCGGCCGCGCATGCCACAACGCGAGCATCGTCGACGCCAGGATCCCCCCGAACACACTGTTCGTGACCACCCCGGCCACCGTCGCGGCCCGATACGTCGAGTACCGCCGGAACGCGCCGCGCGCGACGGCCAAGTAGACCCCGGCCATTCACCGCCTCCTCGTGAACGCAGGCGCCCCTGGTCGTGCGCTCCCTGAATTCGCACCCGCTACAGGTACAGCCCGGTCGACCCCTCAAGATCCCCGAAGCGGCCGGCGGCCACCGCGTGCAGGTCGCGTTCCCGGAGCAGCACATATGTCGCTCCGCGGACCTCCACCTCCAGCTTGTCCTCCGGGTCGTACAGCACTCGGTCGCCGGGCTCCACGGAGCGGACGCTCTGGCCGACGGCCACGGCTTCGGCCCAGGTGCAGCGGCGGGAGAGTTCGGCGGTGGCGGGGATCAGGATGCCGCCGGTGGAGCGGCGTTCGCCTTCGCTGCCCTCGGTCCTGACGAGCACCCGGTCGTGCAGCATCCGAATCGGAAGCTTCTCCCCGAGCCGGTCGTGTCTGCTCTGCGTGTCGTTCTCACTCACGCTCCGACCGTACCGGACAGCGAAAACGGCGGGGCCCCGGGCACCAAAACCCGGGATCCCGCCGTCCGCAGGAACTGTCAGCCCTTGCGGCGCTTGCGCGCCGACGCGATGAGCAGCACCACGCCGACGCCGACCAGCGCGACGGGCGCGATCCGCTCGGGCCGCGGTCGCCCGTCCTCGTCGACGAACTTCGACTTGACCTGCTCGACGGCCCCGCTCGCGGCGACGTACGCCTTGCCGGCCTTCTGCTCGACCGTCGCACGCAGCTTGGCCTTGGTCTGGGCGGCGACGGTGGCCGGGTGGACTCGCATGGCGAGTTCGTCGAGGGTCGCGGCGAGCCTGTCCCTGGTCCCGGCGATGTCCGCCTCGATCTGGGCCGTCGTGCGCGGTGCCGACGTGTCCTTGCTGCTCGCTGCCACTGGGGCCACCCCATCTCTGTTACCGCTAGGTACTTCTCTGCACCGACAGTCTGTCAGCTCCCCGTCGCGCTCGCGCAGCGCCACCCACCAACGGAGGTAGGTTGGCTGGCAGCACGACCCTCCGCACCACCACCCCGTCCCGGCTCAGAGGAGAGAAGCACCATCGTGAGCGAGCGCCTGCAGGCGGGCGACACCGCCCCTGCCTTCACCCTGTCCGACGCCGACGGCAACCGGGTGTCGCTGGCCGACCACCTGGGCCGCAAGGTGATCGTCTACTTCTACCCGGCGGCGCTGACCCCGGGCTGCACCAAGCAGGCCTGCGACTTCACGGACAACCTGGAGGTGTTCGCGGGCGCGGGCTACGACGTGATCGGCATCTCGCCGGACAAGCCGGAGAAGCTCGGGAAGTTCCGCGAGAAGGAGGACCTGAAGGTCACGCTGCTGTCCGACCCGGAGCACCGGGTGCTGGAGGCGTACGGCGCGTTCGGCGAGAAGATGAACTACGGCCGCACGTACCAGGGTGTGATCCGTTCCACGGTGATCGTGGACGAGCAGGGCAAGGTCGAGCGGGCGCTCTACAACGTCCGGGCCACCGGCCACGTCGCGAAGCTGCTGAAGGACCTGAAGGTCGGCCAGTAGCGGCGCCGGGACACCGCAGCGGTGGCGGCCGACCCCCCGACCGGGTCGACCGCCACCGCCGTTCATGGGCTCGGGATCAGCAGGCCCCGAGGTCCGTCCAGACGCCCCAGGCGCCGCTCAGCGACGGGTCCTCGCCCGTGGTCCACCACTTGTTCTGGTAGTAGTGGCCCTTCCACGACACCTTGGTGACGGTGGCGTAGGCGGTCGCGGCGCTCCAGCTCGGCGCGGCCGAGCAGGTGCCGGCCGACGCGGACGGCGAGGCCGACTGCGAGGCCGAGGCGGACGCGGACGCCGACGGCGAAGCCGACTGCGACGGAGAGGCCGAGGCGGAGGCGGAGGCCGAAGCGGAGGCCGAGGTGCTCGGCGACGGCGAACCGGTGCTCGCGGTGGTGCCGCGGGTGTAGTCGCCGGCGATGCCGTACAGGGTGCCGCCGACGTTGACGGTCCAGTTGGCGGGGGTGGAGACCGGCAGGTAGTAGACGAAGGCGACGTCCACCGAGGCGCCGGGCGCCAGCGACTGCCAGGTCGGCAGCTTCAGCGAGACGCGGTTGTAGGTGCCCTTCAGGCCGCCGATGTTGTTCCCGGTGTGGTCGGCCCGGATGACCTTGGAACCGAAGCCGGACTGGTCGGCGGCGTTGCTGGGCGCGGAGGTCGAGTAGTCGAACTGGAACTCGGTGCCGCCGGGCAGGGTGACGGTCGAGTTGTTGACGATGTGGATCTTCGGGTTGATCGGGTAGTTGTTGTCGCCCAGCGCGAAGTTGGTGAACGACACGTCGATCGGCAGGGTCTGCTGCGGCAGCGCGATGGTGGAGCGGGTCGCGCCGTACGCCGAGGCCGACTTGAACTTGTCGTACAGCAGCGAGGTCATGGTGTTGCCCTGGACGTACTCGCCCTTGCCGCCGTTGGCGGTGGCGTCCCACTTGTAGTCGCCCGCGAGCTCCCAGATCATCGCGCCGCCGACGCCCTGGTTGACCACGTAGTCGGCCTTGGCGGCGATGGACTGGTCGTCCTCGGTGGAGAGGAACACCTTCTTGTTGGCGTTCCACAGCCACGGGGAGGCCAGCGCGGAGCTGTAGTTGCGGGTGTAGGCGCCGTTCAGCGCGGTGTCCTTGACCCCGTACTTGGCCAGGTAGTCCGGCAGGACGCCGTTCTCCAGGTTCTTGGCGTGCCACATCGGGTTGGAGCCGGCCGGCGACTCCTTGCCGTTGTCGTCCAGGTCGTGCCAGATGTTGTCGATGCCGACGGCGCCGTCACCACAGGTGGTCAGGCCGGAGCCGGCCGGACAGTTGGTGGTGGAGGCGGTGCCCCACAGGCCGTTGGTGCCGCCCTGGACGTTCTGGAAGCCGCGGGTGTAGTACGGCACGCCGAGGTTGATCCGGCCGGCCGGCATCGCGCCGCGGAAGTAGTGGACGGCCCAGTCGCCGTTCAGGTAGCCGATGCCGCCGTACTGCGAGGTGCCGTACACGTTGGCGGCCGCGAGCTCGCCGTCCTTGCCGTCGTCGTACAGCGCGGCGTTCGGGCCGACGTACTTGTTCCAGGCGCCGTGCAGGTCGTACGACATGATGTTGACGTAGTCCAGGTACTGGGTGACCTGGAAGGTCTCCATGCCGCGCAGCAGGTAGCCCGAGGACGGGGCGGCGACCGACAGCAGGTAGTACTTGCCGTCGGCGGCGGAGGCCCGGTCGAGCTTCTCGCGCATGGTCTTCATCAGCGCCGCGTAGCCCTTCATCAGGGACGCGCGCTTGGCGTTGGAGAGGCTGTAGTCGAGCGGGTTGCCCGCGTCCTTCATCGAGGTCGGGTACTCGTAGTCGAGGTCGACGCCGTTGAAGCCGTACTTCTTGATGAAGTTGACGGCGGAGTCCGCGAAGGTGTTGATGCCGGCCTGGTTGACCGACCCGTCCGCATTGACGGTCATCGAGTAGAAGCCGCCGGAGTTGACCCGCTTGCCCGAGTCGTCGAAGTAGCCGCCGGTCTCGGCCCAACCGCCCACCGACACCATGGTCTTGACGTTCGGGTACTGCTTCTTGTACTTGGTCAGCAGGTTGAAGTGACCCTTGTACGGCAGCGACGGGTCCAGCTCCGCGCCGGCCACGCCCGGGAAGGTCATCCCGGTGGCGGCGTTGTCCGCGGTGTCGGAGCCCACCGAGAGGGTGTTGTCGCTGCCGACGTGCGCGAACGCGTAGTTGAGGTGGGTGACCTTGTCCCAGGGGATGTTGTTCACCAGGTAGGCCGGCGTGCCGTCCTTGCCGGTGCGCCAGCCGGTGAAGTAGCCGATGACGCGGCGCTGGTGGTCGGCGCCCATCTGCTCGCGGCCGCTGGTGTCGTAGACGTTGCAGTAGGGGACGTCGACGCCGGGCGTGGTGTACATGCCGTCGGGGCGGCAGGCCTGGTTGTCGACGGCGGCGGCTGACGGCGCGACGCCGAGCGTGCCCATCAGCAGGGCCGCGAGGCTCGCCGCCGCGGTGGCGGCGAACGCCACCTTCCGGCCGGTCTTCTGACGGTCGGCAGCGGTGGGGCGCTGCTCCGTCGCGTGTCGGATCAACACTCGGTCCTCCAGGAGAGAGTGTCGCGTGCACGCCTGTGGGAGGGCATGCACATGTGGGGGAAGTTCCGCCGAACTTAAGAGGTCTGGACCACCCACGTCAACAGGTCTGTACCAACTTGGCAAGAAAGGCCGAACCGTCCGCACTCGGACGATCCGGCCTTTCCCAGGGTGAGTTGACGCTACTTCATGCTTCCGGTCATCGCGTTGACCAGCGAACCGGACGGGTCGTCGCCCTCCAGCGAGTAGGCGAATATGCCACCCAGCCCCTTGCTCGTGGCGTACGCGCCGCGCGCCGCGATGGCCTGCGGGGTGTCACCGGTCCACAGGTTGGCGCCGTCGTAGATCCACGAGCTCTGCGTGGTCGGGTCCCAGTGCACGGTGGAGCCGGTGGTCTTGCCGGCCGCCGCCAGCTCCTTCCAGAACGCCACGCCGGCGGTCTGGCTGGTGCCCTGCGCCCCGGCCGGGCCGGTCGCGGTCTGGTACAGGCCGTGGTCGGAGCCGGCCGGGACGCCGGTCCAGCCGCGGAAGTAGAACGGCACGCCCAGCGCCAGCTTCTTGGCCGGGAACCCGCCCTTGATGCCGTACGCGGGGGCGCCGTTCAGGTAGGCGTTGACCGCGTTGTCCACGGTGTACTTCTGGGTGCCCGGGGAGACCACGTTGCTCGGGTCGTTCGGGCTGTCGTACAGCGGGTCCTGGAGGTTCGTCGGGCCGGTGGCCTCCCAGGCGCCGTGCATGTCGTAGGACATCACGTTGCCGTAGTCCAGGTACTTTCCGATCTGGTCGGTCTGCAGCAGCGCGATCTTGTCCTGGCCGCTCGGCAGCGCCGCGGTGAGCAGGTACTTCTTGCCGACGGTCTGCCCGTACGCGTCCAGCTGGTTGCGGAACTCGGCCAGCAGCGCGGTGAAGTTGGCGGTGTCGGCGGCCGTCGAGTGGTTGCCGGTGTGGCCGCCGGCGGAGGCCGGGTACTCCCAGTCGATGTCGATGCCGTCGAAGACGCCCATCGCGGCGGCGGCGCCGCCGGTGATGTCGCCCTGGATCGAGGGCAGGTTGCCCTTGATGAACATGTCGAGGCAGGAGGAGACCAGCTTCTTGCGCGAGGCGTCGGTGGCCGCCGCGTCCGAGAAGTACTTCGAGTAGGTCCAACCGCCCAGCGACATGGTGATCTTCAGGTTCGGGTACTTCGCCTTCAGCTCCCGCAGCTGGTTGAAGTTGCCCTTCAGCGGCTGGGTCCAGGCGTCGGTGGTGCCGTCCACCGAGATGTCCGAGGTGTAGCCCTTCTGGTAGTCCGCGAACGCGTCGCCCGCGCCGTCGCCGGCGTTCGGGTTGTTGTCGTTGGTGTCCGCGGCCTTGATGGTCTCGAAGCAGCTCAGCGTGGACGGGTTGATGTTGGCGAACGCGTACGTCATGGTGTTCAGCCCGCCCGCCGCGCCGGTGGCCGCCATGGTGGACGGGTAGTACTTGTTGCCGTAGATCCCCCACTGCGCGAAGTACGCGGACTTCAGCGGCCCGGTGGGCGCCGCGCCGGTGGTCACGGTGACCGGCGCCGAATAGCCGCTGCTGTGGCCGTCCTTGTCGTAGCCCTGCACGGTGAAGGTGTAGGCGGTGTTGGGCAGCAGCGAGGAGACCGTCACCGCAGTGCCCATCGAGGTGGCGGTCTGCACGCCGCCGGAGAAGATCCGATACACCGCGCTGTTGCCGTTCTGCGCGTTGTCGGCGGAGGCGTTCCACTTCAACGTCACCGCGGTGCCCGCGACGCTCGCGCTCACCCCGGTCGGCGTGGTCACCACCCCGTCCCCGCCCGGCGACCCGGTCGGCGAGGAACTGGCCGACGGCGACGGGCTGTTGCTGCTGCTCGGGGAGGCACTGGCCGACGCCGACGCCGACGCGCTCGCGCTCGCACTCGTGCTCGCCGACGGACTGGCCGAGCCCGAACCGCCGCCCGGGCCGGTGAGCGTCAGGTCGTCCGCGTAGTACGTCCCCTGGCCGTACCAGCCGTGGGTGTAGACCGTCACCGAGGTGGTGGCGGCGCCGGTGGTGAAGGTGGCGCTGCGGTTCACCCAATCCGCGCTGGAGCCCCAGGCGTTGGTGTCGGTGGTGCCGGTGCCGGTGACGCCCAGGTAGGCGTAGTTGCCCTTCAGCCAGCCGCTCAGGCTGTACGTGGTGTTCGGGCTGACCGCGACGGTCTGCGAGCACTGCGCGGTGTCGGCCGCGGAGGCCGCCGCCTGCAGCGCCTTGCCGCCGCCGTGCGGCGCGGTGGAGGTGATCGAGCCGAGGCCGCCGGAGCAGCTCCAGCCGGACAGCGTGCCGGTCTCGAAGTCTCCGTTGACCAGCAGGTTCACGGTGGCGGCCGAGGAGGCGCCGCCGATCACGGTGACCAGTCCGGCGGCTCCGGCGACCAGGGCGGTCGCGGTCGCCAGCACCGTGCCGGCCTTCAACGGACTTCTACGGGCGGGGCGTTCGGGCATGGGTCGCTCCAATGCTCGCGCCCGGCAGGGGGACCGGACGCCGTGGGGGAGGAATGACGCGGCGCGAACGTACGTGGTCTGGACCACACTGGTCAATAGGTCTGTACCAATTCTCAGCCACCCCGGTGAGCGCCCGAACGCCGCCCGAAAGGGTGGTGCACGCCGAGGTGACGGCCAAGTAGCATGACGGAGAAGTCGCTGCCTGCGGTCTTGGCGGAATTGGCAGACGCCCGGGTTTTAGGTGCCCGTGAGAGCAATCTCGTGAGGGTTCGAGTCCCTCAGGCCGCACATGTCGCGAAGGGCCCGTCCGGAACGTTCCGGACGGGCCCTTCGCATGTCGACGCGGCGTCTCAGCCGAGCAGTTCGGCCACCACCGGGGCGAGCGAGCGGAACGCCTGGCCGCGGTGGCTGATCGCGTTCTTCTCCTCGGCGCTCAGCTCCGCGCACGTCCGGCTCTCGCCGAGCGGCTGCAGGATCGGGTCGTAGCCGAAGCCGTTGGCGCCGGCCGGCTCGGTGCGCAGGGTGCCGTGCAGGCGGCCCTCGACCACCCGCTCGGTGCCGTCGGGCAGGGCGAGCGCGGCGGCGCAGGCGAAGGACGCGGCGCGGTGCTCGGGGGCGATGTCGCCGAGCTGGGCGAGCAGCAGGTCCAGGTTGGCCTTGTCGTCGCCGTGCCGGCCGGCCCAGCGGGCGGAGAAGATGCCGGGCGCGCCGCCGAGCACGTCCACGCACAGGCCCGAGTCGTCCGCGACCGCGGGGAGTCCGGTGGCGCGGGCCAGCGCGTGCGCCTTCAGCAGGGCGTTCTCGGCGAAGGTCACGCCGGTCTCCGGGACGTCCGGGATCTCGGGGAAGGCGTCCGCGCCGACCAGCTCGACGTCCAGTCCGGCCGCGCCGAGGATGTCGCGCAGCTCGGCGACCTTGTGCTGGTTACGGGTGGCGAGAACGAGGCGCTTGGTCATGCCCGCAAGCCTAGTGCCGCGGCACTGGGCAAGCCCGACCACCTGCCGCGCTCAGCCCGTGCACACCTTGCTGACCCGCCCGGCGGCGTCCCCGAGCGGCCCGAGGTCGGGCGTCTCGTGGTTGTCGATGGCCTTCTGCACCTTGTCGACCTGGGTCTGGAGGTCGCCGACGGCCTTGGCCAGGTCGGCGTCGCCGGAGTTGCGGCCGATCTTGTCCAGGTCGCCCTTGATCTTCTGCACGGCCTTCCCGGCGGCGGCCGGGTCCTTGTCCGCGTTGTTGTACGCGGTGCCGAGGTCCGCCACGTCGGTGGAGATCTGCACCGCGGTGTTGGCGCAGCTCACCGCCTTCTCCGCGGCGGAGCAGCTGACCGCGCTCAGCGGCAGGATCAGCACCAGCCCGGCGACGGCGAGCACGGTGGTGCGGTTGATGCTGAGCGGCTGCTGCATCGACGAGTCCTCCAGGAGGGTGTGCGGGCTCACAGCGAACGTTAAGGGTCTGCCCGCGTGGCTGTACAGCACACGCGGGCCGCTCCTCGGGTTCTGACGGCCGTTCGGCCCACCGCGGTTCCCTCGGGCAGGACTACAGGCCGAGCGCCTTGCGCTGGATCTCGTCGAGCTCGGCGCAGCCGAGGCTGCCCAGGTCGAGCAGCTGGTTGAGCAGGTCGCGGTCGAACGGGGCGCCCTCGGCGGTGCCCTGGACCTCGACGAAGCGCCCGTCGGAGGTGCAGACGATGTTCATGTCGGTCTCGGCCCGGACGTCCTCCTCGTAGCGGAGGTCGAGCATCGGGACGCCGTCGATGATGCCGACGCTGACGGCGCTGACGCCGCCGGTGATCGGCTGGCCCTTGGCGCGCAGCAGCTTCTTCTCGCGGGCCCAGGAGACGGCGTCGACCAGCGCCACGTACGCGCCGGTGATGGCGGCGGTGCGGGTGCCGCCGTCGGCCTGGAGGACGTCGCAGTCCAGCACGAAGGTGTTCTCGGCGAGCGCCCGGTGGTCGACCACGGCGCGCAGCGAGCGGCCGATCAGCCGGCTGATCTCGTGGGTGCGGCCGCCGATCTTGCCGCGGACCGACTCGCGGTCGCCGCGGGTGTTGGTGGCACGCGGCAGCATGGCGTACTCGGCGGTGACCCAGCCCTCGCCGCTGCCCTTGCGCCAGCGCGGGACGCCCTCGGTGACGCTGGCGGTGCACAGCACCTTGGTGTCGCCGTAGGAGACCAGGACGGAGCCTTCGGCGTGCTTGCTCCAGCCCCGCTCGATGGTGATGGGACGGAGCTGGTCGGCGGTGCGGCCGTCGATACGTGACATGCCGACGAGCGTATCCCGTCCGGCTCGCGACCCCGCCCCGTCCCCGGCCGTCCCCCACCTCGGACGCGCGACGGCCCCGGACGTGCGACGGCCCGCCGCCGGGGATCCGGGGCGGGCCGTCGGGGGCTCGGTTCTCACATCATGTCTTCGATGTCGGCGGCGATCGGGTCGGCGTCGGTGCCGATGACGACCTGGATGGCCGTTCCCATCTTCACCACGCCGTGCGCGCCGGCCGCCTTGAGCGCCGCCTCGTCGACCTTGGAGGGGTCGATGACCTCGGTGCGCAGCCGGGTGATGCAGCCCTCGACCTCTTCGATGTTGTCGATTCCGCCGAGACCGGCGACGATCTTCTCAGCCTTGCTGGCCATGGTCTTTCTCCCTCTGTCTCGGCGCTCCGGCGGTCGGTCGCCAGGGTGCCGTACTGCGTGTGCGGTGGTACCGGCCGGAAGTGACTCGGGATCAGTCTGCCGCGCTTTCCGACGGCGCGACCAGCATCACCCGATTCCGGACGATATGCCATGTTGATCCACGTTCGGACCAGCTCCGCGCGCGGCCCGCTCCGTGACCGCCCGAGGATGACGAGCGTCGGGCTCGCGAACCCGGCGGACCGCCCCCGGCCTCAGAAATGGTCTACACCAATTGTAGGTGTACTCCGACAACGCCGGACGGTCCGCCGGTGTTCCTGGCCCCACCCAGAGACCGGACGGGCACGGAAACGGAGGCCGACCAATGAGTTCAGCGGGCGCCACGGCTCATCAGAGCACCTGGTGGCACACCTTCTACGGCGGCCTGCAGAAGATGGGCCGCAGCCTCCAGCTGCCGGTCGCCGTCCTGCCTGCCGCCGGCATCCTGAACCGCTTCGGCCAGGACGACATCTTCGGCAAGAACGGCCTCGGCTGGGACCGCGTCGCCACCGCCATCGGCGCGGCCGGCGGCGCGCTCCTCAACCCGGCGCTCGGCCTGCCGCTGCTGTTCTGCATCGGCGTGGCGATCGGCATGGCCAAGAAGGCCGACGGCTCCACCGCGCTGGCCGCGGTCGCGGGCTTCCTGGTCTACTACGGCGTCCTGCAGGCCTTCCCGAAGGCCTGCCCGACGCCCTCGGTGCTCGAACAGACGGTCTGCATCGACTTCGAGGCCAAGACCGCCATCAAGGTGGACTTCCAGAATCCCGGCGTGCTCGGCGGCATCCTGATGGGCCTCTTCTCGGCCTGGCTGTGGGTGCGCTACCACCGGGTCAAGCTGGTCGACTGGCTGGGCTTCTTCAACGGCCGGCGCCTGGTCCCGATGATCACCGCCCTGGTCGGCCTGCTCTTCGGCTCGCTGATGGTGTGGATCTGGCAGCCGATCGGCACCGGCCTGACGGACTTCTCCAAGTGGCTGGCCGACCTCGGCGCCGGCGGCTCCGGCATCTTCGGCGTCGCCAACCGCGCCCTGCTGCTGGTCGGCATGCACCAGCTGCTGAACACCTTCGTCTGGTTCCAGTTCGGCACCTACACCAACCCCGAGACCGGCAAGACCGCCACCGGCGACATCGGCCGCTTCCTGGCCGGCGACCCGACCGCGGGCCAGTTCCTCTCCGGCTTCTTCCCGATCATGATGTTCGCCCTGCCCGCCGCCGCGATGGCCATCGCCGCCTCCGCCAAGCCGCACCGCCGCAAGGAAATCTACGGCCTGATGACCTCCGTCGCGCTGACCTCCTTCGTCACCGGCGTCACCGAGCCCATCGAGTACTCCTTCGCCTACGTCGCCCCGCTGCTCTACGGCATCCACGCCCTGCTCACCGGCGCCTCGATGGCGATCACCTGGGCCCTCGGCGTCCATGACGGCTTCAGCTTCTCGGCCGGCCTGCTCGACTACGTGATCAACTGGGGCCTGGCCACCAAACCCTGGCTGATCATCCCGATCGGCCTCTGTTTCGCGGCGGTCTATTACGTGCTCTTCCGATTCGTGATCGTCAAATTCGACCTGAAGACACCCGGCCGAGAGGACGAGGACGAGGTCGAGGACGTCACCAAGGCCTGACGAATTCGCCCCGCGCGCCCCCGGTGGGAGACAATTCCCCACCGGGGGCGCAGGTTTCGATTGCGCAGCGCTTGCCGGGGGCGGACCTTCGGAGGGTTACGGAGCCTCTACGGCGCGTGCTAGAAACTGGACTGGACCAGTGGTCTAGACCAGGATCGCGCTGCCGTGAGGAACCGCCCGCTATGAGCACGACCGCACCGAACTCGCAGGCGGCACCGGGGATACGGACCCTGGCCTCCCGGGTCTTCCCCGCCCTGCAGAAGGTCGGCCGCAGCCTCCAGCTCCCGATCGCCGTCCTGCCCGCCGCCGGCATCCTGCTCCGCCTCGGCCAGGACGACGTCTTCGGCACCCGCGGCCTCGGCTGGACCAAGGTCGCCGAGGTCTTCGCCGCCTCCGGCCACGCCGTCTTCGACTGGATGCCGCTGCTGTTCTGCGTCGGCATCGCGATCGGCGGCGCGAAGAAGTCCGACGGTTCCACCGCCCTCGCCGCGCTGGTCGGCTTCCTGACCTACCACCAGGTCCTCACCGCCTTCCCCAAGACCCCTTACCAGGTGCTCCCCGGCAAGGACATCGAGGCCACCTACCAGGACCCCGGCGTCCTCGGCGGAGTCGTCGTCGGGCTGCTCTCCGCCTTCCTGTGGCAGCGCCTGCACCGCACCCGCCTGGTCGACTGGCTCGGCTTCTTCAACGGCCGCCGCCTGGTCCCCATCGTGATGGCCTTCGTCGGCACCGGCCTCGGGGTCTTCTTCGGCCTCTGCTGGGGACCGATCGGCTCCGTCGTCGACTCCTTCAGCAACTGGGTGATCGGCCTCGGCGCCGTCGGCTCCGGCATCTACGGCCTGATCAACCGCGGCCTGCTCCCGTTCGGCCTCCACCAGTTCGCCAACACCTTCTTCTGGCAGCAGGCCGGCAGCTACACCGTCGGCGACCGCACCTTCCACGGCGACCAGACCCGCTTCTTCCAACTCGACCCCAGCGCCGGTCAGTTCATGTCCGGCTTCTTCCCCGTCATGATGTTCGGCCTCCCCGCCGCGGCCCTGGCCATCGCCCACTGCGCCCGCCCCGAACGCCGCCGGGCCGTCCTCGGCATGATGATCTCCCTCGCGCTGACCTCCTTCGTCACCGGCATCACCGAGCCCATCGAATTCGCCTTCGTCTTCATCGCCCCCGCCCTCTACGCCGCCCACGCCCTCCTCACCGGCCTCTCCATGGCCGTCACCTGGGCCCTCGGCGTCCACCACGGCTTCACCTTCTCCGCCGGCGTCATCGACTACGTCCTCAACTGGGGCTACGCCACCAGACCCTGGCTGATCATCCCGATCGGCCTGGTCATCGCGGCGGTCTACTACACGACCTTCCGCTTCGTCATCCTCCGCTTCGACCTCAGGACGCCGGGGAGGGAGGAGGACGAAGGCTTCGAGGACGGGTGAGCAGGGCACGCGCGGGCGACGACGGCGTTCAGATCCACCCCAGACGGGCCGCGTGCACCCCCGCCTGGAACCGCGACTGCGCCCCCAGCGCCGCCGTCAGGTCCGCCACCAGCCTCCGTACCGTCCGGTCCGAGATCTCCAGCTTCCGCCCGATCGCCTGATCCGTCAGCCCCGCCGCCAGCAGCCTCAGCACCTCCCGGTGCCGGTCGTCCGGCGCGGTCCTGCCCAGCAGCTCCGGCGGGACCCAGCTCGCCGCCCAGAAGTGCTCGAACAGCTCCCGCACCACCGACACCACCGCCGGGTCCCGCACCACCACCGCCGCGCTGCCCGGCGGCTCCCCGGGCGCGGGCAGGACGGCGAGGTGGGAGTCCACCACGATGAGCCAGAGCGGCAGCGTGTGCGCGACCCGGATGTTCGCGCCCGCGGCGGTGAGCGCCTGGACGTGCGCCAGCACCGCCGCCTGGTGCAGCGCGGCGGCGGGGTAGATGGTGCGCAGTGCGACCCGGTGCGCGAGGGCGATCCGTTCGCGGGCGAGCTTCTCGGCGAGGCCGTTCTCGGACTGGTCCTGCCCGGGCCGCAGCGACAGCGCCTCCGTCCGGGCGGCTCTCGCGGCGTCCTCCAGCAGCGCGGCGACCCGGTCGGGCCCGCGGACGAGTTCGTGCGCGGCGGCGGCGCGCAGCGGCAGGTAGTGGCGGTGCAGGTGTTCCACCTGCTCGTGGGCGTGCCGGGCCTCGCCGAGCAGCGCGGTGAAGCGGCGGTCGGAGTCGGCGAGCAGCCGGCGCACCGCGGTGTCGATCGACACCGCGGCCAGGCCGCTGGCCGTGGCGGTGGTCGTCCGGAGCAGTCCGAGCGCGTGCAGCTCCTCCAGCGCCCGTTCGAACTCCCCTCCCCCGCAGTCGAGTTCCGTCCGCAGCGCGTCCAGCGGACGGCCGGGGTCGGCGAGCAGTCGGGCGTACAGGGCGGTGCTGGTCTCCACCCTTCCGGAGCCTAGGACCGCGACCGCTGCGCGGACGTCTGCTTTTCACCATCCGAGACGGGTCCGCCATCCGAGACGGCCGCTCCGGTCGCGGCCATGGCCCGATCCGGCGGGCCCGACGCTCTTCGCCACGGCCGCCGGGCCGCCCAGGATGGCGGGCATGGCGATTCCCGAGTCTTCCGTGATCTGGTTCGACGGCGCGCTGGTGCCCTGGCACGAGGCGCGCGTCCACGTGCTCTCCCATGCGCTGCACTACGGGACGGGGGTGCTGGAGGGCACCCGGGTCTTCGGGACGGCGGACGGGCCGGCGGTGTTCCGGCTGCCCGAGCACCTGGCCCGACTGGACCGCAGCGCCCGCATGCTCCGCATCGAACTGCCGTATTCCCCGGAGGAGTTGGCCGAGGCCACGGTCGCCCTGGTGGCGGCGAACGGCCACCGCGAGTGCTACCTGCGGCACCTGGCGTTCCTGGGCTACGGCTCGATGGGCCTGGACATGCGCCACTCCCCCACGAGCGTGTCGATCGCGTCCTGGGAGTGGCCGGCCTACCTGCCGGCCGGGCGCGGACTGCGGCTGATGACCAGCAGCTGGCGGCGCACCGACCCCAACTCCGTCCCCCCGGCGGCGAAGGCGACCGGCCCGTACCTGAACTCGGCGCTGGCCCGCCGGGAGGCGACCGACGCCGGGTTCGACGAGGCACTGCTGCTGGCCCCCGACGGGACGGTCAGCGAGTGCAGTTCGGAGAACGTGTTCGTGGTGCGCGACGGCGTGCTGCGGACCACCCCGGCGAGCGCGGGGGCGCTGGAGGGGATCACCCAGGACACCGTGCTGACGCTGGCCCGCGACCTGGGCGCGGAGGTCCGGGTGGAGCCGCTGCTGCGCTCGGACCTGTACGCGGCCGACGAGGTGTTCATCTCCGGCACGGCCGCCGGCGTGGTCCCGGTCGGCTCCCTCGACAACCGTGAACTACCCTCCCACGAGGGTGAGTTGACGAAGAAGCTGGCCCAGGCGTACCGGGCCGCGGTGCACGGCGAGGACCCGCGCTACCGCCACTGGCTGACGCCGGTTCACAGCTCGTAGACGGCTCCGGCCCGCGCCAGCTCGACCGGCCCGGGGTAGACGGCCGCGGCGTCCCGCCGGTTGTGTTCGGCGTCGGTCCACGGCGGAATGTGGGTGAGCACCAGGCGCTTGGCCCCGGCCCGGGCGGCGTGCTCGCCGGCCTGGCGGCCGTTGAGGTGGATGGACTCGACGGTCTCCTTGCCGTGGGTGTAGGCCGCCTCGCACAGGAACAGGTCGGTGCCGCGGGCGAGTTCGACCAGGTCCGGGCAGATGCCGGTGTCGCCGGAGTAGACCACGCTCCGGCCGCCGTGCTCGATCCGGAAGCCGTAGGCCTCGGACTCCAGGTGGTTGACGAGGGCCGCGGTGACGGTGAGCGGGCCGAGTGCCAGCCGGGCGCCGTCGGCGAGGTCGCGGAAGTCGAAGACCTCGGTCATGCCGGGCTTCTCCGGCATGTCGTAGGCGCGGGCGAGGCGGTCCGCGGTGCCGGTCGGGCCGTAGACGGGCAGCGGGTCGGGGCAGCCCTCGACCCGGTAGTTGCGGGCCACCCAGTAGGCGCACAGGTCGATGCAGTGGTCGGCGTGCAGGTGGCTGAGCAGCACCGCGTCCACGTCGTACAGGCCGGTGTGCTTCTGCAGGTTGCCGAGGGCGCCGTTGCCGAGGTCGACGACCAGGCGGTAGCCGTCGGCCTCCACCAGGTAGCTGGAGCACGGGGAGTCCACGGACGGGAAGCTCCCCGAGCACCCCACCACGGTCAGTTTCATGCCGAGCCCTTCCCGCCCCGTCGGGCCATCGTCCGCGGCCGTCCGCGCCGCCGGGGGCGGAGCGGCTTCTTTGAGTGTCGAGGGTAAGGGCCGGGCGGCACTTTGCCCCCTCTCCCGTGCCGCGCTGTGGGCGGAATCACCAGGACGGGGCGGGCGTTTCAGCGCCGCCCGGGCCGGGCTCTGGCCCAATGCCGGATGGTCTGCGGGTACCAGCGGGGACGGCCCTCGGGGTCCAGCCGGTCGGGGTGCGGGAGCAGGCCGTGGCGCTTGTAGTTGCGGACGGTCTCGGCCTGCACGTTGATGTGGCGGGCGATCTCGACGTAGGACCAGAGCTTCCGGCCGGGCATGGACGCCCACCTCCACGGTGACGGTGAACCAAGGGTGCGCCGTCAGCCTTGGGGGGCGGTCGCGCGAAGCCGTCGCACGACGTGCCGCGGTCGCGGTTCCGTGACAGAGCGGTCACCGGGAACGGACAAATACCGGGATGTCACAGCAGTCCGACGATCCGACCGACCTACCGTACGACCGCAGCCCCGACCACCCCGGCCGCCCCGGAACGCCGACGGCGCGCCACCCGAACGAGGGTGTCGCGCCGTACAGTTGACGTTCCGTCAGGCCCAGAGCTGGCCCTGCAGGGCCTCGACCGCGGCCTCGGTGGTCTCGGCCGTGTAGATGCCGGTGGACAGGTACTTCCAGCCGCCGTCGGCGACCACGAAGACCACGTCCGCCCGCTCGCCGGCCCGGGCGGCCTTGCGGGCCACGCCGAGCGCGGCGTGCAGGATCGCGCCGGTGGAGACGCCCGCGAAGATGCCCTCCTGCTGGAGCAGTTCACGCGTGCGGGCGACCGCGTCGGCGGAGCCGACCGAGAAGCGGGTGGTGAGCACCTCGGCGTCGTACAGCTCCGGGACGAAGCCCTCGTCGAGGTTGCGCAGGCCGTACACCAGGTCGTCGTAGCGCGGCTCGGCGGCGACGATCTGCACGCCGGGGACCTTCTCGCGCAGGTACCGGCCGACGCCCATCAGGGTGCCGGTGGTGCCCAGGCCGGCCACGAAGTGGGTGACGGTGGGCAGGTCGGCGAGGATCTCCGGGCCGGTGCCGTGGTAGTGCGCGCCGGCGTTGTCCGGGTTGCCGTACTGGTAGAGCATCACCCAGTCGGGGTGCTCGGCGGCGATCTCCTTGGCGATCCGCACCGCGGTGTTGGAGCCGCCGGCGGCCGGCGAGGGGATGATCTCCGCGCCCCACATCCGCAGCAGCTCGCGGCGTTCCTCGCTGGTGTTCTCCGGCATCACGCAGACCATCCGGTAGCCCTTGAGCTTGGCCGCCATGGCGAGCGAGATGCCGGTGTTGCCGCTGGTCGGCTCCAGGACGGTGCAGCCGGGGGTGAGCCGACCGTCGGCCTCGGCACGCTCGATCATGTGCAGCGCCGGGCGGTCCTTGATGGAGCCGGTCGGGTTGCGGTCCTCCAGCTTGGCCCACAGCGTGACCAGGCCGTCCTCGTTGCCGGGCACGGCCGCGGACAGCCGCGGCAGCCGCACCAGCGGGGTGTTGCCGACGGCCTCGATCGGGCTGTCGTAACGCATTACTTCATACCGCCGGCCACGGCCGGGAGGATCGTGACGCTGTCGCCGTCGGAGAGCTCGGTGGCCACGCCGTCCAGGAAGCGGACGTCCTCGTCGTTCAGGTAGACGTTGACGAAGCGGCGCAGCTCGCCGCCGTCCAGCAGGCGGGCGGCGATGCCGGGGTGCCGGGCGTCGAGGTCGGTGAAGAGCTCCCCGAGGTTGGCGCCGTTGCCGTCGACGGCCTTGGCGCCGTCGGTGTAGGTACGGAGGATGGTCGGGATGCGGACCTCGATGGCCATGGCTGCGCTCCTGTGGAGTGACGTCGGTTGCCGGACCGGGCGGGGCACGGCAGGAAGAAGGGCCCCGGGGCAGTCGGGGCGGGAGGATCGGGAGGCTGTCGGCCGGCTCAGCCGGTCAGCGCGCGGCGGTGCCGGGACAGATCGCGCTGGCGAGCCGGCACAGGTCGACGTGCAGGCGTGCCACGAGGCGGGTGCCTGGGGCCTGAATGCTCACATCGACGGAACGCATGGACTCATCGTATAGATTCCCGCCCCCGCTTTGACATGCTTGTCTCACCATCCGGCCGGGCGTGTCCCATCCAATGAGAAAACGGGCCCGCCCGCCACGCGGAGCGCGGCTCGGGCGGGCCCATCGGTGGGCTGCCTGGCTCAGACCTGGTAGGCCTCGACCACCTCGACGTCTTCCTCCGTGATCACGCCGTCCACGATGCGGAACGAGCGGAACTGGTAGGCGTCGTCCTCGCCGTTGCCCTCGGCGGTGGAGACCAGGACGTAGTGGGCGAACGGCTCGGAGGCGTAGCTCACGTCGGTGCGGGACGGGTAGGCCTCGGTGGCGGTGTGCGAGTGGTAGATCACCACCGGTTCCTCGTCCAGGTCGTCCATCTCGCGGTACAGCTTCAGCAGGTCGCCGGAGTCGAACTCGTAGAAGGTGGGCGAGCGGGCCGCGTTGAGCATCGGGACGAACCGCTCGGGTCGGCCGGTGCCGGCCGGTCCGGCGATCACGCCGCAGGCCTCGTCCGGGTGGTCGGCGCGGGCGTGGGCGACCATCCGGTCGCGCAGTTCTCGGGTGATGGTCAGCATGCGGCCAGGATAGCGAGGGGTCATTCGCCGCTTTCGGCGTGCAGGTGGGAGTGCGGATCGCCGTGCACGGCGGCCGGGTCGCGGCGGGCCAGCAGCCGGTAGCCGACGATCAGCAGCACCGCCCAGACCGGGAACACGTACAGCGAGATCCGGGCGGTCGGGTCGAGGCCGATCAGCACCGCGACCATCACCAGGAAGGCCAGCGCCACCCAGCGGGTCCAGCTCCCGCCGGGCGCGCGGAAGGTCGGCGCGGGCAGCCGGCCGGCCCGCCAGGCGGCGTGGTAGCGGATCTGGCTGGCCAGGATCGCCCCCCAGGTCCACAGGCCGCAGACCGTGGCGACCGAGGTGATGTACTCGAACGCCCGCTCCGGGACGAGGGCGTTGAGCACCACGCCGGCGCCCATCAGCAGGCAGGAGACGGTGATCGCGGCGGCGGGGGTGCGGCTGGCGGTGAGCCGGGTGAGCCGCCCGGGGGCCTGTCGGCGCAGCGCCAGGTCGCGCAGCATCCGGCCGGTGGAGTACATCCCGGAGTTGCAGGAGGACAGCGCCGCGGTGAGCACCACGAAGTTGATGATGCCGGCCGCCGCGGGGATCCCGACCTTGCCGAAGGCGGCGACGAACGGGCTGACGCCGGGCTCGAACTCGGACCACGGCACCAGCGACAGGATGATCAGCAGCGCGCCGACGTAGAACAGCGCGATGCGGGCCGGCAGGGTGTTGATCGCCCGCGGCAGGGTCTTCTCGGGGTTCTCGCTCTCGCCCGCGGTGACGCCGACCAGCTCCACGCCCAGGTAGGCGAACATGACGATCTGCAGGGACATCACGGTGGCGCCGACGCCCTTGGGGAAGAAGCCGCCGTCCTTCCACAGGTGGGTGATCGAGGCGGTGTCGCCGGCCGCGGAGAAGCCGAAGACGAGCACGCCGATGCCGATCAGGATCATGCCGACGATCGCGGTGACCTTGACCATGGAGAACCAGAACTCGATCTCGCCGAACAGCTTCACCGAGATCAGGTTGGCGGCGTACAGCAGCAGCAGGAACACCAGCGCCGTCCCCCACTGCGGGACGCCCGGCTCCCAGAACCGCACGTAGACGGCGGCGGCGGTGGTCTCGGCCATGCCGGTGACCACCCAGAACAGCCAGTACGTCCAGCCGGTGACGAAGCCGGCGAACGGGCCGAGGAACTCGCGGGCGTACTCGGCGAAGCTGCCCGACACCGGGCGGTAGGTGAGCAGTTCGCCGAGCGCCCGCATGATCACGAAGATCACCACGCCGGCCACCGCGTAGGCGAGCAGCAGGCTCGGGCCGGCCTTGGAGATGGCGGTGCCGGCGCCGAGGAACAGGCCGGTGCCGATCGCGCCGCCGATCGCGATCATCTGGATCTGCCGGCTGCCGAGGCCCCGCTCGTAGCCCTCCTCGTCCGGGACGGGGTCGGTCGCCTCGTTCGTCTCGTGTGCCATCTGGCCGCCTCGCCCTCCCGGTCCGCGCCGACCGGTCGGCCGGCCCGCCCCGTCTTCCCTGGCTGGCAGCAGTGAATCATGGAGAAGCCCGGCAATCGTGCGATTGCCGGGCTTTCTCAGAACAATCGGACAATATGAACGAATGGCCGGGCCGAGCGGCTCAGCCCGCCATCGCCTCCAGCAGGCTCTCCTGCATCGCGCCCAGCCACAGGTAGGCGATCACCAGCGGCTTGCGCGGGTCACTCTCCGGCAGGTCGTACAGGCCGTCGTCGTCCTCCTCGGTGACCTCCAGCCGGGAGCCCAGGGTCAGCCGCAGGTCGTTCAGCGCGCCCAGCCAGCGCGGGCAGTCCCCGGCCGCCACCGCGACCACGCCGCCCTCGCCGCCCAGGCCGTCCAGCGCCCGCACCACCGCGAGGGCGTCCTCGCGCTTGCGGGCCCGCAGGTCCAGCTCGGTGTAGCGGCGGAACTCGGAGGCCATCTCGACGGCCTGCGGGTCCTCGGCCGCGCCCGGGCCGCCGTACGCGTCGGGGAACAGCCGCAGCAGCGCCGGGTCCTCGGGCGGGGTGCTGGGACCCTCGGCGAACAGCGCCGCCAACGGGTCCTCGTGCTCGCCGCCGGGCGGCGGGCCGATCAGCTCCAGCATCTGCACTTCCAGCGAGCGCAGGATGGATGCCTCGAACTCGTCCAGCGGGATCGCCGCGCCGCCGCTCGCGGCGCTCTCGAACAAACCGGCCATGTGTTTCGGATCAGTCCCTCGTGGATCGGTGGTGACGGGCCGTCAGTCGTGCTGCAGGGTGGCCCACAGACCGTAGCCGTGCATCGCCTGCACGTCGCGCTCCATCTCCTCGCGGGTGCCGCTGGAGACCACCGCCCGACCCTTGGTGTGCACGTCCATCATCAACTGGCGCGCCTTGTCCTTCGGGTAGCCGAAGTAGCTCTGGAAGACGTGCTGGACGTAGGTCATCAGGTTGACCGGGTCGTTGTGGACGATGGTCACCCAGGGAGTGTCCGGCTCCGTGACCGGAACCCCCTCCACTTCCGGGCGCTCGATCTCCACCGGCGCGACACTCACAGTCCGTCTCTCCTCGTCGACCTCGATCTTTCCCCTCGCCCCATGCTTCCATCCGAGCGACGCGGGAGCGAATCAGGGTCGCCCGACACGGGCCGGAACGGGAAATCGTCACTCTGACGCTAAGTGGTAGTAGCATCATTCCCATGGACGCCATCACCGCGCAGCGCAGCTCCGCGCTGCTCACTGACCGCTACGAGCTGACCATGCTGCAGGCCGCCCTGCGCAGCGGCGCCGCCCACCGCCGCTCGGTCTTCGAGGTGTTCACCCGCCGCCTGCCGAACGGCCGCCGCTACGGCGTCCTGGCAGGCACCGGCCGGGTGCTGGACGCCGTGGAGAACTTCCGGTTCACCACCGCGCAGCTCGACTGGCTGGCGGACCAGCGGGTGGTGGACGAGGACACCCTGCGCCACCTCGCCGACTACCGCTTCACCGGCGACATCCACGGCTACCCCGAGGGCGAGGTGTACTTCCCCGGCTCGCCGCTGCTGACCGTCGAGGGCAGCTTCGCCGAGGCGGTGATCCTGGAGACGGTGATCCTGTCGATCCTCAACTACGACTCGGCGATCGCCGCCGCGGCCTCCCGGATGACCGCCGCCGCCGGGGACCGCCCGGTGATCGAGATGGGCGCCCGCCGCGCCCACGAGCAGGCCGCCGTCTCCGCCGCCCGGGCCGCCTACCTGGCCGGCTTCTCCGCCACCTCCGACCTGGAGGCCGGCTTCACCTACGGCATCCCGACCACCGGCACCGCCGCGCACGCCTTCACCCTGCTGCACGACAGCGAGAAGGACGCCTTCACCGCACAGATCGAGTCGATGGGCCGCGCCACCACGCTGCTGGTCGACACCTACGACCTCGCCGAGGCGGTCCGCACCGCCGTCGAGGTGGCCGGCCCCCGTCTCGGCGCCGTCCGGATCGACTCCGGCGACCTCACCCTGCTCGCCCACCGGGTCCGCCGCCAGCTCGACGAACTCGGCGCCACCGACACGAAGATCATCGTCACCTCGGACCTCGACGAGTACGCCATCGCCGCGCTGGCCGCCGCGCCCGTGGACGGCTACGGCGTCGGCACCAGCCTGGTCACCGGCAGCGGCCACCCGACCTGCGCGATGGTCTACAAGCTGGTCGCCCGCGCGACCTCCGCCGACGGCGAGCTCGTCCCGGTCGCCAAGCGCTCGGCCGGCGGCAAGACCAGCGTCGGCGGCCGCAAGTGGGCGGCCCGCCGCCCCGACGCGGACGGCGTCGCCGAGGCCGAGGTGGTCGGGACCGGCCCGGTGCCCGCCGAACTGGAGCCGTACCTGCTGCACGTCCCGCTGATCTCCGGCGGCGAGGTGGTCGGCCGGGAACCGCTGGACGACGCCCGCGAACGCCACCGCCGCGCCCGCGCCACGCTGCCGCTGTCCGCCACCCAGCTGTCCCGCGGCGAGCCGGTGATCGGCACCGAGCGGCACATCGGCTGAACTCTTCCGCCGCCGCCCGGCACTCCCTAGAGTGCCAACCGCCCCACCGTCCCCACCCCGACACCCGTGCGACCGGGGCCCCGCGCCCCGGACCCCACCACCCGATGGAGAGAAGCCAGTCATGCACCGGGCCCTGATCGTCGTCGACGTGCAGAACGACTTCTGCGAGGGCGGCAGCCTCGCCGTCGCCGGCGGGGCCGAGGTCGCGGCCGCGATCACCGACCTGATCGCCGACTCCGCCCCCGGCTACGCCCACATCGTCGCCACCCGCGACCACCACATCGAACCCGGTGCGCACTTCGCCGCCGAACCGGACTACGTCCGTTCCTGGCCCGCGCACTGCGTGGCCGGCACCGAAGGCGTCGGCTTCCACCCCAACTTCGCGCCCTCGGTGACCTCCGGCGCGATCGAGGCGGTCTTCTCCAAGGGCGAGTACGCCGCCGCCTACAGCGGCTTCGAGGGCCTCGACGAGCACGGCGGCACGCTCGCCGACTGGCTGAACGAGCGCGGGGTCACCGACGTCGACGTCGTCGGCATCGCCACCGACCACTGCGTCCGCGCCACCGCCCTGGACGCCGCCCGCGAAGGCTTCGCCACCCGCGTCCTGCTCGACCTGACGGCCGGCGTCGCGCCCGCCACCACCGCCGCCGCTCTCGACGAACTGCGCGGCGCGGGCGTCGAGTTGACCGGCACGCCGGTGCTCCAGGCCTGACGGATCGTCAACTACCGGGCGTTCAGCGCTCGGTGACCACCAGCTCCACCACGTCCTCGCCGCCGAGCCGGTGGGCGGCGGCCAACTCGCCGCCGACCGCGTCCCGTTCGGCGGCGAGCCGGGACGAGCCGACGTACACCACCCGCACCCCCAGGTACTCCATCCGGTGCTGGCCGGCCCGCACCCAGGCAGCCTCGCCCTCGCTGACGCAGCGCAGCTCGGAGTCCACCTCCACCGCCACCGCCGCCTCCGGCCAGAAGAGATCCGGCACCGCGATGTACGTGCCGCCGCGCATCCGCAGCTCGGGGCCCGGCAGCGGCAGCGGCAGGCCCCGTTCCAGGGCCAGTTCCATCAGCGAGGACAGCGCCGACTCCCGTTGTGCGGCCAGCAGTTCGTCCACCGCCGCACGCACCCGCGGCTCCGCCAGCAGGTCCGCCTCGGACAGTTCCGCCAGCAGCTCGGCCGCGCCGCAGCCGCCCGGGCGCTCCAGCGCCTCGCGCAGCACCGCCCGCAGCAGCCCCGGGCCGACCCTGCCGGTCTCGAACGCGCCCTGCTCGGACCACTCGCGGATCGCGTCCGCGACCGCCCGGGCGACCGGCGCGCAGGCCAGCCCGTGCACCTCCCGGGCCTCCAACTCCCGTTCCGTGCGCCGGATCCGAACCTGCCCGGCGTCCCGCAGCCGGCGCTGCCGGGGCACCAGCACCTCCACCCCGAGCACCGCGGGCAGCCGCGGCATCGAGACGAACCCGTACAGCGCCAGCGCCGCCGCCCCGGTGATCACCGCGCGCTCCCGGCCGCCCTCGGCCCGACCGTTCTGCGCCGCGTACAGCAGCGCCGCCCACATCCGCTGCTCCGGGGTCGGCGGGCCCTCCTGCAGCAGGTACACCCGCGGCAGCAGCCGCTGCCACGGACCGCCTTGCCGGCAGTGCTCGCTCACCAGGCGGGCCGGCACGCCCCGGGCGCGCAACTGGCTGGCCGTCACCACGTTCTGCTGGCGCCGGGCGAGCTCTTCGAGGGAGGTGGGCTGCTGCGGAATCCGGTAGCTCATACCGACAACACTCCCCTTCGCCCCTGACACCCGACGCCGTACCTGACGTCCTGTTACCCAACCGTCGTCAAACCAGGACCGTCCTGCACTAAAGTCCTCATACCCTCACCCATTCGGCGGATCGGATGTTCGAACCACTGTCCGATCAGGTCGGACTTTTCGCCTACAATCCGACTTTCATTGGATCGACACAGCATTGCGATCCTGTCCGACCCGGGCTGCCGACCTGCGGGATCTGACCGAACGTGACCGATTCCACACGCAGCGGCACCACGCGCGGCGTCGGCGGGCGTTGCGAATTGCCTACCATCAGGCACATGTCCCGCGACGAGTCATCCGCCCAGCGCGCTGCCAGACTGCGCCTCGGCCGCCTGCCCGGCTACGTCCGCCAACCCGATCCCGCCCGGCGTGGCGGAGAGGACGGACGTGCGTACAAGAAGGGCTGGGAAGTCCGTTTCACGGCGCGCAGCGAAGAGGAGATAACCGAGATCCGCGAGCTGGTCACGGCCGCCGGGTTCGCCCCCGCGCGGCCGTTCTTCAAAGGTCACCAGCTGATCCAGCCGGTGTACGGGATCGCCGCCGTGCAGGCCTACCTGGCCGCCCGCGAGGCCGCCGAGGAGACCGGCCGGATCCGCCGCACCGCCGGCATTCCCGAGCAGTCACGGCGCGAGCCCGACAGCGTGGCCGCCGCCGCGCGGGCCGCCGAGACGGCGGCGGCCGAGGCCGCGGCGCAGGCGGCCGCGCAGGTCTCCGGACGGCCCTCCGCGCAGGGGGCCGGACCGGGGTCCCCGCAGGAGTCCCTGCAGGCCGAGGCGCGGGGCGATGTGCAGAGCGAGGTGCGGGGCGAACTGCGGGGCGAGGGCTCCAGGGGCGTTCTGCGGCCCGTTCGGGAGGCGGGTGGCCCCGAGGTTCGCTGACCGCCCCGAAAGGTCGCCAGGGAGCCCTTCCGGGCTCCCTGGGGCGGTTTTTGACGGTACGTCAGACCTCGGGCGCCGCAGACGGGCCCGATTCGGGGTGCGCCGGGGTTCCGTCGGCCGAGTGGTTCAGACCTCGGCCGGCGCGTGGTCGATGCGGACGGTGGCCGCCAGCAGCCGGGGGACGGCGCGGATCAGCGCCCGCTCGGCGGCCGCCGCCACCTGACGGCCGGCCACCACCGTCAGGGTGCGGTCCACCACCACCTCGGCCTCGGCCCGCAGCGCGTGCCCGATCCAGCGCATCCGCACCGCGCCCACCCCGCGCACCCCGTCCACGGCGGCCAGTTCCCGTTCCGCCACGTCCACCAGGGCCGGGTCGACGGCGTCCATCAGCCGTCGGCCCACCTCGCGCACCGTGCCGCGCAGCACCAGCAGGATCGCCGCCGTGATCAGCAGCCCGACCAGCGGGTCCGCGAGCCGCCAGCCCAGCGCGCCGCCGGCCGCGCCGAGCAGCACCGCCAGCGAGGTCAGCCCGTCGGTACGGGCGTGCAGGCCGTCCGCGACCAGCGCCGCCGAACCGATCCGCCGCCCGGTCGCGATCCGGTGCCGGGCCACCCACTCGTTGCCGACGCACCCCACGACGGCCGCGCCCGCCACCGCCCACAGGTGCGCCACCGGCTGCGGGTGCAGCAGCCGGTCCACCGCCGTCCAGCCCGCCACCAGCGAGGACGCCGCCACCGCCAGCACCACCGCGACGCCCGCCAGGTCCTCCGCCCGCCCGTACCCGTAGGTGAAGCTGCGGTTCGCGGCCCGCCGGCCGAGCAGGAAGGCGACGGCCAGCGGCACGGCGGTCAGCGCGTCGGCGGCGTTGTGCACGGTGTCGCCGAGCAGCGCGACCGAACCCGACAGCACCGCGATCACCGCATGCACGGTCGCCGTCAGGCCGAGCACCAGCAGCGAGACCCACAGCGCGCGCAGGCCCTCGGCGGAGGACTCCAGCGCCGCGTCGACCCGGTCGGCGGCGTCGTGCGAGTGCGGGCGCAGCAGGTGGGCCAGTCGGTGCCCGAGGCGGTGCCGGTGCTCGTGGTCGTGGTCGTGGTCGTGGTCGTGGCCGCTTTCGTGCCCGCGCCCGCGCCGGTGTTCGCGCCGGTGTTCGTGCCGGTGTTCGTGTGCGTGTCCGGCTTCGTGCGCCCGTTCGTGCTCCTGTGCGCGCCCGGGCCGGCGGGGGGTCGCCGGGTCGTGGTGGTCCGGGTGGTGGCCGCCGTCCACGTGCGGGTGGCGGTGTGCGTGTTCATGGCGGTGCTGTCGGTCCGATGTGTGATGGTGGTCATGCCCGTGGTCCGGGTTTCGCCCGTGAAGGTGAGCCCCGTTGCCGTGTCCGCGTTCACCCATGAGGCCTACGGTGGCACACCAACTGCCTTGCAGCCACTGCCGATCTACCGCCCTTGACCAGGTGCGATGCGCTCGCAACTGGGCACGGCCGGCGGCGGTTGCCGACGGGTCGTCGAGCGACGCCCGGAAGTGGCTCCGCCCCCGGGCATCTCAGCAGACTTGTCACCCACAGCACCCGCCCGAGGGCCTAGAGTGAGCGCTGACGCTCCCCGTCCGGACCCAGATCGAGAGGCAGCTGATGTGACCGATCGTCATATCCCGGCCGCAGGCTCGGCATTCGCTGATCGGTCCACCGAACTTCCCCGCGTCTCGGTCGAGTTCGCGGCGTTCTGCGAGCTGCACGAGCCGCGGTACCGCAGCTACGCCCGGGTCTGGTTCCAGGAGCCCGCCGCCGCCGACCAGGTGGTCCGGCTCGCCCTGTGCGAGCTGGCCGAGGTCTGGCCCGCCGTGCTGGAGAGCCCCAACCCGGCCGCCGCGGCCTGGCAGATCCTGCGCGACACCGTCACCGCGCAGCACGCGCTGGCCGGTGCGGAGGAGCTGCGTCCGGACGTCGACGCCGAGGAGGACCTGGCGATCCTGCACTACGTGGTCGGCCTGGCCACGCCCGAGATCGCCGACGTGGTGGGCGTCGACACCGCCAGGATCACCAGCCGGCTCCGGCAGACCCACCGGCAGCGCGCCACCGACCGGTGATCCGCGCCGGATCGGCGTGCGCCGGCGGCGGGCGTGCAGCGGCACCGGGCGCGTGGTGGTTGCCGCGCGCCCCGGGGTGATCCTGTCGCCCGCGTGCGACTCCGTACGCGGTCTCCCGGGTGGTGAGCGCCGGTCGCACCGGTGCCGCCCGTGATCGAGATCACCGCCGGGGCGGCTACCGGCCGGGTCGGTCGGCGGCGAAGGATGGCGTCCTGATCACCCTGCGGCGGAGGAGTTTCCGAATGTCCATCGCACACGCCGTGGCCATGTTCCGGCACCAGGCCGAGGCCTGCGCGGAGCTCGGCTCACCGCTGTCCGCCGCCCTGCTGCGGCGCGCCGCCGAGGACCTGGCCGCAGGCGGCCCCTGCGCTGCGGCGATCGCCGGCCACGAGGACGCCCCCGGGCCGTCGGCGATCGCGCTGCGCCTGCTCGGCGCCGTCCACGCCCTGGTGATCTCCGGCCGGGCGCCCGCCCTGGCCGCCCACTACCCGAGCGCCGGCGGCGCCTTCGACCCCGCCGCCCCCGACGCCCCCTGGCCGGCGTTCCGCGCCGCCGTCGCCGACCACCTGCCGTGGATCCGCGAGTGGCTCACCCGCCCGCCGCAGACCAACGAGGTCGGCCGCGCCAACCTGCTGCTCACCGGCCTCGCCTGGGCCCAGCAGCAACTCGGCCCGGCCGCCCCGCTGCCCGTCCGGCTGCACGAGCTCGGCTCCAGCGCGGGCCTCAACCTCCTTGCGGAGCAGTTCCGTTGCGCCTCCCCCGGGTTCTTGTACGGCCCGCCGGACTCGCCCGTGGTGCTCACCGACGCCTGGCGGGGCGAGCCGCCCGCCTGGCTGCGGGACGCGCCGCTCCAGCAGGTGGTGGAACGGCGCGGCTGCGACCCGACGCCGATCGACCCGCGTTCCGCCGACGGCGCCCTCGCCCTGCGCGCCTACCTGTGGGCCGACCAACTCCCGCGCCTGGAACGCCTGAACGGCGCCCTCGCCCTCGCCGACCGGCTCCCCGCCCCGGTCGCACCGATCGGCGCGGCCGAGTTCCTGCGCGACGTCCGGGTCGCCGACGGGACGCTCACCGTGGTCTGGCACTCGATCATGCGCCAGTACGTTCCCGCCGAGGAATGGCGTTCCGTGGAGGGCGAGTTGGACCGCCTCGCGGCCGCCTCCGGCCCGTCCGCCCCGTTCGTCCACCTCGCCCTGGAACCCCGCCGGGTCGGCCCCGCCCACCGCTACCTGCTCACCGCCCGCCTCGGCGCCGGGCCCACCGCCGTCCTCGCCGAGTCCGTGCCGCACGGCCTGCCCGCATGGACCCTGACGGCCGACGACCCCGCCCTCAACTCGCCTGGTGCCGCGCCCCGGTGACGTCGTAGCGGTGGTGCACCGGGTCGTGGATCAGGTACCGGGCGAAGGACTCCACCGTGAACCGCGCGCCGTCGCTGCGCAGTCCGGTGCGGCCCCGCTCGGCGTCCGTCACCGCCTCGAACGAACGCGCCAACTGCTCGGCGCCGGCCGCGAGTTCCACGGACACCGCGGCCGGGTCCTGCTCGCCGTAGCGCTCCTCGACGGCGGTCGCGTCCTGGTCCCAGTTGGCGAACAGCGGGCCGTCCTCGGCCAGCATCAGCTTCAACCGGACGTCGAACAGCCGGAACACGTCCCGCACGTGGCACGCGTACTCGAGCACCGACCACACCTCGGGCCGCGGCCGCTCCCGCAACGCCGCCGGATCACCCGCCAGCAGCCCCGTCCAGGCCGCCGCGTTCTCCCGGATCATGCCCGGGACCTGCTCGAACCCCACGGCAGGCGTGTCCAGCCCGCAATCCGCGCAGGGGCGCTCCAGCACCCACGTCCAGTCCTTGGTGTCAGGGATCATCATGCGCCCCAGCATCGTCCCCTCACCCCCCACCCCGCCAGCGGCGCCACCGCCACCGGCCGTCGAGATCCCGCCAGCCTCAGCGCACCTCGCCGAGCGCGGCAGCGACCTTCCCCCCGATCTCGTTCATCTCCTCCTCCGACACCGCCCACTCACCCGCCCGCAACAACCCGAACACCCGCGGCCCGCGCAACTCCACCGCCAACTCCCGCCCACGCGGCACCACATGGAAGTGCACGTGCCGAAACCCTTCCGCCTCCCCGAACTGCGCCACATACGCCTTCTCGCACCCCGTCACCACCTCCACCGCCCGCGCCAACCGCACCAACCACCCACCCAGCGCCGCTGCCTCGGCCCCACTCAAATCCGCCATCGACTCCACATGCCGCCGCGGCAACAACACCAACCACCCCGGCAGCGCACAGTCCACCGCATGCACCACCCGCCAGTACTCGTCCACCGCGATCCGCTCGTACAACGGCAGCCCCTCGAACCCGGCCTCCCGCCCACACGCGTAACACCCCGTCACACCCATCGCCTCCCCTGCCCCGAACGCCGAACGGCCCCCCGAGGACCGGCAGAGCCAATCCCCAGGAGGCCATCAACAACAACCCACCCTCACCGCTGGTACGGATTCCCCCCACCCGGCGGCTGCTGCGGCGGATACGGCGCCTGCTGCGGCGGGTACCCCTGCCCCTGCTGCGGCGGATACTGCGGCTGACCGTACCCCCCGGGCTGCTGCGCCGGCGGATACCCGTACCCCGGCCCCCCACCAGGCCCGCCAGGCCCGCCGGGCCCGCCACCATTGCCACCCTTGGAACGCCGGACCAGCAGCACGATCACCACGATGACGATCAGACCGACGACACCGCCGCCGACCGCAATCAGCATCCCGCTGCCGCTCTTGGAGTCACTGCTCGCCTGAGCCCCGGTCGAGTCACCACCGGCGGCCGGCGTCTTCGCCGGGTCGGACGCCGCGCCGGAGGGCTTGGCGGACGAGCCTCCGTCCGCGCCTGCACGGTGAAGCAGCGGGTTGTCCTTCGGCCCGTTGTCGACCGCCGGGTTGGCGGCCAGCGAGGCGGACGGCGACACGATTCCGTAGCCGTACTGGTTGTTCGGGAATGTCCCCTTGCCGTTGACCTTCACCGCGCTCTTGATCATCCGGTTGATGACCTGCCCCGCCGACAGATTGGGGTACTTCGCCCGCACCAGCGCCGCAGTCGCAGAGACATATGCTGCAGCATCGGACGTGCCACTGCCCGTGTTGTAGCCCTGCTTCTGATTTGCGTGATAGATGTTATCGCCAGGAGCCGCAAGCGTCACTTCGGGCCCCGTGGATGAATTCGGCCAGAGGCCTCCACTCTCCTCAACTGCCGTTACCACGACCACGCCAGGGAACGCCGCCGGCCAGGGAATCTTCAGGTCCGCGGTGTTTCCGGAGCTGGCGACGAGGACGACATCCTTCTCGATCGCATAGTTGATTGCGTCCTGGTAGCCCTCATCGAACTTGGTGCCGCCGCCGAAGGACATGTTGATGACCTTCGCGTTGTGGTCGACTGCGTAGCGAATCGCTTCCCCGAACTCCTTCTCGCTACCGGCCGGGACATTGATCCCATCACCGACGTGAATCTTCACGGGAAGGATCTTGGCCTTGGGCGCCAGGCCCATGATCCCCGCATTGTCGCCGTGCCCATGCCCGGCAATGACACTGGCCATCGCGGTTCCGTGACCATCGGTGTCACTACGCCCATTCCCGCCAGGACTCATGAAGTCAGTCCCGGACAGGACCTGACCGCTCAGGTCGGGATGGTCCGCGACGCCCGTATCGAGGACGGCGACAGTCACCCCATTGCCCTCGCTGATCGGCCAAACCTTCTCAGCCGCGCTGTAGTTCTTCAGCGCCCACTGCCCGTCGCGAATGGTGTCCGCCGCCGCAGGCCCGGTGCTGACACCCCAAACCAGGGCTCCCGCAGCAAACGCGGCCAGACCGCGCACGGATCGGCTGGTCGTCAAGCCTCGTCACCCCACTCGTTGAAGCGGCCGCCCCGCAGACCATCGGATCTGCGGGACGGCCGGTCGTGTTCGACAGTTCTACTGACCGAACGTCATTCCACCACGTTCGGGTTGACCTGATCGCCCGATGCCCAGGTTTCCTCATCTTCGACGAGGTAGTCCGGACGGTCCTTGCCGCGCTTCTTGTCCTTCTTGCCGGCCTGGCCGTGACCGCCCATGCCGCCCCCCTGCCCGGCACCGCCCTGACCCGGGCCACCGGCCTGGCCACCGGCACCGCCCTGGCCGAAGCGGTTGCGCCCGATGCCGGACCCGCCTTCAGTGAACGCCCGTCCACCGGCGTTGGCGTGGGTCGTCTCACCGATCACACCGCCGGCCTTACCGGCCAGGTTGCCACCGGAGCGCGCGCCGATGCCGGTTCCGCCACCCGCACCGCCGCTGCCCAGGCCGCCACCCGCGCGAGCCCCCATGCCGCCGGTACCGGCACCGCCACCCGGGCCACTGCTGCCGCCAAGGCCACCGGAACCGAAGGTGCCGGCCTTGGAGGCGCTGTTGCCGGTGAAGCCGACACGGCTGGTGCCGATTCCGGACCCACCACCGAGCAGGCCGCCCGCGCCACCGCCGACGCCAAGGCCGCCGCTGGCTCCGCCGGTCGTCCCGAGCCCACCACCGGACGGGCCGTGCACCCCGCCGGCTCCGCCGGTGCCACCGATCGTCCCGGTGCCCCCGCGGACACCGCCGTTCCCACCCGGCGTCCCGTCAATGCCCGTGCCCGGGCCCTTGGGCTGCGGAACAGGGTTGGCCGTTCCACCGGAAATACCCGCGTCGGTCGGACGCACCACGACAGGCTGCAGCTTCGGGGCCTGGGGCGTACGGCTGTTGACCGACTTCTGACCGGAAACACGCGACCCGGACGAGCCCGTCGCGCCAGCACCGTTCGGCCCGGAAAGACCGGCACCGACACCCATGATCAGAGCCCCGAGGGCGGAGGCACCACCGTTGTCCGGCGGCGTCAAGTCCTTGGAGTCCTCAAGGCGCGGGGGCGGCGGCTTCAGGTAGCTGGTGGTGGCACGGTAGCTGGCCGCCAGCGTCTGCATCACCGTAACCGCTTCCTGCTTCCGCGAGTCCGCGACGGCAGTGCGAGTGTCTTCGTTGTCGATGCCGACCGTCTGCTGGGCGGTGTCGCTGACCGCATCGCCCACCTTGTCCCAGAATCCGGGCTCCTCGGGCATGTCACGCTTGGCCTTGTCGATGGCCTCGGACATCATCTCCAGCGCGTTGGCCGCATCGTTCGAATAGGCCGCGACGTTGTTGACGGAGTTGGCAAGCTCAGTCATCCGCGAGTAGAACGCGTTGCTGGTGTCACCCTGCCAGGAGTCACTGGTGTCAGCAGCCGCGGTGTTCAGCGCCGTACGGATCTGCTTCAGGGTGCTGGTGGCGCGACGCCAGGGGTCGGCGGCAGCCATGACCGCGCCGGAGTCCATCGACTGGACCATGGTGCGCATCTGACCATGGCTGTAGGCGGTGAAGTTGGTCATCTCGGTCACGATCGGCTCCCCTCACGTCGAACAGCGCCTCGGCGGTCACCCAGTTTCGTTGTGTCTCCGACGATCACCACTGCGGCCTCGGCTCTCCGCTGCCCGCCGGTGACACGTTCCCGACCGGCGACGCGGCCTGCGGAGCGGCTGCTGTGGTGCGCCGAGTCGAGGTCGCAGGATTGGGAACCGCCGTGGACCAGCCGTCACTCGCCAGCTTCAGGTGGTTGCTGGCGTCGTGCTCCTGCTCCTCGTAGTTGGTCGCAGTCCGGTCCGCATTCTGCTGCGCTTCGTCGATCGCCTGCTGGATGAGATCGAGGACCCTCTTCAGGTTGTCCCGCATCTCGCCGTACTTGGCATGCAACGCCTCGGCCTCCGGGAAACTGCCGAACGCCGTAGGCGCCAGCCCCGTCTGGCCGTGGACCTTCGCGCCACCCGCGCCGTCTTCGAACTCCTTGAGCAGTCCTCGGACTTGCGACGCGAATGCGCGCAGGCTGTCCACCTCTACCTGGTAGCCCTTGCCGCCTGTGCTCATGTAACTCGTACCTCCCCCGTACCTGCTGCCCGCTGGACTGCCCGCTCGACCGCCTGGGGCCTGATGGAAAAAGTTGGCTCCAGTCCATATGTCTAACACATGGAACGGTCCGTCAAAACGCCCCCCTGGTGACCGAAGGTGGGGTCAGGGGGTGGGGACGGTGGCGGCGAGGGCCTGGCGGCAGAGGGAGTCGGCTCGGCGGGTGGTTTCGGGGAGGCGGTAGGAGGGGGTGAGCGCGAGGGTGACGGCGGTGGCCTCGGGTAGACCGATGCGGTGGCCGACGGAGACGAAGACGGGCTTGACGCCCTGCCGGGTGCGGACCGCGCGGCCGACCGTCTCGGGGCCCTCGAGGAGCGGGGACCATTCGCCGCGGTGGTCGCCGGGCGGCTGGTGGGTGAAGGTGAAGGGGGTCTTGGCGATCCCGAGGGTGGGCAGGCCGGTGTGGACGCCGAGGTGGCTGGCGAGGCCGAGGCGGCGGGGGTGGGCAAGGCCGTAGCCGTCGCAGACGATCAGGTCGGGGGTCCGGGTGAGCCGGGACAACGCGTCGAGGACGGCGGGGAGTTCGCGGAAGGCAAGCAGTCCGGGGAGGTAGGGGAAGGCCACCCGGCCGACGGCGGTGACCTGTTCGACGACGTCGAGGGTCGTGTAGTCGAGCAGGACGGCCGCGGCGGCGACCACGTCGCGTTCGTCGTCGTAGGCGACGTCGACGCCGGCGATCAGGGTGCCGGGGCGGCGCGCGGGTTCGGGGCCCTCGGGGACGACCAGGGGGCGCAGGCGTTCCTGTTCGGCGCGGGCGGCTTCCGCGGTGGTGGGCCAGTCGGTGGGGACGGTCACGGGGGCTCCGGGCGGGTCGGGAACAGGGGCGCGGGGCGGGCCACCCGCCCCGGCGTTGTCCGTGTGCACGCTATCGCTCGCGAAAGCCCGACGCGGACGGAGGACGGGATGGGGCGCGGGACCGAGGGCGGGGACGGCCGACACGGAGCGCCGGCGTGAGCCCGTGCGCCCCCTGTGCCCCCGATCAGCTCAACTCCCGCGCGTTAGGCTGAACTTACTGCTCAACGCCGAGGAGTCCGAACCGGAGCCCGACCCCGCCTCCCTGCCCGCGCGAAGGGTTGATCGCCATGACGCGCCCCACTGCCCCGCCGCCCGGCACCACCCGATCCCCCGTCGCCCGCCCGGGCCCGGTCCAGGTGGGGCTCGGCGCCCTGATCGCGACGGCCGCCGCGGTGGCCCTGCTGGCCGTGTCCGGGGAGACGGGGGTGTGGCGGGTCGCGGTGCTGGTGGCGTTCGCGGTCGCACTCGGGACGCTGTCCGCCGTCCTGCTCACCACCCGCCCCCGGGTACCGACGGCCCCGAAGGCCGCCCCGCAGACCGCCCGCCGACCCGAGTACGCCCACCAGTCCCACTGAAGTCCCACTGACGGACACGCCCGCACCGAACAGCTCCCGGGCACCGAACAACTCCCGGGTACCGAACGACTCCCGGGCCCGCGGCAGGTCGATGGCTGCCGCGGGCCCGGGGCCCAACCGGAATCGTCCTCCGAGAGACCGTCAGGCGGTGGAGACCACCACCGTCTTGGCCGCCTTGTCGTGGATGCACTGGCGGTAGGGCCGGTCGAAGACGCCGAACAGGCCGTCGACGGGCCACCAGAGGGCGCCGCAGCAGAGCATGGCGGGGACGACGAAGACAGCGGCGCGGGTCCAGGCGGCACCGGTGTTCGGGGGCGAGCCGTCGGCGAGCATCGCGACGCGGATCTTCATCAGCTTCTTGCCGAGGGTCTGGCCGTCCCGGCTGAGCATCAGGCCCTCGTAGATCAGGTAGAAGATGTAGCTGAGCCAGGCCGAGCCGACCCAGCCGTCCTGGTTGGCGAAGTTGGCGAACGGCAGCAGCACCAGGACGGCGAGCGCCTCCACCATCAGCCAGTCGACCAGGCGGGCGACGATCCGCGCGCCCCAGCCGCCGAGCGCGGGCATCCCGGGGACCGGTCCGGGGCCGGGCGTGCCGTAGGGCGAGCCGTACGGGCCGCCGGGGGGCGGGGTCTGGCCGGGCGGGGGGCCGTAGCCGGGCGGCCGGTTGTCGTAGGGGGAGCCCGATCCGGGCGGCGCACCGTACTGGCCACCGTAGCCGGGCGGCGTGTCGTACGGGCTGCCCGCCGACGGCGGCTGCTTGTCGAAGGAAGGCTTGCCGCCCTCCTCCGGCTCGGTCCCCGAGGGGTCGTCGTGGGTGCTCATGCGACGAGTAGAACACCGCGATTACTACGATGTTGGGATATTTGCGATGTTTCATTTCGTTTCAGAGGCATTCGACGGTGCCCGGCACCGCAGGCGAACAGGACCGCCGCTCCGACGCACCGTCAAGGCGACGACCCATCAGCACCGCTGCGTCAGCGCCGCGCCACCCGCACCACCCGGGTCCGGGCCACCCGGTCGTGCCAGCCGCGCCGGGCCGGACGGTCCAGCAGCGGCGCGACCAGGCCCACCAGCACGAGGGCGCCGAGCCCGCCCACCAGCCAGCGCAGCAGCGAACGCCCGAAGCCCGGCGGACGGGTGCCGCCCACGGCGACCACCCGGATCCGGGCCAGCCGCTTGCCGAAGGTCTGGCCGGTCCGCGCGACCGGCAGCACCTGGTACAGCAGCGCGAACAGCACCAGCACCCCGAGCACCACGCCCAGCCGGCCGAGCACCGTCTGGTCCAGCAGCCACACCTGGTGCTGCCGACCGGTCAACTGGGCGGCGTGCTGGGCCTGTTCGATCTTCCTCCGGACGTGCGCCGAGACCGTGGCCGCCATCGGCACCGCGACGGCCGCCCCGACCACGAGGGTCGCCGCACCGTCCACCAGCCACCCGAACGCCCGCGCCGCGAGCCCGGCCGGAACGGGCGCCTGCACGGCCGCCCGCCGCTTCTCACCGCTGCCGGCGCCGCTGCCGGTGCCACTGCCGGCGCGCACCCGCTCGGCCGTCGACGCGACCCGGGGCTCCGGCCGAGCCGCACCCTCGCGCGGCGGCCGCACCCGCTCGCTGGTGACGTGCGCCGGCCGCTGCTCCCGCACGGCCCGATCCACCGGCGACGGCGCGGCGGCCCGCTCCACCGGCGACGGCGCGACAGCCCGCTCCACCGGCGACGGCACGTCGGCCGGGGCCTCGGCGGACGGCGCGTCGACGCCCCAGGACACCCGACGCGGCGCCGCCCCGGTCTCCATCAGCCCGCGCTGCGCCCACGGATCCGCCCGCCACCCCGAACCGGCGGCAGCCCCGTCGACCCGCGCCTCCTCCGCGCTCTGCCCCCGCAGCGGCTCGTACGGCGCCGCCCGCTCGTACTCCGGCCGCGGCTCGTACAGCGACGCAGGCCCCGCCGACATCCCGACCGAACCGCCGCCACCGCCACCGCCACCCCCGTGCCAGGGCGTCCCCCCGAGCGGCTGGGCGGGCCGCGGCGCGATCTCCTCCTCGACCACCGGTTCCTCGACCACCGGCTCCGGCTGCCGGACCTCGGCCCGCACCTCCCGCACCTCCCGAGCGGCCTCCCGCCCCGCTCCGGCGCGCCGCGGTGCCACCGCCGCCGGCTCCGGCACCGACACCGGCCCCAGCCGCAGCGCGGCGGCGGTGGCCCAGGACTCGGCGGCGGGCTGGAGCCCGTTGCCGGTGACAGCCCAGGGCTCGCCCGGTGCGACGCTCTGCGGCCGGAGCTCGACGGCGGCGGGCGGCGGCTCGACCGGGTCGGGGTGGGCGGGCATGTTGAAGGCGGTGTGCGCGCCGGTCTCGTCGAGGTAGATCGGGCCGGTCTCGATCAGCGGGCCGGTGGGCGCGGCGGGGACGAGGCCGGGCGGGACGGTGTAGGGCGGCGGGCCGATGTAGCGGGCGACGAAGCGCGGGGGCTGGAGCTGTTCGCCGGGAGCGGGGGCGGCCCGGCTGGTGCCGGGGACCCAGGCGTGGCCGGCCCAGTAGCGGACGAAGCCGGGTACCGAGGGGTCGGGGTAGTAGCCGGGTGCTCCGGCGTCGGCGGGCACGGTCGTGCCGAGCATCGGTGCTGCGGTGGGGGGCCGGTCCGTCATTGCCTCTTCCTTCGTACCGGCACCGCGGCGTGCAGGTGTGCGGATGTGCGCAACAGGGCCGCGGGCGGAGAGTCGCCGGGCAGTCACAAAGGGTAGCGCCTGGAGGGGTCCGGTCCGCCTGGTTCACCGGAACTCGTGGAACCGGTGGTACGGAACGGACGCGAGTGGTAGGGCACGAATCCTGGGGGTCGGGTGGCCCGGCCGGCGGGCCGCGACCGCCCCAATGTCCCGCCCGGAACAACCGGGTCGGCGGGGAAAAGGTTCTGCGGAAAGTCCGCCGGAAAAGTTCTCGGAAACCCGTGTAAGAGTGTCCGGCCGATCCGCTCTTGTTCGGGTGTGGGGCCGGTCGGCGGCCTCACGCGGAGGCGAGAGGGTGAGCGGCATGGCCGGACAGTCGACCGGAGCGGTGGAGCAGGAACTCGAACTGGAACTGGTGCTGTCGCCGGAGCGCAGCGTCTCGGTGCCCGCCCGGTTGTCGTACGGGAGCCACGACCCGTTCGCGGTGTACGTGACCTTCCACCTGGACAGCGGAACGCCGGTCACCTGGGTGTTCGCCCGCGAGCTGCTGGTGGAGGGAACGTTCCGTCCGTGCGGTCAGGGCGACGTGCGGATCTGGCCGACCCGGGCGGGTCGGCGCAGCGTGCTGTGCATGGCGCTGAGCTCGCCGGCGGGCGACGCGCTGCTGGAGGCGCCGCTGCCCGTCGTGGCGGCGTGGCTGGAGCGGGCGCACCGGCTGGTGCCGCCGGGCGCGGAGCTGGAGGCGATGGACCTGGACGGTTCCCTCGCCGAACTCCTCGCGTGACCGGCCGCACACCGGAGGCCGCGCCCGCACCACCGACGACCGTCGGAACGCCGGAGGCCGCGCCCGCACCACCGGCGACCGTCGGAACGCCGGAGGCCGCGCCCGCACAGGCCGCTGGCCGTGCAGGACGCCGCGGCCGTGCCGGAAGCCGCAGCCGTGCCGGCGGGCCCGGCGCTCAGCGGGCCGCGGGGGCCTTCTGGGCGCCGGTGCTGCCGAGTCCGTCGGGCTCGGTGCGCGGGGCGGGCAGGCGGGCCGGCGTGGTGCCGGCGGCGCGGCGGCGGGAGGCCACGCGCAGCGCGGCGACGGCCAGGAAGCACAGGCCGAGCAGCGGGTAGACGGAGGCGGGCAGCTGGCTGGGCAGTGGCAGCCGGAGGTCCAGGTCGCCCTTGTGCGGGACGATCCACATCGCGAAGGAGAGGAATCCGAGCAGCGTCAGGCCGAACACGAGTCGCCACCGGAAGCGCCGGACGGCGGCGGGGCGGGAGCGTTCGTGGGCGGCCTCGGCGGCGAGCAGCACCAGCATCGGCACGCACCACACCCAGTGGTGGGTCCAGCTGATCGGGGAGATCAGCACGGCGGTGACGAGCGCGGCGCACACGCTCCAGGCGTCGGCGCGGGGCGACCAGCCGGCGCTGCGGTGCGCCCAGACGGCGACGGCGAGTCCGCCGACGGCGACCAGGGCGGCGAGCGCGGTGGCGGGCAGTCCGGGGTTCTCGGTGTGCAGCAGGCGGGCGACCATCCCGCTGAGCGACTGGTTGTCGACGATGACGGTCTTGCCGACCCGGGTGGAGTCGAAGAGGTACTCGGTCCAGAAGCCGCGGGTGGCGTCCGGCAGGACCAGCGCGCCGATCAGGAAGGTGCCGAGGAACGCGGCGCCGGCCGTCAGGGCGGCCCGGACCCGGCCGGTGATCAGCAGGTAGACGGCGAACAGGCCGGGGGTGAGTTTGATGCCGGCGGCGAGGCCGATGGCGAGGCCCTTGGAGCGGGCGTGGTCGGGGCGGGTGAGGTCCCAGAGGATCAGGCAGGCCAGCGCGAGGTTGATCTGTCCGTAGCGCAGGGTGGTGAAGACGGGTTCCAGCCAGACGCCCAGTCCGGTGATCAGGAGCACGCCGATCGGCCGCAGCTCGCGGCGCGGCCAGTCGACGAGTTTGAAGGACAGGTGGGCGAGCGTGGCCAGCAGCAGCAGGTTGCCGACGGTGACGGCGACGCGCAGGAACGGGATGCCGAACCAGGTGGTCGGCACGAACAGCATGGCGGCGAACGGCGGGTAGGTGGCCGGCAGGTCCCACTCGGTGACCCGGATCGCGTACAGGTCCTGGCCGTGGGCGACGGCGGCGCCCTCGGCCCGGTAGACGATCATGTCGACCATCGAGGTGCCGACGAAGTGCCGCACGGCGGCGTAGCCGAGCAGCGAGACCAGGGCGATCGCCGCGGCGGTCAGCAGCGGCCGCCAGGGGGCGGCGCGCAGGGCGGCGTTGATGTCGGCGAGCAGGCGGACGGGTGCGGTGAGGGTGCGCTGCCAGGCGGGGACGGGTGGCTGTTCGGGTCCGCCGGAGGGTGGCGTGGCGCGTTCCGCTTGCACCGTGGTCACTGTCTTGCTCCGTCCGCCGTCGACCTGCGCTGGGCCAGCAGCCGACACTACCCGACCTCCTCGTTCGCGCCACCGGTCGCGGTCGCCCCGGGTTCCGCTCCGGGGTGCCGGGCGGGCGGGCCGCGACGGCGGGCCCGGGACGGCATGAGGTGCCGCTGAGGCGGTACTAGGGAGTACTTAAGGAAGAGGAGCGACACCAGCTGTCGCCCCCGCGGTAACAGCTGCTGTGTCGGTGTCATCGGCCTGCGTCAGTCCTTGCGGATCGGTCGGCCGGGGCGGCGCCGTTGCTGGCGCGGCAGTTCGACTTGGGTGCGGGTGTTGAGGCGCACCCCGATCTCGGCGCCGCCGAGTGCGGCGGAGCGGCCGAGGGTGACGTCGCCGCCGGTGCTCTCGGCGAGCTTGCGGACGATGTCCAGGCCGAGGCCGGTGGAGCCTTCGCCGCCGTGGCCGGCGCCGCGGCGGATCGCCGGGGCCGGGTCGGCGAAGCCCGGTCCGGCGTCGCCGACCAGGACGGTCACGGCGTCCTCGGTGGCGGTCAGGTCGACGGCGAAGGCGGTGCCGACGGCGGTGTGCCGGAAGACGTTGCCGAGCAGGGCGTCGACGGCGGCGGCCAGGTCGCCGCGCTGTACGGGCACGGGCGCCGGTTCCCCGTCGCCGACCAGCTGCCAGGGCCGGCCTTCGTCCTCGGCGAGGGCGGACCAGAACGCGACGCGTTCGCGGACCACTTCGCCGGCGTCGCAGCCGAGGACCAGCTGCGGCGCGTCGACGGGGTGCCGGCGGGCGGTGCGGATGATCTGGTCGACCTCGCGTTCGAGCTGCGAGACGGCGTGCCGGGTGGCGTCGGCGGCGTCGCCCGCGCCGAGGGCGGCGGCGTTGAGCCGGAGCACGGTGAGCGGGGTGCGCAGCCGGTGCGAGAGGTCGGCGGCGAGTTCCCGTTCGGCGGCGAGCAGGTGGACGACGCGGTCGGCCATGGCGTTGAACGCGAAGGCGGCTTCGCGGAGTTCTTCGGGTGCGCCCGCCGCTTCGGGGCCGTCCACGGGGACGCGGACGGTGAGGTTGCCGGAGCCGAGCGAGCGGGCGGCGGTGGCGAGGCGGCGGGCGGAGCGGACGATGCGGGCGCCCATCCGGTCGGCGACGCCGACGGAGACGGCGACCAGGGCGAGCGCGACGCCGGAGAGCACCAGCCAGGCGGTGCCGACGCCGCGCGACAGATCGGCGTCGGGGACGAACACCTCGACCATCGCGACCCGGCCGTTGTCGACGGCGACGGGCTGGAGCAGCGCGTAGCCGCCGGCGGTGCGGACGGTGCCGCCGCGCACCCCGGCCTGGCCCTGGTCGTCGGCGGCGGCCTGTCCGGCGTCCGCCCGGGCGTGCCCGACGACGGCGCCGCCGGGCAGGTGGACGGCGAGGCGGTCCTGCGCGCCGGCGTCGGTGGAGGCCAGGGCGCGGGCGACGGCGTCCTGTTCGGTGGTGATAGCGAGCGCGGGCCCGAGGGCGGCGGCCTGTCGTTGGGCGGTGGTGAAGGCCCGGTCGCGGGCGGTGTGCTGGACGACCAGGCCGAGCGGGATGAGGAACGCCAGCGCGACCATGACGGTGCCGGCGATGGCCGCCTTGACCATCGCCCAGCGCAGCGAGCGGAGCAGGCGCTTCATGGCGCGCACCCGACCGGTTCCGAGGGCGCTTCCAGCCGGACGCCGACGCCGCGCACGGTGTGCAGGTAGCGCGGGTTGGAGGCGGTCTCGCCGAGCTTGCGGCGCAGCCAGGACAGGTGGACGTCGATGGTCTGGTCGCCGCCGTAGGTCTGCCGCCACACCTCGGCGAGGATCTCCTTGCGCGGGACGACCACGCCGGGCCGGGCGGCGAGGAAGGCCAGCAGGTCGAACTCGCGCCGGGTGAGGTCGAGCCGTTCTCCGTCGAGCAGGGCCTCGCGGCGCTGCGGGTCGATGGCGAGGCCGCCGACCCGCAGGACCTGAGGGGCCATCAGGGAGCCGCCGCCGAGTCTGCGCAGCACGGCGGCCATCCGGGCCGTGAGGTGCTCCCCGGAGAACGGTTTCACCAGGTAGTCGTCCGCGCCGTCGTTCAGCAGCCGGACGATCTCCGCCTCGTCGTCGCGGGCCGTGGAGATGATGACCGGTACGTTGGTCAGTCCGCGGATCATCTTGAGCGCCTCGCTGCCGTCCAGATCGGGCAGGCCCAGATCGAGGACCACCAGGTCGCAGCCGACCTGGGCGACTTCGCGCAGCGCCTCCAGGGCGGTGCCGACGGAGCGCACGGCGTGGCCGGATTCGGCCAGATGGCGGATCAGGGCGGAACGCACAAAGGGGTCGTCCTCGACCACAAGCACTGTTGCCATGGGGCTGCACGGTACGGCATCGGGACCAACTGGTCTGTACCTCGGGGGGTAGGGGTGGCGCGATCCCGCTGTCTGACGGGTCCTCTGGATCCGTGATCTGCAAGGTTGCTGAGGATTGACCGGGGCACTGACCTGCCCGTGACCTGAGTACGGCAGGATGGCCCGCAAATGCGGAGCGGATGGGTTCAACTGGGTGCTTGGACGGCAGCCACCGGGGCGGCGGTGGCGCTGTCCTGGCTCGGTGTGCACGCGGTGCTGGCCGACACGGAGTTCGAGGGGCCGGTGGCGCTGCCACTGCCGGCGACGGGCCCGCCGCAGCCGGGTCCGGCGGCGACCCCGCCGCCGGCCTCGACGACGGGCGACCCGCCCTCCGCCCCGGGCCCGGGCCCCACCGGCGGCCCGGGCGGCTCCGGCGCCCCGGGGTCCTCCGGCACCGCGTCGGCCCCGCACCCCGGTCCGGACCCGAGCGCGGACCCGGCGCCGAGCGCGACCCGGTCCCAGGCCGGGCCGTCGCACGGCTCGGCGTCGATCCAGTCCACGCCGAGCAGCACCACCGGGACGGTACGCAGCTACCTGATGCCGGGCGGCCGGGTGGCGCTCGACATCCGTCAGCACGACGTCCAGTTGGTGTCGGCGACCCCGGAGGCGGGCTGGACGATGCAGGTCTGGCACGGCGACCAGTGGATGCGGATCAACTTCAGCAGGGACGGCCGGGTCTCCTCGGTCTGGGTGACCTGGAACGGCTTCGAGCCGAACGTGCAGGTGGACCCGGGGTGACGCGCGCCCTCGGGGGCTGACGGGGGGCCGGTGCCGACCGCACAATGTCGGTCGACGCCCGCACCACCGAGGAGCCGCCCGTGCCCCCGCAGCCCGAAGCCATCGACGCGCTGGACGGAAGACTGATCCGGCTGCTCACCGAGGAGCCGCGGATCGGGGTGCTGGAGTGTTCGCGCCGCCTGCAGGTGGCGCGCGGCACGGTGCAGGCCCGGCTGGACCGCCTGCAGGCCCGCGGGGTGATCGGCGGGTTCGGCCCGCAGGTGGACCCGGGGGCGCTGGGCTACCCGGTGACGGCGTTCGCGACCCTGGAGATCTCGCAGGGGCAGGGCACGGTCGTCCGGGCGCACCTGGCGGCGGTGCCGGAGGTGCTGGAGCTGCACACCATCACCGGGCACGGCGACATGCTGGTGCGGATCGTGGCCCGGTCGAACGCGGACCTGCAGCGGGTGATCGACCGGGTGGTCGGCTTCGACGGCATCGTCCGGGCGTCCACCGCGATCGCCCTGGAGAATCCGGTGCCGTACCGGATCCTGCCGCTGGTGGAGCAGGCCGCGGGGGCGCCGGACGGGGGCTGACGGCGAGCCCTTGTCCAGCTTTTGGCGTGTCCACGGGTGACGGCGGCGGATTTATGGCATATGCCTATGGCTCGTGCACGCATTGAACGCAATCGCGAACCCCAGGGCAACCCTCCCCCAAGGCCCGCCGCCGACCGCTCCCGCCGCCGGGACGCCGCAATGAGGCGGGTCACCGCGGAGGCGCCCACCCTCATCGCCTCCGCCCAACGCGCCCTGCGGCTGCTGGAGGCCGCCGCCCAGCACCCGGCGGGCGCCACCGCCAAGCAGCTCGCCCGGGACACCGGGCTGGCCCTCGGCACCACGTACCACCTGCTGCGCACCCTCGTGCACGACCGGTACCTGGAGCGCCGGGAGGGCCGCTACCGCACCGGGCCGGCGGTGTCGGGGCTGAGCCCGGAGGAGCCGTTGGACGGTCCGGAGGCGGGCCGGAGTCGGCTGGACCGGGTGCTCGGCCGGATCGCGCACCAGCTGCACGCCGCCGTGCACTACGCCCGGTACAAGGACGGCGAGGTCGAGCTGGTCGCCGCCCGGGCCGCGCCGGGGGCGAACATCGTCGATCCGGAGCGCTTCCGGATCGGCGCGCACGCCCACGCCAGCGGCAAGACCCTGCTGGCGCTGATGTCGGCCGAGGAGCGCCGGGCACACCTGGCCCGCTACCCGATGGTGCCGTTCACCCCGTACACCCTGCGCGAGCCCGCCCAGCTGCCGCTGCTGCCCGGGCCGGGGCCGCAGCGGGCGGCGCCGATCACCCAGTACCAGGAGTACGAGCTCGGCCTGGTGGGGGCGGCGGTGCCGATCGTGCTGGGCAGCGACCTGGCGGCGATCGGGGTGGCGCTGCCGCTCTCGCAGGCGCACCGGTTGACGGCGGTGGCCGAGAAGCTGCGGACCCGGGTCGGCGAGGACCTGGTGACGGCGGCGTTCGGCGTGTAGGACGCGGCTCCGGTCGGGCTTAGGGGTGGGGCCCGGCCGGGCCGGTTCAGCAGTGCGGGACGGCGCCGCCCTCGCGCACCGCTTGGAGGGCGGCGATCGACTCGGACAGCGTGTCCACCGGGACCAGCCGCAGCCCGTCGGGGGTGTTGACCTTGCCCTGGGTGCACTCGCTGCGCGGCAGCAGGAACACCGTGGCGCCGGCCGCGTGGGCCGCCTGGGTCTTGAGCGGGATGCCGCCGACCTGGCCGATCCGCCCGTCGGCGTCGATGGTGCCGGTGCCCGCGATGTTCATCCCGCCGGTGAGGTCGCCGCCCTTGCCGTCGCCGGCGATCTTGTCGATGATGCCCAGCGCCAGCATCTGGCCGCCGCTCGGCCCGCCGATGGCCCCGAGCTGGATCTGCACGTTCACCTGCTCCGGCGACAGGTGCAGGTAGCTGAGCGCGGCCATGGTGGCGCTGTCCTGGGACTGCGTCATCTGCTGCTGCGTCACCTCGTTGGCCTTCTTCGGGTCGCTCTGCGGGTAGACCTCCGCAGTGGGCACCACGGCCCGCTCGGGGTCGACCCAGGCCGCCAGCGAGTCCCACAGGGTGTTGCGCCGGCCCGGCACGGTGGCCTCGATGGTCACCACCCGCAGGTTCCCGGCGGTCTGGCGCTGCGGCGCCCCGGTGACGGTGAGCACCTCGACGGTCTGTTCCGCGCCCTGGGCGTCCTTGACCCGGACCGTGCCCAGGGTGTCGGCGGTCTGGCCCGGCGACTCCAGGGTGAACGGCAGCGGCACGAACGCGGCCACCGCGAACAGCGCCAGCACCGGCAGCGCGCACAGGGCGAGGGCGCGGCTGCGCGGGGCGGTCAGGGCCGGGGGCAGGGTCTTCGAAGGCACACCCCGCATCCAAACACACCGGGGCCCCCGCCCGGGGCGGCCTCGCGGATCGGCCGGCCCCGGCCGGTTCAGCGCAGCGCGTCGGCGACCTCGGTGGCGGCCTCCACCACGCGCGGGCCGACCCGCTCGGGCACCAGGCCGTTGAGCATCACCACGCCGACGCTGCCCTCGATGCCGCTCAGGCCGATCAGTGCGGCGGCGGCCCCGCACGCGCCGGACTGCTCCTCGGCGCGGGTGATCACGAAGCCCTGGTCGGGGCGGCGCTGGCCGGGGAAGCCGCGGGCCTCCAGGATCGCCCGGCCGGCCGCGCTCTCGGTGAGCGGGTGGCGCAGTCCGGTGCGGTAGGCGACGTGGAAGTCCGTCCAGGTCGGCTCGACCACGGCGACGGCGAGCGCCTCGTTGCCGTCGACCAGGGTGAGGTGGGCGGTGGCGCCGAGGTCCTCGGCGAGCGAGCGCAGCGCGGGCAACGCGGCCTCGCGCAGCAGCGGGTGCACCCGGTGCGCCAGGCGCAGCACGCCGAGGCCGACCCGGGCGCGGCCGCCGATGTCCCGGCGGACCAGCCCGTGCTGTTCCAGGGTGGCCAGCAGGCGGTAGACCACCGTGCGGTTGACGGCCAGTCGGGCGGCCAGCTCGGTGACCGTCAGCCCGCGCTCGGAGTCGGCGAGCAGTTTCAGTACCCGGACACCCCGGTCCAGGGTCTGGGAGGTCTCAGCAGTCACGAACGCCAAATCCTTTCCGCGGCGAGTCCGACCATACGGCACAACTGCCTTGGGCAGTACCGGAATTGATCACACGTCAGACGAATGTCCGACGTGGGAGTCCGGCCTCGGCGTGGTCTGCCGGTCGCTGGGCTCCGCGGTTGCTCCGGCCGGGCTGCGGGGTGGGGCCCGGACGGGGTTGGGGAGACGCTAGTGAACGGGAGGTGCGCTGCGGAAGTGGTTGTTCAAAATCCGATCCACATCGTTGGAAAGTCGCGATGAAAAAACGGACAAGACACACAAAACTACGGGCGTAACCGATCAGGTGTTCGATATCTGACCGGTAGCCGGACAGCGGCCTTCCGCTGCGGCGGGGCGGGCGCGGACACGCGAACGGCCGGCGCCCCCGCCCACGGGTGTCCGCGGGTCGGGGGCGCCGGCCGTTCGCCCGTCGTCAGGCCCGGGTCGCCCACTCCCGGATCCGGCCGATCCGCGCCTTCAGCTGGTTGGCGGTGGCCTGCGCGGTGAGCGGCCCGCCGCACTCGCGGCGCAGCTCGTTGTGGATGCTGCCGTGCGGCTGGCTGGTGCGGTGGTGCCAGGCGGCGACCAGCGCGTTCAGCTCCTTGCGCAGCTCGCGCAGCTCCTGGTGGGTGACCACCGGGCGCTGCTCGGCGGGCAGTTCGATCAGGTCGGCCTCTTCGGCGGGGCGGGCCTTGGAGCGCTGGATCTGCCGGTGCTGACGTTTCTGCAGCAGCATCTGCACCTGGTCGGGTTCGAGCAGGCCCGGGATGCCGAGGTAGTCCTCCTCCTCCTCGCTGCCGGGGTGCGCCTGCATGCCGAACTCCATGGCGTTGTACAGCACCCGGTCGAAGACCGCGTCGCTGCCCAGCGCCTCGTAGGAGAACTCCTCGCTCCCGGTGTCCGGCCCGTCGTTGGCCTTCTCGGCCTCGGCGAGCAGCCGGTCCTCCTCGTCGAACAGGCCCTCGCCCTCCTTCTTGGGCCGGTCCAGGACGTGGTCGCGCTGCAGCTCCATCTCGTTGGCGAAGCCGAGCAGCATCGGGATGGTCGGCAGGAACACCGAGGCGGTCTCGCCGCGCTTGCGGGCGCGGACGAAGCGGCCGACGGCCTGCGCGAAGAACAGCGGGGTGGAGATCGAGGTGGCGTACACGCCGACGCACAGCCGGGGCACGTCGACGCCCTCGGACACCATGCGGACCGCGACCATCCAGCGCGAGTCGCCGGCCGCGTAGTCGGAGATCCGCTTGGACGCCTCGGTCTCGTCGGAGAGCACCAGGGCGACCTTCTCGCCGGTGATCTCGCGGAGCATCTTGGCGTACGAGCGGGCCACCGTCTGGTCGGTGGCGATCACCAGGCCGCCGGCGTCCGGGATGCCCTTGCGGACCTCGGTCAGCCGCCGGTCGGCGGCCTGCAGCACGGCCGGGATCCACTCGCCCTGCGGGGACAGCGCGGTGCGCCAGGCCTGGGCGATCAGGTCCTTGGTCATCGGCTCGCCGAGCCGGGCCTCCAGCTCGTCGCCGGACTTGGTGCGCCAGCGCATGTTGCCGGAGTAGCTGAGGAAGATCACCGGTCGGACGACGTGGTCGGCGAGGGCGTGCCCGTAGCCGTAGGTGTAGTCGGCGATCGACTTGCGGATGCCGTCGCTGCCCGCGTCGTAGGCGACGAACGGGATCGGGTTGGTGTCCGAGCGGAACGGCGTACCGGTCAGCGCGAGCCGGCGGGTGGCGGGTTCGAACGCCTCGAAGCAGGCCTCGCCCCAGGACTTGGAGTCGCCGGCGTGATGGATCTCGTCCATGATCACCAGCGTCTTGCGGGCCTCGGTGCGGTTGCGGTGCAGCATCGGGTTGACGCCGACGCCCGCGTAGGTGACCACGATGCCGTGGTAGTCCTTCGACAGCTGGCCCGAGGAGTACGCCGGGTCCAGCCGGATGCCTATCCGGGCGGCGGCCTCGGCCCACTGCTTCTTCAGGTGCTCGGTGGGCGCGACCACGGTGATCTGCTGCACCAGGTGGTTGTGCAGCAGGTAGGACGCCAGGGTCAGGGCGAAGGTGGTCTTTCCGGCGCCCGGCGTCGCAACCGCCAGGAAGTCCCGGGGCTGCTTCTCGATGTACTTGTCCAGCGCGCCCTGCTGCCAGGCGCGGAGCCTGCCCGCGGTGCCCCAGGGGGCACGGCCGGGGAAGGCCGGGGAGAGGTGCGCGGCGGCGGAGGTGCCGGTGGGGCGGGGGTGGGAGCTGTCGACGTGCGAGAACAGCGGGGCCATCGAGGAGGAGGCGGCGGTAGTCACGGTCTCCGAACGGGGTCGTCGCAGGTCAGAGCCTGTGCGAGGCCCTTGACCCGCGGTCGGCGGGCGGTCGTGGAACCCGCCCAGCCTAGCCCCTTCCGGGGGGGCGGACCGCGGCGATGGCGTGCCCCTGTGGCGCGCGTCCCACTCCGCCCGCGCGACCCTCACCACACCTTCACGCGACACGGTCGGCCGTTCACCGTGATCGCGTCGGGGACGGCGAACGGGTGCCTCGCGACGCCGGTGAAGGCGGCCTCCGCACTGGCCCCCGGCCGCAGGACGGAGCCCTCCTCCAGCAGCACCGCCCCCGCCACCTCGCTGGCCTGCCCGACGCCCGACCGGGGCACCGCCAGGTGCTCGCCGTCGGCAAGCGGCCGGCGCAGCGTCCAGCCGCCGACCGGCCGGTCGGCGGTGGTGCGGACGGTCGGCCGGGCCAGGAACCGGCCGCCCGGCTGCGCGGTGATCCGGTGGCCGACCTCGCACCCGGGTTCGCCGCCGCGCAGCCCGGCGCCGCCCGCCGGGGGCGCCACCAGCGCGGCCAGCAGCGCCATCGCGGTGCCCACCAGCCCGGCCAGGCCCAGGTTGACCCGGCGCAGCAGGGCGAGCCGGCGGCGGCAGTCCGCGCAGTGCGGCAGGTGGCGCTCCACCTGCCGCTCGGCCCGCCGTCCGGCCCGGCCGCGGGCCTGCCCGGCCAGCGTCCGCCAGTGCCCGGCGCAGGACCGGTCGCGCGGGCTGCCCGGGTAGGCCCGCAGGTACGCGAGCCGCAGGCCCTCGCGGGCGCGGTGCACCAGGACGGCGGCCGCGCCGCGCCGCACCCCGAGCCGGGCCCCGATCTCGCCGGGCGGCAGCCCCTCCACCTCGGCCAGCCACAGCGCGTGCGCCCACCGCTCGGGCAGTTGGGCGAGCAGGCGGCGCATCCGGTCGGTCTCGGCCACCGTCGCCGCCGGATCCTCGCTCTCCCCGCCGGGCACCTCGGGCCGGGTCGTCTCCCGCACCGGCACGGCGGCCAGATGGCGGACGGTGGTGGCCAGGTAGGCGCGCGGGTCCTCGATCCGCTGCCCGGCGGCCAGCCGCCGCCACACCCGCAGGTGGGCCTCGGCGACCAGGTCCTCGGCCTGCCAGCGGTCGCCGCCGGTCAGCCGGCCGGCGTAGCGCAGCAGGCCGGGGTGGTGGCTGCGGTAGAGCTCGGTGTAGCTGGCGTGCGACGGGCGACCGGCGGTCCGTACTGACAACTCGGTGATCTTGTCCTCCCCTGGCCCGGCCGGACCGGCGGCGGACCGGTCGACTCCCGCGATCCTGCCCGGGCGGCCGGGCGGCCGCACACACAACCCCCACACCAGGTGGGCGAAATGCCCGATTGACCCTCATCAATGTGGCGCAGATCACGTGAAATGGCCCCAAAACCGGTGTAATTCCTCCTACCCCTCCCGACTCTCTACATCTCGGAAGGCGACACCGGTCGCACCCCCACCTCCCGGAGGAAACGTCGTGTCCGCAGCCCCCGCGTCGATCGAACAACACACCCAGGCCCGACTGATCCTCGGCACCCACCGCTCCGTCCTGCTCCGGGTCACCCTGCGCTACCGCGCGGAGGACCCGCTGGCCGTCCGGATGGTCTTCCCCGCCGAGTACGCGCTGGACGCCGATCCGTACGACCCCCACGGCCCGCACAACCCCGACGACCCGTTCGACACCGCCGCGCCCGCCGCGCCCGCCGCGCCCGCCGCACCCGCCGACCGGTCGGTGCCGGACATCGAGTGGGTGTTCGCCCGCCAGCTGCTCTCCGCCGGCCTGGACCTGGCCGTCGGCGAGGGCGACGTCCGGGTCCGGCCCGCGTTCGGCATGCGCACCATGGTCGAGCTGCGTTCCCCGGAGGGCGTCGCGCTGCTCCAGTTCGCCCGCGCGGACCTGCGCCGCTTCGTGTGGCGCAGTCACCTGGCCGTTCCGGAGGGCCAGGAGCTGCGGCACCTGGACTGCGACCGGGCGCTCGCCCAGCTGCTGGCCTGACGCCCCGGGCGGGTCCCCACCCGGCCCGCCGAGTGCCCGCCCGGCCCGCCGAGCGCCCGTCAGGTCCGCCGGTCACTCGTCAGGCCCGCTGGGTCCGCACCAGGTGCGCGTACACCACCACGTTCCCGTCCCAGCCCCCCGCGCGGGTGTAGCCGCCGCCGCAGGTGATCAGCCGCAGCTGGGCGTCGGGGGTGGCCGCGTACACCTTGGTGTCGGGGAACTCGCGCTTCGGATAGACCTCCACGCCGTCCACCTGGAACCAGGCGGTGGCCCGGTCGGCGCGGGCCACCTCCACCTGGTCGCCCCGGCGCAGCGCGCCCAGCCGGTAGAACACCGCCGGCCCGCGCGCGGTGTCGACGTGCCCGGCCAGCACCGCCGCACCGCTCGACCCGGGGGCCGCGCCGCTGCGGTACCAGCCCGCCAGGTTGCCGTCGGCCTCGGGCGGCGGCTGCAGGCGTCCCTCGCCGTCCAGGCCCAGCGGGTCCACGGGGGCGTCCACGCCCAGCGCCGGGATCCGGATCCGCACCGGCGGCGAGGACGGCAGCGGCGGCACGGCGGGCCCGACCGGCGTCCCGTCGTACGCCTGCGCGGCGAGCGGGGCCGGCGGCAGCGCGCCCAGGCCCCCGTGCAGCAGCCACGAACCCGCCACGATCGCCCCCGCGGCCAGCGCCGCCCCGCCCCACGCCCGCTCGCCCACCGCACCCTCCGAAACCGTCCGGACCAGGCCCCAGTCAACCCATCGCCGCCCGGCCCGGCACGCCCGGTGTTCCGCCCGGGTGACCTGCCCTCAGCGGCGGCCGCGGCGCAGCCGGGGGCGGGTCAGGTAGCCCTCGGCGAGCGCGCTGGCCAGGCCGATCGCGGGCAGTTCGGAGGTCTTCTCGTACAGCACGTACCGGGGCTGCCAGTGCGGCCGGTAGCGGGCGTTGGCCCGGTACAGCTCCTCCAGCCGCCACCAGCGGGACAGGAACCGCAGTACCCCGCGCCACAGCCGCAGCACCGGCCCCGCGCCGAGCCGTTCCTCGAAGACCTCGCGGAGCATGGCGAAGTTCAACGACACCCGCCGTACCGCCGGCATCCCGTCGCGGGCCTGTTCGAGCAGCCGCGTCACGGTGTACTCGACCAGCCCGGGGTCGGACTCCCGGTCGCGCCGCATCAGGTCGAGCGACAGCCCGTCCTCGCCCCACGGGACGAAGGACAGCAGGGCGGCGGTCCGGCCGGCCTCGTCGCGGCACTCGGCGATCAGGCAGTCGCCGTCGGCGGGGTCGCCGAGCCGGCCGAGCGCCATCGAGTAGCCGCGTTCGGTGCGGCCGTGCCGCCAGGCGTCGGCGAGCCGCACCAGGTCGGCGAACTCCTCGGCGGGGATGTCGCGGTGACGGCGGACCACCACCCGGTACCCGGCCCGCTCGACCCGGGCGCAGGTCTGCCGCAGCCCGGGGTCGTCCGGGGTGAACCGGGCCGGTTCGACCACCGCCTCGTCGCCGAGGTGCAGCGCCCGCAGCCCCGCCACCCGGGCGTACACGGTGCCGCCCCGCTCGCCGGTGCCGGTGACGGCGGGGATCCAGGCGTGCGCGCGGGCCTGCCGCTGCCACTCCTCGATGGCCTGCGGCCACGCCTCCGGGTCGCCGATCGGGTCGCCGGAGGCCAGCGCGACGCCGTTGACCACCCGGTAGGCGACGGCGGCCCTGCGGCTCGCCGAGAAGCACAGCGCCTTGTCGCGGCGCAGCGCGAAGTACCCGAGCGAGTCCCGTCCGCCGTGCCGCTCCAGCAGCCGGCGCAGCTCCGCCTCCTCCTCGGGGCTCTGCCAGTCGGTGCCGAGCGGGGAGCGCAGCAGGATCCGCAGGGTGAGCAGCAGCAGGGCGGTGCCGAGCAGGTTGAGCGCGAGGTCGATCCAGCGCGGCACGTCCACCCCGGTGACCCGGACGACGCCGGAGAGGGTGACCAACCGCAGCAGGCCGTAGCGGGCGGCCTCGCCCCAGTCCGGCACGCCGTCGGTGTGCCCGACCCGGACGGCGACCGCGCCGAGGCCGGTGAGCAGCGCCCCGCCGAGCACCAGCACGGCGGCGGCCAGCGGCAGGTTGCCGCGCCCGCCGCGCACCCGGAACACCGGCCGGCTCAGCAGCAGCGCCAGCAGCACGGCGAGGGTGAGCGCGGCGGAGAACCAGTTGAACGGGTGGGCGCGGACCTCCGGGAAGGCCAGCGCGAGGGCGTACAGCCCGGCGTGCACCAGGACGACGGCCACCGCGGCGATCCAGGCGGCGCGTTTGCGGCGGCGCAGCATCACGGCGAGCAGCCCGGCCAACAGCGCGGTGGTGAACCCGGAGGTGACCAGCGCGGGCGTGAAGTACTCGCCGCGGTCGACCCGTTGGACCTGCGCGCGGAACGGGGCGACGACCGCGCCGAGCAGGTCGATCAGGGTGACGATCCGCAGGTACCACTGGGCGAACGCGGCGCAGCGCAGCCGCCAGGTCGCCGGCGGCGCGGGCGGCTCGAACGGCGCGGACGGCTCGGACGGCGCGGGCTCGACGGCGGGCGGTCGGACCGGCGCGGGCTCCGCCGCTCTCGCGGGCTCCGCGGGGTCGAGGTCGGCGTCGGGGGTGCCGGCCAGCAGGTCGTAGACGGTGGTCTTGGCGGAGACCAGGCGGCGGTGGATGCGTTCCTCGCGCCGCTCGGCGCGGGCCAGCCGGCGCGGCCGGGCCCGGTAGCGCCAGCGGGCCCACGGGCTCTGCGGCCGGGCCAGCCGGACCGCGCCGACCAGGGCGAGCGGCCAGAGCATGATGCCGAGCAGCCCCGTCCAGGTCTTGCCCTTGAGCAGGCTGACCACCACCAGGGCGAGCAGCCCGCAGGCCCCGGCCAGGGTGGGCCCGTCGGGGTGGCGGGCGAATCCGCCGAGCGGGAGTTCGCCGAGCAGCAGCAGTCCGATGGTGGCGACGGCGAGCATCACGGCGTCCACCGAGGTGCGGCCCTGGGTGGACCAGTAGACGTCCTTCAGGTGCAGCACCAGCGCGAACTCGTCCAGCACGAGTCCGCAGCCGACGCCGAACCCGAAGCCGAGCAGGTTCCACCAGGAGCCGCCGTCACCGCGCAGCGCGAACGCGGCGACGCCGCAGACCAGCAGCAGGGCCTGGCCGAACACCACGTGGTGGATGTGCAGCCCGCCGGGGGCGACGTTCCCGGGCCACCAGCGGACCTGGGCGCGGATCAGCCGGGTGCTGATCCGGATGAACAGGAACGACAGCACCAGGCCGAGCAGCAGCAGGAACAGCGGCTCCCGTCCGGTGTCGACGATCCGGTCCCGGTAGGCGTCCAGCACTGACTGCCACATCGGCGGGTGCGACCTCCGTGTCCTCGGTCCGATCCGGTCCGTGCCATCTGATGCCAGGTCAACCCCGGGACGCCGGTGCCGCTCCGACCCGGTGCGCCGAACAGGTGAGCTGTTCGGCGTGGCGTCCCCCGGTCATCCGTACCCCGGGGCGTCCTTCCCGGCGCACGGCGACACCCCGTGCGATGCTGGGGCCGACTCCCCCCGGACGACGCCTCGGTCATTCCACCCGACGGACCGTCCCTCCGGCCGGTGCCTTCTCCTTACTCCCTGGTGAACGGATGTGAGACATGGACGCCCTCTCCCGCAGGACGCTGCTGGCCGCCGGTGCGGCGACCGCCGCCACCCTCGCGGCGGGCTGCGCGAGCACCTCGGGGAGCGGGGGCGGCGGCGGACAGCCGGCCCAGGCCGACGGCCTCGCCTCGAACGGCAGCCCCAGCGCCGTCCCCAAGCCCCCGGCCACCCTGATCGGCGACGGCTCCACCTCCGACACCGGCCCCCAGCCCAACCAGCCCACCCCCGAACCGCTGGAACCCGGCCAGAAGCCCCCGCAGTTCGTGGTGTTCTCCTGGGACGGCGCGGGCGAGCTCGACGACCGCCTGTTCAGCCGGTTCCGGCAGCTCGCCAAGGACCACGACGCCACCATGACGTTCTTCCTCTCCGGCATCTACACCCTGCCCGAGTCGAAGAAGTCCATGTACCACCCGCCGCAGCACTCCGTCGGCGCCTCCGACATCGGCTACCTGAGCGACCCCCACATCCGCGCCACCATCGAGCAGATCGGCGCGGCCTGGCTGGACGGCCACGAGATCGGCACCCACTTCAACGGGCACTTCTGCGGTGCCAACGGCGGCGGCCGGTGGTCCCCCGAGGACTGGGACAGCGAGATCCAGCAGGCGATGGACTTCGTCATGAACTGGAAGACCAACACCGGCAACACCGACCTGCCCGCGCTGCCCTTCGACTACCGCAAGGAACTGATCGGCGGCCGCACCCCCTGCCTGGAGGGCCAGCGCGGCCTGCTGCCCACCGCCGTCAAGCGCGGCTGGAAGTACGACAGTTCGGGCCCCGGCGGGCTGCAGATGTGGCCGCAGAAGTTCGCCGGCGGCGCGCTGTGGGACATGCCGCTGCAGTCCATCCCGTTCCCCGGGCACACCTTCCAGGTGCTCTCGATGGACTACAACATCATGTACAACCAGTCCGGCGACAACACCAAGGGCGACCCCGCCCGCCGCTCCTTCTGGCAGACCCAGGCCCGCGACTCGTACCTGGCCGGCTTCGACCGCGCCTACCACGGCAACCGGGCGCCGTTCATCATCGGCAACCACTTCGAGGGCTGGAACGGCGGCATCTACATGAACGCCGTCGAGGACGTCCTGAAGGCCGTCGCCGGCAAGCCCGAGGTGCGGATGGTGTCGTTCCGGCAGCTGGTCGAATGGCTGGAGGTGCAGGACCCGGCCGTGCTCAAGAAGCTCCAGGCCCTCACTCCCGGCCAGAGCCCCGAGGGCGGCTGGAGCAGCTACCTCGGCGGGGCCGGCGCCCCGGCCTCCGCGCCCGCCACCACCCGGCCCTCCGTCCCGCCGGTGGCCGGCGGCAAGTGACCCCTGCTCAGCCCTCCGCCCGGCCGGATCCGTTCTCCGGCCGGGCGGTTCGGCTCTCCGGCCGGGGCTCGGAGCTCTGCGGGGCCGGTCAGCTCTTCGCCCGGCCGGCGAGCGCCGCACCGAGCAGCGCCACCACCGGCATGGTCAGGAACACCGCCGCGAACGCCCCTGCCGGCAGCGCCGCGTCCCGGGCCACCGCGCCGACCGCGCCGCCGCCGAGCGCCGCGAACAGCACGCCCGCGAGGCCGGTCAGCAGGACGTTGCCCAGCGCGTCGCTGAGCTGGAGCGCCGCCGAGTTCTCGCCGGTCTCCTCCGGCGCCGACAGCTTCATCATCAGCACGCTGATGCTGGCGATCGCCAGACCCATGCCGGCGCCGCCGACCGCCCAGGCCGCCGCCGTCACCCACACCGGCACCGACGACACCAGCACCAGCGCCGCCGCACCGATCGCCACCGCCGTCAGCACGAACCCGTACCGGATCATCGCTTCCCGGTAGCGCTCCGCGCCGGGCCGGCCCTGCAGCCACGACCCCAGCGCCCAGGACAGTCCGCCCGGCGCCAGCGTCAGACCCGCCATCGTCACCGACAGGCCGCGCTGGGTCTGCATCATCAGCGGGATGAACAGCTCGGACGCGAAGAACGCGCCCGCCGCTAGCCCGCGCAGCAGGATCACCGTCGGCAGGCCGCGGGCCGCCCGCAGCGTCCCCTTCGGCAGCAGCCGCAGCACCGCCGGGCCGATCAGCGCCACACCGGCGCCCGCCGGCAGCAGCGACCACACGTCCAGCCGCTGACCGGCGTACTGCAGCAGCGCCGCGCCGAGCGCGACCATCGCCGCGTCCCGGGTCCGCCGCCAGTCGTACGGCGCCGCCTTCAGCGGCGGCTGGCGGCGCTCCGAGCGGCGCAGCGCCGGGCCCATCACCGCGAGCGGCAGCAGCACCAGCACCGGCACCGCGAGGAACACCCAGCGCCAGCCCAGGTGCTGGGTGACCGCGCCGGAGATCACCGGGCCGAGGATCGACGGCAGCACCCAGGCCGCCGAGAACGCGGCGAACACCGCCGGACGCAGCCGCTCCGGGAACGCCCGGCCGACCACCACGTACAGCGCCACGATGACCAGGCCGCCGCCCAGGCCCTGCACCGCCCGGCCCGCGACGAACATCCACATGTTCATCGCGGTGCCGGCCGTCACCAGGCCCGCCGCGAACACCGCGATGCCGGCGAACAGCGGCGCGAGCGGCCCGCGCCGGTCGCACCACTGCCCGGACACCACCATCGCCAGCAGCGTGGTGGTGAAGTAGGCGGAGAACGCGAACGCGTACAGACCGATGCCGTCGAGCTGCTGGGCGGCGGTCGGCATCGCGGTGTTCACCGCGGTCGCCTCGAAGGCCAGCAGCAGCACCACCGAGACGATGCCCAGCGTCAGCGCCCGCCAGGGCCCGCTGAGCACTCCTCCCGTGCCGTCGTCGCCGTCGGATATCTGCTGCGGTATTGCCGTTTCGGCCGGGGAGGTGGTGGTCACCACGACATGGTAAGTGCCGTCTTTCCGTTTTGATCCTGACCTGAGGGCGGAACCGCCCTCCTCCGCGGGCCCTGGGGCCTGGCGCGACTCAGTGCAGCGCCTTCAGGCCCACCACGCCGGCCACGATCAGCACCAGGCAGGTGATCCGGGCCGCGCTCACCGAGTCCCCCATCGCCGCCATCCCGTACAGCGCCGTCCCCACCGCGCCGATGCCCACCCACACCGCGTAGCCCGTCCCCAACGGAATCGACCGCATCGCGTACGCCAGCCCGCCCATCGACAGCGCCAACGCCACCACGAACACCAGACTCGGCACCAGCCGCGAGAACCCCTTGCTGGCCTCCAGGGCCACCGCCCAGACGGTCTCCAGCACACCGGCAACGATCAGCACAACCCACGCCATGACGACGGACTCCTCGCAGTAGTCGAACCACCTACCGCGCCGTCTTGTCATACCGGGTACGACGCACCTCGTCCGGGACGGGCCACCAACACCCGACTCGCTCCCGACCGTAGCACAGCCCCGACACGCGGAATTCATGCGCGAATTACCGCTTTCCATTGACGCCGCCCCGACCCGGCCCGCTATAGTGAATTCACCGGAACGAACCGGAGCAGCACCCCGACGACAGGAGAAGGCCATGAACAGGAAGCCGGAGGCCCTCGCAGCGCCCCGCACCTGTGCCCCCTGTCCGGGTTCCTCCTGTTGCGCCTGACTCGCAACCCCTCTCGCCGCCAGGCTGGTTGACGCCTGCGCGCGCCTCTTGCACCACCCCTTTGCACCCCTTCACGACCGTGTGCCCGAGTGGTTCAGGGAACCGTCTGCAAAACGGTTTACACGGGTTCGATTCCCGTCACGGTCTCTTCCGGAATTCACCGGGCGCAATTCATGCACCGCCGCGCCCGGTGAATTCCGCTGCCTTTTTCCATTTCCCCCGCCGCAACGCAACGGGCGCCGGTGACGATCCCTGAGGACCATCGCCGGCGCCCGCCGCTCGCTTGCCTACTGCTGCCTGCTACTCGATGACCGGCGGGTTCGCCGTGCCACCGCGCCAGGTCTCCTCGTCCTCGGTCAGGTAGTCGGGACGGTGCCCCTCGGCCTTCTTCTTCCGGTTGGCGCTCCCGGAACCCGGCGCACCGTGCATGCCGGCCGCACCGCCCTGACCGGCAGCCCGGCCCTTGCCGATGCCCGAACCGCCCTCGGTGAACGCCCGGCCACCGGCACCGCCGGCCTTGGCGCCGCCGATCGTGCCGCCGGCCTTGCGCACCAGGCCGCTGCCACCCTTGGCACCGCCGCCCTTCGCGCCACCGGCACCACCCATGCCGCCACCGTGCATGCCGCCGCCCATGCCACCGGCACCCGCAGCGCCACGGCCACCCGCAGCACCCGCACCGCCGGCACCGGCCCCGGCACCGCCCGCACCGCCGGCCTTGCCCGCGCCACCGGCCCCGGCACCGCCGGCGCCGCCGACCTTGCCCGCGCCGCCGCCGCCACTGGTCCCGAGACCGCCGGTACGACCGCCGCCGGACCCGAGCCCACCGCCACGACCGCCGCCGGACCCGCCACCGGGCAGGGACCCGCCGCCGAGACCGCCACCGGGCATGTAGACACCGCCGCCGCCGATACCGCCACCGCCGGACCCGCCGCCCCCGGTCCCGGGCCCCGGCAGAGTCCCGGTCCCGCCGGGCAGACCGCCCCCGGGCCCGGTCGGAATCCCCGGCCCCGTCTCAGGCGGCGTCCACCCGTCCAGCCCGGTGGACGGCGGCTTCCACGGCTGCCCCGGGTTCAACGGCGGCACCGTGTGCGTCGGCTGCGTCGGATCCACCTGCCCCGGCGACCAGGGCACCTGCTGCCCCGGGTTCTTCGGCGGCACGTACCCGGGCGGAGGCAGGTCCTTGGGGTGCCCCTCCGGGTACTGCGGCATCGGCACGTTGGGCGGAGTGTGCCCGGGCGGGGGCGTCGTGGTCGGCTCGGGCGGGAAAGCCTCGCCCGTCTGCCGTTCGCCGGTTCGACCCGGCGGATTGTCCAGATAGCTCGCCGCCTCGAGGTACTGGGGCCCGAGGTGCTCCATGACGCCGATCGCGTACTGGTGGGCGACCTCGGTCGCCGACAACTCGTGGGCGTTCTTGTTCACCGCGTCGATGCGGTTCATCCCCGAGGCAAGGTCGCGCTTGAGGCCTTCGTCGGACGAGGCGAAGCCGTCGTTGAGGGTCTTGCCCACCCGGTCCCAGAAGCCGGGAACCTTGATCTGGCCCATCGTCGACTTGGTCTGCTGCAGCGCGGTGGCCGCATAGTCCATGGCGACCGAGGTGTTCGACGCATGCGCAGCGGTGTTGGTCAGGCTCTGCTGGATCTGACCGCCCTTCTGCGCGAAGCCCTGGGCGGCGGCGCCCTCCCAGTTGGCGGAGGCGTGCTGGACGGCCTCCTGCAGCTTTGCGGCGACGTCGTTCAACTCCTGGTGAACACTCTTCCAGTGCTCACCGACCTCGCGGATCCGGTCCGGGCTGGAGTGCCCGACCATGTCCTTGAGCGGGATGAGGGCGAAGCTGTCGAAAGAGGTCTTGTGTGACGCCATGTCAGACCGTCCTCGGAGTCATCTGGTTCATCGCCGTCTGCTTGTCGAGTTCACCATCGGTGTACCTGGCATGAGCGGTCTGGGTCTTGTCGCCGTACTCGTTGATCAGGGCGTCAAGATCCGAGATCGTCTGGGTCAGGAACGCCTGCATCTTGCCGTGCGCCTCGTACAGCGCCTGCGCCTCCACGAAGTCTCCACCGAAGGCATCCCGCGGGATGTCGGTCTTGTACTTCGTATTGGTGCCACACGTACTGATGTTCTGCTGGAGGGCCCGCAGTCGCTTGACAACTGCCTCCAGCTCATCCGGGTTTACGCGGAATCCGTCGGACACGAGGCCCTCTCCCCCTGGAGTGTCGAAACTTCCCCGTGGTAGCGCTCTGGTGGGTGGGCTGACCGTTAACTCAGAGCGTTCGATCGTATCGCGTTCGGAGGGCGTATTGACACGCCCCCGACGCGACTGATTACTGACCCTGGTAAGGGTTCTGATAGGACGTCGGCGGCTGGGGCGGGTAGCCGGGCGGCGGCTGCTGCCCGTACTGCGGAGCTCCCTGCTGCTGCCCGTACGGCTGCTGCTGGGCGGGCGGCCAACCCTGCTGCGCACCGTACGGGGCCGGAGCACCCGGCTGGCCGGGCACGCTCTGCGACCGGCTGCGCCTCCGGCTGTTCGCCACCACGATCGCGATGATCACGATCAGCAGCACCACGACCCCACCGACCCCGCCAAGGATCAGCGGCATGGTCGAGGTGCTCGATTGCTTCAGCTCCGGAGCCGCGCCAGGATCTCCCAGCCCGGACCCGGGATCGGCAGAACTTCCGCCGCCCGCGGACGCGCCTGCGCTGGCCGCAGGACTCGGATCGTCCCCAGCCGGAAGCGCCAACGGCCCATTGGCTGCCCCTGCCGGGATGTCCATGGTCAGTGCCTCGTACGGGCGGACGACTCCGTAGCCGTAGTGCTGATCCGGAAGCTTACTCACACCGGAAGGTCGCGATGCCGACTTGACCAGCCGCTCGGCAACCTGCCCGGCCGTCAGCTTCGGGAACTTCGCCCGCACCAGAGCCGCGGTGGCAGAGACGTAGGCCGCCGCGTCCGAGGTGCCGTCACCGATGCAGTACTGCCCCGAACCGCAGGAGCCTGCGGACACGATCCGCACGCCTGGCGCCGAAAGAAGCACCTCCGGGCCGTAGTTGGACTTCGGCCAGATCTTCAGATCCTTGTCGACCGCGCCGACGGCGAGGACCCCCGGTGTCCTCGCCGGATACTCGACCGGAGCATTGGAGTTACCCGAGCTTGCCACGATCAAGACATTGTGAGCAGCAGCGTAGGCAACAGCTTCAGGCAGACGCGGGTTGTCTTCCGCGCCACCCTGCGAAATGTTGATCACCTTCGCATCGTGGTCCACCGCCCACTTGACCGCCTCCGGGATCCCATCACGGTCTCCGGGGCCGCCCTTGAAAATTGGCAGTATCTTGACCCCGGGAGCCAGGCCCAACACGCCGTCGCTGTTACCGCTGCCATGGCCCTGGCCGGCGATCAGGCTCGCCATTCCGGTGCCGTGCGGATTGGAGGTTCCCACTTCGTTGCCGCCACCACTCGGGTCGAACCCGGGCAGCACGCGCCCCGCAAGGTCTGGGTGGTTGGGATCCACACCGGCATCGATCACGGCGACGGTGACACCCTCGCCCCTGGTGATCGACCACACCTTGTCGAGGTTGAAGTACTGGTTCGCCCATTGCGTGTCACGAACTTGGTCCGCGGACGCCGTCGGCAGGCCAGCGAGCAGGAAACCCGCGGTCAGCGTGGTCGCGCCGAGCACGCGTGTGAGTCTGGTCAGCCTCATCAGTACCCCGTCAGTCGAGTGACAGCCCGTTCGTTCTCGCAACGCCCCCGGAACGCAGGACCGTTCGATGGTATCGCCCGCCCCGGCCTGTGCGCAGACCCTCTGTGACGAGCCCACTGCATTTCACCCGCCGCAGCCAACTGCGACTGCGACGGGTGTTCTGATGCAGCGTCTGCTGCCGCCGGGCGGTGCTCAGGCGAGGGTGGCGTCCTCCGGGAGGATGGGGAGGCGGCCGACGGGGAGGCCGGTGGCGGCGCGGACGGCGGCGGCGACGGCGGCGGGGGCGACGACGGCGGGGGCGGCGCTGACGGCTTTGGCACCGAAGGGGGCGACGACGTCGCGTTCTTCGAGGAGGGCGGCGATGCGGATGTCGGGGGTGTCGAGGGCGGTGGGGAGGCGGTATCCGGTGAGGGAGGCGTTGAGCGGGATGCCGTGTTCGGTGCGGAGGTTCTCGAGCAGGGCGAGTCCGACGCCCTGGGCGACGGCGCCCTCGATGCGGTTCTCGATCTGGCGGGGGTTCAGGGCCCGGCCGACGTCCTGGGCGACGGTCATGTCGACGACCCGGACGGCGCCGAGTTCGATGTCGACGTCGACGACGGCGCGCATCGCGCAGAAGGCGATGGAGACGAAGGCGTCGCCCTGTCCGGTCTCGGGGTCGAGGGGTTCGGTGGGGTGGGGGCGGCACTGGGCGGTGGCCCAGAGCTCGCGGCCTTCGAGCGCCTGGCTGACGGGCATGCCGAGCACACCGTCGTACGAGGTGATCTTCCCGTCGCTGATGGTGAGGAGTTCGACGGACATCCCGAAGTCCGCGGCGATCGGCTGCAGCATCTGGTGGCGGACCATCAGCGCGGCCCGTTCGACGGCGCCTCCGGAGACCCAGGTGTGCCGGCCGCGGGCGGCGGGGCCGGCCGCGGTCTGGTCGGAGTCGACGGGCGCGATGTACACCTCGCTGACGCCGAGCACGGACTGGACGATCTGCCGGGCGAGGGTGGCGAAGCCCTGTCCGGAGTCAACGGCGGCGCAGATGACGGTGGCGTGGTCGCCGGAGACCCGGACGGTCGCGGTGGAGACCTCGTCCTCGCCCTCGGCGCCGAGCATGTGCACCATGCCGACGGCGTAGCCGATGCCGCGTCGCACCGCGGCGGGGTCGCCGGCGCCGCCGGGTCCGCCGGGCAGCAGCCAGTCTGCCTCGGGGTCGTCGAGGGGCAGCGCGGGCAGCGGGGAGTCGGCGAGCGCGTCGAGCAGCGCGGTGACCGGCGCGGGGCAGGTGACGGCCTGTCCGGTGGGCAGCGGGTCGCCGGTGGACATGGCGTTGCGGCGGCGGATCTCCAGCGGGTCGACGCCGAGCTGCTTGGCGAGCTGGTCGAGCTGCGACTCGTACGCGAAGCAGCTCTGCAGCGCACCCTCGCCGCGCATCCGTCCGGCCGGCGGGTTGTTGGTGCGCACCGCCCAGGCGTCCACGAAGACGTTGGGGCAGGTGTAGGGGCCGACGGAGAACGCGACGGCGGCGGCCAGGGCCTCGGCGGAGACGTCGGCGTAGGCGCCGCCGTCGAGCAGGATCTGCGCCTCGACCTTGACCAGCGTGCCGTCGGCGTCGGCGTGGTGGCGGTAGCGCAGCAGCGCGGGGTGCCGGGTGGCGTGCGCCTGGAAGGACTCGGCGCGGGTGAGGGTCATCTTGACGGGGCGTCCGGTGCGCAGCGCGAGCAGCGCGAGGGTGACCTGGAAGGAGATGTCCTCGCGGTCGGCGGTGGCGCCGGGGACGCCGGTGGCGACGAGCCGGACCCGGTCGGGTTCGAGGCCGAGGCAGGCGGCGGTGCGGTCGCGGTCGCCGTGCGGGTCGGTGGAGGAGAGGTGCAGTTCGACGCCGCCGTCGGGGCGGGGCACGGCGAGGCCGGCTTCGGCGCCGATCGGGGCGGGGTCCTGCCGGCCGACCTGGTAGAGGCCTTCGACGACGATCGTGCCGACGGCGTCGGGGTCGCCGGTGCGCAGCGGCAGGTGCCGCAGCAGGTTGCCGTCGGGGTGCAACGGCGGGGCGTGGAAGGCGACTTCGGGGTCGGTGACGGGTTCCAGGAGCTCGTACTCGACCAGGATCGCGGCGGCGGCGACCCGGGCGGTGTCGGGGTGGTCGGCGGCGACGGCGGCGACGGGTTCGCCGTGGTGGCGCACCACGCCGGCGGCGAGCACCGGCCGGTCGGCGACGACGGGGGTGCCGTCGGGGCCGGCGGGCAGGTCGGCGGCGGTGACCACGGCGTGCACGCCGGGGACGGCGAGCGCGGCGGAGGTGTCGACGGAGACGATCCGCGCGTGCGGGTGCGGGGAGCGCAGCACGGCGCCCCAGAGCAGTCCTTCGGCCCACAGGTCGGCGGCGTACGGGTAGATGCCGAGGGCCTTGGGCAGGGCGTCGGTGCGCAGCGGGGAGGCGCCGAGGCCGGTGGTGCCGGTCTCGTCGTCCGCGGGGGCGGCCGCCGGGAGCTCGGTGGCGGAGGTCATGCGTTCTCGTCCTCGGGGAGCCTGATGCCGTGGGCGGGGGTGGCGTCGTGGCCGGGGGTGGCCTGGTAGCCGGTGTACTGGTGTCCGTAGTCGTCGGTGGCGTAGACGGTGCCGTCGTAGCCCGGGTCCTGGTGCGGGACGCCCTGGTAGACGCCCGGTTCCTGGTGCGGGGTGCCGTGCGGCGGGGTGGGCAGGTAGGGGGTGCCCTGGGCGGGGGTGCCGTAGAGGGCGCCGTCGGCGGCGGTGCCGTGGGCGGGGGTGGGTTCCCAGCCGGCGGGCGCGGGGGCCGCGTAGACGGCGTCGGCGGGGGCGGACCAGTCCTGGACGACGGGTTCGGCCTGTGCCTGCGGCGGGATCAACTGGTCGGCCTCGTGCCAGAGTTCGGAGTCGGCGTAGAGCGGCAGCTCGCCGGCCAGCGCGAGGTCGGCGAAGGACTGCTCGGTGGCCCGCGGCGGGGCTGCGGCGGCGGCCGGTTCGTCGGGTGCGGCGGTGGCGGCGGCCTGTTCGGCGGCGTCGAGTTCCGCTTCGAGGGCGGCTTCGCGGGCTTCGGCGACGGTCTGGACGGCGGCCAGGGCGCCCCGGTAGCCGGTGCAGCGGCAGAGGTTGCCGCAGAGCGCCTGGCGGGCCTCGATCTCGCTGGGCCGGTGGTTGCGCTGCAGCAGGTCGTGGACGGCCATCGCGAGGCCGGGGGTGCAGTAGCCGCACTGGACGGCGCCGGAGTCGGCGAGCGCCTGCTGGACGTCGCTGGCGCCGCCGCTGCCGGACAGGCCCTCGACGGTGTTGATCTCGCTGTCGGCGGCGAGCGCGGCGGGCACCAGGCAGCCGTTCACCAGCTGTCCGTCGACCTGCACCGAGCAGGCCCCGCACTCGCCCTGTTCGCAGCCGTCCTTGGCGCCGGCCAGGCCGAGGCGTTCGCGCAGCACGTACAGCAGGCTCTCGCCGATCCAGGCGTCGCTGACGGGTCGTTCGACGCCGTTGACGCGCAGTGTGTACGAGGCGGTGGGGCGCACGTCGCCGGTGAGCGCCCCGGGGTGGTTCAGCAGTTCGTCGGTCACTTCAGCGCCCTTCCCAACGCCCGGCGGGCCAGCACGGCCACGGTACGCCGCAGGCGGGCGCCGGCCGGGCCCGCCCCCTCGCCGCCGGCGGCGCCCTCGGGGACGCAGGCGCCGGCCACGTAGTCGCCGAACGCGGCGAGCGCGGCGGGGTCGATGACGACGGCGCCGTCCTCGCCGCGGGCGTCCCAGTCGATGCAGCCGGCCACCCAGTTCTCGGCCTCCAGCGGCCGCAGCGGGACGGGGGCGGCGGCGCCGACGGCGCAGCGCACGCCGCGTCGGGCGGGGTCGAGGACCAGGGCGACGGAGGCGGCGGCGCGGGACGGTCCGCTGCGGCCGGTGGACTTGAGGAACACCTGCGGGGCGTGCAGCAGCGGCACCCGCACCCAGGTGAGGAGTTCGCCGGGGCGCAGCGGGTCGAGTCCGGTGAGCAGGTGGCTGATCGGCACGTCGCGGACGCCGCCGGGCCGGGCGAGGGTGGCGGTGGCTTCGAGGGCGGCGAGCACCGGGAGGGTGTCGCCGGCGGGTGCGGCGGTGGCGATGTTGCCGCCGAGGGTGCCGACGTTGCGGACCTGCGGGGGGCCGGCGGTGCGGGCGGCGTCGGCGAGGGCCGGGATCAGGGCGGCGAAGTCGGGGCGGTCCATCCGGGCGTGGGTGAGTCCGGCGCCGAGGACGGCGGTGCCGCCGTCCTCGTAGCGCCAGCCGCGCAGTTCGGTGATCCGGCCGAGTCCGATCAGTGCGGCGGGCCGCAGCCGTCCGCCGTTGACGGCCTCCATCAGGTCGGTGGCGCCCGCCACCGGCACCGCCCCTGGGGTGGCGGCCAGCGCTTCGACCGCCTCGTCGACCGAGGACGGCATCATGATCGTCCGGTTCACCAGGTTCCCACCGTGCTCCATTTGCAGTGCGGCCTGCCGCCCGTAGGGTACGGGCGATCGGTGCGGGTTGGGCAACTCTGGCACACAAAGACCGCTGATCATTTCCGGGGTCGCGGACAGGTCCGAACAACTCGGGACAACTCCGGGCGCGAACGCGCACGAACACGACCTGGCCGATGTCCAGCTGATCGGCTGTTCATCTGATCATGACGTGGCGACCGCGCCCGAAGTTCCGGTACGTCCTATTCCGTCGATCCCGGCCGGCCGTCCGTCGGCCGGCCGACGATGCCGGGCTTGCGCTGCCAGGGGCGCGGGCCCTCGGGGCGGCGGTACTCGATGCCGAGCGCGTCGAGGCGCGGGTAGTGGCCGGCCATCCGGGTCTCGAAGCCGGCCCAGTCGCGGGCGGCGGGGTCGCGCGGCAGGTCGGACCAGGCGACCTCGGCGAACGCGGCGAGCCGCGGGAACACCTTGTAGTCGACGTCCCGGCCGTCGAACATGAACTCGGTCCAGATGTTCGCCTGGGTGCCGATGACGTGCCGGGCGGCCTGCTCGTCGAGCTGCGGCGGGACGGGCTCGAAGCGGTAGACGTCCTCCAGCGAGCGCACCCAGCCGACCGGGACCGGCTCGTCCTCGCCGCCGTCCTGCCGGTGGTCGAGGTAGACGTGCTGCTCGGGGCACATCACCACGTCGTGCCCGGCCTGCGCGGCGGCGATGCCGCCCTGGTAGCCGCGCCAGGAGGAGACCGCGGCGCCGGGGGCGAGGCCGCCCTCCAGGATCTCGTCCCAGCCGATCAGGCGACGGCCGCGCTCGGCCAGCCAGCTGTCGAAGTGCCGGATGACGTGGCTCTGCAGCTCGAACTCGTCGGCGAGGCCGAGCTCGGCGATCCGGGCCTGCGCGGCGGGGCTGGCCTTCCACTGGTCCTTGGGGCACTCGTCGCCGCCGAGGTGGACGAAGGTGGAGGGGAAGATCTCCAGCACCTCCTCCAGCACGTTCTCGTAGAAGCGCAGGGTGGCCTCGGAGGCGTTCAGGATGTTCTCGCTGACGCCCCAGTCGGTCCAGGTGCCGAGCGCGGCGGTGTCCACCACGTCGGTGTTGCCGAGCTCGGGGTAGGCGGCGATGGCGGCCTGGTTGTGGCCGGGCAGGTCGACCTCGGGGACGACGGTGATGTGCCGGGCGGCGGCGTAGGCGACGATCTCGCGCAGGTCGTCCTGGGTGTAGTAGCCGCCGTGCGGCTGGTCGTCGTGCCGCTTGCCGGCCCGGTAGCCGACCATCGACCGCTCCCGCCAGGACGCGGTCCCGGTGAGCTTCGGGTAGCGCCTGACCTCGATCCGCCAGCCCTGGTCGTCGGTCAGGTGGAAGTGGAGGACGTTCAGCTTGTGCGCGGCCAGCTGGTCGATGAACCGCAGCACGCCGGCCTTCGGCATGAAGTGCCGGGAGACGTCCAGCAGCGCGCCGCGCCAGCCGAACCGGGGCGCGTCGTGGATCTCCACCGCGGGCACCGTCCAGCGCGCGCCGGGCAGCGGCGCGGTGCGGTAGGCGGCGGGGCCGAGCAGCTGGCGCAGGGTCTGCGCGGCGTACGACAGGCCCGCGGCGCTGCCGCCGGTGAGCCGCACCGCGTCCGGGCCGGCGCTCAGCCGGTACTCCTCGGCGGCCAGGGCGTCGTCGAGCGCGAGCACCAGGCCGTCGGCCTGCCCGGCCGGGGCCGGGTCCAGGTCGAAGCCGGTGGCGGCGGACAGCTCGGCGCGCAGCCGGCGGGCGACGCCCTCGGCGCCGGGCGCGGCGGCGATCCGGCTGCCGGCGTGCAGCTCGAACGGGGCGGTGTCGGCGGGGGTGTGGACGTGCGACGGGGCAGGGATGAGGTCCATGCGCCTCATCCTGCCCCGGTGAACCCCGATTGGCATAGACCACTCGGGGCCCGCGTACGGCCCGGCCGTCAGTCCTTCTTGTCGTCCCCGCCCGGATTGTTCAGCCCGTCGAAGATCTCCTTGCACATCGGGCAGACCGGGTACTTCTTCGGGTCGCGGCCGGGCACCCAGACCTTGCCGCACAGCGCCACCACGGGGGACCCGGAGAGCGCGCTCTCCATGATCTTGTCCTTCTGGACGTAGTGGGCGAAGCGCTCGTGGTCGCCGTCCCCGTGCGAAGTCTGCGGGACGGGCTCGACCAGGGTGCCGGTGCCGAGGCCGCGCTCGGGCTCAAGAGTGCTCATGGGTGCCAAGTCTATGGGGGCCGCCCGGAAGGGGGCCACCATCCGGAGACAGGCTGCCGGTCAGTTCAGCGTCGGGTCGTCCGGGTAGGTGGCGAGCATCGCCAGCGGCCCGCGCTGGCGGCGCAGCACGGCCCGCCACATCCGGTCCGGCTGCACGCAGGAGACGTCGCCGGCCTCGCACTCCACCGGGTACCAGGCGCCCTCGGCGATCTCCTGTTCCAGCTGGCCGGGCGACCAGCCCGCGTAGCCGGCGAACACCCGCATGCCGCCGAGCACCCCGGCCAGCACCTCCGGCGGGGCCTCCAGGTCGACCAGCCCGATCGCCCCGTGCACCCGCCGCCAGCCGAGCGGCCCCGGGTGGGTCTCCTCGCCGGGCACCACGGCGATCGCCAGCGCGGAGTCCAGCCCCACCGGCCCGCCCTGGAAGACCACCGCCGGGTCCCCGGTCAGCGACGCCCAGCCGTCGAGCACCGCGGCCACGTCCACGGGGGTGGGCCGGTTGAGGACGACGCCGAGCGCGCCCTCGGCGTCGTGGTCGAGCAGCAGGACCACCGACCTGGCGAAGTTCGGGTCCGTCAGCACGGGCGTCGCCACGATCAGTCGGCCGGTGAGCGAGGGGGCCGCTTCCATGCCTGCCATGATGCCTCCCTACAGGCCCTGCGGGACACCCGGCAGGCCGTCGGCGGGGCCACCCGTCCGGCGCAATGGCGGTGCCGCTCGGCACCCCTTACAGCATGATCACCAATAGGGCACACGGGAACCAATCGCCCACCCTCTACCATCTATGAGGTGGCGAAGGGCCGTTCCCTCAGCTCCCCAGCCGAAAACCTCCCCTGCGCACCCGGATTGCGAGAACGATGACCGACGACGTCCTGCTGGTCCACGGCGGAAACCCGCTCGAAGGCGAGATCCAGATCCGCGGCGCCAAGAACCTGGTCCCCAAGGCCATGGTCGCCGCGCTGCTCGGCCAGGGCCCCAGCAGACTGCGCAGCGTTCCGGACATCCGGGACGTCAAGGTCGTCCGCGGCCTGCTGCAGCTGCACGGTGTCACTGTCCGCACCGGCGACGAGGAGGGCGAGCTGATCCTCGACCCGTCGCACGTCGAGAGCGCCAACGTGGCGGACATCGACGCGCACGCCGGCTCCTCGCGCATCCCGATCCTGTTCTGCGGCCCGCTGCTGCACCGCCTCGGCCACGCCTTCATTCCGGGCCTGGGCGGCTGCGACATCGGCGGCCGGCCGGTGGACTTCCACTTCGAGGTGCTCCGCCAGTTCGGCGCCACCATCGAGAAGCACCCCCAGGGCACCTACCTGGTGGCCACCCAGCGGCTGCGCGGCACCAAGATCGAGCTGCCGTACCCGTCGGTCGGCGCCACCGAGCAGGTGCTGCTGACGGCGGTGCTCGCGGAGGGCGTCACCGAGCTGCGCAACGCCGCGATCGAGCCGGAGATCGTCGACCTGATCTGCGTGCTGCAGAAGATGGGCGCGATCATCTCGCTGGGCACCGACCGCACCATCCTGATCACCGGCGTCGACGAGCTGGACGGCTACACCCACCGGGCGCTGCCGGACCGCCTGGAGGCCGCCTCCTGGGCGTGCGCGGCGCTGGCCACCAAGGGCGACATCTACGTCCGCGGCGCCGAGCAGATCCCGATGATGACCTTCCTGAACACCTTCCGGAAGGTCGGCGGCGCCTACGAGATCGACGACGCGGGCATCCGCTTCTGGCACCCGGGCGGCGAGCTCAAGGCGATCGCCCTGGAGACCGACGTCCACCCGGGCTTCCAGACCGACTGGCAGCAGCCGCTGGTGGTGGCGCTGACCCAGGCCACCGGCCTCTCGATCGTGCACGAGACGGTGTACGAGTCGCGGCTCGGCTTCACCGGCGCGCTGAACCAGATGGGCGCGCACATCCAGCTGTACCGCGAGTGCCTGGGCGGCACCCCGTGCCGGTTCGGCGCGCGCAACTTCAGGCACTCCGCGGTGGTCTCCGGCCCGTCCAAGCTGATGGGCGGCGAGCTGGTCATCCCCGACCTGCGCGGCGGCTTCTCGTACCTGATCGCGGCGCTGGCCGCCGAGGGCACCTCCACGGTGCACGGCATCGACCTGATCAACCGCGGCTACGAGAACTTCATGGACAAGCTGCGCGACCTGGGCGCGCACATCGAGCTGCCGTCGGAGGTCGACTCGGCCGAGGTCCAGCTGACCGCCTGACGCAGGGCCCGAACACGCCGGTGGCCGGCCTCCCCGAGGGGAGGCCGGCCACCGGTGCGTTCAGCGGAGGGTCACTTGCCCTTCGCGGCTTCCTTCAGCTTCGAGCCGGCGCTCACCTTGACGCTGAAGCCCTCGGCGATCTGGATCGGCTCGCCGGTCTGCGGGTTGCGGGCGGTGCGGGCGGCGCGGAGGGTGCGCTCGAAGGTCAGGAAACCGGGGATGGTGACCTTCTCGTCGCCCTTGGCGACGACCTCGCCGGTGATCTCGGCGAAGGCGGCCAGCACGGCGTCGGCGTCCTTGCGGGTCACCTCGGCGCGCTCGGCCAGCGCGGCCACCAGCTCACTGCGGTTCATGTGTACTCCTGTGGTCTGTTGCTCTGCCGTGCGCGGAGGCATGGCCGGTCCGCGCGACGGTGCTCGTTCAGGCGAGGGGTGGTCAGGGGCCGGGCTCGCACCGCGAAGCGCCGCAAACTGCCCGCCTGGGTACGAATCCTGCCCCGACCGGCACTGAGAAAGCCAATCGGGCACCGGCGTGGTTGACCCGAACAGCGCCCACCGGACAGAGGTGTGACGCTCCGTCGGCTCCGGGGTGGCCGGGGTGGGCGGCGGCCGGGACGACACGCCGTGGCACAACCGGGGACGTTCCGTACTTGTCGGACACGCCGCCTCGTGCCAGGGCTACCGTACGCCCTGTCACCGACAAGCCCAAACACGCCCCTTTCCCTTGTGTCGCAAGGGATCCGGCACGTTCGTCGCAATCCGGCCGCGGCGAACGTGCCGGGAGCTCACCGGCTCAGAGCTGAACGGCCGGGAACGCGGCGGTGTCGAGCGTTCCGACGATGCCCGAGGTGGGCTTCACGGGGGCCGTCTCGGCGTCCCCACGGGCCGCCACGGCGGCGTCCCGGACGGCCGAGGCGACGGTCTTGGCCACGCCGGGGTGGAAGACGCTGGGGATGATGTAGTTCGGGTTCAGCTCGTCGTCGGTGACGGTGGTGGCCAGCGCGCGGGCGGCGGCCAGCATCATCTCGGTGTCGACGCTGCTGGACTGGGCGTCCAGCAGGCCGCGGAAGACACCCGGGAAGACCAACACGTTGTTGATCTGGTTGGGGAAGTCGCTGCGGCCGGTGGCCACCACCGCGGCGGTCCGGCGGGCGACCGCCGGGTCGACCTCCGGGTCGGGGTTGGCCAGCGCGAAGACGATCGCGTCCTCGGCCATGGTGGCCAGGTCGTCGCCGTCCAGCACGTTCGGGGCGGAGACGCCGATGAACACGTCGGCGCCGGCCACGGCCTCCTTGAGGGTGCCGGTGCGGCCGGAGCGGTTGGTGTTCTCGGCGATCCAGCGCAGGCTCTCGTTCAGGTCCTCGCGGCCCTGGTGGACCACGCCCTGCACGTCCGCGACGGTGGCGTGCGCGACGCCCGCGGCCATCAGCAGCTTGAGGATCGCGGTGCCGGCGGCGCCCGCGCCGCTCATCACCACGCGGATCTCGCCGATCTCCTTGCCGACCACCTTCAGCGCGTTGGTCAGCGCGGCCAGCACCACGATCGCGGTGCCGTGCTGGTCGTCGTGGAAGACCGGGATGTCCAGCGCCTCGCGCAGCCGGGCCTCGATCTCGAAGCAGCGCGGCGCGGAGATGTCCTCCAGGTTGATGCCGGCGAAGCCCGGGGCGATGGCCTTGACGATCGCGACGATCTCGTCGGCGTCCTGGGTGTCCAGGCAGAGCGGCCACGCGTCGATGCCCGCGAAGCGCTTGAACAGCGCCGCCTTGCCCTCCATGACCGGCAGCGCGGCCTTCGGGCCGATGTTGCCCAGGCCCAGCACCGCGGAGCCGTCGGTGACCACCGCGACGGAGTTGCGCTTGATGGTCAGGCGACGGGCGTCCTCCGGGTTCTCGGCGATCGCCATGCACACCCGGGCCACGCCCGGGGTGTAGATCATGCTGAGGTCGTCGCGGTTGCGGATCGGCAGCTTCGAGGACATCTCGATCTTGCCGCCGAGGTGCATCAGGAAGGTGCGGTCCGAGACCTTGCCGATGGTGACGCCGTCGATCGCCCGGAGCTTCTCCACGATCTCCTCGCCGTGCGCCACCGAGGACGCCGCGACGGTGACGTCGATCCGCAGCGCCTCCAGGCCGGACGCGGTGACGTCGAGGCCGGTGACCGAGCCGCCGGAGGACTCGACCGCGGTGGTGATGGAGCTCACCGCGTTGCCGGTGGCCGGCACCTCCAACCGGACCGTGATCGAGTTCGAGACACTGGGCACCGTCGCCATCGACGTCCTTCTTCCTAGAATCAGCAGGCCGTGACCGGCCCGGTAATCGCGCAGCATGCTAGGTATCGATCGTCGCACCTACCGACCGCTTGCCAGAAATAACGTTCATTGAGTGTGCGGATCCGACAAACCGCCCCCGCCCGGTCAGGCGGCCTCCTTGCCCGCGGGCCGGGATGCGTTACATTGGAACGGCACCGGCTCGATCCAAGCCCCCGGGCCCAACCTTCGTCCCTTCGAGGGACCACTTGCCGCGAGGCGAGCATGGCGGGTCGGTGTTCAGCTTCACGAAGGCCCCCCACCTCCTGGTGGGGGGCCTTCGTGCGTGCGCCTACTTCAGCAGCGCGGGGACACCGGCTGCGTCCGGCAGGTCGTCCGGGCCGGACAGCACGGTCAGCCGCTGGGTGGCGCGGGTCAGCGCCACGTACAGCACCCGCAGGCCCGCCTCCGACTCGCCCGCGATGCCGGTCGGGTCGGCGACGACGGTGGCGTCGTACTCCAGGCCCTTGGCCTCCAGGCTGCCCAGCGCCACCACCCGCTCGCCCAGGCCCTCGGCCCAGGACGCGGCCTCCGCGCGGCGGTCCATCGGGACGACGATCGCGACGGTGCCGTCCACCTCGCCCAGCAGCCACTCCAGCTCGGCCCTGGCGGCCTTGCCGAAGGACTCCGCGCCGGTCTCCCGGACGGCCGCGAACCGCGGGCGGACGCCGGTCGCCCGGACCGCGCTCGGCGACGGGGTGCCCGGCGCGGCCAGCGCCAGCACCTTCGCCGCCACCTCGGCGATCTCCGCCGGGTTGCGGTAGTTCACGGTCAGCGTGTGCCGGCGGCGCGGTTTGCCCGCCAGCACCTCGTCCATCGCCGCCTGCGCCTCCTCGGGGAACGGCCAGGACGACTGCGCCGGGTCGCCGACGATGGTCCAGGTCGCCATCCGGGAGCGGCGGCCGATCATCCGCCACTGCATCGGCGTGAGGTCCTGCGCCTCGTCGACGATCACGTGCGCGTACTCGCGGCGCTCCTCGGGGATCCGCTCGCGCTCGCGCCTGCCGTACGCCCGCTCGCCGTACGTGGTGACTTCCTCCAGCCCGGTCAGCAGGTCGATCGCGTCGACCTCGCGGACCTTCGGGCGGGCCGGCTCGCCGAGCAGCACGTGCAGCTCGTCCACCAGCGCCACGTCGTGCGCCGACAGGTCGCCGGTGCCCCGGTCGTCCAGGTGCCGCCAGGACGCCGCCAGCAGGCGGGACTCGTCCGGGGTGACGGCGCGGCGGGCGATCCGGTTGGTGTGCCGGTGCTGGCGCAGCGTGGCCAGCACCCGGCGCGGGGTGACGGCCGGCCACCAGGCGTCCAGGAAGTTCAGGAACACGGCCTCGTCGGAGACGTACTCGTCGAAGGTCTCGCGTTCCTCCTGGCGCTGCTCGCGCTCGGCGTAGCCGGCCGGCTTCGGCAGGTCGCGGATCGCCTCCGACCAGAGCGCGTCGAGCAGCAGGCGGCGGGCGCGCGGGCGGAGCAGGTTGAGCGGGGTGCCGCCGCCGCCGACCACGTTGCCGCGGACGGCCTTGAGCCGGCCGGCGTCCAGCCGCAGCGCCTGGCCGCGGGCGAACACCTTTAGCTCGGTCGGCGCGCCCAGTTCGAGGGCGGCCCGGGCGGCCCGGCGCAGCAGCTGGACCATCCGCGAGGAGCCCTTGATCCGGGACACCTCCGGACTGTCGTAGCGGCCGGCCTCGATGCCGTCGACCAGGCTGCCGACCGCACGGATCGCGACCTGGCCCTCCTCGCCGAGCGAGGGCAGCACGCCCTCGGTGTAGGAGACCAGCAGCGCCGTGGGGCTGACCACCAGGATGCCGCCCGCGTAGCGGCGGCGGTCCTGGTAGAGCAGGAACGCGGCGCGGTGCAGGGCGACGGCGGTCTTGCCGGTGCCGGGGCCGCCGGTGACCAGGGTGGCGCCGGCCGCGGCGGCCCGGATCACCTCGTCCTGTTCCTTCTGGATGGACGAGACGATGTCGCGCATCGTGTGGCCGCGGGCCCGGCCGAGGGTCGCCATCAGCGCGCCGTCGCCGACCACGGCGAGTTCCTCGCCGCCCAGCGTCGGCGTCAGGTCGGGACGCAGCAGGTCGTCCTCGACGCCGATGACCTTGCGGCCCTTGGAACGGATCACCCGGCGGCGGATGACCCGGCCCGGTTCCAGCGGCGTGGCCCGGTAGAAGGGCGCGGCCGCCGGGGCCCGCCAGTCGATCACCAGCGGGCCGAACTCGGCGTCGAGCACGCCGAGCCGACCGATGTGCAGGCTCTCGGCGACCGCCGGGTCGGCCGGGTCCATCGGGGTCTGCGAGGGGATCCCGTGTTCCTCGGGCGCGTCGGCCTGCTGGAGGTCGATGCGTCCGAAGAGGAAGTCCTCGAACTCGTTGTTGAGTCGTTGCAGGTGCGCGCCGGCGCGGTACACCTGGGCGTCGCGCTCGGCGAGTGCGCCCGGTGTGCCCACCTGCACGCGCTTCGCGGCGTCCTCCAGGATGTACTCCGCCTCGGCGAGCTTCTCCTCCAGCCGTTGGTAGACGGTGTCGAGATGCTGCTGTTCCCCCGCGATCTCGCGGTCGCGGACAGTGTCGGTGTGGTGCTCGGCAGAGCCGTACGCGCCCAAGGAGCCCCCAGAGGTGCGGAGAAAAAGGCGGACGGACGATCTTACGGGATGAACTGTTCCGCGGACGAGGACCCCCCGGCCCGGAAGCGCCCCGGACGCACGAGAGCCGCCCTCCGGACGGAGGACGGCTCTGCGATGCACATGGGGTGGTGGAGATGCCGGGAATCGAACCCGGGTCCAGTGGAGAGGATTCAGGACTTCTCCGAGCGCAGTCCGCTGTGAGTTTCTCGGCCCTGGCAGTCACGCGGACAAGCCGCCAACAGGCCCAGCCACTGTTTGATTTCCCCGCCATCCCCGTGGCCGGGGTGGAAGGTTGAGTTCCCTAGATTATGCCAGGATCCGGGTCGGGAACGCCCCGGGCTGACACCCATTCACTTTCGCAGATCAGGCTGCGAGAGCGAACTGCTGGGAATCGCGCTTAGAGTTGGCGATTATATTTTTGCGACAGATGGTTAACGAGATCATTGCCGCGTTCCTCGGCTCGCTTCTCCTGTTTCGACAGCCACTGTCGAAACCGATCATCCCCATGTTTTATTGACAAACAGCACCGTCGGGCGAGGCCCTCCGGGTGATGCGCTGCCATAGTACTCGGGCGGCGCGTCAAGGGTCCAGCGCATTAACCAGCGGCGGCCGGCGGATTCGTCCCGGCCGCCCCCGGGGTGCCCAACTGCTGGGCCAGCCAAGGCAGTCGGCGTTCGAACGCGCCCGCCGCGAACTGCCAGGCGTGCCGTCCGGGCTCGACGCTCAGCCGGGTGCTCAGCCCGGCCTTCCCGGCCGCCGCCTCCAGCTGCTTGGCATGTGCGAGCTGCCCGCTCTCCTGGTCGCCGACCTCGAACAGCCCGGTCACCCCCCGGTACTTGCCGCGGTGCGCGGCCAGCACGGTCTGCGGGTCGTACGCGGCCCAGGCGGCGGCGTCGCCGCCGTACAGCTGCGCGATGGTCTGCTGCTTGTCGCCGATGTACGGGCCGAGGTCGCCGGAGATGTCCAGGAAGTGGCCGAACACCTCGGGGTGGGCGGCGGTCAGGGTGATCGCGCAGGTGCCGCCCATCGACCAGCCGGCCATCGCCCACTTCTTCGGGTCGGCGGAGGCGTTGAAGGTCTTCTCGACGTACTTCGGCAGGTCCTTGACCAGGTGGTCGGCGGCGTTCCCGGCCGGGCCGTCCACGCACTCGGTGTCGACCTTGAAGCCGCCGGTGGCGTCCGCGAACACCAGCACCGGGGAGAAGCCGTTGTGCTGGGCGGCGTAGGCGTCGGCGGTCTTCACGGCGTTGCCGGCCCGCACCCAGTTGTCGGGGGCGGCGAACTCGCCGCCGACCATCTCCACCACCGGCAGCTTGGGCCGCGTCTTGCTGCGGAACCAGGCCGGCGGCAGGTACACCAGCTCCTGCCGGTGCGCGAAGCCGCTCGGCACCGCGGGGACGTCCACCGCGACGACCCGGCCGGTGCCGGTGCGGCCGGTGGTGTGCAGCGCCTGGTCGAGGGTCATCTGGTCGGGCACCGGGGAGCCGGAGAGTTCGCCGATCGCGTCGCCGATCGTCGGGTAGTAGCCGGTCGCCGCGTTCAGTGTGTTGGCCCCGGCGAGCACCGCCAGCAGCACCGCGACGGGCGCCGCCGCCCACTGCCACCAGCGCGACCCGCGCCGGCCGAGCAGCACCGCGAGCACGGCCAGCAGCGCCACGCCCAGCCAGGCCCACAGCGCGGCCGGCAGCGGGTCGGTGATCCCGGACAGTTCCAGCAACCCGACCGCGAGCAGCGTCGCCGCACCGGCGGCCGCGCCGACCGCCACCGGCAGCCGGCGCAGCCACCAGCGTCGTCCGGGCCGGCCGATCACGGTCAGCAGCGCGGCGACGGCGAGCGCGCGCACCGTCCACGGGAACCAGCCGTCCAGCAGCGAGATGTCCACCCGGGGATGGTAGGCGGCCGGACGGCGGCGCGGCGGGCGGCCGGACGGACGGTGACGAAGCTGCGACAGTGCGGGCCGGTCAGCCGCCCGTGCCCTGCAGGCCGAGTTCCTGGGCGAGCCAGGGCAGCGACAGCTTGAAGGCGAACGCGCCGAACTGGAAGTCGTGCTTGCCGGGGTGGACCTCCTCCTTGGTGGTCATCCCGGCGGCCTTGGCGGCCTTGTCCAGCTCTTTGGCGGCCTGGATGTGCTTGGGCTCCTGGTCGCCGTTGAGGAAGTAGCCGCTGGAGTTCTGGTAGGTGCCCTTCTTGGCCTTGCCCAGCACCGTCACCGGGTCGTGGGCCTCCCAGGCGGCCTCGTCGCCGCCGTACAGCTCGTCGATGGTCTCCTGCTTGCTGCCCAGGTTCGGGCCCGCGTCGCCGGAGATGTTCACGAAGTGGCCGAACACGTCGGGGTGGACGACCGCGAGGTCTGTGGCGCAGGTACCGCCCATGGACCAGCCGACGACGCCCCAGGAGCGCGGGCCGGAGGCGGTGCCGAAGGTCTTCTCGATGTACGGCGGGACGTCCTTGACCAGGTGGTCCTCGGCCCGGCCGGCCTTGCCGTTGACGCACTCGGTGTCGGACTTGAAGTTTCCGGTGGCGTCGACCATCACCAGGATCGGGGCGTAGCCGTTGTGCGCGGCGGCGTACTCGTCGGCGGCCTTGATCGCGTCGCCGGCCCGTATCCAGTTGTCGGGGGCGGAGAACTGACCGGCGATCATCTCGACCACCGGCAGCTTGGGGCGGACCTTGGTGCGGAACCAGGCGGGCGGCAGGTAGACCAGTTCGTGGCGGTGCTTGAAGCCGCTGGGCTCGGCGGGGACGTCCACCGAGACGACCCGGCCGGCTCCGGCCTTGCCGACGGTGGTGAGGGCCTCCTCCAGGCTGATCTGCTGCGGCACCGGGGCGCCCGACAGGTCGCCCACCGCGGCGTCCACGCTGGGGTAGTAGCCGGTGGAGATGTTGATCGAGTTGGCGGCGCACAGCAGCGACAGTGCGGCCGCCACCGGCACCGACGCCATGTTCCACCACTCGGCGTCGCGGAAGCCGGCGGCCAGCCCGCCGAGCCCGAGCAGGGCGCAGCACAGCCAGAACCAGAGGCCGAACGGCAGCGGGTCGTCGATGCCGCCGAACAGGGCGACCAGCAGCGCGATCAGCGCGGTCAGCCCGACGGCGGCGCCGGCCACCCAGGGAAGTCTGCGGCGCAGCCAGAACGGACTGAGCCGGAACAGTGCCCCCGCGACCGCCACCAGAGCCAGGATCCGCAACGTCCAGGGCAGCCAACCGCTCAGCAGTGAGATCTCCACCCGCAGATGGTACGCAGGCTCCAACTGTCCGCGTACAACCGGGAGGTATCGCCGCTGACGTGCAGTCAGTCGCCGCCGGGCGGTTCAGCTCTGGCGGCGGCGGGCCGCGGCGACGGCGCGGTCGGACTCGCGGCGGTCCTGGCGCTCGCGCAGGGTCTGCCGCTTGTCGTAGAGCTTCTTGCCGACGGCGAGGGCGATTTCGAGCTTGGCGCGGCCGTCCTTGAAGTACAGGGACAGCGGGACCAGGGTGTGGCCGGTCTCCTTGGCCTTGGACTCGAGCTTCCGGATCTCCATCTTGTGCAGCAGCAGCTTGCGCTTGCGGCGGGCCGAGTGGTTCGTCCAGGTGCCCTGGGTGTACTCGGGGATGAAGACGTTGTCGATCCAGACCTCGCCGCCCTGGATGTACGCGTAGCCGTCGACCAGGTTGGCCCGGCCCTCGCGGAGCGACTTGACCTCGGTTCCGGTGAGCACCATGCCGCACTCGTAGGTGTCGAGGATGGTGTACTCGTGCCGCGCCTTCTTGTTCTGCGCGACCAGCTTCTTGCCCGTTTCCTTTGCCATAGCTCCGCCATTCTCGCATTTCGTGGGCGGCCTCGGCAGCCCCTTTACGGCGCGCCGGGCGCATCGGCCGGGCTGAGCCCGTCCAGCACGCGCAGCGCGAGGTCGTCCGTCCCGTTGTCGTCGCCGGCGGGGGCGGGGACGTCGGGCTGGACGCCGGTGCCGTCCGGGGAGCGGCCGGCCGGGGTCCGGTAGCGGCCGACGGTGAGTTCGAGGACCGAGCCGTCGGCGAGCCGGCTGGGCTGCTGGACGGTGCCCTTGCCGAAGGTGCGTTCGCCGACCAGGACGGCCCGGGAGCGGTCCTGGAGGGCGCCGGCGAGGAGTTCGGCGGCGCTCATGGTGCCGCCGTCGACCAGCACCACCAGCGGGACGGAGGTGTCGCCGCCGGGGGCTGCGGTCAGTTCGCGCTGTTCGCCGTGCGCCTGGTAGCTGGCCACGGGGCCGCCGTCGAGGAACGCGGAGGCGACGCCGACGGCCTCCTCGACCAGACCGCCGGAGTTGCCGCGCAGGTCCAGCACCACGCCGTGGGCGCCCGCAGCGGCGGCGCGCACCTGGCCGGCCACGCCCTGGGTGAAGGCGTGCACGGCGATCCGCGCGACCCCGGGGCGGGGGCGGTCGGTCTCCACCTCGCGGACGGCCAGTTCGGCGCGGGTCAGGCCGAGTTGGCGCACCTGCCCGTCGCCGCCCTGCACGCCGAGGCGGACCTCGCTGCCGGCCGGGCCGCCGCGCAGCCGGGAGACCACCTCGGTGACGGGCAGCCGGTCGGCGGGGACGCCGTCCACGCTGATCAGCCGGTCGCCGGCGGTGATGCCGGCCCGGTCGGCGGGCGAGCCGGGCAGCACCTCGGCCACCTCGGTGGGTCCGTCGCCGGCGCGCTGCACGGAGAGCCCGACGCCCGGGTAGCGGCCGCCGGTGAAGTCCCGGTACTGCTGCGGGCTGAGGTACGCCGCCCACCGGTCGCCGCTGGAGCCGACCAACTGCCGGGCCTCCTGCGGGCTGAGGTCGGCCCCGGACAGGTCGGCGCCGCGGACCCCGTCGGACGACAACGGGGCCCGGGGCGAACCGATCGGCTCGCCCCAGGCCCCGGAAGCGGCTCCGGCGAACAGCACGGCGCCGAACACCAGGCCGAGGGTCATCCCCTGGCGTACTCGCGGAGCGGTCGGCATGCCAGCGAGTGTAGGGCCACTCGCGGGCGGTGCCGACGGCCCGTCAGACCTTCAGGTACTTGCGGAGGGTGAAGAACGCCGCGATGCCGGCCATCGCCATACCGACCACCACCAGCAGCGGAATGACCGCCAACACCGAGGACAGGCCGATGAAGTGGATGAACAGCACCTTCTTCGCCAACCACCCCTGGATGAAGAAGTGCCCACCCAGAAGCAGCAACGAGGCCAGCGTCGCACCGAGCAGCGCGGAGAACGCGGCCTCCGCGATGAACGGCATCTGCACGTAGAAGTTGGACGCGCCGACCAGCCGCATGATGCCCGTCTCGCGTCGTCGGCTGAACGCCGACACCCGGACGGTGTTGACGATCAGCAGCAGCGCCACGCAGAGCATCAGCGCCATGATGACGAAGGCGGCGGTCTGCAGACCGCGCAGCAGGCCGAACAGGTTCTCCAGGATCTTGCGCTGGTCCTCGACCGACTTGACGCCGGGCTTGCCGGCGAACCGGCTCTGGATGACGTCGTACTTGGTCGGGTCGTCCAGCTTGATCCGCCAGGACGCCGGCAGCGCGTCCGCGCCGACCGCCGCGAGCAGCGGGTTGTCCGGGTTGGACTCCTTGAAGTGCTGGAACGCCTCCTGCGGGGTCTCGAAGGTGGCGCTCTGCACCAGTGGCGTCATCTTGTCCAACTCGGCCTTGACCTGCTGGATCTGGTCGTCGGTGGCCGCACCGGCCGCGCACTGGGGCGCGTTGTGGTCCGCCTTCGCGCAGAAGTAGATGCTGACCTCGACCTTGTCGTACCAGTAGTCCTTCATGGAGTTGACCTGGTCGCGGACGAGCAGCGAGGCACCGGCGAGGGCGAGCGAGAGCGCGACACTGACCACGACGGCGATCGTCATGGTCAGGTTGCGGCGGAGACCGACGCCGATCTCCGACAGAACGAACTGGGCGCGCATGCTTCTCTCTTCTAGCTCTGGTAGCCGTAGACGCCGCGGGCCTGGTCGCGAACCAGCAGGCCCTTGTCGAGCTCGATGACGCGCTTGCGCATCTGGTCGACGATCGCCTGGTCGTGGGTGGCCATCAGCACGGTGGTACCGGTCCGGTTGATCCGGTCCAGCAGCTTCATGATGCCGACCGAGTTCTGCGGGTCGAGGTTGCCGGTGGGCTCGTCGGCGATCAGCAGCATCGGACGGTTCACGAACGCGCGGGCGATCGCCACGCGTTGCTGCTCACCACCCGAGAGCTCACCGGGCATCCGCTCCTCCTTGCCGCCGAGGCCGACCAGGTCGAGCACCTCGGGCACCACCTTGTTGATGGCGCTCTTCGGCTTGCCGATGACCTCCAGGGCGAACGCCACGTTCTGCCCCACGGTCTTGTTCGGCAGCAGGCGGAAGTCCTGGAAGACGGTGCCCAGTTGGCGCCGCATGTGCGGCACCTTCCAGTTGGAGAGCTTGCCCAGGTCCTTGCCGAGCACGTACACGTCACCGGTGGACGGGCGCTCCTCGCGCAGACACAGGCGCAGGAACGTCGACTTGCCCGAACCGGACGAGCCGACCAGGAAGACGAACTCGCCCTTCTCGATCTCCAGCGAGACGTTGTCCAGGGCCGGACGGTTCTGCTTGGGATAGGTCTTGGAGACGTTGTCGAATCTGATCACGGCTGCATCACGGGGGCCATCCTAGGTGGATCGGAGCCAGTGACCATACGCGACGTCCGAAAGCACCCGCAGTGACCGAGCAGCTACCGTACGGGGTTTCGCGAGCTGCGGTTCCGGTTCGGACCCGAAAGTGCGAGCCAGGTCACAGGTCGACAACCCTTCCCCTCCGGGGGCTCAGGTGTCCGGAACCTGGCAGAGTGGTAGGAGAGTCGGAACCGAAGCCGCCTCCGGCACGTTGGCTATGCAGCAAGGAGGACACGCATGACCTGCGACCAACTGGTGTGCGCCAACTGCAACGGCCGCGTCATAGACGGACGCTGCCCGGTGTGTCGCGCCAACCGCGCCCGGCTCCAGCAGGAGCAGCACGGGCCGTTCGCCACGCTCAACCCGACGGTGCTGCTGGTCGTCCTGTGCGCCGCGGTGCTCGCACTGGCACTGCTGATGATGACGCGCTGACCCGAGACCACAGAAGAGAAGGGCCCCACCGCCGAAGCGGTGGGGCCCTTCCTCATTCCTCATTGCCTACCGGGCTCAGCTCTCCCGCTGCTTGCGCCACCGGATGCCGGCCTCGATGCTGCGTCCTTCGTTCATCTCAGCCGGCCTCCTCCCTTGCAGCGTCAGCTCTCCCGCTGCTTGCGCCACCGGATGCCGGCTTCGATGAAGCCGTCGATGTCGCCGTCCAGCACGCCCTGCGGGTTGCCGACCTCGTGCTCGGTGCGCAGGTCCTTGACCATCTGGTACGGGTGCAGGACGTAGGAGCGCATCTGGTTGCCCCAGGAGCTGCCGCTGTCCTTGAGCGCGTCCATCGCGGCGCGCTCCTCCTGGCGGCGCCGCTCCAGCAGCTTGGCCTGGAGGACGTTCATCGCCGAGGCCTTGTTCTGGATCTGCGAGCGCTCGTTCTGGCAGGAGACCACCACGCCGGTCGGGAGGTGGGTGATGCGGACCGCGGAGTCGGTGGTGTTGACGCCCTGGCCGCCGGGGCCGGAGGCGCGGTACACGTCGATGCGCAGGTCGCCCTCGTCGATGTCGACGTGGTCGGACTGCTCGACGACGGGGAGCACCTCGACGCCCGCGAAGGAGGTCTGGCGGCGGCCCTGGTTGTCGAACGGGGAGATGCGCACCAGGCGGTGGGTGCCCTGCTCGACGGAGAGGGTGCCGTAGGCGTAGGGGGCCTTGATGGTGAAGGTCGCGGACTTGATGCCGGCCTCTTCGGCGTACGAGGTGTCGTAGACCTCGGTCGGGTAGCCGTGCCGCTCGGCCCAGCGCAGGTACATGCGCATCAGCTGCTCGGCGAAGTCGGCGGCGTCCACGCCGCCGGCCTCGGCACGGATGTTGACCAAGGCCTCACGGGCGTCGTACTCGCCGGAGAGGAGCGTGCGGACCTCCAGCTCCTCGACGGCCTTCTTGACGGACTCCAGCTCGTGCTCGGCCTCGACGCGGGTGTCCGCGTCGTCCTCGGCCTCGGCGAGTTCGAACAGGACGCCCAGGTCCTCGACGCGGCTGCGCAGGGTCTCCACCTTGCGCAGCTCGCCCTGGAGGAAGGAGAGCCGGCTGGTGACCTTCTGCGCGTTCGCGACGTCGTCCCACAGGGTGGGGGCGGCTGCCTCCTCCTCCAGGGTTGCGATGTCTGCCCGGATCTTGTCCAGGTCGAGGACTGCCTCGATCGACGACATGGTCGAGTCGAGGTTCTTGAGCTCTTCGGAAGGATCGACGGCTGCCACGCCTCAAGGGTAATGGTTCGCCGGGGGGGCTCGGCTACAACCGGGGGTACCAGGTGCTCGACACCGCTCCGGCCGCATGCGCGGGGGCCTCGGCGGCGAACGCCGTCCAGGCGGCCGCGGCCCCCGCGAACAGCAGGATCACCGCGATCAGCACGGCCAGCGTGCGGCGGCGGCGGATCAGCTGGGCCCGGGTGCGGCGGTGGGCGGGCGCGGGCTGGGTGCGCTGGGCGCGGGACTCCTCCGCGTAGGAGGCGAGCTCCCCGGCGGACGGGCGGCGCAGGCTGGTGTGGGTGTCCCGGGTGGAGTCGGGGGTCGGCCCGGGCACCAGCGGGACGGCGGGCCCGCGGCGGCGGCGGTGGGTGCCGCGGCCGGCGTCGGCCTCGGCGTAGACGGCCTCGCCGGGGGTGGGCGCCTCCTCGGTGACGGCGCGCTGCGCGGGCACCGCGAGCGGGCCGACGCCGGCCAGTTCGGGCAGCAACTCGCGCAGCCGGGAAGCGAGTTCGGCGGCGCGCAGCCGGGAGGCGGGGGCCTTGGCGAGACATTCGGAGATGATCCGCCACAGGCCGTCCGGCATGCCTTCGACCGGCGGGACGTTCTCGGTGACGTGCCTGCGCAGCACCGCCCCGGTGTGGCCGCCGCCGAACGGGGTGGCGCCGGTGAGCAGTTCGTAGAGCACGGTGGCGAGGGCGTAGATGTCGACGGCGGCGCGCGGCTCCAGGCCCTCGATGATCTCGGGGGCCAGGTAGTCGGGAGTGCCGATGATCCGGGTGGCCCGGGTGCGGCGGGGGGCGTCGACCAGGCGGGCGATGCCGAAGTCGGTGAGCTTGGCGCGCGGCGCGCCGCCGGGGCCGGGCGGGGCGGCCAGGTCGAGCAGCACGTTCTCCGGCTTGACGTCGCGGTGCACGATGCCGGCGGCGTGCGCGGCGGCCAGGCCGTCGGCGACGTCGGCGATCACCGAGGCGGCGACCAGCGGGTCGAGCACGCCGTCGCGTTCCAGCCGGGTGCGCAGGTCGGTGCCCTGGACCAGGTCCATCACCAGGGCGAGGTCGCTGCCGTCGACCACCATGTCGTGCACCCCGACCACCCGCGGGTGGTCGAGGCAGGTCAGGGCGGTGCGTTCCTGGACGAAGCGGCCGACCAGGACCTGGTCGGCGGCGAGGTCCTCACGCAGCAGCTTCACCGCCACCGGCCCGTCCGGGCCCTCGCCGAGCCACACCGTGCCGGCCGAGCCGCGGCCGATCACCTGGTGAACCGTGTACCGGCTGCCGATCTTGCGTGCCAATGCTGCTCCGTGGGCTCGTGAGGTCGGTGCTCGACGAACAACCTACGCGCCCGCGGGGCCCCGGGGGGCCGTGGAGGGCCCCCCGAGCGGTTCCGATCCGGTGGAATTTCGCGGGATTGTCGACAAAGCGTCAATTCGAACCGGTGAGGCCGCCGATCCAGCCCTTCGCCGAATCGAACCAGCCCACCACGTTGTCCCAGTAGTGCGGCAGCGGCGTGAAGTTCCACAGCGCCAGGCAGCCGAGCGCCAGCACCACCAGCACCACCAGGCAGCCCTTGGCGCAGCCCAGGCCCGGGATCCACATCCGGTTGCGGCTGCGGCGGCGCGGCTCGCGCTCCCGCTCGCGGGACGGCTCCGGCTCCCGGTACGGCGGCTCCTGGCGGCGCGGCGGGGCCGGCTCGGCCCGGCGCTGCGGCGCGCCGTAGCCCTGCGGGCGGCCGTCGTAACCGGGCGGCGGGCCGGCCTGCTGGGCCTGGTACGGCGGCGGCGCGACCGGCGGACGGCCGCCGCGGCCCTGCTGGGGGTGCCCGCCCTGCGGGGGCTGCCCGCCCTGCTGGGGGTGCCGGCCGGCCTGCGGCTGGTAGGGGCCCTGCGGCTGGGCGTACCGGCCGCCGCCCGGGGGCTGCGGCGGCTGCTGCTGCGGGTGCGGGGCCTGGTACGGCGGCGGGGCGACCGGCGGGCGCTGCCCGGGCGGCGGGTACTGGCCGGCCTGGTAGGGGTGCGGCGCGACCTGCGGTGCGGCGAGGTCCTCCGGCTCGAAGTAGCCGATCCGGGTCTGCTCGTTGCGGTCCCGGGCGGCCTGCATCTGGGTCTGCCACGGGTGCGGGCCATCCGGCTGCGGCGGCTCGGGGGCCGCGGCCGGCATGGACGGCATGGACGGCATCACCCTGGTCCGGTCGGCGGGCGAACCGGGCGGGCCCGGCGGGGGGCTCATCAGCTGGGTGCGGTCCTCGGCGCCGGGGACGGCCTGGTGGGTCATGACCTGGGTGGCGGCCGCCGGGTCGTACCCGTTGCCGTTGGCGGGCGCGGGCGCGGGCGCGGGCGGCGGGGCGAGCGCCGGGTCGGGCAGCAGCAGCGCGCCGACCGCGAGCGCGGCGTCCACGGCGGCCGGGGAGGAGTGCACGCCGATGCCGGCCGCCACCACCCGCAGCGCCTCGGCCAGCGAGACGGCGGTGGGCCGCTCGGCCGGGTCCTTGCGCAGGCAGCGCTCGACCACCGTCCACAGCGGCTCGGGCATGGCGCGGGGGCGCTGCGGCTCCTGCGCGAGGTGGGCCTGGAGGACGGCCAGCGGGTTGTCGCCCTGGAACGGCGGGCGGCCGGTGACCAGCTCGTACAGCATGATGCCGGCGCCGTAGACGTCCACCGCGGCGGTCTGCGGGCGGCCGTCGGCGGACTCCGGGGCGACGTACACGGGGGTGCCGACGAACTCGTGGGTGCGGGTGATGCCCGGGGAGTCGGCGAGGCGGGCGATGCCGAAGTCGGTGAGCATCGGGTACATCTGCTCGCCGCCGTCGACGGCCAGGGTGGCCAGCAGCACGTTGGCGGGTTTCAGGTCCCGGTGGACCACGCCGTCGGCGTGGCTGGCGGCCAGCGCGTCGGCGATCTGCGCCATCAGCAGCGCGCCGGCGATCGGCGACAGCGGGCCGGACTCGCGCAGGTAGCGGAACAGGTCGGGGCCGTCGATCAGGTCCATCACCAGGGCGAGCAGCTCGCCCTCGACCACCAGGTCCCGGGTGCGCACGATGTTGGAGTGGGTGAGCCGCAGCAGGACGGAGCGCTCGCGCAGGAAGCGCATCACGACGTCCGGGTCGGCGGCGAGTTCCTCGCGCAGCACCTTCACCGCGACCGCCTGGCCGGGCTCCAGGCCCGGGACGACGACGTCCTCGCGCACCCGGCCGCGCCAGACCGTGCCGGTCGCTCCGCGTCCGAGGCTCTCCTCGAGCAAGTACTTGCTGCCGACAGGCCGCACCTGTGCACTCCGTTCGGTCACCTGGCGCCCGCTGCCGGGGCCGCGTTCCGGCACTCCCCCGTTCCCGTGAACGGCGCCGGGGCCTTGGGGAACCGCCCGCGTGCGAGGGCTCCCGTATTTTCGGCAACTCTAACGGTGCCCGCGCGGGTTTCCGAGGTGTTGCCGGGGCCGGTCGCGCACTGTCGGCCACCTGGGGAGTCCCGGTGTCCTTGACCTGACCCGGCGTCGGATTCACCATGGCGATGATCGCAAGATCGTCAAATCCGGTACCGTGCGCGGACTGTCCGTCCCGAGTGGCAGGATGGCTGGCACCACACGTGTGCAGAAGGGACCCCGGGCGTGATGCAGATCCGGCTCACCGTCCTTCGACCGCGCAGCGGCCCGACCGGCCCCGGGAGCTCTGCCGACGTCCTGGTCACGGCCCCGGCCGGCACCGCGCTCGGCGCCGTCGCCACCGCCCTGGCCGGCGCGGTCGGCGTCCGCGGCCCGCGCTCCGCCACCCACGTCCACCTGTACGCGGGCGAGGAACGCCTGGACGAGCAAATGCCGTTCGGCCACCCGCCGTTGGTCGACGGCGCCGTCCTCGCCCTCGGCGAACCCGACCCGGACACCGAGGACACCGCCGGGCAGCCCGCCGCCGAACTGCGCGTGGTCGGCGGCCCCGACGCCGGCGGCGTCCACCGCCTGCACGGCGAACGGATCCGGATCGGCCGCTCCACCGAGGCCGACGTGCCGCTCGACGACCCGGACGTCTCCCGCCTGCACCTCGCCCTGCACCTGACCGCCGACGGCCACGCCACCGTCCAGGACCTCGGCTCCACCAACGGCACCCTGCTGGACGAGCGCTACCTGCGCGAGGAGAGCGCCGAACTCGCGCCCGGCGCGCTCCTGCGGATCGGCGAGTCCACCCTCCAACTCGCCCACCCCGCCGACATAGCGGCCCGCACCACCACCCCCGACGGCGAGGGCCGGCTCCGGCTCGCCCCCCGTCCCACCGCCCGCACCGCGCCCGGCCGCCCCACCGCGCCGCCCACGGTCGACGAGGCACCCGAGGCCACCCACGGCGGCGGATTCGGCGGCCGCTGGCTGCGCCGCACCCGGCCCGAGCCGCCCGCCGTCGACACCGACCGCCAGCACGCCACCGCCCGCCTGCGGCAGGCCGCCAACCAGCGCGAACGCTTCCCCGACCCGGCCGCCCTGCTGCTCGCCGCCCTCGGCACCGGCCCCCGGCTGTGGGAACGCGGCCCCGACCACCCCGACGCGCTCACCCTGCGCCTCGGCACCGCCGACCTCCCCGGCGGCCCCGGCACCGCCCCCGGCACCCTGCTGCCCGCCGTCCCCGCCACCGTCGACCTGCAGACCGCCGGCAGCCTCGGCCTGGCCGGCCCGCGCCACCGCCTCACCGGCCTGGCCCGCGCCGCGCTCGCCCAACTCGCCGCCCTGCACCCGCCCAGCGGCCTCACCCTGGTCGTGGTCGCCCCCGAGCACCACGCCGAGGACTGGGCCTGGGCCCAGTGGCTGCCCCACCTGCGGCCCGCCCACGGCCAGGCCTGCCGGCTGCTGTACGGCCTCGGCCCCGAGCAGGCCGAGGCCCGCCTCGGCGAACTCGCCTCCGCCACCGCCACCGCGCCCGCCACCGTCGTCCTGGTCGACGGCGACCCCGGCACCGACGCTGCCCGGCGCGCCCTCGGCCTGCTGCTCCGACAGGGCCCCGCGGCCGGCGTGTTCGCCCTCTGCCTCGCCGAGACGCCCGAGGAACTCCCCACCGGGCTCGGCGCGTTCGGCCTCATCACCGGCGAGGTCGCCACCCGCCTCACCCTCGACCGGCCGGTCGGCGGCACCCGCGAACGCCTCACCGACATCGCCCTCGACGCGGTCTCCCCCGCCTGGGCCGAACGCCTCGCCCGCACCCTCGCCCCGCTGCGCGAGGCCGCCACCGACGGCGAGACCGCCCGCGGGCCGCTCCCCGAAGCCCTGCGCCTGCTCGACCTGCTGCGCTCCGAATCCCTCTCCCCCGCCCGGCTCGCCGAGAACTGGAACGCGCTGCCCGCCGGCGCGGGCGCCGCCGCCGCGCTGCTCGGCACCGCGCGCGGCCCGGCCGGCGAGGAGACCTGCGCCGTCGACCTCGCCGAGGACGGCGACCACCTGCTGATCGGCGGCGGCCCCGGCTCCGGCAAGTCCGAGCTGCTGCGCAGCCTCGCCGCCTCGCTCGCCGTCTCCGAACGCCCCGACCGGCTCGCCCTGCTGATGATCGACGGCGACCGCGCCGAGGACGGCGGCCTGGCCGGCTGCACCGACCTGCCGCACGTCACCGACCACGTCAACGCCGCCGAGGACCCGCGCGGCGCGCTGCTCGCCGCCGAACGCCTGCTCGACGAACTCTCCCACCGCGAAGCCCTGTTCGACGGCCTCGGCTTCACCGACTGGCACTCCCGGCGGCTCTTCGACAAGGCGCCCGCACTGGTCGGCGGCCCGGCCGGCGACCGCGTCCGCGTGGTCGAACCCCGCCGCTCTCCCGACAACCCGCCCGCCGACGCCGCCCCCGCCCGCCTGGTCGTCGTCGTCGACGACTACGACGCGCTGCTCGGCCCCGCCTCCCCCGGCGGCCGCCCGCTGGCCCGCGCCCTGGCCGCCGCCGCCACCCGCGGCGCCCGGCTCGGCGTCCACGTGATCGCCACCACCGGCGAGCCCGAGGCCACCACCGGCACCGAACTCGACGAGGCCGCGCAGCTGCGGATCGCCCTGCGCACCGAACAGCCCGGCGACTCCGACCTGCTCATCGACCTCCCCGACGCCGCCGCGCTGCCCGGCAGCACCCCCGGCCGCGGCTACCTGCGCCGCCCCGACGGCGCCGTCACCGCCTTCCAGGGCGCCCGGGTCAGCGGCCGCATCCCCCGCACCGCGACGCTCAGACCGACCGTCGTCGCCCAGCGCCTGGAGGACCACGGCGCCGCCCCCTCCCCCCGCCCCGTCCGCGAACTCGGCAACGGCCCCACCGACCTCGCGCTGCTCGCCTCCGCCCTCCGCCGCGCCACCGAGAGCTGACCGCCGCCGCCCGGACGCCGCTCAGCCGGCGGCGTCCGGGAGCTGCGACGGGCAGCGGCCGCCCGGCGTGGTGAGCAGCTCGAAGTGCCACATCTCGTTGGCGTACACCTGGCACAGCCCGTACTTCGCGCCCTTCCGGTTCAACCAGTCGTCGGCATCGGTCGGCCCGACGTCCACCGCCTTGCCCGACACGTGCGCGGACTTCTCCGGCGTGTTCACGTACCGCCGCGCCAGCTCCGGACTGCCGTGCTTCGCCACCGCGGCGTCCAGCAACCGCTGCTGGTACCCCCGGCTGCGCCACCCCGAGGTGATCCGCAGCTCGATCCCCTGCGCCTTCGCGTCGGTGGCGGCGGTACGCAGCGCGGCGAGCAGCGCCGGATCGAGCTTGCCGACAGCGGGCGAGTCGGTGTCGAACGGGCTGGCCGAGACACCGGCGGCCAGCTCCCCGTCGGCCGCCCGCGCCCGCTCCGATCCCCCCACGGCAACCACCGCCACCGCACCGAACACCGCCACCGCCCCCACCCCGGCAACCGCCCACCGCGTCGTCTTCCGCATCTCCGCCTCCTGCTCCGTACACGTGCTTCCGGGTTCCATTGCAGGGACAGCGCTGTTGCGAGGGCGTCTGCGTTTCCGGATACGTTTTCGACACGCGGTGTCGGGTTCAATGGATGTCCGATTGCCGAGGAGCGGAGCTGTGCGTGCGGGTGCTGGTGGTGGAGGACGAGGAGTACCTCGCCGAGGCCGTGCAGGCGGGGTTGCGGTTGGCGGCGATCGCCTGCGACGTCGCGGGGGACGGCGAGGCGGCGTGGGAGCGCCTGGAGGTGCACCGGTACGACGTGGTGGTGCTGGACCGGGACCTGCCGGGGATGTCGGGGGACGAGGTGTGCCGGCGGATCGTCGCGGCGGGCCTGGGCTGCCGGGTGCTGATGCTGACGGCGGCGGCCCGGCTGGACCAGAAGGTGGCGGGCTTCGAGCTGGGCGCGGACGACTACCTGACCAAGCCCTTCGACCTGCCCGAACTGATCGTCCGACTGCGGTCGTTGGCGCGCCGCCCGGAGCAGTCCGCGCCTCCGGTGCTGGAGTTCGCGGGCCTGCGGCTGGATCCGTTCCGCCGCGAGGTGTTCCGCGACGGCCGCTATGTCGCGTTGCCGCGCAAGCAGTTCGCGGTGCTGGAGGTGCTGATGGCGGCGCGCGGCGGCGTGGTGAGCGCGGAGGACCTGTTGGAGCGGGCCTGGGACGAGCACGCGGACCCGTTCACCAACGCGGTGCGGATCACCATCTCGGGCCTGCGCAAGCGTCTCGGTGAGCCGTGGGTGATCCACACCGTGCCGGGTGTCGGCTACCGCCTGGACGCGGCGTGAGCCGCCCGCGTCGGTTGACCGCCCGGATGCGGCTGACGTTGAGCTACACGCTGTTCACCGTGACCACCGGCGTGCTCTGCCTGGGCGTGGTGTACGTCGGGATGAAGTACGTCCCCAACTATCCGTTGACGTCGGCGAATCCGCGCTACCGCTCGGACGCCCCGTCGCGGCAGGAGATCCTGCGTTCGCTGCTCACGGCGGAGGCGTTCGCGCTGGTGCTGCTGACGGTGGTGGGGATGGCGGGCGGCTGGCTGGTGGCCGGGCGGGTGCTGCGGCCGTTGCAGGAGGTGACGGCGGCGGCGCGGCGGGCGTCCGGCGGGGATCTGCGCCATCGGATCGCGTTGGCGGGGCCGCGGGACGAGTTCACCGATCTCGCGGACGCGTTCGACGAGATGCTGGCCCGGCTGGAGCGCTCGTTCGAGGCGCAGCAGCGTTTCGCGGCGAACGCCTCGCACGAGCTGCGCACGCCGTTGGCGATCGATCGGACGATGCTGCAGGTGGCGGCGGCCGACCCGGCGGGGCAGGACTGGCCGCGGCTGGTGGGGCGGCTGCTGGACACCAACCGGCGCGGCATCGAGGTCACCGAGGCGCTGCTCCAGCTCGCCGAACTCTCGCACGGCACACCGGAGTCGGCGCCGCTGGAGCTGTCCGCGACGGTCCGCGAGGCGCTGGCGGCGGTGGCCGCCGAGGCCGCCGACCTGGGCGTGGTCGTCACCGACGAGCTGGCCGCCGCCCCGGCCGTCGGCAACGAGGTGCTGCTGCGGCAGGCGGCGGTGAACCTGCTGCAGAACGCCGTCCGCCACAATCTGCCGACCGGCGGCCGGGTCGAGGTCGCCACCGGCGCGGACCCGGAGCACCCCGGCCGGGTCCGGTTGACGGTGCGCAACTCCGGTCCGGTGCTGGAGAGTTCGCTGGTCGCGACGCTCACCGAGCCGTTCCTGCGCGGCGGCGGCCGGACGGCGCGGCGCGGCCGGGCGCGGCGGGGGCACGGCCTGGGGCTGGCGATCGTCGCGGCGGTCACCGAGGCGCACGGCGGGCAGCTGCGGCTGGCGGGCAACCCGGACGGCGGTCTGACGGCGGTGCTCAGCCTGCCCGGTAGGGCAGGTAGTGGGGCTGCGGGCGCGGCCAGCTGAGGTCGAGGAAGAGCGGGTAGTCCTCGCGTTCCAGGCAGCGCAGCAGGAACGCGGGGAAGGCGCCGCGGGTGGCGTACCACTGGCCGGTGTCGCTGACCACGGCGATCGGCCAGCGGTCGGGGTCGGGGCCCTGGGCGAGGAAGAACCAGGCGCCGCCGAAGTGGTCGGCGCCCCAGCCGATCAGGCCGCCGGGTTCGGGGTGGTACGGGAACGGGTCGAAGTCGTGGTTGCGCTGCTGGCCGGGCTGCCAGCCGTACCAGAGCCCCCACAGCTCCCGGGCCTCGTCCGCCGTGCCGTCGACCGGCCCGAGGACGGTCAGGAAGCCGTCCAGCGTGCCGGGGCCCCAGCGGTCCACGAACGTCTTGTAGCCGCTCGGCAGGCGGACCCCGAGGAACTCCTCGGCGGCGTCCCAACTCCCTTGCGGGGCCTGCCGGTCGGGCTCGCCGAGCAGCGCGGCCAGTCGGTCGAACACAGCCTCCGTCATGCCGGCCATTGTGCCGCAGAAGCCGAACAGGCCCACGAACCCACAGAACCCGCAGAAGCCGGAAACCCCGGAAACCCCGGAAACCCAGGAGAAGCCCGAAGGGGCCCCGGGCACAGTGCCCGGGGCCCCTTCGGGGCTGTGGTCAGCGACCGGCGCGCAGCAGGGTGCGGATGACCCGCATGGCGACCGAGAGGCTGGACAGCTCGTAGTTGTCCGAACCCCTTATGTCGTCGAGGGTGGTGCGGGCCCGACCGAGCAGGTTGCTGTTGAGCTCGGCCCACTCGGTGTAGCGCTCCTCGGGGCTGGCCCCGGCGGGGAGGGCGGCCAGCACGTCCGCCGTGAGGGCGGCGTGCGCGGCGTACAGGTCCTCGCGGATCGCGGCGCGGGCCATCGAGGACCACCGGTCGGTGCGCGGCAGTTCGATGATCCGGTCGAGCAGGTGGCTGATCTCCAGGCGGTCGCCGAGGTCGTAGTACAGCTCGGCGACGTCCATCACGTCGGCGTCCGAGCGGTCCGCGACACCGACGATGTCCAGCGTCGGGAACGCGGAGGACAGCCCGGCCATCCGGCCGGCCAGCTCGTCGGGGACGCCGGCCGAGGACAGCTTCTGGTGCACCGACTCGTACCAGGCGAGGTCCTCGCCGCGCAGCGGCTTGGGCAGCGAGTCCCAGACCTGGTTGACCCGGTCGTGGAAGAACGCGATGGTGCCGGCGATGTCGAGCGGCTGGCGGCGGTTGCCCAGCATCCAGCGGGTGGCGCGCTCGACCAGGCGGCGGGCGTGCAGCCGCATGGTGGTCTGGATCTTGGCGCCGACCTGGTTGTCGAGGCCTTCGACCTGGTCCCAGAGCTGCTCCAGGCCGAACACCGCGCGGGCGGCGGCGTGGGTCCGGGCGATCTCCTCCATCGTCGCGCCGGTCTCCTCGCGGAGCCGGAACGCGAAGGTGCAGCCACCGCGGTTGATCGTGTCGTTGACGATCAGCGTGGTGATGATCTCGCGGCGCAGCGGGTGGTTGTCGATCTGCTCGGCGAACCGGGCGCGCAGCGCGCTCGGGAAGTACGCGTGCAGCACGTCCCGGAAGTACGGGTCGTCGGGCAGGTCGGTGGCGAGCAGCTCGTCGGCCAGGGTGATCTTGGTGTAGGCGAGCAGCACGGACAGCTCGGGCTGGGACAGCCCGCGGCCGGCCTGCTGGCGCTCACGGATCTGCTTGTCCGCGGGCAGGTACTCCAGCGCCCGGTCGAGCTGGCCGTTGGACTCCAGCCGGTTGATCATGCGGGCGTGCACGTTGACCATGCTGACCGCTTGCTCGACGGCGTTGGCGAGCACCACGTTCTGCGCGTAGTTGTTGCGCAGCACCAGGTGGCCGACCTCGTCGGTCATCTCGGCGAGCAGGGTGTTGCGCTGCTTGACCGTCATGTCGCCGTCGGCGACGACCTGGTTGAGCAGGATCTTGATGTTCACCTCGTGGTCCGAGGTGTCGACGCCGGCCGAGTTGTCGATGGCGTCGGTGTTGATCCAGCCTCCGCTGGACTGCGGGCCGCCCTGCGAGGCGTACTCGATCCGGCCGAGCTGGGTGCAGCCGAGGTTGCCGCCCTCGCCGACCACCCGGGCGCGGATGGCGCTGCCGTTGACCCGGATCGAGTCGTTGGCCTTGTCGCCGACCTCCGCGTTGGTCTCGGTGGAGGCCTTGACGTAGGTGCCGATGCCGCCGTTCCAGAACAGGTCCACGGGGGCCTGCAGGACGGCCTTCATCAGCTCCGCGGGGGTGAGCTTCGCGGCCTCGATGCCGAGCCGCTCGCGGACCTGCGGCGACAGCGCGATCGACTTGGCGGAGCGCGGGAAGACGCCGCCGCCGGCCGAGATCAGCGACTTGTCGTAGTCGTCCCAGGAGCTGCGCGGCAGGTCGAACAGGCGGCGGCGCTCGGCGTGCGAGGCGGCCGCGTCCGGGTTCGGGTCGAGGAAGATGTGCCGGTGGTCGAACGCGGCGACCAGGCGGATGTGCTCGGACAGCAGCATGCCGTTGCCGAACACGTCGCCGGACATGTCGCCGATGCCGATGACGGTGAAGTCCTCGGACTGGGTGTCGACGCCGAGCTCGCGGAAGTTCCGCTTGACGGACTCCCAGGCGCCGCGGGCGGTGATGCCCATGCCCTTGTGGTCGTAGCCGGCCGAGCCGCCGGACGCGAACGCGTCGCCCAGCCAGAAGCCGTACGACTCGGCGACGCCGTTGGCGATGTCGGAGAACGTCGCGGTGCCCTTGTCGGCGGCGACCACCAGGTAGGTGTCGTCCTCGTCGTGGCGGACCACGTCGACGGGGTGCACGACCTCGCCGGCGACCAGGTTGTCGGTGATGTCGAGCAGCGCCGAGATGAAGGTCTTGTACGAGGCGACGCCCTCGGCGAGCCACGCGTCACGGTCGACGGCCGGGTCCGGCAGCTGCTTGGCGACGAAGCCGCCCTTGGCGCCGACCGGCACGATGACGGTGTTCTTGACCATCTGGGCCTTGACCAGGCCGAGGATCTCGGTGCGGAAGTCCTCGCGCCGGTCGGACCAGCGCAGACCGCCGCGGGCGACCTTGCCGAAGCGCAGGTGGACGCCCTCGACCCGGGGCGAGTACACCCAGATCTCGAAGGCGGGGCGCGGCGCGGGCAGGTCCGGGATGGCCTTGGGGTCGAACTTCATCGACACGTACGAGTGCCGGTTGCCCTCGTCGTCGTGCTGGAAGAAGTTGGTCCGCAGGGTGGCCTTGATCAGGTGCAGGAAGGAACGCAGGATGCGGTCCTCGTCCAGCGACACGACCTCGTCGAGGGCGCCGTCCAGCTCCTCCAGGATGGCGTCGGTCAGCTCGTCGCCGCCGGAGCGGTGGCTCGGCGAGAGCCGGGCCTCGAACAGGTTGACCAGCAGCCGGGTGGTGTGGGTGTTGTTGTTGAGCGCGTCCTCCATGTAGTCCTGGGAGAACGTGGAGCCCGCCTGGCGCAGGTACTTGGCGTAGGCGCGCAGCACGACGGCCTGACGCCAGGTCAGCTTGGCGGTGAGGACCAGCTCGTTGAAGCCGTCGTTCTCGGCCTGGCCGCGCCAGGTCGCCGCGAAGGTGTCCTGGAAGCGCTCGCGGTCCTCCTCGGTGAGGTCGGTGCCCTCGCGGAGCTTCAGGCCGAAGTCGACCACCCACGCGGTGGTGCCGTCGGTGCGGCGCAGCGCGTACGGGTGCTCGTCGAGCACCTCGACGCCCAGGCGCTGCAGGACCGGCAGGACCTCGGTGAGCGAGATCGGGCCGCCCACCCGGTAGATCTTGAAGCGGCGCTCGTCGTCGCCCGCGCCGACCGGCTGGTACAGGTTCAGGCGGAAGTCGCCCTCGCCGGCCAGCGATTCGATCTGCTTGAGGTCGGCGACGGCGGTGCGCGGCGGGAAGTCGGCGCGGTAGCCGTCGGGGAACGCGGTGGCGTACTTGTGGCCCAGCTCGGCGGCCTTCTCCTCGCCGAACTCGGTCTGCAGCTGGTCGTTGAAGCCGTCCATCCAGAACCGGGCGGCCTCGGCGAGCCGGTTCTCGATCCGCTCGATGTCGGCGTCGGACAGCTGCGGCAGCTCGGTGCCGGGGGCTACCCGGACCACGAAGTGCAGGCGGGTCAGCACCGACTCGGTGGCGTACACCGTGTAGTCGATGGTGTCGCCGTCCAGCTCCTCCTTGAGGATGCTCATCAGGGCGAGCCGGATGCGGGTGGTGTAGCGGTCGCGCGGCAGGTAGACGTACGCGGAGAAGTAGCGGCCGTACTCGTCCTGGCGGAGGAACAGCCGCAGCCGGCGGCGCTCCTGGAGGTACAGCACGCTGGTGGCGACGGACTGCAGCTCGGCGGCCGCGGTCTGGAACATCTCGTCGCGCGGGAAGGTCTCCATGATCTGGAGCAGGTCGCGGCCGTCGTGGCTGTCGCCGGAGAAGCCGGCGCCCTCCATGACCTCCTGCACCTTGCGGCGCACCACGGGGATCCGGGTGACCGACTCGGTGTAGGCGGCGGAGGAGAACAGGCCGAGGAAGCGGCGCTCGCCGATCGGCTCGCCGGCGGCGTTGAACTTCTTCACGCCGACGTAGTCGAGGTACGCGGGGCGGTGCACGGTGGCGCGGCTGTTGGCCTTGGTGAGGACCAGCAGCTTCTTCTCGTGCGCCTTGAGGCGGACGGGGGCGGAGAGCCGGCCGAACGCCTCGGAGACCGGGTGGTGGTCGGAGTCGTGGCTGAGCGGGTCGGAGCGCAGGATGCCCAGGCCGGTGCCGGCGACCGTCTTGAGCACCTCCTCGCCCTCGTGCTCGACCAGGTCGTACTCGCGGTAGCCGAGGAAGGTGAAGTGCTCGTCGGCCAGCCAGCGCATCAGCTCCCAGGCCTCGCCGACCTCCTGCTCGGCCAGGTGCGCGGGGGGCTGCTCGGCGAGCTCGTCGGCCAGTCGGAGCGCGGAGTCGCGCATCTTCGACCAGTCCTCGACGACCTCGCGGACGTCGCCCAGCACGCGGCGCAGACCGGCCTCGATGTCGCGCAGGTCCTCGCGGGCCGTCTCGCGGTCGATCTCGATGTGCATCCAGGACTCGACCACGGCGTCGGCGGGCCACTCGGCGCCGGCGGCCTGGGCGCGGTTGCAGGCGTCGACGTCGAGGATCTCCAGCAGCTTGCCGGTGATGTCGCGGCGCACCGCCAGCTGCGGGTGCACGACCAGGTGGATGGCGCGGTTCAGGCGGGTCAGCTCGTTGGTGACCGAGTCGACCAGGAACGGCATGTCGTCGGTGACGATCTCCACCACGGTGTGCCCGCAGGACCAGCCGTTCTCCTCCACGGTCGGGGTGGAGACCCGGACCTCGGCGGTGCCTTGGGGCCGCTTGAGGCCCAGCCGGTAGTGGGAGGCCGCGGCACCGTAGACGTCCACCGGGTCCCGGCTGATCAGGTCCTCGGGTGCCGTGTGGAGGTAGTAGTGGTGCAGGTAGGCGGCCAGAGCGCCGTTGCTCAGCCCTTCCCCGGGCGCCGCTCCCCCCACCTGGCTGTTCTCAGCGGCTGCTGCTGCCTTCTTGAGCAGGTCGGCCTTGGCTGCGTCCAGCTTGGTCTGCATGGCTGTTTGGCTCCTGTCGCGCGCCGTTGCGTGACTCGGTGATGACTGGTGGGTGCACCGCCGGGCCCCGTCCGCAATCCTCCCGCACGCACCGGGTGGAAAAGCGCTCATGGCACGCATGAGTCGCGTTCCGCCCGGGTACGACAAGTCGTTTGGCCTGCGTGACCGAAACCGGCGACGCCAGCCAGCCTAACGTGGCGAAACCGGGGTGTCAGGGGACATGAAGGCGCAATCCTGCAGGAAGATCGTTCCTTCCTGGACACCTTGTCCAATGCTGTTCGAACGGCTTGTACGTCACTCGGGTGACCACTCCATGTGGGGGTGGACGTAGTCCGTCGGAGGAGTGAACGTCTCCTTGATCGACCGGGTGGACGTCCAGCGCTGCAGGTTCTGCGCCGCGCCCGCCTTGTCGTTGGTGCCGGACGCCCGGCCGCCGCCGAACGGCTGCTGGCCGACCACCGCGCCGGTCGGCTTGTCGTTGACGTACAGATTTCCCGCGGCGAACCGCAGCCGCTCCACGGCCCGGGCGATCGCCCGCCGGTCCTGCGCGATCACCGAGCCGGTCAGCCCGTACGGAGCGGCCTCGTCGACCCGGTTCAGCGCGTCCTCCCAGCGGCTGTCCTCGTACACCTGGACGGCCAGGATCGGCCCGAGGTACTCGGTGGAGAAGATCTCCCCGCGCCGGTCGCCGCCGAGCAGCACGGTCGGCCGGACGAACCACCCGATCGCGTCGTCGTACTGGCCGCCGGCCAGCAGCACGACCTGCGGGTCGGCCAGGGCGCGCCCGATCGCGTCCCGGTTGCGCGCGAAGGCGCGGGCGTCGATCAGCGCGCCCATGAAGTTGCTCAGGTCGGTGACGTCGCCGACGGTCAGCGCGTCGACCTCGCCGAGGAAGTCCTCCTTGATCCGCCGCCACAGGCTGCGCGGCAGGTACGCCCGGGACAGCGCCGAGCACTGCTGGCCCTGGTACTCGAACGCGCCGCGCAGCATCGCGGTCCGCAGCACCGCCGGGTCCGCGGACGGGTGCGCGATCAGGAAGTCCTTGCCGCCGGTCTCGCCGACGATCCGCGGATGGCTGCGGTAGCGGCCGATGCCGCGGCCGATCTCCTGCCACAGGTGCTGGAAGGTCGCGGTGGAGCCGGTGAAGTGCAGCCCGGCCAGCGCCGGATCGCGCAGCGCCACCTCGGTCACCGCCTGCCCGTCGCCGGTGACCAGGTTGACCACGCCCGGCGGCAGACCGGCCTCCTCCAGCAACCGCATCAGGAAGTGCGCGGACAGCATCTGCGCCGGCGCGGGCTTCCACACCACCGTGTTGGCCATCAGCGCGGGCGCGGTCGGCAGGTTGCCGGCGATCGCGGTGGAGTTGAACGGGGTGATCGCGCAGACGAAGCCCTCCAGCGGGCGGTGGTCGGCGCGGTTCCACACCCCCGGCCCGGAGATCGGCTGCTCGGCCAGGATCTGCCGGGCGAAGTGCACGTTGAACCGCCACAGGTCGACCAGCTCGCACACGTCGAACTCGGCCTGCTGCACGCTCTTCGACTGCCCGAGCACGGTGGCGGCGACGATCGTCGCCCGCCACGGCCCGGCCAGCAGGTCCGCAGCGCGCAGGAACACCGCCGCCCGGTCGTCGAACGACAGCCCCCGCCACTCCGGCGCCGCCGTCAGCGCCGCGTCCACCGCGTCCCGCACGTCGGCGGCGGTCGCGTTGCCCAGCACGCCGAGCTTCGCCGCGTGGTGGTGCGGCTGCACCACCTCGATCCGCTCCCCGCCGCCGAGCCGCTGCTCGCCCCCGACGGTCATCGCCAGCGCGGTGTGCTGCCCCGCCAGCCCGTCCACCGCCCGCAGCAGCCGGGCCCGCTCCGGACTGCCCGGGGCATACGCCTGCGGCGGCTCGTTGACGGGCGTGGGGACGGTGGTGACCGCGTCGATCGGCATGCTGCTCAACTGCTCCGTACGGTGGTGCGTGCGCTTCCCCTTCCAGGGTGAACGCGCGTACCCCCATTGACGTGCTGTGACACGCCTAGCCGGCGAGTTCCTCGGCGACGGCGACGGCCTCCGCCAGCGAGTCCACCACCGGGACGCCGACGTGCACCAGCTTCTCCCGGGTGTGCGACCCGCCCGTCCACAGCACCGCCTTGAGACCGTGCGCCAACGCCGCCTGCGCGTCGTCCGCCGCGTCCCCGATCAGCACGGTGCGCCGCCGGTCGATCTCCCCGCCGAGCGCCGCCAGGTGCCCGGCCAACTCCTCCGCCTTCCGCCCGCCGGAGTCCCCGCGCCGCCCGTCCACCCGCACGAAGTGCCGGGTGAGGCCGAACGCGTCCACCGCCGGTACCAGCTTCTCGTGCTCGTACATCGACAGCACCGACTGGCTGCGCCCACCCGCCGCCCACCCCGTCAGCAGCTCCTCCACGCCCGGCGTCAACCCGCAGCTCGGGAACAGCTCCGTGTACTTCAGGTGGAACGCGTCGTCCAACTCCAGCCACTCGGCCCGGCTCGGCATCCGCCCCAGCAGCCGCTGGTAGAAGTTCGGAATCGGGATCTCGTACTGCGCCCGGTATTCGTCGAGCGTCATCGGCCCGATCCCGAGCAGCGCGAACGCCGCATTGCTGGCCCCCAGCACCGCCGGCATGTCCGACAGCAGGGTTCCGTTCCAGTCCCAGACTATGTGTGTACGCACCCGCCAAGGGTACGGGCCGACGCTCAGGCCGACGCCTTCCCCGCCGCCACCAGCGCCGCCAGCGCGGTGCGCTGCACCCAGGCCAGCAGCGCCACCGTCACCCCCGCCATCACCAGCGCGAACAGCACGTGCCCGGCCGTCGAGGACACCGTCGCCCCCAGCGCCCCGAGCAGCAGGTGGCTGCCCAACCGCAGCCCCACCAGTGCGAACGCCACCTTGCGCGTGCCCTTGCCGCGCCACAGCAGCTTCGCCAGCTTCAGCCGCCGGCGCAGCACGGTCAGTGACACGGCGAGGTTCAGCGCCCCCAGCGCCACCAGTGCCGGCCAGGCCGACGGGAACGCCCGCAGCAGGTCGAACGCCCCCGCCAGCACACCCTCGAAGCCGAAGAACCACACCGGCAGCCGCATCCCCGCGACGCTCGGCACCCCGGCGTTCCCGGCGTCCCCGGCCTGCTCGACCCGCTCGGCCTGCTCGACCCGCTCGACCTGCTCGACCCGCTCGACCTGCTCGACCTGCTCGACCTGCTCGACCGCCACAACCGCCGCGCCGACCGTGATGCTGCTCATGACGTCCCCCGTGTGCCCGCCCCCCGGCCCTTCGCCGGCGATGCACACCACCTTGCCGGTCCGCCCGGCCCCCCGGCAGGGCCCGCGCTCACCGACCCGGCATGACGGATGTCATGGCCCCCGATGGCCCCCGAAAACGCGGAGGACCCCGCCGCGGCGGGGTCCTCCGGCGGGGTCTCGCAGGTCAGCCGATCAGGCCGGGGATCTCCTGGGTGGCGAACCAGAGCAGCTCGTGGTCCTCCGCGCCGTCCACGGTGAACTGCGCGTCCTGGTCGCCCTGGTCGGCGGCGGTCACCGCGTCGGCGGCGGCGGCCACGTCGGCCTGCACGTCCGGGTCCAGGTCGTCGGCGTGCACGGCGGCGGCCTTCACCAACCGGATCGGGCCGCCCAGCACCACGCGGCCCAGCGAGGCCTGGTCCTGGTACTCGTCGCCGGGGAACGGCGTCACCGCGGAGTCGGCGACCTCGACGGCCACCACCACGCGCCGGCGCGGCGCCTTCGGGTCGGCGGCCAGCAGCCGGACCGAGGACAGCGCCGCCCGGTTGAGCGCCGCGTACTCCAGCTCCTCCAGGTCGTCGCTGACGTACCACTCGCGCAGCGCCGGAGTCACGGCGTACGCCACGCTCTGCTCCAGGACGCCCTCGGGGTGCGCCACCGCCAGGTCGTTCAACGTGGTGGGCACGTACACGCGCATGGGGGCACCCTTCTCGGTCACAGTGCGACGGGTCAAGAATACGCAGCCCGCGGGCCGCCGGTCCGCGCTGGGCCGGTCAGGGGACGGACGGTGTCCCCCTTGGTGCCGCCCGGCCACCACCCGACGGCCGACCGTGCGTCAACTCCGCGCCCGACCGCGCCCACCGCATCCCGTCCGCCGCCCCGGGCCCCACCCGCACGGGTGGACTTCCCGGGCGCTTCGCCCGCGCGGAACACGGCTTGGGCCCGCCGCCGTACGCCCGGTACCAAGGTCCGACACAACCTCCCCCACCGACCCGAGAAGGCGCGATGACCGAGCAGCTCACCCGGACGCCGGGCCCCCGCATCCGCCCGCTGGTCCACCCGGTGCACTCCGCCCGCCGCCCGGTCCGGCACCCGCATCCGGTCGGCGCGGCCGACCGGGCCGTCCGCAGCCCGCGGGCGGCCTGCGGAAGCGGCGGTCGCCCGGCCCGGCCGCGCAGCCCGGCGCCGACCCGGACGGGGCACAGCGAGCTGGCGGCCCGTTTCGCCCGCCGCCTGGTGGAGGTGCTGTGCGGGGCCCGCCCGGTGCACCAGTTGCAGCGGCACACCACGCTGCCGGGGTTCCACCAGCTCGCGGCGCTCACCCGCGGCGGGCCGCTGCGCCCGCGCGGCCGGTCCTGGCAGCCGCGGCTGGGCCACGTGCACGACTCGGCGCCCTCGCCGGGCACGGTGGAGGCCTGCGTCCGGGTCGAACTCGGGCCCCGGCACCACATGCTGGCGTTCCGGCTGGAGCAGCACACCCGCACCGGCCAGTGGCAGTGCGCCGCCGTCGAGGCCCGCTGACCACCGGCAGCGGGCGACGGCCCCGGAAAGCGGCGGGGCGCCACCCCCGGGAAGGAGGTGGCGCCCCGTCACATCGACGCTGCGGGTCAGCCCTTGCGGCGCCGGCCCTTCGCGGCCTTGGCGGCCTTGCGGCGCTCGGCGCGGGTCAGGCCGTCCCCGTCGGGAACGAGACCCTCCTCGTCGAAGTCGCCCTCGACCACGCCGCCGCCGACCTCGTCGGACGGGGCGGTGTAGTGCAGCTTCTTGCGCTCGGGGGCCTCCAGGCCCTTGGCGCGGATCTCCGGGCGGGCCGCCGGGATGGCGTCCTTCTCCAGCTTCTCCAGCAGCACCTGCTCGTCGTCCGGCACCGGGACCTCCTCGACCTGCTGCTCGACCTGGACCTCCAGGTTGAACAGGTAGCCGACGGACTCCTCCTTGATGCCCTCCATCATCGCGGAGAACAGGTCGAAGCCCTCGCGCTGGTACTCGACCAGCGGGTCGCGCTGGGCGTAGGCGCGCAGCGCGATGCCCTCCTGGAGGTAGTCCATCTCGTAGAGGTGCTCGCGCCAGCGGCGGTCCAGCACCGAGAGGACGACGCGGCGCTCCAGCTCACGCATGATCTGGTCGCCGAGCTGGTCCTCGCGCCGGCCGTAGGCGGCCTGCACGTCCTCCTGGATGACCTTGGTGAGGTACTCGGTGGTGACGCCGCCGTTCTCCGCGGCATCCTCCTCCAGCTCGTCGAGGTCGAGCTGGATCGGGTAGAGCTGCTTGAGCGCCGTCCACAGCTTGTCGAGGTCCCAGTCGTCCTCGAAGCCCTCGCCGGTGGCGGCGTTGACGTACGCGGCGACGGTGTCGTCCATGAAGTGGCCGACCTGCTCCTGCAGGTCCTCGCCCTCCAGGACGCGGCGGCGCTCGCCGTAGATGACCTCGCGCTGGCGGTTGAGGACCTCGTCGTACTTGAGGACGTTCTTGCGGATCTCGAAGTTCTGCTGCTCGACCTGGGTCTGCGCGGAGGCGATGGCGCGGGTGACCATCTTCGACTCGATCGGCACGTCCTCGGGGACGTTCGCCATGGAGAGCACGCGCTCGACCATGCCGGCCTTGAACAGGCGCATCAGGTCGTCGCCCAGCGACAGGTAGAACCGGGACTCGCCCGGGTCGCCCTGACGGCCGGAGCGGCCGCGCAGCTGGTTGTCGATCCGGCGGGACTCGTGGCGCTCGGTGCCCAGGACGTACAGGCCACCGATCTCCTGCACCTCCTCCTGCTCGGCCTTGACCGCGACCTTGGCCTTCTCCATCGCGGCCGGCAGCGCGCTCTCGTACTCCTCCGGGGTGTCCTCCGGAGTGACGCCGCGCTGGGCGAGATCGGCGGCGGCCAGGTGCTCGGGGTTGCCGCCGAGCATGATGTCGGTGCCGCGGCCGGCCATGTTGGTGGCGACGGTGACGGCGCCCTTGCGGCCGGCCTGGGCGACGATCTGCGCCTCGCGCTCGTGGTGCTTGGCGTTCAGCACCTCGTGCGGGATGCCGCGCTTGCGCAGCTCCTGCGACAGGTACTCGGACTTCTCGACCGACACGGTGCCGACCAGCACCGGCTGGCCCTTCTCGTGGCGCTCGGCGATGTCCTCGACCACGGCGGCGAACTTGGCCGGCTCGGACTTGTAGATGAGGTCCGGCTGGTCGATCCGCTTCGGCGTCTTGTTGGTCGGGATCGGGACGACGCCCAGCTTGTAGATCTGGTGGAACTCGGCCGCCTCGGTGGTGCCGGTGCCGGTCATGCCGGACAGCTTCCCGTACAGGCGGAAGAAGTTCTGCAGGGTGATGGTGGCCAGCGTCTGGTTCTCGTTCTGGACCTCGACGCCTTCCTTGGCCTCGATCGCCTGGTGCATGCCCTCGTTGTAGCGGCGGCCCGCCAGGATACGGCCGGTGTGCTCGTCGACGATCATGACCTCGCCGTTGATCACGACGTAGTCCTTGTCCGCCTTGTAGAGCTCCTTCGCCTTGATGGCGTTGTTCAGGAAGCCGACCAGCGGGGTGTTCACGGACTCGTAGAGGTTGTCGATGCCCAGGTAGTCCTCGACCCGGGTGACGCCCTCCTCGAGGATGCCGACGGTGCGCTTCTTCTCGTCGACCTCGTAGTCGCGCTCGATCTTGAGGCGCTGGACCAGCTTGGCGAAGTCGGCGTACCACTTGGTCGCCTGGTCGGCCGGGCCGGAGATGATCAGCGGGGTACGGGCCTCGTCGATCAGGATCGAGTCGACCTCGTCGACGATCGCGAAGTTGTGGCCGCGCTGCACCAGTTCGTCCTGCGACCACGCCATGTTGTCGCGCAGGTAGTCGAAGCCGAACTCGTTGTTGGTGCCGTACGTGATGTCCATCCCGTACTGCTTCTTGCGCTCGGCCGGCGACATGTTCGCCAGGATCACGCCGACTTCGAGGCCCAGGAAGCGGTGCACCCGGCCCATCCACTCCGAGTCGCGCTCGGCGAGGTAGTCGTTGACGGTGATCAGGTGGACGCCCTTGCCGGTCAGCGCGTTCAGGTACGCCGGCAGGGTGCCGACCAGGGTCTTGCCCTCGCCGGTGCGCATCTCGGCGACGTGGCCGTGGTGCAGCGCGGCGCCGCCCATGATCTGCACGTCGTAATGGCGCTGGCCCAGGACGCGCTTCGCGGCCTCCCGGACGGTCGCGAAGGCCTCGGGGAGGAGGTCGTCCAAGGTCTCCCCGTCGGCGAGCCGGGCCTTGTACTCGTCGGTCAGTGCGCGCAGCTCGTCGTCGGTGAGGTTGACGAAGTCCTCTTCGATCGAGTTGACCTGGGCGGCAATCCGCTGCAGCTTGCGGAGGATCTTGCCCTCGCCTGCGCGCAGGATCTTGTCGAAGACGGACACGTGAGCGGGCTCCTTGCCTGGATCGGCTCTGGATTGGTGACGGAGGGGAGTCCACCCCACCGTACGGGCCATCGTATGCGAGGAGGCCGAGCCCCCGGGAGGTCCGTCAGCACGCTATTCCTGTGTCACCCCTGGGGGCACATCGGCCGAAGCAGGGTACAAACGGTCAAAGCGCTCGGGCGTGGCCGGGCTGTCAGTGCCCTGCTCTAGCCTCGCCCCATGGCCGCGACCCCTGCCCCGACCGTCCGGATCTCCGCCGACCACGCCCGCCGGCTCGCGCTGCGCGCCCAGGGCATGCTCGGCTCCCCCGACCGCCGCGCGGGCGCCCGCGGCGTGCTGCGCCTGCTCGGCGCCGTCCAGCTGGACACCATCTCGGTGCTGGCCCGCTCGCACGAACTGGTGCCGTACGCCCGGCTCGGCGCGGTCGGCCGCAAGCCGGTGGAGCAGGCGTACTGGGGGCACGGCACGGCCTTCGAGTACTGGTCGCACGCCGCCTGCATCCTGCCGATCGAGGAGTGGCCGCTGTTCGCGTTCCGCCGCCGCGCCAACCGGGTCAAGGGCCGGGTCTGGGGCCACCAGGTGTCGGAGGAGGTGTACGCGCAGGTCATCGACCAGCTGCGGGCCGAGGGCCCACTGACCTCCACCCACCTGGGCGGGGCGAAGAAGACCGCCGAGTGGTGGGACTGGTCCGACACCAAGATCGCGGTGGAACGCGCGCTGGCCTTCGGCGACGTGGTGGTCACCGAGCGGCGCGGCTGGAAGCGCGTCTACGACCTCGCCGAACGGGCCGTCCCCGGCGATTTGTTCGAGCAGGAGCTGTCCGACGCCGAGTGCCTGGAGCGCCTGGTGGCGCAGGCCGGCACGGCCCTCGGAGTGGCCACCCGGGCCGACCTGATGGACTACCACCGCCTCAAGGGCGCCCAGGTGGACGCGGCACTGCCCGCCTCCGGCCTGGTCCCGGTCGCGGTGGAGGGCTGGTCCGCCCCCGCCTGGGCCGACCCGGCGGCCCTGGAGACCGAGCCCCGCGGCCGGCACCGCACCACCCTGCTGTCCCCGTTCGACTCGCTGATCTGGGACCGCCCCCGCACCGAACGGATCTTCGGCATGAGCCACCGCCTGGAGGCGTACACCCCCAAGCACAAGCGGGTGCACGGCTACTTCGCGATGCCGCTGCTGGCCGGCGGCCGGCTGGCCGGCCGGGTCGACCCGGCCCGCGAGGGCGCCACCCTGGTGGCCCGCCAGGTCTCGCTGGACGGCCCGCGGTCGGTGCCGGCCCTCGCCGAGGCGCTGCGCGAGGCCGCCGACTGGGTGGGCTGCTCGGACGTCCGGGTCGAGCGGCTCGACGACGAGGCGCTGCGGCCGGAACTGGAGAAGCTGCTGGGCTGACGGGCACTCAGCGGGCGCTCAGCCTATTTCGAGGATCTTTTCACGCATCGCGTAGACCACGGCCTCCATCCTGGAGTGCAGTTGCAGCTTCTCCAGGATGTTGCGCACGTGGTTCTTCACGGTGTTCTCGCTGATGAACAGCTCCTTGGCGATCTCCCGGTTGTTCATCCCGGTGGCCACCAGCTTGAGCACCTCCAGCTCCCGGTCGGTCAGCCGGGGCGCGGGCACCAGTTCCCGGTCGTCCGAGCGGCGCTGGATCATCGACTTGAACTCGGTCAGCAGCTTGGCCGCCATCGACGGGCTGATCTGCGACTGGCCGTCGGCCACCGCGCGGATCGCGGTGGCCACCTCGTCGGTGGAGATCTCCTTCAGCAGGTAGCCGGTCGCCCCCGCCTTGATCGCCTCGTAGAGGTCGGCCTCCTCGTCGCTGATCGTCAGCATGATGATCTTGGCGCTGGGCACCACGTCCTTGATCGCGGTGCACGCCTCGATGCCGCTGCGCCGGGGCATCCGGACGTCCATCAGGATGATGTCGGGCAGCAGGTCGGCGGCCTTCAGCACGGCCTCCGCGCCGTCCCCCGCCTCGCCGATGACCCGGATGTCCTCCTCCTCGGCGAGCACGATCTCCAGGCCCCGGCGGAACAGTGCGTGATCGTCCACCACCAGGACCCTGATCGGCTCCGCGCGACGCGGCGGGTAGCCGGCGTCCTCCGGGCCCAGGCTCTCCCCCATCCGCTTCTCCCCCGCCCTCCGCGTGTCACCGTGACGCGCCCATCATTCCACGCCCCGGACGGCCTGTGATCACCCTGTGACGCCGAACCGCCCAGCTGGGTGACTCCCCGAACGCCGGTGACCCCGGCGGCCGTTCACGGCCACCGGGGTCACCACATCCTCCGTTCGACGGACGCGGCCGCCGCTCACTCCTCGTCGGGGCCGTTGATCGCGCCCCCGGCCCCGGCGAAGTCGACCGCCGCGGCCTGGTCCTCCTTCAGGTGGATCACGCCGTAGTGGTAGCCGTGCCGGCGGTAGACCACGCTCGGCATGCCGCTGTCCTTCTCCTGGAACAGGTAGAAGTCGTGGCCCACCAGTTCCATCGCGTACAGCGCCTGGTCCAGCGACATCGGCGCGGCCGCGTGCGTCTTCTCGCGGACCACCAGCGGGCCGTCCCCCTCGACCTCCAGGCTGCCCGCCAGGGTCTTGCGCGGCGTGCCGTTGACGCCCTCGGTGGCCTCCGTCGCGGGCAGGGCGGCCAGCGCGGCGGTGGCCGCGGCGACGCTCACCGGGCCGCGCCCGTTGGTGCCGCCCTTCTGCACCCGGCGGCGGTCGGCGGACTTGCGCAGCTGCGCCTCCAGCTTCGCCGAGGCGAGGTCGAGCGCGGCCCACGCGTCGTTGGCGGACGCCTCGGCCCGGATCACCGGGCCCCGGCTGCGGAGGGTGATCTCCACCCGGTCGGAACGGTCGGCCTGCCGCGGGTTGTGCTCCTTGGACACCTCGACATCCAGGCTGATCGCCTTGGTGTCGAACTTCTGGACCTTCTCCAGCTTCTCGGCCACGTGCTCGCGGAACCTCTTGGGCACCTCGGTCTTGCGGCCCTTGACGACGATGTCCACGCAGAACTCCGATCCCTTGTGCTGACCGGCCCGGAGTGCGTCCCGGACCGGCGTGAGACCCAGCCGGACCAGCCGGTCACCGCCCGCCCCCGGAACACCGCCCGGGGAACCCGCGAGAACCGCCGGCCCCTTACCTCACTTCCTCCCCACCAGGAGCGTTCGAAACCCCTGGAGCCCTTATGCAACACCTCACCCGGGGATCTCGCCTCCCCAGTCGAACGAACGTACCGACAAGCGTTTGACAGTCCGGCTGTTCCTCCCTGTCTACCCTCCTACGGGTGAAACAGTGGTAAACGGCTGGACAACACGCCTGGCACCACCGACCGTATGGCTGAACTCGCCGCCCGGCGAGCGTTCCGGAGGGTTTCCGTGACGAGCCGCAGCACCGCCCACCGGCCCGGATCCGGCCCCGCACCGGTCCTCGCCGCCCTGCTCGACCTGCTGATCCCCGCCCGCTGCGCCGGCTGCGGCGACGGCCGCACCGGCCTGTGCCCACCCTGCCGGGGCCTGCTCGACGGCACCGCCGCCGGGCCCGCCGGGCCGCTGCGCCCGCCGCCCGGCCTGCCGCCGGTGCACGCCGCCGCCCCCTACGCCGGGCCGGTGCGCCAACTGCTGCTCGCCCACAAGGAACGCGGCGCGCTGCGGCTGGCCGGCCCGCTCGGCGGCGCACTGGCCGCCGCGGTCCGCTCCGCCACCGGCGCGGGCGCCGCCCCGCTGCTGCTGGTGCCGGTGCCGTCCGCGAAGGCCGCCACCCGGGCCCGCGGCCACGACCCGATGCTGCGCCTGGCCCGGGCCGCCGCCCGCGAACTGCGCCTGGGCGGGGTGGCGACGCTGGTCGCCCCGGTGCTGCGGCAGGCCCGTCCGGTCGCCGACCAGGCGGGCCTGGGCGCGGCCGAGCGGCACCGCAACCTGCACGAGGCGCTGACGGTGCCGGCCCGGCTGGCCGCCCGGCTGGCCGGGCACCGGCTGGTGCTGGTGGACGACCTGGTCACCACCGGCGCGAGCCTCGCCGAGGCGGCCCGGGCGCTGCGCGCGGCGGGCTGCCCGCCGCGGGCGGCGGCCACCGTGGCGGCGGCCGTCCGGCGCGGCCCCGGGCCGGTCCTGCGGGGCGCGCCCGCCGGGGAGGCCGGGCTCAGCCCGGGTAGATGAACGCCGCGGGCGTCGCCTTGCTGGTCACCGCGTGCCACTGGTTGTCCTTCAGCCGGTACACGCCGTTGCCGGACGCGGCGAGCACCGCCGGGCCGACCTGGTCGGCCTGCACCCGGGCCTCGGTGGCGGACAGCGCCGTCATCGACTCGCCGCCCTGCAACGGGGATTCGGTGGACTGCGAGCCGTCGGTGCCCAGGAAGTGCAGCTGCTGCAGCCGGTCGGTCTCCTTTCCGAGCACCACCAGCTGATCGGTGTCGCTCCAGGAGACGGCGGCGACCTCGGCGAGCTGCGGGGCGGGCTCGCGCAGCCCGGTGATCCGGGCGGTCGGGGCGGCGGCGGTGCCGCCGTGCGTCACCAGGCCGAGCGACAGCTTGGTCTTCCCGTCGGGGCCCCGCAGCAGCAGCGCGATCCGGGCGCCGTCGGAGGAGATCCGCAGTGCCTGCACGGAGCGCTTGTCCAGCCCCTCCACCGTCACGGGGACGACGGTGGGCTCGCGCACCATCAGCACCCGGGGCGCGGCCGGGTCGCGGTCGACCAGCCACAGGTCGCCGCGGCCGTCCCAGCTGGGCGAGGCCAGGCCCTGCGGGGCGTGGCTGGAGACGAGCGGCTCGCTGTACTTGTCGGACGCGGTCAGGCCGGCGCGGTACAGGTTGCGGCCGTCCTTGTCGATCACCGCGACGGCGTTGCCGTCCCGGCGGACGGCGAGCTCGCCGGGCCGCGGCTGGCCGCCCTGCGCGGGCTGCCCGAGCACCCCGGCGACCGGGACGGGCTCGGCGGCGGCGCCCGGGCCGGGGTCCCCGCCGGGCCGGCCGTAGCGGGTGAGCCGGCCGTCGGCCAGCTGGATGTACGCCTGCATGCCGCTCTCGCCGCCCGCCAGCGCGCCCGGCGCGACCACCGCGGCGTCGGCGCTGCTGATCGCGCAGCCGCCCTTGGGCGAGGACAGTTCGAGCCTGCTCAGCTTGCCCTGCTGGTCGGCCAGGGTCTGGAAGAACTGCTGGGCCAGTTGCTGGCAGCCGGCCGGGTTCTTCCCGAGCTCGACGCCGTCCACCTTGACGGAGGCGACCCGGTTGTCGCCGGCGGTGGCGCTGAGCACCTTGACGCCTTCGATCGGGCTGGTGACCACCGGAGCGAGCCACAGCGAGGGCCCTTCGACGGTGGCCCGGACGGCCTCGGTGAGCGGATCTATTCGGCGGCGCAGGTAGATCGGGTCGGGCACCAGCACCGGGTTGGCCTGGACGCGTTCGCTCGGGTCGGTGACGGCGAAGAAGTACCGGTGGACCGGCTTGTAGGTGTTCTTGAAGTTGGTCAGGTCGACGATCAGGCCGTCGGGCAGCTCGTTGATCCGCCACTGGCCGGCGTCGGGGCCCTCGGCGACCTTCACGAACGTGAAGGTCTCCCGGTACTCGCTGGAGCGGGCCTGGTAGGTGTGCCGGACGTCGAGTTGCGCGACCTGCGTGCCGGTGACGTTGATCGGCACGCTGGTCTCGTCCGGTCCGGGAACGGGACGGCCCAGCCGCGGGGGTTCGGCCAGCACCACGACCTGCGCGTCGGGGCGCCAGCGCTTGGCGGCGTCCGCGGTCAGGTACTGCTTGGCGGTGTCGTAGTTGGCCTGGTCGGCGTTGGAGGAGTCGAGGAAGCCGGCCAGCAGGTCGCCGGGGCTCTCGCCCTTGTGCGGGGCGACCGGGTAGACGTGCACCTGGACGCCGTCGGCGGCGCCCTGCGGCACCTCCAGGCGGTGCGCCGCGCCGCCGGACGGCATCGCGACGCAGCCGGTGGCGGTGATCGCCAGCAGTGCCGCGCCGCCCAGGGCGCGGGTCCGCCGATCAGTCGTCCTGTCGTTCCTGTGCACCGGGGGTCCCCTCCTGGTCAATATCGGCGCCGTCCGGTGCGGGCGGGGCCGGCTGCGTCGGGCGGCCACCCCGGTCCACCACGATCTGTGCGCCGGTGGCACCGTATCCGGCAGCCCCGGCACGGACGTCGGACGGGTCCGCGACCGGGGCGGCGCTCGGCCGGCCCAGGCCCGGGCCGATGCTGAGCACGCCGCCGAGGCCGGAGCCGAAGGTGGAGCGCTCGTTGGTGTCCGGGGTCTCCGGAACGGCGACGGGCTCGCCGCCGCGCACCGCGCGTCGGTAGGGCGTGCCGGCCGAGGCCATGCCGCGGTTGTGCCGGGAGTCCTCGGGCTCCAGCCGGAACGGGGCCCGGGAGATCTCGCCGCCGCGGGTGCGCGGCAGGGTCAGCCGGAAGTGCGAGCCGCCCCCGGGCTCGCCCCAGGCCTGGAGCCAGCCGCCGTGCAGGTGGGCGTCCTCGACGGCGATGGACAGGCCGAGGCCGGTGCCGCCGGTGGTGCGGACCCGGGACGGGTCGGCGCGCCAGAAGCGGTGGAACACCCGGGAGGCCTCGCCGGGCTTCAGGCCGATGCCGTAGTCGCGCACGCCGACGGCGACCGCGCCTTCGCCCGCGCCGAGCCGGATCACCACGTCCCGGCCCTCGCCGTGTTCGAGCGCGTTGACCACCAGGTTGCGCAGGATCCGCTCGATCCGGCGGCTGTCGACCTCGGCGATCACCGGGGTCTCGCCGCCGCGGATCAGCACCGCGCTGCCCTTGGCGCGGGCCAGCGGGTCGGCGGCCTCCACGACGCGGGTGACGATGTCGCGCAGGTCGACGGGTTCGGCGTCCAGGATGGCCGCGCCGGCGTCGAAGCGGCTGATCTCCAGCAGGTCGGCGAGCAGCGACTCGAAGCGGTCCAGCTGGTCCTGGAGCAGCTCGGCGGAGCGGGCCGCCATCGGGTCCAGGTCCTCGCGGCTGTCGTAGATCAGGTCGGCGGCCATCCGGACGGTGGTCAGCGGGGTGCGCAGCTCGTGCGAGACGTCGGAGACGAACCGCCGCTGCACCCGGGAGAGCTCCTCCAGCTTGCGGATCTGCGCCTGCAGTCCGTTGGCCATCCGGTTGAAGGAGTCGCCGAGGCGGGCGATGTCGTCGGTGCCGGTGACCTTCATCCGCTCGTCGAAGTGCCCGGCGGCCAGCCGCTCGGAGATGCCGGCGGCCATCCGCACCGGGGTGACGACCTGGCGGACCACCAGCCAGGCGATGCAGCTCAGCAGGATGACCAGGAACAGCCCGGCGGTGGCCAGCGTCCCCATCACCAGGTTCAGGGTGCTGGTCTCCTGGTAGAAGGAGAAGACGTAGTACAGCTGGTACGGGTTGCCGTCGGGCCCGTTGAACTGCTTGCCGATCGCCAGGCCCTTGTTGTCGTCGGGCTTGGCCTGGCTGTCCGGCGAGCGGAGCAGTTTGACCGGCTGCTCGTGCGGGACGGACGGTTCGGCGGCGACCAACTCGCGCATCTCGTTGGTGATCGTGTCGGGCAGGATCGAGCCCGAGTAGCGGGCGCCGCCGCGCAGGCCGGCGCTGGCGGCCGTGTCTTCCTGGCCGCCGGGCCCGATCGCGATCACCGAGTAGACGCCGGCGCCGCCGGACGCCAGGTCGGAGACCTGTTTGGTCAGCCAGGCGTTGATCTGGTCGCGGGTCGGGTCGGCGGTCGCGCCGGCCTTGGCCTGCAGGTTGATCGCCTCGTTGATCTTGTCCTGCTCGATCTGGAAGCCGCCGATGGCCTGCCCGTGGGCGGCCTTCTGCTTGGCCTCCAGCAGGCCGGTGCGCACCTGGGCGACCACCACCACGCCGAGCACCAGCACCACCACGAAGGACAGCAGCAGCGTCGCCGCGACCACCCTCAGCTGGATCGAGCGGCGGTACAGCGACAGCACCCGGCCCACCGGGTGCCGGAACTGCCGGATGACCGGCGCGAACAGCGCCGTCCACCACCGCCGCCGGCGCGGCTGCCCGGTGGTGGAACTCAGCACGTCGCCGCGCACAGCAGCCTCCCCGCCGGAGAAGTCGTCCGACGGGGAGGCGGCGGCCTGCTCCTCGCTCATCCTCAGCTGGGCCCGGCCTTGTAGCCGACGCCGCGCACGGTGACCACGATCTCCGGGCGCTCCGGGTCCTTCTCGATCTTGGAGCGCAGGCGCTGCACGTGGACGTTGACCAGGCGGGTGTCGGCCGCGTGCCGGTAGCCCCAGACCTGCTCCAGCAGCACCTCGCGGGTGAACACCTGCCAGGGCTTGCGGGCCAGCGCGACCAGCAGGTCGAACTCCAGCGGGGTCAGCGGGATGCCGCGGCCCTCGCGCTTGACCGAGTGCCCGGCGACGTCGATCACCAGGTCGCCGATGGTCAACTGCTCCGGCGTGGGCTCCTCGGCCCGCCGCAGCCGGGCCCGGACCCGGGCGACCAGTTCCTTGGGCTTGAACGGCTTCGTGACGTAGTCGTCGGCGCCGGACTCCAGGCCGACCACGATGTCGACCGTGTCGGTCTTCGCGGTCAGCATGACGATCGGAATGCCCGACTCGGCCCGGATCTGCCGACACACGTCGATGCCGTCCCGTCCGGGCAGCATCAGGTCGAGCAGTACGAGGTCCGGCTTGGTCTCCCGGAAGGCGGCCAGCGCCTTGTCCCCGTCCGCGACGAAAAACGGCTCAAAACCCTCACCACGCAGCACAATGCCGAGCATCTCGGCAAGTGCGGTGTCGTCATCGACGACGAGGACACGTCCCTTCATGGCTCCATCTTCTCATCACCCCAATGTGACCTGACGCACAGCTGTTCCGTTGCCGGCCCCCCGGCCGTCGACCGAAGCAGTCATACCATCGCAAAGGTATCGGCTCCTGGGCCCTGCTCGGACCGTTGCGGATCAGCAACGGGATACCCCTGGGGTACGCGTGCGCACCATGGCACGATGTCACCCCGAAGCACCTGTTCCAGGGTGCCCCGTCGAGGAGCGTCGATTGTCCGAGACCCCGGGTTGGACTTCACCCGGTTCTCCCGAGCCAGCGCCCGGGCCGTCCGAAACCGGCCACCCGGCTCCCCCGGCCCCGCAGGCCGCCGCCACGCTCGCGCCTCCGCCGCCCGGACCGCCCGGTCCGGCCGGTCCGGCCGGACCGCTCGGACCGACGCCCGGCATCATCCCGCTGCGCCCGCTCGGCTTCGTCGAACTGATGGACAGCGCGTTCGCCCTCGTCCGCACGTACTGGAAGGCCGCCTTCGGGCTGAGCCTGATCCTCGCGTGCTTCGTCGAACTCGTCCAGGCCGGCGTCTCCTGGTGGATCCACGTCTCCGGCAGCTACTTCGACGCGGTGTTCTCCACGTACTACACGGTGCCGCTCGAAATGCTGGCCGGCGTGGTCTCCACCGGCCTGCTCACCCCGATCCTCGGCAACAGCCTGCTCGGCCGTGACACCACGGCCAAGGAGGCCTGGGCGCAGACCCGGCCGCACCTCGGCCGGCTGGCGCTGCTGGCCCTGGCGCACACGCTGATCATGATCATCGTGTTCGCCGCGCCGATCGCCCCGCTGGTGGCGCTGGCCGCCCTCGGCGACCAGCCCGCCTGGCTGCTGCTCGCGGTGCCCGCCGTGCTGCCCGGGATCTGGGTGTGGACCAAGCTGATCCTCGCCACTCCCGCGCTGGTCCTGGAGAAGCAGACCGTGGTCGGCGCCCTCAAGCGCTCCTGGCGCCTGGTCCGCGGCTCCTGGTGGCGGATGTTCGGCACGCTGATCGTGTTCGAGCTCTTCATCGGCCTGCTCGCCGCGGTGCTCACCGTCCCCGGCGAGCTCGTCACCTTCTTCATCGGCGCCTCGCCGTCGAACCTCGGCCACGTCTCCGACGGCGACGCCGCGATCGGCATCGGCATCATGGCGGTCTGCGGCATCCTCGCCAAGACCCTCACCATCCCGCTGGTCGGCACCCTGTTCGCGCTGCTCTACGTCGACCAGCGGATCCGCCGCGAGGCGCTCGACCTCGAACTCGCGGCCGCCGCCGGCCTGCCCGGCCACTACCTGCCCGCCGCCGCCACCGCCACCGCGCCCGTCCCGGGCCAGTACCCTCCGCCGGGAGTCTGATCATCATGGGACTTCGGGGGGGAGGGGTGCTGCTCGCGGACAGCATCCCGGTCACCGTGCCGCGCGACGCCGCCCGCGACGCCGCACACGAAGAACTCCGCAAAGCCATCTACCACCAGCACGAACCCGGGCTGGTCGAGCGCTTCATGGACTGGCTCCAGCACCAGCTCGACCGCCTGACGGGCAGCGCCGGCGCACCGCTCGGCGGCGGCGACGGCGCCGCCCTGGTGGTGGTGCTCGTGCTGCTCGCGATCATCGCCGTGCTGCTCTGGCGACGCTACGGCCGGCCCCGCCGCGAGGCCCGCTCCAAGGGCCTGCTGTTCACCGCCGACGGCCCGCGCAGCGCCGCCCAGCACCGCGCCGACGCCGCCGCCCACGCCGCCCGCGGCGCCTGGGCCGACGCCGTCCGCGAACAGATGCGCGCCCTGGTCCGCGGCCTGGAGGAACGCACCGTCCTCGACCCGCGCCCCGGCCGCACCGCCGTCGAGGCCGCCGCCGAAGCAGGCCGCAGCCTGCCCGATCGGGCCCGTGAACTCGCCTCCGCCGCAAGGCTGTTCGACGACATCGCGTTCGGCGAGCGGACCGCCGACGAAGCGTCCTACCGGCTCCTGGCCGACCTCGACCGCGCCCTCGAACGCACCCGCCCCACGCCCGTGGCGGCCGGCGGAGGAACCGCATGACCACCACCGCACCCCCGCCCGCCACCGCCGACCCCGCCGAGCTGCCCGCCGTCGACCGGCCGGACGCCGCGCCCCGCACCACCCTGCGCACCCTGTGGCGGCGCTGGCGCTGGCGGCTGGTCGCCGTCCTCGCCGTGCTGGTGGTCGGCGCCATGGTCGCCGGCATCCCCGCCAGCAGCTCCTCCGGGCCGCTCGACCCGCGCTCCGGCGACCCGTCCGGCACCCGCGCCGTCGACCAGATCCTCCGGAACACGTACGGCGTCACCAGCCGCACCGCCACCACCGAGAGCGAACTCGCCGCCGCCCTGCGCGCCGACGACACCACCCTCGTCCTCACCTTCCCCGCGGAACTGACCGAGCAGGAAATCACCCGGCTCGCCGCGATCCCCCGCGGCGCCAACAGCCGGCTGGTGCTGCTCGACCCCGACCACTCCGCGCTGAACGCCTTCGCGCCCGGTGTCTCGGGCGCCTCCTACGTTCCCGAGAGCACCGTCGTCGCCCCCGCCTGCACCCTGCCCGAGGCCGCCAACGCCGGTGCCGCCGAACTCGGCGGCGAGAGCTACCACCTCGGCGCCCACGACGTCGGCTGCTATCCGGACGCCGACGGCCGCCACAGCGTGCTCAGCCGCACCACCGGCAGCCAGCAGGTGATCGTGCTCGGCAGCCGGCGGATGTTCACCAACGAACGCCTCGACCACGAGGGCAACGCCGCACTCGCCTTCGGCCTGCTCGGCGCCCACCACCAGCTGGTCTGGCAGCTCCCCGACCACGCCGTCGCCACGCCCGACGCCCCGCACGACAAGACCATCGGCGACCTCGTCCCGGCCGGCTGGAGCTGGGGCGCCCTGCAGCTCCTGTTCGCCGCCCTGCTGGCCGTCGTCTGGCGCGCCCGCCGACTCGGCCCGGTGCTCAGCGAACGGCTGCCCGCCGTGGTCCGCGCCTCCGAGACCACCGAGGGCCGCGCCCGGCTCTACCACCGCGCCAACGCCCGCGGCCACGCTGCCGAAACGTTGCGCCGCGCCGCCCGCCGCCGGACCGCCACCGCCCTCGGCCTCCCGCACACCTCCGGGGACCCCGACCCGGCCGCCCTCACCGAGGCCGCCGCCGCCCGGCTCGGACGCCCCTCCGCCGACCTCCAGCAGCTGCTGTACGGCCCGGCCCCCTCCGACGACGCCGCCCTGCTGCGGCTCGCCGACGACCTCGACGACATGGAATGGCAGGTACGACAGCCGTGACCGACCAGCTCTACAAGACCGACCCCGGCCAGACCCGCGACGCCCGCGCCGCCCTCACCGGCCTGCGCGACGAGATCGGCAAGGCCGTGGTGGGCCAGGACGCCGCCGTCACCGGCCTGGTCGTCGCGCTGCTCTGCGGCGGCCACGTCCTGCTCGAAGGCGTCCCCGGCGTCGCCAAGACCCTGCTGGTCCGCACCCTCGCCACCGCCCTCGACGTCGAGACCAAGCGCATCCAGTTCACCCCCGACCTGATGCCCGGCGACGTCACCGGCTCGCTGGTCTACGACACCCGCACCGCCGAGTTCTCGTTCCAGCCCGGGCCGGTCTTCACCAACCTGCTGCTCGCCGACGAGATCAACCGGACCCCGCCGAAGACCCAGGCCTCGCTGCTGGAGGCCATGGAGGAGAAGCAGGTCACCGTCGACGGCGAACCCCGCAAGCTCCCCGACCCGTTCCTGGTCGCCGCCACCCAGAACCCCGTCGAGTACGAGGGCACCTACCCGCTGCCCGAGGCCCAGCTCGACCGCTTCCTGCTCAAGCTGGTCCTCCCGCTGCCCACCCGCGAGCAGGAGTTCCAGGTGCTCTCCCGGCACGCCGGCGGCTTCGACCCGCGCGACCTCGCCGCGGCCGGCGTCCGGCCCGTCGCCGGCCCCGCCGACCTGGCCCAGGCCCGCGCCGAGATCCGTGCCCTCACGGTCTCCCCCGAGGTCCTCGCGTACATCGTCGACCTGGTCCGCGCCACCCGGAACTCGCCCTCGCTCGCCATGGGCGTCTCCCCCCGCGGCGCCACCGCGCTGCTCAACACCTCCCGCGCCTGGGCCTGGCTGGCCGGCCGCGACTACGTCACCCCCGACGACGTCAAGGCCCTCGCCCTGCCCACCCTCCGGCACCGCATCCAGCTCCGCCCCGAGGCCGAGATGGAAGGCACCACCGCCGACAGCGTCATCCAGGCCGTCCTCGCCCAGACGCCCGCGCCGCGCTGAGGCCTGTCCGCAACCGTCGGCGCCGCCGGGGAGAGAGCGCCGACTGCCTCTCCCCCGGCGGAAGTTCGGCCACCTACGCGTCCACTGCTCCAGAAAGCGAGCCCCGCACCCCATGGCCCTGACCGGCCGCACGGCCCTCGTCGCCGCCCTCGGCGCCCTCCTGGTCGGCCTCGTGCTCCCCTCCTGGACCGGCATCGGCGTGGTCATGCTGCCGCTGCTCGCCGCGATCGTCGCCGACCTGGTGCTCGCCGCCCCCGTCCGCCGCCTCACCCTCGAACGCTCCGGCGACCCCAGCGTCCGCCTCGGCGAAGCCGTCACCGTCGACCTGCTCGTCGGCAACCCGTCCCGCCGCCCGCTGCGCGCCCGGATCCGCGACGCCTGGTACCCCTCCGCCTGGGCCCCCGGCACCTCGCTCACCGCCTCCCGGCACTCCGTCACCGTCCCCGCCGGAGAACGCCGCCGCATCACCACCCGCCTCGCCCCCACCCGGCGCGGCGACCACCGCAGCGGACGGGTCACCGTCCGCTCGCTCGGCCCGCTCGGCCTGGCCGGCCGCCAGGCCAACCTCGACGCCCCCTGGCGCGTCCGCGCACTGCCGCCGTTCGCCAGCCGCAAGCACCTCCCGTCCCGCCTCGCCCGCCTGCGCGAACTCGACGGCCGCACCTCCGTGCTGACCCGCGGCCAGGGCACCGAGTTCGACTCGCTGCGCGAATACCTCCCCGGCGACGACGTCCGCTCCATCGACTGGCGCGCCAGCGCCCGCCGCAGCGTCGTCGCCGTCCGCACCTGGCGCCCCGAACGCGACCGGCACGTCCTCGTCGTCCTCGACACCGGCCGCACCTCCGCGGGCCGCGTCGGCGACGCACCCCGTCTGGACGCCGCCCTCGACGCCGCGCTGTTGCTCACCGCGCTCGCCACCAAGGCCGGCGACCGGGTCGACCTGCTCGCCCACGACCGGCAGCGCCGCGCCGCCGTCGCCGGACGCTCGCCCTCGGAGATCCTCCCCGCCTTCACCGACGCGATGGCCCTCCTGGAACCCGCCCTGATCGAGACCGACCTGCGCGCCATGGTCTCCACCGCCCTCCGGATGGCCCCCCACCGCTCGCTGATCGTCCTCCTGACCGGCCTCGACGCCCACCAGATCGAGGACGGCCTGCTCCCGCAGCTCCCCCTCCTCGTCAAGCGCCACGAGGTCGTCCTCGCCTCCGTCGCCGACCCCCGCCTCGACGAGCTGGTCGACACCCCCCGCACCACCGTCCGCGACGTCTACGGCGCCGCCGCCGCCGAACAGACCCGCGCCGACCGCCGCCGCACCGCAGAGCTCCTCACCCGCCACGGCATCACCGTCCTCGACGCCCCACCCGAGTCCATCGCCCCCGCCCTCGCCGACACCTACCTCACCCTCAAGGCCGCCGGCCGCCTCTGACGCCCCCTCGGGCCCCTCCACCCCCAGCCACCGGACTTCCCGGGAGGGCTGGGGGTTTCTCTGTATCCTTCGCCGCGGAGGTGGGCGCTGTGGAGATCACCGCGCAGTGGGTCAGGACGTTCTGGACCAAGCAGTCCCGGGGCGGAGACGCCGCCACTCGTCGCAACGCGGCCCCCGTGGGCTTCAGGATGCCGCCCACACCCGCCCCGTCCGCGCATGTCGTCCGCATGTACGAGGAGGACTCCTTCGAGCCGCGGGAGACCCTGGAGGCGCGTCGCAGCCTCGCAGTCGGACTCCGGGAGGCGGACGGCCGGCTGCGAGTACTTCCTCGCGTGGACCCTCTGTTCGGCATTCCCCCTCGCTCACGCAGGCCGCCGGCGGTGCGGCTCCAGCCCGGCCAGTGGGTGCGGTGGCAACTGAACTACCGCTTCAGCAGCGCGGCCGGGATACGGGGCTGGTCGTACTGGATGGACACCTTCAACGTCGCCTACGGCCCTGCCGATGCCGACATCTTCCTGTCGACGCCGACCGTGTACATCGATGAGCGTGGGCCGGTGCGGTAATACCCGGAAGTGCTTCGGGAATGGTCCGGGAACGCGAAAAAGCCCCCCGCCGTGAGGCGAGGGGCTTTCCCTGAAAGATTGTTCGGCGGCGTCCTACTCTCCCACAGGGTCCCCCCTGCAGTACCATCGGCGCTGTGAGGCTTAGCTTCCGGGTTCGGAATGTAACCGGGCGTTTCCCTCACGCTATGACCACCGAAACACTATGAAACTGTTCACCACCCACCCGTATCGATGGGGGTCGTTGTTTCAGAACAACACAGTGGACGCGAGCAACTGAGGACAAGCCCTCGGCCTATTAGTACCGGTCAACTCCACCCCTCACAGGGCTTCCATATCCGGCCTATCAACCCAGTCGTCTACTGGGAGCC
>NZ_JBHWID010000015.1:0-228237 GCF_042732175.1 Kitasatospora sp. NPDC059795
CCTCGACCACGAACTCCTGCCGAAGAACATCGAAGGCACCCGAGCCAAACTGAAACGCCTCGTCAAGCTCGACATCCTCACCGAGATCGACACCGACAACTTCACCACGAAACAGTAGCCAACCGAACGCCCGCCACCGGCCGTCCCGCCCCAGCCTCACCCCGAACCGGACATCAACTCACGAACCGCCCTCTCAGAGCCTCGCGACCTCCCATCAGCGACGCAACGCCGGGACCCTGATGGCCCTGGCCCTCGGCTGCGGCCTCGCCGTCGAAGACCTCGCCCTCGTCCGCGGACGCGACATCACCGGCGGCCCCGGAGGCCGAGCACTCGTCACCGTCGGCGGCCGCCGTCCCCGCACCGTCATGTGCCGCTACGCCTACGAGGAACTGCTGCTCACCAGCACCAGGGGCCTCGAGCCGGACACGTACGCGTTCCGCCCCCACTACGGCGACCGCTCCAGCAAGCACCTGGCCTCGGACTGGCTCACCACACACCCCCGCCACACGGGCCGGAACAGAACGGAGGTCCTCCAGCCCCAGCGCCTGCGGACCGCCTACCTGCTCGGTCTGCTCCATGACAGGCTCCCGCTGCCCGTCATCCTGCGCGCCGCAGGCGTCAAGTCCCTTCACAGTCTGTCGCGTTACGTCGAATTCCTGCCGGACGTCCCCGACGGCCACGCACTCGAGCTCATGAGGGGCACGCCCGAATGAGCCGACGGGAAGCCGACCGGCCACGCCCCGGCCGCACCAGCGGCAACCCTCTGAGGCCCTCACCGGACCAACCCACCTGGCCCGAGAGCGAGAAGATCTCCGGCGCCCTCGTCGACACGCTCTTCGACCTCGTCCGCCGCAGCGGAGCCCTCGAGCGCCTGCCCAGCGACACCGGCCGGCCCGGACCCAAAGGCCTCGACTTCCGCACGGTCCTCGTGGGACTGCTGCTCGCCCAGTACAAGCGCTACCGCGCCAACCTGGACGACGCGTGGGAGCTTCTGTTCCTCGGACTGAGCACCAAGTCCAAGCGCCTGCTGGGAATCCCGGACCTTGACCTCACCCTGCGCGACGACATGCCCGAAGACGAAGGCAATCGGGTCATCCACCTGCAGTACGCCACCTCCAAGCGCGTCTACGGAGCATGGAAGTCGATGAACCGGCGCTTGGACCCCGCCCCGCACAACCGCCGAAAGCGCATCACCATCGCCGAAGCCGAAGCCATCCGTGCCCAGTGGGCCGACCCGGCCAACGAGCCTATGGTCCGCAACCTCGAAGCCATCGCCCAGGACCTGATCATGGCCCCGGTCAAGAGCGCTGTCACGGCCGGACTCTTCCGCCGCTGGCCCGGGGACGTCGCAATGGACGACACCCCGCTTCTGCTGCGCGCCCAACGGGAGAGCGCCCACGACGACCGGGCGTCCTTGGAGATCACCGCAGGCCTCTACAAGAAGGGCGGCAGCAAGAAGAATAAGAAGGGCGGCGACGCGAAGAAGGGCCGCTCCACCGGCACCCGGCGCGGCGTCGCCAACGAATCGCGCCAGCACTCCGGCGAGAGGGCCACCGGGCGCGCTGCCGCCAGCGGCAGGGCCCGCACGGCCAAGAAGACCAGTGTGAACAAGGCAGGCGGTAAACAGGCGAAGGCCAAGGAGGAGCCGGACGACAACGACCTGATCTTCGCGTATGCCCTCATGCTCACCACCACGACCCACGCCGTGGGTGATCTCGCCGGCACCTACCCCAAAGTGACGCTGGGCATGATCCTGCGCACCCCCGGTACCGAGCCCGGTCGAGCAGCCATGCGCTCGCTCCACCCCTCCTACGAGCACGGCATGGCCCGCGGACTCGTCTGCGCTGACCGCGGCATCAGCCAGGCGAAGGCCGAAGACTTCGACATCCCGCTGCTCGGCATGGGCCTTGGCGTCGTCAAGCACTACAACGACGACCAGGTCGACCTCCAAGGCGAGTACCGCGGGATGCATCTGATCGGCGGCCGCTTCTACTGCCCGCTCATGCCGCAGGCGCTCGCCACCGCAGGCGCGATCGTCGTCGATGTCGAAGCTGACAAGGCGGAGCGCCTCCTGGCCCGTGAGCAGGTCCGCCAGCGCAGGCCCTACGCGACCAAGCTCAAGCAGAGCGGACCCAACGGCGACGAACGCCGGTCCTGTCCCAGCCTGGGACCGCACCCGACCGTCACCTGCTACCGGCGCACCGTCGGCACCAAACCGCAAACGGTCATCGACCTCGACGCTCCTCTCCCGCGCACAGCACACGCACTGCCGCACATCGCCGGGTCGGCCAACGAAACCGGACCCCACCCGAGTATCTGCACCCAGGCGAGCGTCACCGTCCCGGGAACCGTCCTCGCCAAGCACCGCCAAGCCATGGCCGTCCTCGACGACGACTGGCAACAAGCGTGGTCGCGGCAACGCAGCCAGAACGAGGGCCACAACGGCATCCTCAAGAAGGGCTACAGCGACGACCTCAGCGACCCGGACAAGCGACTGTCCCCAGGCCGTGTCTCCCAGACCATCCTGGTGGCGATCACGCTCTGCGTCGCCAACATGCGAGCGATCGAGGTCTTCCGCCGCAGCCGCTACTTCAAGGCCATCAAATCGGCCACCCAGCCAACCAAGCGGGAAAGCGCACAAGCCGGACAAGAGCCGAGCCTGCCGCCGAGCGCCGACGTTCACGTCGAGGACTGCCAGCCGTCCCGCGAGTGAGCCCCACCTGCAGCGATCGGCAGTACAACGCAAAATGCCCATGAAGCGAACTAGGTTCGCTTCATGGGCATGCTCACGTTTGCGGTAAATCGCCTGCCGGTGCCCACTTTTCACAGCACCGCCGCCTAACGACGATTGAAACCAAGATCAAAAACCCACTCCGAGCATCAAGGGCTCGTCGAGTCAAGATCATTTAGCGATCTCGGGAACGCTCGCGGGATGAATCCTTGAACGACCCTGCTAGTGTCCGAGGGGGGACTTGAACCCCCACGCCCGATAAAGGGCACTAGCACCTCAAGCTAGCGCGTCTGCCATTCCGCCACCCGGACGGGTGTTGTGTCTTTGCGGGTTGTTGTCCCGCGCTGACATGGACAACAGTAGCAAAGATCGCCTGGTAGACCCAAAACCGGGGCGGCGGGGTGGCGGCGGGCTTCGAAAGCGTGGGGTGGAGGGGGGCAGGCCCTTGGGGTGCGGCGGGTGCTGGGGGAGGATGGCGGGATGGCGCCCGCGGCTCCCGGCCGGGCCGGGGCGGCGCGGGCCGCAGCCGCGCCGGGCGGGCCGAGGTTAGGTGGGAGCGATGAGTGTGGGCAGCGAGCGCGCGGTGACGGCCGAGTCGGAGGTCGCCGAGATCTGCCGTGACCTGATCCGTATCGACACCAGTAATTACGGCGACGGATCGGGCCCGGGGGAGCGGAAGGCGGCCGAGTACGTCGCCGAGCAGCTCGCCGAGTTCGGGCTGGAGCCGCAGATCTTCGAGTCGGCCAAGGGTCGCGCCTCCACCGTGGTGCGGATCGAGGGCGAGGACCGTTCGCGGCCCGGCCTGCTGATCCACGGCCACACCGACGTGGTGCCGGCCAACGCCGACGACTGGACGATCCACCCGTTCTCGGGCGAGATCGCCGACGGCTGCGTGTGGGGTCGCGGCGCGGTCGACATGAAGGACATGGACGCGATGACCCTCGCCGTGGTCCGCGACCGCCTGCGCACCGGCCGCAAGCCCCCGCGCGACCTGGTGCTGGCGTTCCTCGCGGACGAGGAGGCCGGCGGCACCTACGGCGCCCGGTTCCTGGTGGACCGTCACCCCGAGCTGTTCGAGGGCGTCACCGAGGCGATCGGCGAGGTCGGCGGCTTCTCCTTCACCGTCAACGACCAGGCCCGGCTGTACCTGATCGAGACGGCGGAGAAGGGCATGCACTGGATGCGCCTGACCGTCGAGGGCCGCGCCGGGCACGGCTCGATGGAGAACGACGACAACGCGATCACCGAGCTGTGCGAGGCGGTGGCCCGGCTCGGCCGGCACCAGTTCCCGCTGCGGATCACCAAGACCGTCCGGGCGTTCCTCGACGAGCTCTCGGACGCCCTCGGCGTCCCGCTCGACCCCGAGAACATGGACGAGACGCTCCGGGTGCTCGGCGGCATCGCCAAGATGATCGGCACCACCCTGCGCAACACCGCCCAGCCGACCATGCTCGGCGCCGGCTACAAGGTGAACGTCATCCCCGGCCAGGCCACCGCGCACGTGGACGGCCGCTTCCTGCCCGGCTACGAGGAGGAGTTCCTGGCCGAGCTGGACAGCGTCCTCGGCCCGCGCGTCAAGCGGGAGAGCCTGCACTACGACAAGGCGTTGGAGACCAGCTTCGACGGCAAGCTGGTCGAGGCCATGCAGACCGCGCTGCGCGCCGAGGACCCGATCGCCCGGGCCGTCCCCTACTGCCTGTCCGGCGGCACCGACGCCAAGTCCTTCCAGGACCTGGGCATCCGCTGCTTCGGCTTCGCGCCGCTCCAGCTGCCGCCGGAGCTGGACTTCGCCGGGATGTTCCACGGCGTGGACGAGCGGGTGCCGGTGGACGGCCTGAAGTTCGGCGTCCGGGTGCTGGACCGGTTCATCGACCTCGCCTGATACGGCGCGCGCCCGATGCGGCCGCGACCGGCGCACCCGAGATCCGAGAGGAAATCCGCACATCCAGGAAATATGAGAAGCAGTCGAGCGTGAGAGATGCCGATCAGCTGTTCGCTTGATCACTTCAACGGGTGAATGTCGGCCCGGCCCCGCATCCCGGGTGCCGGGCCTTCGTTCATCCGTGTGCAGCCCGGGGGAACGGGCTGGAATCGACCAGGAGGAACAGAACAGATGAAGGCCAAGAAGATCGCTGCCGTCGCCGCCGCCACCGGTGGTCTGCTGCTCGCCGGCGCGGGTGTCGCCTCGGCGCACGGTGGCGCGCAGGCGGAGGGTGCCGCGGCCGGCTCCCCGGGTGTGCTCTCCGGCAACCTGATCCAGATCCCGGTGCACGTCCCCGTCAACGTCTGCGGCAACACGATCAGCGTGATCGGCCTGCTCAACCCGGCGTTCGGCAACAGCTGCGCCAACTTCTGACGGATTCCCCGAATCCGGCGCCCCCGTACGGCCGTTGGCCGTGCGGGGGCGCACTCATGTCTGCGGCCGTTCCCCGGTGGCTTTCCCGTACGGGTGAACGTCATGGTTCCCGGAATACCGCAGACCTCACCCGATCGGATGAACTGACTGCAACTGGCTCAACCTTCACCACCAGGGGTCGTTGAACGTAGTGCTGCCGCAATCGCGGCACGGAATTCCGACTATCGGATTGATGAGCGGTCCCGGCTCGCGGAATGCGGAAGTCATCGGAAGTCGGTTCATCTGTCCACCGGACAAGGAAACAAGGGGAGTCAATGCGACAGGTCGCCAGGAAAGGCCTCCTCACGGCCATGGCCACCGGCAGCGTGCTGGCCTCGACCGCGGGCTACGCCCACGCGACCGCCGACGCTCACGGCGTGGCCGCGAACTCGCCGGGCGTCGGCTCGGGCAACGCGGTGCAGGTCCCTGTGGAGCTCCCCGTGAACGCGTGCGGCAACACCATCAACGTGATCGGCCTGCTCAACCCGGCGTACGGCAACAACTGCGCGAACCTCAGCCCGTCGCGCCCGGCCGGCACCACCCCGAGCACCACCGGCAACGGTGGCTCCGGCACGGGCGGCTCCCACACCGGTGGCTCCCACCCGGGCGGCGCCCACACCGGCGGCTCCGGCTCCACCGGCTCCGGTCCGACCGGCACGTCGGGCGGCGGCTCGTCCGTGACGGGCGGCGGCGCCACGGCCGGCGGCACGGCCAGCAACTCGCCGGGTGTGATCTCCGGCAACCAGGCGCAGGCCCCGGTCGACGTGCCGGTCAACGCGTGCGGCAACACCATCGACGTGATCAGCCTGCTCAACCCGGCGTTCGGCAACAACTGCGACAACCACGTCACGCCGCACCAGCCGCCCGTCCCGGTCGTCGAGACGCCCCCGCCCGGGTGCACCCCGCCGGGCGGCGAGTGCCCGCCGGTGACCCCGCCGGTCACGCCTCCCGTCACTCCGCCGGTCACCCCGCCGGGGACGGAGCGCACCGTCGTCCCGGTCGGCGGCCAGGCCTCCACCCCGGCCCCCCAGGTCGCCGGCGTGCACTCCGCCGCGGACACCTCGGACCGGCAGCTGGCCTCCACCGGCGCGGACGGCCTGGAGATCCTCGCCCCGGCCGGCCTGCTGCTGATGCTCGGCGGCGGCGTCCTGTACCGCCGCTCCCGCGCCCTCGCCCGTCGCTGAGCCCGGACCCGACCCCGCTGAGCCCGGACCCGACCTCCACCGAGGCCGGAGAGCACCGCGCCCGGGCCGCCCCACCGCTTCACGCGGGGGGCGGCCCGGGCGCGGGCATGCGCGCTACCAGGTGGAGCGGACCTGCCGGATGATGCGCCGCTTCAGTCGGACCGTCCGACTGCCGTCGGGGTACAGCCGGAGTCGGTCCAGCTCCCACTGCCCGTACTCGGCGTGGTCGGTGAGCAGTTGGCGCGCGGCGTTGCGGGAGGTGCCGCGCGGCAGACGAAGCGACTGGTACTCGTACTCCGGAAGCCGGACCGGTTTGGTAGGGATCAAGACTTCTCCTCCGCTGCTGTGCTGCCTGCAAGCCTACGGCGCGCCGTCGACCGGTGGCCGGTTCGGGTCCGATCCGCTTCCGGGCGACAGGACGAGCCTTCCCGGGTGCGGAGCTGAGCGTCAATCAGTTTTCCCTTCCGGTACGGATACCCGTCCCGGGCCGCGCCGACGCGTCCCCGGCACGCACCGGCGAACGGGCCGCAGGCCCGGGCAATTGGTGGTGACGGAAAGGTGCGGAACGGACATCGAGGGTGAACTTGCCCGCTTTTCACGGCTGTAGGTGACAACCGCTGTGCGTGTTGCCGTCGGGTGGGGATAGCGTCTGCACCATGTCTGATGCCGCGCAGCTGACCATCACCGAGGTACGGGCCGCCGCAGAGGCGGTCAAGGCCGCCATTGACCGCCACCTGCAGGCCGTCTCCAGCTCGACCGAGCCCGGCGATCCGGTCGTCGTCCACGCGTACGAGGAGCTTGCGGCGGCCGCCATTGCCTACGACCAGATCCTGTACGAGGTCTACGACGAAGTCACCCCCTTCGAGATCCCGGGCGACGAGACCGGGACGGGTTACCAGGGCCCCGAACAGCCCGAGGCGATCAGCGTGTTGATCCGCCGCGACTACCTGATCACCGACCCGAAGCGCCTGCGGGCCCAGGCCGAACGGGTCGACGAGGGGCTCACCCCCGGCGGGGGTGGCGAGGCCGAGATGACCGCGGCGATCGGCGTGCTGTTCGGCGAGTACGAGCCGGACGAAATCGCCGCCCGGGCCGAGGAGTTCGGCCTGGAGGAGGGCGACTCCACGCTGTGGGTGTCGGCCACCGACCCGACCGAACCCGGCGAGTGGCTGCCCGAGCCGTTCGACGGCGCCGACCCGGAGCTGCTGATCTGCCGCTTCGACGTCAGCGAGGTCTACGACGACGAACTGGACGACTGACCCGACCCACCCCGCCCGATCCGGGAACGCCGACGCGAAGGGCCCGGGACGACGCAACCCGTCGTCCCGGGCCCTTGCCCGTCTGCCGCCCCTGTCGGCCCCTGCCGCCCCTGCCGGCCCTACTGGTCGGCCAGGAGCGACCGCAGGCGGGTGGTGCGCGGCGTCGCCGGGCGCTCGGCGACCGCCCGGGCGAGCGCGGGGCCGGCCGCGTGGACCACCGACAGGTGCCGCTCGGCCCGGCCGAACGCCGTGTACACCCACTGCCGGGTCAGCTGCCCGGCCGCGTCCTCCGGCAGCACCACGACCACCGCCGGCCAGCGCCGGCCGACCGCCTGGTGGGCCGTCACCGCCCAGCCGTGGCGGAGCTTCCCGGCCTGCTGCGGGGTGAGCGTGAGCCGCCCGCCGTCGGCCAGCTCCAGGTGCAGGCCCTGCGCGTCGCCGTCCAGCACCCGCCCGGGCAGGTTGACGCCCAGCGCGGGGGAGTGCACCACCCGGTCGCCCGGGTCGAAGCCGCCGAAGCGGCCCGGCCCGGGGTTCAACTTCGCCTTCGCGGCGGCGTTCAGCGCCCGCGTACCTGCCGGGCCGGCGTGGCCCGGCGTCAGCAGCACGGTCTGCTCGGACGGGATCGACAGGGCGCGCGGGACGGAGTCGGTCAGCAGCTGCACGGCGCGGTGCACGGCCTCGCCGCCGTCCTTGGCGGTGAGGATCACCACCTCCTTGTCCGGGGCCTCCACCGGCTGGAGTTCGCCGATGCCGACACCCGAGACCAGCTCGCCGATCGGCCCGAAGTCCGGGGTGCGGGACGCCACCGTCGGGCAGGCCCTGGCCGCCAGCAGGTCGGCGAAGAACCGGCCCGGGCCGGCCGACCACAGGCCGCCCGGGTCGCCGGACAGCACCAGCCGGGTGCCGTCCGCGAGCGCCTCCAGCAGGGTGGCGGCGGTCTCCACGTCCAGCAGCGGCGCGTCCAGCACCACCAGCACGTCCAGCGGCAGGGTGCCGTCCACCGCCCGCGGCAGCTCGGCGCCGTACAGCAGCTCGGCCAGGGTGCCGATCCGCCCGGCGGCGGGGGAGCCCTCCGGGAGCAGCGCGGCCAGCGCGTCGCGGCCCTGCCCGGTCCAGGTCGCCGCCCGGGCCCGCAGACCGAGCCCGGCGGCGGCGTGCAGCAGCGCGGCCGGCTCGGCGCGGGCCGCCTCGCCGCCGGTGTGCAGCACCAGACCGGACCCGGCGACAGTGCGCACCAGCTCCTGCGCCGAGCGGGACGGCGCAGCCGCGGCCGCCGCCTCCCACGCGGCCGGGCCGGGCTGGACGGGGGGCTCCTCGGACGCCGCGACGGCCTCGTCCGCAGCCTCCGCAGCCTCGCCCGAAGCCCCCGCGTCCTCGTCCGACGACTCCGCAGCCTCCGCAGCCTCCGCAGCCTCCGCCTCCTCCGTCTTCTCTGCGTCCTCGTCCGCAGAGCCTTCGTCCGAGGAGACGTCGGAATCCTGAACGTCCTCGCCCGGTACGAAGGTCGACAGCAGCCGGACCAGGCCCTCGCCGAGGCTCTCCTCCGCCAGCGCCAGGCGCTCCAGCGCGAGCAGGGTGCGGACGGGCGGCTCCTCGTCCTCGTCGTGGCTGCCGGGCGGCATCGGCAGCTCCTCCTGGAACGGCATCACCTGCCCGTCCTCCAGCACCGCCTGGAGCGCGCCCGCCGGGTCGGGGACGTGCTGGGCGCGCAGCGCCTCGGAGACCGCGGCGAGCTCCTGCGCGGAGTGCCCGCGCAGCGCGGCCTGCTCCATCAGCCACGTCACCAGCGCCTGGGCGCGCCGCGGGTCGCCGGGCTGCGCCTCGGCGCCGAGCAGCCCGCGGGCGAAGCCGTCGGCGTGCTCGGGACGGACGCCGGGCAGCGAGAGCACCGCCCACGGGTCCGCGCGCAGCAGGCCGGCCGCGCCCTCGCCGAGCTCGGCGACCGCGACGGGGGCGAGCTGCGCGGGCGCGCCGCCGACCGCCAGGACCTCGGCGACGGCGGCGAGGGCGGCCTGCCGCTGGGCGTCGGCGGTCGGGCCGTCAGCAGTGGGGCCGTCAGCAGTGGGGCCGCCGGCGGTCGGGCCGCCGGCGGGCTGCTCGGCGGCGGGAGCGTCGTGGGAGCCGCCCTTGCCGACCGCGCGGATCGCTTCGGCGAGGGCGGCGACGGTACCGGCGTGCTGCTCGGAGGCCGGGGCCGGGCTCTCCTCGGGGGTGGTCATGCGGAAGGCTCCTTCAACGGGCCGGACGGCGCTACAGCTCCGTCCAGCCCTGGTCCGGGTAGCGGTGCACCGGGGCCGACACGTCGTCCAGGGCAGCGCGGATCTCACCCGGAAGCGTAAGGGCCTCCACCGACAGTGAGGACTGCAGCTGGGCGGCGGTGCGGGCGCCCAGCAGGGCGGCCGACACGCCGGGCCGGTCGCGGACCCAGGCGAGGGCGACCTTCAGCGGCGTGGAGGCCAGGCCGTCGGCGGCGGTCGCCAGCGCGTCCACGATCCGGCGGGACGCCTCGCCCAGGTACGGCTGCACCGACCCGGCCGGGTGCGGGGCGGCGCCCCGCGACTCCGCGGGAACGCCGTGCCGGTACTTGCCGGTCAGCACGCCCCGGCCGAGCGGCGAGCCGGCCAGCAGGCCCGCCCCGGCGTCCAACGCGGCGGGCAGCGCCTCCCGTTCGATGCCGCGTTGCAGCAGCGAGTACTCCAGCTGGACGGCGGCCAGCGGCGCGCGGCCGGGCGAAGCCTGCTGCCAGGCCGCGGACTTGGCGAGCTGCCAGCCGCTGTACTGGCACACCCCGGTGTACCGGGCACGGCCGGAGGAGACCGCCAGGTCGAGGGCGTGCAGGGTCTCCTCGGTGGGCGTGGCCGGGTCGTACGCGTGCACCTGCCACAGGTCGACGTGGTCGGTGCCGAGGCGGCGCAGCGAGGCGTCCAGGGCGTTCAGCAGGTGGCCGCGGGAGGCGTTGGGGCGGGGGGTGCCGGGCAGCAGGCCGGCCTTGGTGGCGATGACCAGTTCGGAGCGCGGGACCAGACCGTCCGTCAGCCGGGACAGCAGGTACTCGGCGCCGCCGTCGGCGTACACGTCGGCGGTGTCGACCAGGGTGCCGCCGGCGTCGACGAAGGCCTTCAACTGCTCGGCGGCCTCCTGCTCGTCGGTGTCCCGCCCCCAGGTGAGGGTGCCCAGGCCCAGCCGGGAGACCCGCAGGCCGGTGCGGCCGAGCTGTCGCTGTTCCATCGCGCCCTCCGTCCACCGTGCTGCGCCACGCGTGCGGGCGCAGGTCGGGGGCGGTGCCCCCCACGTGCTGCGAGATTAGCGGCGAAACCGTTCGCTGCCCGGGACGACCCGCTCGGCCGACGTGGTGTCGGGCTCAGCAGTGCGTCTCGATGAACAGCAGCACGCGGCCGTCGTCGTCGGCGAACTCGTACGCCTCGTGGAACGGCAGCGCGGCGGCGTCGAATCCGGCCCGCGCCGCCAGCCAGGCGGCCGGGCGTTCCTCCGCGGCGAGGAACCGCGGCATCCACAGCCGGACCCGCTCGTCGTAGTCCACGTCCATCGTCATGCGGTCGGCGGTGACGGCGAGCCGCTTGGCCCGGCGGACGTCCAACGGCCCGCGGACGAGGCGCCAGTGGCAGCCGTCGGCGTCGGTGAAGCCGCGGTCGTGGACGGGCATCGGGCTGAAGCGGACCTCGGGCTCGTCCTCGGGGCGTGCGGGCAGGGCCGCCACCAGGTCGGCGAAGGTGGTGGAGCGGCGCTTCCCGGTCATCCGGGCAGCATGTCAGGGCGGAGTGGCGGACAACACGGCTACCGGTCAGTAGTGTGTCGCTCGACACAGGGGCTACTCTCGCCGCACCACCGGATCTGGAAGGCAGTGGGCACATGCGACTCGGGATCAACCTCGGCTACTGGGGCCTCGGTCTGGACGCCGACAACATCGCCGTGGCCCAGGAGGCCGACCGGCTCGGCTACTCCGTCTGCTGGGCCGCCGAGGCGTACGGCTCGGACGCCGCCACCGTGCTGTCCTTCGTCGCCGCGAAGACCGAGCGGATCGACGTCGGCTCCGCGATCTTCCAGATCCCGGCCCGCACCCCCGCGATGACCGCGATGACCGCCGCCACCCTCGACACCCTCTCCGGCGGGCGCTTCCGCCTCGGCCTCGGCGTCTCCGGCCCGCAGGTCTCCGAGGGCTGGTACGGCGTCAAGTTCGACAAGCCGCTGGCCCGCACCCGCGAGTACGTGGAGATCATCCGCAAGGCGATGACCCGCGAGCGGCTCGTCCACGACGGCGCCAACTGGACGCTGCCGCTGCCCGGCGGGCCCGGCAAGGCCCTCAAACTCACCGTCCACCCGGTGCGCGAGCGCATCCCGCTGTACATCGCCTCGATGGGCCCGAAGAACCTCGAACTGACCGGCGAGATCGCCGACGGCTGGCTCGGCCTCTTCTTCGCCCCCGAACACGCCGCGCTCTCGGTCGACGCCCTCGCCGCCGGCCGCGCCAAGGCCGGGCTGACACTGGACGGCTTCGACCTCTGCCCGACCGTCAACATCGCGGTCGGCGACGACATCCACGCCGCCGCCGACACGCTGCGCGACTACACCGCCCTCTACCTCGGCGGCATGGGCAGCAAGGAGAAGAACTTCTACAGCCAGCTCGCCCGCCGAATGGGCTTCGAGCAGGCCGCCGACGACGTCCAGACCCGCTACCTCGCCCACGACAAGGCCGGCGCCGCGGCCGCCGTCCCGCACGACTTCATCGACGCCACCTCCCTCCTCGGCGACACCGCCCGCATCGCCGACCGCATGCAGGCCTACGCAGCCGCCGGCGTCACCACCTTGACCCTCGCCCCCGCCGGCTGGTCCCTCGACGAGCGGATCGCCGTCCTGCGCACGGGAGTCGATGCCCTGGAACGCGCCGGGCTGGCCTGACGGCGGGTCTCCCCGGGGGCGAGGTCGGTGCGAACAGCGCGACGCCGTTCGACGGCTGCGGGCGCCGCCTGCTCGGTGTTCGTCGCCTCTCCCGGGTGCAGGCTGCCGCCGGCTGACCCGCGCGGCAGCGGGGCGTGATTCCTGACGCTGTCGCGCGAGCCGGAGGGCACCTCGTCGGACGGGCGGACGACCGCGAGGTGTCGGGCGCGTTCGATCCCTTCGCCGGCTCGAAGCCCGGGGTCGTGGCTCAAGGGCCATGGCTCAAGGGTCGGCGCGGGTCGCGTCCGGTCGCGCCGACAGACTCCAGGCCGGGCTAGTATCGCCGAATGGCGATGAAATCTCCCAATAAGGATGCCGGCAGGGGTGGTCTTGAACCCGCTGCCGCCTTGTTTCGTTCGCTCGGCGATCCAGCCCGGTTGGCGATCGTCCGGCGGCTCGCGGTCGGCGAGGCCCGGGTGGTCGACCTGGTCGAGCAACTCGGTCTGGCCCAGTCGACGGTCTCCAAGCATCTGGCCTGCCTGCGCGAGTGCGGCCTGGTGGACTCCCGCCCGGTCGGCCGGGCGTCGATGTTCACACTGACCCAGCCTTCACTTGTGGGCCTGCTGGTAGCGGCCGAGGCCGTGCTGGAAGCCACCGGCGAGGCCGTGGCGCTCTGCCCCGCCTACGGCACCCCGGACGGAGAGCGCGCGTGACCGCCCCCGAGATCGCGGCCGGGACGACGGCAGTCCACGAGTCCAGCGGCGGCTGCCGCTGCGAGCCCGGCTGCACCGACGCCTGCTGCCGCCCACCGGTCGTCAGGGATGCTGCCTGGCACGACGCTGCGCGCAAGGCGAAGCTGCTGTCCTGGCTCAGCCTGGGTTTCATGGCGACCGAAGGCGCCATCGCCATCACCGCCGCCGTGCTGGCGTCCTCCGTCGCGCTGCTCGGATTCGGCCTGGACTCCGTCATCGAAGGCCTGGCCTCGGTGATCATCGTCTGGCGGTTCAGCGGCTCCCGGACTCTGTCCGAGGACGCCGAGAGCAAGGCCCAGAAGGCCGTGGCGGTCACGTTCTTCCTGCTCGCCCCGTACATCGCCTACGACGCGATCTCCGCCTTGGCGGCGGGCGAACATCCGTCGACCAGCGTGCTCGGCATCGTCCTGTCCGTGTCCTCGCTGATCGTCATGCCGCTGCTCGGCCGGGCCAAGCGCCGTCTGGGCAAGGTGCTGGACTCCGCGTCGACGTCCGGCGAGGGCACGCAGAACCTGCTGTGCGCCTACCTGGCCGGTGCTGTCCTGGTCGGCCTGCTCGCCAACACGCTGTTCGGCCTGTGGTGGGTCGACCCGGTCATCGGCCTCCTGGTGGCCGGCCTCGCCGTGCGCGAGGGCATCGAGGCATGGCGCGGCGAGGAGTGCGGCTGCTGACGGCCGGCGAGGTCACCGTGCGGGACGGGAGCCTTCGGCCTGGCCGGCCCGGGACCTTGCGCAGCGCCACGGCCGGCGGACGCCCCGCTGCATGAGCTTGACCATGGCGTCGGCGGTCTGCGCCCGAGCCCGGCGGGCGGAGCGGTCCGTGGCCAGTCCGGTGCCCAGTCGTTCTTCACAGCCTGCTGAACCGGTGCGGCCGTTGCCCGGTTGCGGTCAGCTTGCCTGTTCCTCCCGGAGTTGCCGCCGGTCGGTGTCCTCCCACGGGAACGGGGCGAGGTCGGGCTCGACCCAGCCGGCCCTTGCCTGTGCGCCGGCCAGGGTCGCCGGACGGTAGAACCGGGTCAGAAGGCGCTTGTCGAGCAGGACGGGGTGGTTGTCGGCGAACGCGGCGAAGTCGTCGTCGCCGTGCTCGGCCGCATAGTGGTCCACCAGTTCCACCCAGGCTCGGCTGACGGTCGCGTGGTACTTCTGGGGTGCGCCTGCGTCGCGGGCGGTGCGCTGGATGCCGTCGCTGACCAGACCGACGGCTGCGGGCATGCCGAACCGTCGTACGGCCAGCCACGTCAGATGCACGTGTTCTCGGTGGCCGAACTTCCCGGAGGTCGCGGTCACTTCGGCCATCAGTGCGTTGAAGTCGGAGGGCTGGGTGGTCATGAGGACACCTCGGTCAGGGCTTGCAGTGCGGTGCGCAGGCAGGCGATCGCGTCGGCCGGCAGGCCGTGGAGTGCGCGGTGCTCCAGGTCGGTGATGGTTTGGCGGATCGTGGCGGCGGCCACGCGGCCGGAGGCGGTGAGTTCGATGAGCACTGCGCGACGGTCTCCCGGGCGGGTGCCGCGGGTGATGTGGCCGCGTCGTTCCAGGCGGTCCAGCACGCTGGTCAGCGTGGTGGGGCGGGTGCCCACTGCCGCGCCGAGCTCAGAGACGGTCCGGCCTCGGCCGTCGGCGAGATTGGCCAGCGCGTTGATCTCGGAGGGGGTCAGATCCAGGTCGACGAGCTCTGCGGCGAGTACGTGCAGGGTGGCGTGCGTGGCCCGCTGCAGCGCGAGCAGGGCCGACCATTCGGATGGCACGGATTCGGACTTCATGAGTTCGGACTATACGATTTCGTATCACCTACGGCAAGCCAGGTCCGGACGCGGGGGAGAAAATGCGACGCGCCCCGGGCCGGCGCGAGGCCGGTCCGAGGCGCGGGGTGCCGGTGGCTGTTACACGTACTCGATGAGCCAGCCGACCGGGTTGTCGTCCACCACGTCGCTGCTGCTCTTCTTCACACGCCCGACGTGGATCTTCTGGATCCCCTTGGGGAGCTTCTCGGTGACCCGGGCACCGCCTTGGTTGACGTCCCAGTCCTTGGCGGGAAGCCAGGTCGTACCGTTGTGGAACTGCACCTTCAACCGCACATCGACCCAGCTGGAGCCGAGGCTGAAGTACGCGTCCCCCCACACGCCCGTCTGGTTGGGCTGGGGGATGGGCAGGAGAAGCCCGTACCTGTAGTGGATGAGCCCGTCGCTCTCGTTGAACACGAAGCCCGTAGGGACGTCGCCGAGCTGGAAGTTGGCCACCAACGCTCCTCAAAGAATGCCGGGTGTGTCGCCGTTCGATGGGCGACGCACGGCTCACGCTAGGGCGGCCTACTGCGCTTTCCGGTCGCCGGATCATTCAAACCCCCCGAATTGGTGAGGCATAAGCACAGGGGGCGGGTCCACTTTCCGGGCTCCAACCTCCTTCCGGAAGGCTGGAGCCGTTGATCACCTGTCAGCGCTCGATGACGCCCGTGATTTCGTCTTCCCTGATGATGATGTGCTCCTCGCCCTCGATGGTGACTTCCTGGGCGTTGAAAACGCCGTCCTTCTTGGGCGCTTCGCCTTCGTTGTTCGTCTGCTCGTCTGCCATGTCTACCTCCGGAGCGCGCGATGAAAGCAGCCGTATTGGGCAACTGCTCGAAGTTTTGACGACGTTCGATTCATGCGGCAAGTCCGAGTTCTCGGACTCGGTTGCCCCGGCGGGCGCCGAGGACGGCACGGGCGTTGTGGCCGCGCTCGGGGCCTTCCTGACCGGCCTGGACGTCATCGGGGAGGGACACCGGCACCTGCGGGTGGTTCGTCGAGGCCGTGGTGTTCGGCGCGAAGACCCGGCGCTGTGCCGGGTCTTCGGCCCTCGGCGGAGTGCGCGCCCGGCCGGGTCGGCCGGGGTCTCGGTGTGCGGGTCGCCGTGCTGTGCGCGGGAGTTGACGCCCTGGCTCGGGCCGGTCCGGTCCGGGCGGGCGGGCGGTCGGTCGGTCAAGGGTGGGGAAAAGTCGCTGTTCAGCGGGTCGGTAGGTTCCGATACGATCACCCGCGTCCGTCGTCGAACATCTGTTCCGCGGCGAGGGGCCGAGTGTCTGAACCACCGTTCCAGGGGGACATGTTGAGCATCCGTCGTTCGATCGCCACCGCCGTCTTCGTCGCCGCGGTCTCCGCGCCAACCGTCCTCGGCGCCGGCCCGGCGCTCGCCGACACTGCACCGACGCCCACGCCGACCGGGCAGTCCCAGCCGGACGCCCCGGTCGCCGACACTCCGGCGGCGGACGCCCCGGCGGAGACCGGGCCCACCACGCCCGCGCCCTCCACCGGCATCACGCCGGAGGAGGAGGCCGAACTGCGCGCCCGGCTGGCCAAGGTGATCGCGGAGCCCGGGCACAGCCGGTACTTCTACGAGCACGCCCAGACGGCGGCGAACGGCACGGCCGAGGACGTCAAGCACTTCCTGGACGTCGAGATGCCGCAGATCATCCGCAGCGACAAGCGCGTCCGGGTCTCCCAGATCCTTGAGCAGGCCACGCCCGGCAGCCGCCTGGCGGAGGCCGCGAGCAAGGCGCTGGACGGCGACGACGCGGCGATCGACCACTTCCTGGAGGTCGAGGCCCCGAGGCTGCTGGCCAACGACCGGTGGTGGAAGGTGCTCCACCAGCTGGTCCGGCCGGGCAGCTCGGCCACCATCACCGAGGCCGCCGCCGAGGTGCTGAGCGCGGACGACCTCAAGGCCTTCCTGTCCGACCTGAAGACCGTCAGCGACGACGACGCCCGGCTGTGGCTCTCCCAGGCCATGTCGATGGGCGGGGCCGAAGTCCGGAAGGCCGCCGGCGCGGCCCTGGACGCGAACACCTCCGAGGCCCTGCACACCTTCCTGATCACCGGCCTGGCCGAGGCCCAGGCCCGGGACACCGCCAACGCCCACGAGACGGGCGGCGGCAACGGCGGCAGCGACAACGGCGGCGGCACCGGCACCGGCGGCACCGGCACCGGCGGGACCACCCCGAACCAGGGCGGCCAGGGCGACGGCACCACCGTCACCCCGGCGTCCGACACGACCCCGACCGGCACCGGCACCGGCACCGACACCTCCGGCACCAACACCTCAGGCACCGGCACCCTCGCCTCCACCGGCGTCGACGCCCCGCTCGGCACCCTGGCCGCCACCGGCGCGGCCTCCGTGGCCCTCGGCGCAGCCCTGGTGGCCGCCCGCCGCCGCCGGCAGCAGCAGTCCTGACCGAGCACCCGCCGTCGAAGCACCCGCCGTCGAACGCGCGGGCCGGCTGCTACAGCCAGCCCGCGCGTTTGAACAGGCGGTACAGGACGACGCAGACGCCGGTCATCACGCCGAGCGCCGCCGGGTAGCCCCAGGGCTGGCGGAGCTCCGGCATGTGTTCGAAGTTCATGCCGTAGATGCCGGCGATCATGGTGGGGACGGCGGCCAGGGCGGCCCAGGCGGAGATCTTCCGCATGTCGTCGTTCTGCTGGACGGAGACCTGGGCGAGGTTGGCGGCGAGGATGTCGGAGAGCAGCCGGTCCAGGCTCTCCACCACCTCGTTGACCTTGGCCAGGTGGTCGGCGACGTCCCGGAAGTAGGGACGCAGTTCGGCGGGGACGAAGGGCACCTTGACCTCGCCGGCGGCGGCGTTGACGCGGGTGAGGCGCAGGGCGGGCTCCATCAGCGGGAAGGTGGCCTTGCGGAAGTTCACCACCTGCCGCTTGAAGCCGTAGATGCGCTCGGCCGCGCCGCGCACCCGGCCCGGGGAGAAGACCTCGGCCTCCAACTCGTCGAGGTCGGTCTGGAGTTCGGTGGCCACGTCGAGGTACTGGTCGACCACCAGGTCGCAGATCGCGTAGAGGACGGCGGCGGGGCCGTGCGCCAGCAGTTCGGGCTGCTTCTCCAGTTGGGCCCGCAGGTCCTTGAGCGGGCTCTCCGGCCCGTGCCGGACCGTCATCACGTACGAGTCGCCGAGGAATATCATCAGCTCGCCGATGGAGACCGACTCGTCCTGCGGGTGGTACCCGGCGGTCTTCAGGACGGTGAACACCGAGTCCTGGTAGATGTCGACCTTCGGGCGCTGATGCGCCGTCACCGCGTCCTCCACCGCCAGCGGGTGCAGGCCGAACTCATCTGCGGCATGGTCGAATTCGGCCTGCGTCGGGTCCGCCAGGCCGATCCACACGAAGCCGTCGCCGGCCGCCCGGACGGCGTCCAGGGCGTCCGAATAGTCCTCGGGGCCCTCGGTGCGCCGGCCGGCCCGATAGGTGCCGCAATCCACGATCATGCCCGCCATTGTGACCCGAACCCGTGGCCCGCCGGGAGGGGCGCACACCGTACGCTTGCGGTATGCCCACCCTGCTGCTCGTGCGTCACGGCCGGTCCACCGCCAACTCGGCCGGAATCCTGGCCGGCTGGACGCCCGGCGTCGGCCTGGACGACACCGGCCGCGCCCAGGCCGCCGCCCTGCCCGGCCGACTGGACGGCCTGCCGCTCGTCCGCCTGGTCAGCAGCCCGCTGGAGCGCTGCCGGCAGACCCTGGAACCCCTGGTCGCCGCCCGCCCCGAACTCGGCCCGCCCGACCTCGACGAGCGGCTCGGCGAATGCCACTACGGCGACTGGACCGGCCGCCCGCTGTCCGAACTTGCCGAGGAACCCCTGTGGCGCACCGTTCAGGACCACGCCTCCGGCGCCGCCTTCCCCGGCGGCGAGTCGCTGCGCACGCTCAGCCACCGCACCGTGGACGCCGTCCGCGAGTGGAACGGGAAGATCTCCGTCGAATACGGCCCGGACGCGCTCTGGGCGGTCGCCACCCACGGCGACGTGATCAAGGCGATCGTCGCGGACGCCCTCGGCCTGCACCTCGACCACTTCCAGCGGATCTCCGTCGAACCGTGCTCGGTCACCGCGATCCGCTACACCCCGAACCGCCCCTACCTGCTGCGCCTCGGCGACACCGGCGCCCTCGCCTCGCTCGCCCCGCGCCCGCACGGCCGCTCGGCCGGCGACGACGCGGTGGTCGGCGGCGAGACCGGCACCACCGCCTGAGCCCGGGCAGGCACCACCGCCCGAGCCCCGGCAGGAAACCGCGGGCACAGCCCCAGCAGGAATCCGCGCCACCCGCACCCCACGGCAGGGCCGTTTGGCCGTAGGGTGAGATCGAGAAGACCGCACACCCCCGTACCGGAGCGAGCAGCGTGTCCCGTCAGGTCCACTTCTACGACCAGCCCGAGCGGTTCGTGGCCGGCACCGTCGGCCAGCCCGGCGCCCGGGCGTTCTACCTGCAGGCCTCCTCGCGTGGCCGGATCACCAGCGTCCTGCTGGAGAAGGCCCAGGTCGCCGCCCTCGCCGAACGCATCGAGGAAGTCCTCGACGAGGCGCTGCGGCGCAGCGCCGGCGAGTCCCCGATCCCGGCCGCCGCCCCCGTCGACCTGCTCGACGCCGCCCCCCTCGACCTGCCGCTGGAGCAGGAGTTCCGGGTGGGCACCATGGCCCTCGCCTGGGACGCCCGCGAGGAGTGCCTGGTGATCGAGGCGCAGGCGTACGTCGAGGAGTCGGAGGACGAGGACGAGATCGAGGTCTTCGACGACGAGAACGGCCCCGACCTGCTGCGGGTGCGGCTGAGCGGCGCGATGGCCCGGGTGTTCGCCAAGCGCGCCCTCGACCTGGTCGCGGCGGGCCGCAAGCCCTGCCCGTTCTGCAACCTGCCGCTCGACCCCGAGGGCCACCTGTGCCCCCGCGCGAACGGCTACCGGCGCTGAGCGAGCAGCCGGCCGTGGAAGCCCCCGGCACCGACCCGGCCCCCGGCACCGACCCGGCCACCAGCGCCGCGCTGGCCGCCGACACCCCCGCCGCCCTCGCCCTGCTGCGCGAGGGCGCGCTCGCCGTCCACGGCCGGGTCACCGACGCCTCCAACGCCGTCCTCTACTGCACGGCCACCCTCGACGGCGTCACCGCCCCGTGCGTGTACAAGCCCGTCGCCGGCGAACGCCCGCTGTGGGACTTCCCCGACGGCACCCTGGCCGGCCGCGAGACCGCCGCCCACGAGGTCTCCGCCGCCACCGGCTGGCAGCTGATCCCGCCGACCGTCCTGCGTGACGGCCCCGCCGGGCCCGGCATGGTCCAGCTGTGGATCGAACCCGACCCCGAGGCCCCCGAACTCCTCGACCTCCAGCCCCTGGACGGCCCGGCCGACGGCTGGCTCCCCATCGTCCGCGCCGAGCTCGACGGCGGACGCCGGGCCTGGCTGGTGCACCGCGACGACGAACGGCTGCGCCGCCTCGCCGTGCTGGACGCCGTCCTCAACAACGCCGACCGCAAGGGCGGCCACTGGCTGCCCGCCGCCGACGGCCGGATCTACGGCATCGACCACGGCGTCACCTTCCATGCCGAGCCAAAACTCCGCACCCTGCTCTGGGGCTGGGCCGACCGTCCGCTCACCGCCGAGGCCCTCGACGTCCTCGGCAAGCTCGCCGCCGACCTCGACGGCCCGCTCGGCGAGCGGCTGCGCCCGCACCTCACCGCGGCCGAACTCGACGCGCTGCGGGCCCGGACGGGCGCGCTGCTGGCCTCCGGACGGCATCCGCTGCCGTCGGCTGACTGGCCGTCTATTCCCTGGCCGCCGGTCTGATACCGATCCGAAACAGAGAACAAGCGGAATCAAGCCGATCATGCCGGCAGGTTGGTCTTTCAAATCAGTGCACGGTTAGAGTCGGTGCCATGCATGCCTGGCCCACCTCCGAGGTTCCCGCCCTGCCCGGTCAGGGGCTTCCCCTGCGTATTTACGACACCGCCACGAGCAGTGTCCGAGAGGTCGTCCCCACCGGCCCGACCGCCCGGCTCTACGTCTGCGGCATCACTCCCTACGACGCGACCCACCTGGGCCACGCAGCCACCTACAACGCCTTCGACCTGGTTCAGCGGGTCTGGAAGGACGCCGGCCACGACGTCCTGTACGTCCAGAACGTCACCGACGTCGACGACCCGCTCCTGGAGCGCGCCGTCGCCACCGGCCAGGACTGGACCGAACTCGCGGCCCGCGAGACCGCGCTGTTCCGCGAGGACATGACCGCGCTGCGGATGCTCCCGCCCGCGCACTACATCGGCGCCGTCGAGTCCATCCCGTGGATCGTCCCGCTGGTGCAGCAGCTGCTCGCCTCCGGCGCCGCGTACGAGGTCGACGGCGACATCTACTTCTCCGTCGAGTCCGACCCGCACTTCGGCGAGGTCTCCGGGCTCACCCGCGAGCAGATGCTGCCGATCTTCGCCGAGCGCGGCGGCGACCCCGAGCGCCCCGGCAAGAAGAACCCGCTCGACGCCCTGCTCTGGCTCTCCGCCCGCCCCGGCGAACCCGCCTGGGACACCGAACTCGGCCACGGCCGCCCCGGCTGGCACATCGAGTGCGTCGCCATCGCGCTCAAGTACCTGGGCATGGAGTTCGACCTCCAGGGCGGCGGCAGCGACCTCTCCTTCCCGCACCACGAGATGGGCGCCTCGCACGCCCAGGTCGCCCTCGGCGCCCACCCCTACGCGCGCTCCTACGTGCACGCCGGGATGGTCGGCCTCGACGGCCACAAGATGTCCAAGTCGCGCGGAAACCTGGTCTTCGTCTCGGCCCTGCGCCGCGACGGCATCGACCCCGCCGCGATCAGGCTCGCGCTGCTCGCCCACCACTACCGCAGCGACTGGGAGTGGACGGCCGACGACCTCGACGCCGCCCTCACCCGCCTCGCCACCTGGCGCGCGGCGGTCTCCCGCCCGGACGGCCCGTCCGCGACCTCGCTGCTCGCGGAGATCCGCGAGGCCCTCGCCGACGACCTCGACGCCCCCGCCGCGCTCGCAGCCGTCGACCGCTGGGCCGCGACCGCCCACGCGGACGGCGGCGAGGACATCGGCGCCCCGGGCCTGGTCTCCCGCGCGGTGGACGCCCTCCTGGGCGTCGCCCTCTAACCGCGCGAAGCGGAAGGCGCCCGACAGCCGGATCGGCCCGAGGACAGAACCACCGTCCTCGGGCCGATCCGCTGTGCGTTCACTCGTCCTCGTCGTCCTTGGGACGTTCCGTCGCGTGCCCCGTGACGGGCTTCTCGCCCTTCGGGCCCTGGTTCTCGCGGCGCCGCAGGTACCGCTCGAATTCGCGGGCGATCGCGTCCCCGGAGGCCTCCGGCAGCTCCGCGGTGTCCTGCGCCTCCTCCAACTGCTGGACGTACTCGGCGACTTCGGAGTCCTCCGCGGCGAGCTGGTCGACGCCGAGCTGCCAGGCGCGGGCGTCGTCGGCGAGTTCGCCCGGCGGGATGCGCAGGTCGAGGAGGTCTTCCAGCTTGTTGATCAGGGCCAGGGTGGCCTTGGGGTTGGGCGGCTGGGAGACGTAGTGCGGGACGGCGGCCCAGAAGGTGACGGCGGGGACGCCGGCGTGGGCGCAGGCCTCCTGGAGGACGCCGACGATGCCGGTCGGGCCCTCGTAGCGGCTCTCCTCCAGGTCGAGGCTGCGCGCCACCGTCGCGTCCGAGGTGACGCCGGAGACCGGGACCGGCCGGGTGTGCGGGGTGTCGCCCAGCAGCGCGCCCAGGACGACGACCAGTTCGACGCCCAACTCGTGGGCGAAGCCGAGCAGTTCGTTGCAGTAGGAGCGCCAGCGCATGCTGGGTTCGATGCCGCGGACGAGGACCAGGTCGCGCGGCTTGGGCTCGGTGACGCGGACCACCGAGAGCCGGGTGGTGGGCCAGGTGATCCGGCGGACGCCGCCGTCGAGCCAGATGGTGGGCCGGTTGACCTGGAAGTCGTAGTAGTCCTCGGCGTCGAGTGCGGCGAACACCTTGCCGCCCCAGGTCTCGTCGAGGTGTCCGAGCGCGGCCGAGGCCGCGTCGCCGGCGTCGTTCCAGCCCTCGAAGGCGCAGATCATCACCGGGTCGATCAACTCGGGCACGTCTTCCAGCTCGATCACCCGGCATCTCCCTCCGTCCATGGCGGGGGCACTGCCGCCCCCAGGTCCCTACCTGCCCAGCCTACGGGCTTTGAATGCCACCCGTGGCCGGGCAAGGGATCCAGCCTATCCGTCAGTCGACGGGCTCTGCGCAGGCGACGGTCGGGTTCATGGCGAGGGTGCCGGGCGGCGCGGGAATGGTGAAGCTGACGGTGGCTTCGTCGGGGCAGGTCGCCTCGGTGCTGCCCTTGAGGTGCACGGTCTGCTTCACGTACTCCTTGTCGACCTTGTACTCGGGCTTGTGGTCGCCCTTCCCGTCGCAGCGGGTCTCGGCGACGGTGTCGGAGCCGCTCGCGCTCTTGGTGGCGTAGACGCAGTCGCCGACGACGATGCCGACGCCGCCGCCACCGCCCGGGTCGCCGGGGTGCGGGTCGTGGAGGTTGCGCAGGCAGGCCCAGGCGGAGCGGTTGTTGGCGACGTCGGTCAGCGCGTTCCGGGTGAGGTCGAGGGCGACGTCGGTGCCGTCGGGGCAGTCCGCGCCGTGCGGGAGGGCGGCGGCGACGCCGGTCAGGGCGCCGCTGCGCTTGGTGACCTCGGCCTCGGCGCCGGGGCTGTCGCAGGGCACCATCTCGTAGTGGGCGCCGGTCCCGCTGCCGCCCGGGTCGAGCGCGCGGGCGCAGCTGCCCTCGGCGAAGTAGGAGTCGTCGAGCCGGGCGGTCGTGGGGGAGGCCGCCGGGGAGGGGGTGGCGGTGGGGGAGGGGCTGGGCGGCGGCGCGGGCCTGGCGTGCTCGGCGGGCCGGCAGCCGACCAGGAGCAGGCCGGCGGTGAACAGGGCCAGTCCGGTCCCGGCGCCGCGCAGGAGTGTGCGGGTCATGTCGGTCCTCCGTACCCGGGGTGTGTGGGGATGGGCACAGGAAATGCCCAACTCGCCTGGAAATAACGGTCTTTGGTCCACGCTACCGTGATGCGCCGTCAGCCCCGTCCGACGGCCGGGACGTGATCTTCGTCGCGGTCGGCGCGCCCGTTCGCGGTTCCCGGGCGGCCCCGGCAGGCTGTGCGCAGAGATACCCCTTTTGTCAGATTTACTCTGCGCCGCGAGGAGAGAAGGCCATGAAGGCAGCTGTGGTCCGGGAGTTCACCGAGCCGCTGGAGATCGAGGAACGCGAGGTGCCGACCCCGGCGCCGCACCAGGTGCTGGTACGGATCGAGTGCTCCGGCCTGTGCCACACCGACATCCACGCCGCCCACGGCGACTGGCCGGTCAAGCCGTCTCCGCCGTTCGTCCCCGGCCACGAGGGCGTCGGCATCGTCGAGGCGGCCGGTTCGAACGTCCGGCACGTCGAGGTCGGGCAGCGGGTCGCCATCCCGTGGCTGGCCGACGCCTGCGGCCGCTGCGACTACTGCGTCACCGGCTGGGAGACGCTCTGCCAGGCCCAGCACAATTCGGGCTACTCGGTGGACGGCGCGTACGCCGAGTACGCCCTCGCGCACGGCGACTACGTGGTGCCCGTCCCGGACGGCGTGGACCCGATGGACGCCGCCCCGCTGTCCTGCGCGGGCGTCACCACGTACAAGGCCGTCAAGCTGTCCGGCGCCCGGCCCGGCGCCCGGGTGCTGATCTCCGGCATCGGCGGACTCGGCCACCTCGCGCTGCAGTACGCGAAGATCTTCGGCGCCGAGACCGTCGCGGTCGACATCACCGACGACAAGCTGAAGCTCGCCAAGGAACTCGGCGCCGACCACGTGATCGACGCCCGCATCCAGGACGTCGCCCACGAGGTGCAGAAGCTCGGCGGCGCCGACGCGGCCGTCTCGCTGGCCGTCTCCAACGCGTCCTTCCGCGCCGCCTACGACTCGCTGCGCCGCGGCGGCACCCTCGTCCTGGTCGCGCTGCCCGCCGAGGGCGAGCTGACCGTGCCGGTGTTCGACACGGTGCTGAACGGCACCAAGGTGATCGGCTCCATCGTCGGCACCCGGCAGGACCTCGCCGAGGTGTTCCGCCTGCACCAGCTCGGCCGGACCCGCGTCATCCGGGAGACCCGCAGGCTGGAGGACGTCAACGCCTGCATCGAGGACGTGCTGGCCGGCAAGGTCTCCGCCCGCCTGGTGTTCGACCTGCGCTGACCCGCGACGGAGGGGGCCCGGACGCGCGTCCGGGCCCCCTCGGCACGTCAGAGCGCCGAGGAGCCGGTCATCAGCGCGGTGATCTCCGCGGCCAGCTCCGGGCCGAGCCGGCCCCAGTCCTCCTTGTAGCCGTACACGCCGGCCAGCGTGCGGGCCTCGTAGTCGCCGTTCAGCACCTCGATGTCGTCGGGCGTGATCAGCGACGGGTGGGCGACGCCGAGCGCCGAGGACACCTTCGTCAACTCCTTGCGCAGGGTGCGCAGATAGACCGCCGCCCGGGTCGACTTGGACGCCGGGTCCACGCCGCGGGCCAGCCACGGGTTCTGGGTGGCGATGCCGGTCGGGCACTTGTCGGTGTGGCACTTCTGGGCCTGGATGCAGCCGATCGACAGCATCGCCTCGCGCGCCACGTTGATCATGTCGGCGCCCAGCGCGAACGCCACCGCCGCGTTCTCCGGCAGGCCGAGCTTGCCGGAGCCGATGAACGTCAGCTCGTCGGTCAGCCCCAGCTCGGCGAAGGTGCCGTAGACCCGGGAGAATCCCATCCGGAACGGCAGCGACACCGAGTCCGCGAAGATCCGCGGCGCCGCGCCGGTGCCGCCCTCGCCGCCGTCCACCGTCACGAAGTCGACGCCCCGGTCGCCGCGCGCCATCAGCGTCGCCAGCTCCTGCCAGAAGTCCTGCTCGCCGACCGCGCTCTTGATGCCGACCGGCAGGCCGGTCTCGGCCGCCAGCAGCTCGACGAAGTCCAGCATCGAGTCCACGTCGCCGAACGCCGAGTGCCGCGACGGCGAGGCGCAGTCCTTGCCGACCGGGATGCCGCGGATCGCCGCGATCTCCGGCGTCACCTTCGCCCCCGGCAGCATGCCGCCCAGGCCCGGCTTGGCGCCCTGCGACAGCTTGATCTCGATCGCCCGGACCGGCGCGCCCGCGACCACGTCCTTGAGCTTTCCGAGGTCGAAGCTGCCGTCCTCGTTGCGGCAGCCGAAGTACGAGGTGCCGAGCTGCAGCACCAGGTCCGCGCCGCTGCGGTGGTACGGCGACAGGCCGCCCTCGCCGGTGTTGTGCATCGCGCCGGCCTGCGCCGCGCCCTTGTTGAGCGCGGTGATGGCCGCCCCCGAGAGCGAGCCGAAGCTCATCGCGGAGATGTTGACGACGCTGCCCGGCCGGAACGCCTTCGCCCGGCCGCGCGGCCCGCCCAGCACCTTCGCCGACGGCAGCGGAGCCTGCGGGTCGTGCCCGTCCGGCAGCGGCCCGGCGAAGGTGCGCTGCTTCAGGTAGGCGCGGCCCTGCGCCCCCGCGACGTCGACCTCGGTGCCGAAGCCGAAGTAGTTGTTCTCCTCCTTGGCGGAGGCGTAGATCCAGCTCCGCTGGTCGCGGCTGAACGGCCGCTCCTCCTCGTTGGAGGTCACGATGTACTGCCGCAGCTCCGGCCCGACCGTCTCCAACAGGTACCGGGCGTGCCCGAGCACCGGGAAGTTCCTCAGCAGGGCGTGCTTCTTCTGGACCAGGTCGCGGGCGGCGAGGACCGCCACCGCGGCGGCCGCGGCCGCGCCGATCTTGCGGGCTTGCATGGATGTTCCCCCTCGGGTGCCGGCCCCGTCCCCACACGGCGGAGCCGAACCGATGCTAAGAGGCCCCCCGAACCGGCTCGCGACCAGGGGGCCCCGAAGACGACACGCGAGGTCAGATGCACCAGCCGTCGCGGTACGCCGCCCAGTGGTCGGGCGTGGCGGCGAAGTCCACGTACAGCGCCAGGCCGAAGTTCTCCCGGGCGCCCGCGCCGAGGCCGAGACGGGCCCCGCGGACGGCGGCCCGGACCGTCTCGGCGTCCCCCCGGTGCGACGGCGTGTCGGCCCAGTACGCGGGCAGGCCCATCAGCAGGTCGACGCCCGGCGGGGTGTTCGCCAGCGCCAGCGAGGTCTGCCGGGCGACGTAGCCGCCGTACAGCGACTCCACCGGCATCGAGGTGTCGTACGACATCACCGCGACCTGGTCGACCCGCTGCGCGGCCTGCGCGAAGTACCCGGCGCTCCACCACTTGCCGTGGTCGGTCAGCGCGAAGCTCACCGTCCCGACCAGCGGAACCGGCTCGATCTGCGGCGCCGCGATCGACAGCGGCGCGGAGCGGGCGGCGGTCAGCGCGTGCACCTGGTCGAGCAGCGCGAGGAACCCGGGCGAGCCGTCGTGCACCGGCTCCAGGTCGAAGTGGACGCCGTCGAAGCCCAGGTCGAGGACCTGCTGCGCGGACGCGGTGATCCGCTCCCGCACGTCCGGGCGGTCCAGGTGCAGGCCCTCCTTCTCGGGCGCGACCACGTCGCCCAGCCAGGACTGGATCCGCACCCCCGGCATCGCCGCCCGGGCCCGGCCGAGGAAGTCCGCCACCCCCGGCGCCAGCTTCGGGTCGAGCGAACCGTCGTGCTCCAGCGGGCCGGTGTGCACGTACAGGTCGTGGATGCCGGTGCCGCGCACCCGCGCCGCCAGCACCGACAGGTCGGCGTCGGTGCGCCGCCCGTCCACCCAGGCGTGGCCCAGCCAGATGGCGTCCCGCCCGCGGGTACGGGCGTCGGCCGCCGGATCGCCCGTGTACGACCAGCGCAGCGCGAGCGCCGCGCCCAGCACCGGCAGCACCAGCAGCGCGGCCAGCGCCGCGCAGGCGGTCAGCGCACGGCGGCGCCGGGTCCAGCGGGTGCGCAGGCTCCAACGGCGACGCGCCCGGACCGGGCCTGTCCGCCATGCGGACACGGCCAGGGCGCGGAGACGGTGACGCGACCTGCTCGGACGCGGTGAAGCGGGCATGCTCGGGCTCCCTTCCGGTGGACAGGGACGCCCAGATGGCGAAATGGGTTCCATCGCACCGCCGTCGGGCGGATACCCTGGCGGGGTGCGTCCCCGGGACAGGTGGGTTCGCATAGCCGACAGCCGTCGCACTCAGGGAGCAGCCACATGGCCACCGTTGTACCCACGTCCGCCCAGCAGGACCGCGCCGACGCCTTGCGCGAGGCGCTCGCCACCCGGGTGGTGGTCGCCGACGGAGCCATGGGCACGATGCTCCAGGCCCAGGAACCGACGCTGGAGGACTTCCAGCAGCTGGAGGGCTGCAACGAGGTCCTCAACGTGACCCGCCCGGACATCGTCCGCTCGGTGCACGACGCGTACTTCGCGGTCGGCGTGGACTGCGTGGAGACCAACACCTTCGGCGCCAACCACTCGGCGCTCGGCGAGTACGACATCTCCGACCGGATCTTCGAACTGTCCGAGGCCGGCGCCCGGATCGCCCGCGAGACCGCCGACGCGTACACCGCCGAGGACGGCCGCACCCGCTGGGTGCTCGGCTCGATCGGCCCCGGCACCAAGCTGCCGACGCTCGGTCACACCACCTTCGAGACCGTCCGCGAGGGCTTCCGGCTGAACGCGGCCGGCCTGATCGCGGGCGGCGCCGACGCCCTGCTGGTGGAGACCAGCCAGGACCTGCTGCAGACCAAGGCCTCCGTGCTCGGCTGCAAGGACGCCCTCGCCGAGGCCGGCCTGGACCTGCCGGTGCTGGCGCAGGTCACCGTCGAGACCACCGGCACCATGCTGCTGGGCTCCGAGATCGGCGCGGCGCTGACGGCGCTGGAGCCGCTCGGCATCGACTTCATCGGCATGAACTGCGCCACCGGCCCCGCCGAGATGAGCGAGCACCTGCGCTACCTGGCGAAGAACGCCAAGATCGGCCTGTCCTGCATGCCGAACGCGGGCCTGCCGGTGCTCACCAAGGACGGCGCGCACTACCCGCTCAGCCCCGAGGAACTCGCCGACGCCCACGAGGGGTTCGTCCGGGACTACGGCCTCTCGCTGGTCGGCGGCTGCTGCGGCACCACCCCCGAGCACCTGCGCCAGGTCGTCGAGCGGGTGCAGGGCCGCCCGCTGGCCGCGCGTGAGCCGAAGCCCGAGCCGGCCGCCGCCTCGCTGTACCAGGCGGTCCCGTTCCGGCAGGACACGTCCTACCTGGCGATCGGCGAGCGCACCAACGCCAACGGCTCGAAGAAGTTCCGCGAGGCGATGCTCGCCGCGGACTGGCAGACCTGCGTGGAGATCGCCCGCGACCAGATCCGCGAGGGCGCCCACCTGCTCGACCTGTGCGTCGACTACGTGGGCCGCGACGGCGTCGCCGACATGAAGGAGATCGCCGGCCGCCTCGCCACCGCCTCCACCCTGCCCATCGTGCTGGACTCCACCGAGCCGCCCGTGCTGCGGGCCGGCCTGGAGATGCTCGGCGGCCGCGCGGTCCTCAACTCCGTCAACTACGAGGACGGCGACGGCCCCGACACCCGGTTCGGGCGGATCGCCGGCCTGGCCCGCGAGCACGGCGCCGGCCTGATCGCCCTCACCATCGACGAGGAGGGCCAGGCCCGCACCGCCGACAAGAAGGTCGCCATCGCCGAGCGGCTGATCGAGCAGCTGGGCCGCGAGTACGGCATCCACGAGAGCTCGATCCTGGTCGACTGCCTGGCCTTCACCCTGGCCACCGGCCAGGAGGAGTCCCGCCGCGACGGCATCGAGACCATCGAGGCGATCCGCGAGCTCAAGCGCCGCCACCCGGACGTGCAGACCACCCTCGGCCTGTCGAACATCTCCTTCGGCCTCAACCCGGCCGCCCGCCAGGTCGTCAACTCGGTCTTCCTGCACGAGTGCGTCGAGGCCGGCCTCGACTCGGCGATCGTGCACGCCGCCAAGATCCTCCCGATGAACCGGATCCCCGACGACCGTCGGCAGGCCGCCCTCGACCTGGTCTACGACCGCCGCAGCGAGGGCTACGACCCGCTGCAGAAGCTGCTCCAGCTGTTCGAGGGCGTCTCCGCCGCGTCCAGCGCCGCCTCCAAGGCCGAGGAGCTCGCCGCCCTCCCGCTGGAGGAGCGCCTGCAGCGCCGCATCATCGACGGCGAGCGCAACGGCCTGGAGGCCGACCTCGACGCCGCGCTGACCGGGCGCCCCGCGCTGGAGATCATCAACGACACGCTGCTGTCCGGCATGAAGGTGGTCGGCGAGCTGTTCGGCTCCGGCGAGATGCAGCTGCCGTTCGTGCTGCAGTCCGCCGAGGTGATGAAGGCCGCCGTCGCGCACCTCGAACCGCACATGGAGAAGTCCGACAGCGAGGGCAAGGGCACCATCGTGCTCGCCACCGTCAAGGGCGACGTCCACGACATCGGCAAGAACCTGGTCGACATCATCCTGTCGAACAACGGCTACAACGTGGTCAACCTGGGCATCAAGCAGCCCGTCTCGGCGATCGTCGAGGCCGCCCAGGAGCACAGGGCCGACGTGATCGGCATGTCCGGCCTGCTGGTCAAGTCCACGGTGATCATGAAGGAGAACCTGCAGGAGCTCAACCAGCGCGGCCTGGCCGCCGACTACCCGGTGATCCTCGGCGGCGCCGCCCTCACCCGCGCCTACGTCGAGCAGGACCTGCACGAGATCTACGACGGCGAGGTCCGCTACGCCCGCGACGCCTTCGAGGGCCTGCGCCTGATGGACGCCCTGATCGGCGTCAAGCGCGGCGTCCCCGGCGTGGTGCTGCCCGAGCTGCGGCAGCGCCGGCACGCCCGGGTCGAGATCGACGAGCCGGAGGAGGTCAACCTCGGCCAGATCCGCTCCGACGTCGCGATCGACAACAAGGTGCCCACCCCGCCGTTCTGGGGCGACCGCATCATCAAGGGCATCCCGTTCCAGGACTACGCCTCCTGGCTCGACGAGGACGCCCTCTTCAAGGGCCAGTGGGGCCTCAAGGGCGGCCGCTCCGGCGGCCCGTCCTACGAGGAGCTGGTGGAGACCGAGGGCCGCCCCCGGCTGCGCGGCTGGCTCGACCGCCTGCAGACCGAGGGCTGGCTGGAGCCCGCCGTCGTCCACGGCTACTACCGGGCCAACTCCAAGGGCGACGACCTGATCGTCTACGGCGAGGACGACGCCGAGCTCACCCGCTTCACCTTCCCCCGCCAGCGCCGCGGCCGCCGCCTGTGCCTCGCCGACTTCTTCCGCCCCGAGGAGAGCGGCGAGCGCGACGTGGTCGGCCTGCAGGTCGTCACCATGGGCAACCGGATCTCCGAGGCCGCCAACGAGCTGTTCGCCGGCAACTCCTACCGCGACTACCTCGAACTGCACGGCCTGTCCGTGCAACTCGCCGAGGCGCTCGCCGAGTTCTGGCACGCCCGGGTCCGCTACGAACTCGGCTTCGGCGACGAGGACCCGCAGGACGTCAAGGACATGTTCGCCCTCAAGTACCGCGGCGCCCGCTTCTCGCTCGGCTACGGCGCTTGCCCCAACCTGGAGGACCGCGCCAAGATCGCCGAACTGCTCAAGCCCGAGCGGGTCGGCGTGATCCTCTCCGAGGAGTACCAGCTGCACCCCGAGCAGTCCACGGACGCCATCGTGCTGCACCACCCGGAGGCCAAGTACTTCAACGCCCGCTAGGGCCGGACAGGCCCTGGGCCCCGGGCGCGGGGAGAACTTCAACCGGGGATCATCCGTTCGCCTCGCCGCCGCCCGGTGCAATCCGCTCCGGCGGGCGTATTCTTGATGATCCTGAACGGGCCGGTCCGCTCACCAGCGGGCCGGCCCGTGCCATCCCCGGACGCAGTGCGCTCCGGACGACCCCCGGAAGGACGGCGCGCATGACGACGGTCTCGACCCCGGTCCGAGTCGGCGGAGACGGCGAGGGCAGCGGCCTGCAGGCCGTGCTGCTCGACATGGACGGCACTCTGGTCGACACCGAGGACTTCTGGTGGCAGGCCGAGGTCGACCTGTTCGCCGAACTCGGCCACCGCCTCACCGCCGAAGACCGCACCCACGTGGTCGGCGGCCCGATGACCCGCGTCATCGACTACCTCCTCACCCGCACCGGCGCGGCGATCCGCCCCGCCGACCTCGGCGCCCAGATCAACCGGCGCTTCGTCGACCTGCTGGCCGGCGGCGTCCCGCTGATGCCCGGCGCCGAGCGGCTGCTCAACACCCTCGCCGCGCACAGCATCCCCGCCGCCCTGGTGTCCGCCTCGCACCGGCACATCATCGACATCGTGCTGCGCAGCCTGGGCGCGCAGAACTTCGCCTTCACGGTGGCCGGCGACGAGGTGCCGCGCACCAAGCCGTTCCCCGACCCCTACCTGACCGCCGCCGCCCGCCTGGGCGCCGACCCGGCGCGCTGCGTGGTCGTCGAGGACACCCCCACCGGCGTGGCCGCCGCCGAAGCGGCCGGCTGCCCCGTCATCGCCGTCCCCTCCATCGCCGCCATCGAACCCGGCCCCGGCCGACTGGTGCTGCCCTCCCTCGAACACGTCGACCTCGACGTGCTGCGCACGCTGGCCGGCGCCCGAGTGTGACCTTCGTCTCGTTCCCGCGGATTTCCGGTTCCCCTCCGCGTCCGTGGGTACGCGGACCGTATCCGGCAGCAGGTGTGAAAACGGGCAATGGCAGACAACTCGTCGGCCCGGACGCCACGTTCCGTCGCCTGCCGTCCACCCAAGGTTCGAACAGACGGTGACCAGCCGGATTCGATGTGGCACGCTACAACGGATCAGACGCCCTCCCGTGCCGCCGCCCACCGCCGTCAGACATCGGCAGGCGGGCGCCCGCGCGGTCGTACCGGCCTGCGCCCTGCCGCCCCACCCCGGCGGCCGGACGCGGGCCTCCGGGGCGAGCCGGCCGCACGCAGTGAGGAAGACCACCCCGCATGACTACGCCCAACCGCCTGGCCGTGCTCAGCTGCGCCGCGCTCGTCGCCACCACGGCGGCCGGCTGCGCGTCCGTGGAGAAGGTCGCCAACGGCGGCGACAACGGCGCCGCCGTCACGCTGGGCACCACCAACGGGACCACCGTCCTGGACCCGGCCGGCGCGTACGAGATCGGCTCCTGGCTGGTCCTCAACAACTCCTTCCAGTCGCTGCTGTCCTTCCCGCCCGGTGCGACCGTGCCGCAGCCGGACGCCGCCGAGTCCTGCCAGTTCACCGGCAGCGACACGATGACGTACAAGTGCACGCTGAAGTCCGGGCTGAAGTTCACCAACGGGCACCCGGTGACCGCCGAGGACGTCAAGTTCTCGATCGACCGCACCAAGAAGATCAACGACCCGACCGGTCCGACCCCGCTGCTGTCCACCATCAAGTCGGTGGAGACCAACGGCGACTCCGAGGTGATCTTCCACCTGGAGACCCCCGACGCGGTGCTCCCGGCCAAGCTCGCCTCGCCGGCCGGCGCGATCGTCGACCACCAGGTCTTCCCGGCCGACAAGCTGCTCGCCAACGACAAGCTGGTCGGCTCCGGGCCGTACCGGGTCGACGCGATCGAGAACAAGGGCCCGAGCCCCGTCAAGATCACGCTCTCGCCGAACGCGACCTACCGGGGCGCCGCCGGCAAGCCGGAGAACAGCAAGTTCACCGTCCGCTTCTACGAGAAGGCGGAAGACCTCAAGGCAGGCCTCGACAAGGGCGAGATCGACATCGCGGCCAACGGTCTGGACCCGGCGACCGCCGCCCAGATCAAGACCGACGACCAGTCCGGCAAGGGCAACCTGCGGGTCGCCGAGGGCGACAGCGCCGAGACCTTCTACCTGGTCTTCAACACCAAGGACGAGGTCGGCTCCAAGCAGGCGGTCCGCCAGGCCATGGCCCAGCTGCTCGACCGCAAGGCGCTGGCCCACGACGTGTACGCGGGCACCGTGCTGCCGCTGTACTCGGTCGTCCCGGCCGGCGTGGTCGGCCACAACACCGCCTTCTTCGACAAGTACGGCGAGCCGGACGTCGCCAAGGCCAAGAAGCTCCTGACCGACGCGCACATCACCACCCCGGTCAAGATCAACCTGACCTGGTCCCGCTCCCGGGCCGGCGCCGCCGAGCTGGAGAACGTCAAGAAGCAGCTGGACGCCAGCGGCCTGTTCCAGGTGACGGTCCAGCAGGAGGCCGACTGGAACACCTTCCTGGCGAACTGGTCGAACAACAGCTACCAGGCCTACCTGATCGGCTGGACCCCCGACTACGTCGACGCGGACGACTACATCTCCCCGCTGGTGGTCGACGGCGGCGCGTTCCACAACAACTGGGACAGCCCGCAGATCAGCAACAAGCTGGTGCCGGACTCGATCAAGCTCACCGACCGCACCGGCGCCGGCGCGTACGCCCAGATCCAGAACATCCTGGCCGACTCCGTGCCGATGCTCCCGCTGTACCAGAACAAGTCGTTCTACGTGTACAAGAACGGTGTCACCGGCGTCGACACCACCGTCGACAACACCAGCCGCTTCCGGTTCTGGCTGATCGGCCGCAACAAGAAGTAACGATTCGCCAAGCAGCACGACGGCCCGTCACCCCCTCGGGGGTGACGGGCCGTCGGCGTTCCGGCGGAGTAGGACTACAGGGCGCCCGGGCGCACCAGGCCGCTCTCGTACGCGTACACCGCCGCCTGCACCCGGTCGCGCAGCTGGAGCTTGGTCAGCACATGGCCGACGTGGGTCTTCACCGTCGTCTCGGAGACGAACAGCTCGGCCGCGATCTCCGCGTTCGACAGACCCCGCGCCACCAGCCGCAGCACCTCCACCTCGCGCTCCGTCAGCACCGTCAGCGCCTGCGGCGGCGCCTCGTCGCCCGACGGCAGCTTGGTGGCGTACATGTCCAGCAGACGGCGGGTCACCGACGGGGCGAGCATCGCCGCGCCGTCCGCCACCACCCGGATCGCCTGCACCAGCTCCTCGGCCGGCACGTCCTTCAGCAGGAAGCCGCTGGCGCCCGCGCGCAGCGCCTCCACCACGTACTCGTCCAGGTCGAAGGTGGTCAGCACCAGCACCTTCGCCGGGCCGCTGCGGTCCGGGCCGGCGATCCGGCGGGTCGCCTCCACGCCGTCCATCCGCGGCATCCGGATGTCCATCAGCACCACGTCCGGCTGCAGCGCGCGGACCTGGTCCAGCGCCTGCTGCCCGTCGCCCGCCTCGCCGACCACCACCAGATCGGACTCCGCCTCCAGGATCATCCGGAAACCGGTACGGAGCAGCGGCTGGTCGTCCACCAGCAGCACACGGATCGTCACCTACGACTCCTTGCGGGGATTGGTCAGAGTGGCCAGCGGCAGCGGGTACGGCGGGGGAGTGCCGCCGAACTCCGGACAGCTGGCCTTGTGGTCGCACCAGTCGCACAGCCGGTTGCGGGTCGCCGGGAACTCACCGGAGGCCACCGCCGCCGAGATCGCCTCCCACAGCGCCTCCAGCTTCCGCTCCACCGCCAGCAGGTCGGCCTCGTCCGGGTCGTACGTCACCACGTCGCCGCCGCCGCCGAGATACACCAGCTGCAGCCGCTTGGGGAGCACGCCCTTCCACCGCCAGACCACCAGCGCGTAGAACTTCATCTGGAACATCGCCTTGCCCTCGAAGTCCCGCGAGGGCGCCCGGCCGGTCTTGTAGTCCACCAGCCGCACCTCGCCGCTGGGCGCGACGTCGACCCGGTCGATGTAGCCGCGCAGCAGCAGGCCCGAGGCCAGCGCGGTCTGCACGTACAGCTCGCGCTCCACCGGGTGCAGCCGGGTCGGGTCCTCCAGCCGGAACCACTTCTCCACCAGCTGCTCGGCGTCGCCCAGCCAGCCGGCCAGTTTCGCCGGCTCGTCCGGGAACAGTTCGGCCAGCTCCGGCCGTTCCCCGAGCAGCCGCTCCCACTGCGGGGCCAGCAGGCCCCGGGCCCGCTCGGGGGTGCGGTCGGCCGGCGGATGGTCGAACAGCCGCTCCAGCACCGCGTGCACCAGCGTCCCCCGGGTCGCCGCCGCACTCGGCGGCTCCGGCAGCCGGTCGATCACCCGCAGCCGGTACAGCAGCGGGCAGGTCATGAAGTCACCCGCCCGGGACGGCGACAGCCCGGTCGGCGCGGCCGCCGGGCGGGCAGTGGGCGTGGGGTCGGTCTGCTGCATGCCCCGACCCTATTGCACCGGACCGACAGCTCGGTCGAAGAGGTGGGTATGGCAAAGGAGAGCGGGGTGCGCCGCCGCTGCCGCCCGGAGATCACGTAGCGTACGAGGAACCACAGGGTTCGCGGAGGGAGCACGGTGAACGACACCAAGGGGCGGGCACCCGGGACACCGGACTCGCCGGACGGGGGCGAACCGCCCCGCGGCGGCATCCTGATGGGCCGCCCGTTCGGCGTGCCCGTCTACGTCACCCCGTCCTGGTTCCTGGTCGCCGCACTGATCACCTGGCTCTTCGGCAGCCGGCTCGCCGACGTCCTGCCCGAACTCGGCGCCGCCCGCTACCTGCTCGCCTTCTCCTTCGCCGTCGCCTTCTACGGCTCGGTCCTGGTCCACGAACTCGCGCACACCCTCGTCGGCCTGCGCTACAAGCTCGGCGTGCGCCGCATCCAGCTCCAGTTCCTCGGCGGCGTCTCCGAGATCGAGAAGGAGGCCGACCGGCCCTGGCGCGAGTTCTGGCTCGCCCTGGTCGGCCCGCTGCTCTCCCTGGTGCTGGCCGGCGCCTTCTGGGCCGGCTTTAAGGCCGTCGAACCCGCCACCGTCCCCGGCGTGCTGCTGGCCGGCCTGATGATCTCCAACCTGGTGGTCGCCGCCTTCAACCTGCTGCCCGGCCTCCCGCTGGACGGCGGACGGATGCTGCGCGCCGTCGTCTGGGCCGCCACCGGCGACCCCATGAAGGGCACCGTCGCCGCCGTCTGGACCGGCCGCGCCCTCGCCGTCGCCGTCGTCCTCGGCCTGCCGATCGTCGGCGCCGCCCAGAACGCCGAACGCTCCACCGGCGAAGCCATGCTCGACGGCGTACTCGCCGCCGTCCTCGGCTTCATCATCTGGCAGGGCGCCGGCAACTCGCTGCGCAACGCCCGCCTCAAGCAGATCCTCCCCGGCCTCAAGGTCCGCGACCTGGCCCGCCGCAGCGTCGAGGTCACCGCCGACACCCCCCTCGGCGAAGCCCTCCGCCGCGCCCACGAGGCCCAGGCCGGCGCCGTCGTCGTGGTCGACGGCCGCGGCGAACCCACCGCGCTCGTCAAGGAGTCCGCGGTCGCCAACGTCCCCGAGCACCGCCGCCCCTGGGTCGCCGTCTCCGCCGTCGCCCGCGACCTCGAACCCGGCCACACCATCCCCGTCGACCTGGCCGGCGAACAGATCCTGGACACCCTGCGCCGCGCCCCCGCCTCCGAATACCTGGTCGTCCGCGCTGACGGCAGCGTCTACGGCGTGCTCACCCTCGCCGACCTCGAACGCCGCCTCACCGCCGCCCTTCTCGGCCGACCGACCGGCTGAACCGATCATGTGGTCGGGGGAGCCCTCCGGAGCCCGTAGGATGGCCCCCATGTCCGAACCGACCGGTGCCGCCCGCCGACGCGGGCCCTTCCAGGTCGGGGACCAGGTCCAGCTGACCGACCCCAAGGGCCGCCACTACACGTTCACGCTCCAGGCCGGGAACCAATTCCACACCCACAAGGGTGCGTTCCCGCACGACGAGCTGATCGGCGCTCCCGAGGGCACGGTCGTCCGCACCACGGGAAACGTCCCGTACCTCGCGCTGCGCCCCCTGCTCCCCGACTACGTCCTCTCCATGCCCCGCGGCGCGGCCGTGATCTACCCCAAGGACGCGGGGCAGATCCTGGCCATGGCCGACATCTTCGCCGGCGCGAGGGTGGTGGAAGCGGGCGTCGGCTCCGGTGCCCTCTCCACCTACCTGCTGCGCGCCGTCGGCGACACCGGCATGCTCGCCTCCTACGAGCGGCGTGAGGACTTCGCGGACATCGCCCGCAGCAACGTCGAACGCTACTTCGGCGGCCCGCACCCCGCGTGGAAGCTGACCGTCGGCGACCTCCAGGACAACCTGGTCGAGACCGACGTCGACCGCGTCATCCTCGACATGCTCGCCCCCTGGGAGTGCCTGGACGTCGCCTCCGAGGCGCTCGTCCCCGGCGGCCTCATCTGCTGCTACGTGGCCACCACCACGCAGATGTCCCGCACCGTCGAGGCGCTGCGCGAGCACGGCACCTTCACCGAGCCGCAGGCCTGGGAGACCATGGTCCGCACCTGGCACCTCGAAGGCCTCGCCGTCCGCCCCGACCACCGCATGATCGGCCACACCGGCTTCCTCCTCACCGCCCGCCGCCTCGCCGACGGCGTCGAGCCCCCGCTGCGCCGCCGCCGCCCGGCGAAGGGCGCCTACGGCGAGGACTACGACGCCACGGAGCCGGAGCTCACGCTCGCGGAGCGGGCCGCGGTCCGCAAGGCGCAGCGGGAGGCCGCGGCGCACGACGGTCGGGACCTGAGCTAGCGGGTTCACCAGCAGGGGCGCGGGGAGACTCGCGCGAGCGAGAAGCGCACGTCAGCAAGGTCGCGATCAACGGCAAGTCATTGCCCGCGTCGCGACCTTGCGGACGGGTGTCTTCCGCTTCGCGCAGTCCCCCCGCGCCCCTGTTTGTGTCCCACCTGCCTTTCGGGGCCTGTTCCCCGGTGTGCGAAAATGCGGGCACCGGAAGGGGAGTTCGTGGTGCATGCGCAGTCGGGGTTGAAGCACTGGGCGCTGGTCGCGGCGGGGTGTCTCGCCGTGGTGGGCGGGGCGTTGGGCGCGACCTCGGCGACCGGGGCGGTGGTGACGGCGCATCAGTCGGAGGCCGCGGTGGTGCCGGAGGTGGACCTGTCGAAGGTCCAACTGCCCATGGAGTGCGGGCCGTTCCCCGTCGCGGTGAGCCTGAAGGCGTCGGCCGTGGTGGACGGGAAGGCGCTGGGGGTGCTCGCGGCGCACTGCCAGGCGGACATGGGGACGCCGCCGGACCAGGTGTTCGTGGTGGAAGGGGCGGGCCGGCCGGTCGAGTTGCTCTCGGACCGGGACGGCTACACGCTGACCGAGCTGGCGATCCGCAGCGACGGTTCGATCCGGGGCGCGGCCCGCGGCTACTCCTCGGACGACGTGCCGCGCTTCTCGCCGGACCTGAAGGTCGAGTTGGTGTGGAAGCGCAGCGCTTCCGGCGGGTGGGCGAAGACCGAGAACCGGAGCCCCGCCCACACCGCGTGACGGACCGTCAGTCCGCGTCCGGGCCGTACACTTCGACGCCGTCGGCGGCCCGGCGGACGTGGATGCAGTCGCCGGGGCAGTCCTTCACGGAGTCGACGACGTCCTGAAGGAGCGTCAGCGGGACGGGCGCGCTCTCGCCGGGCTGCTGGCGCAACTCGTCGTCCTCGCCCTTCACATAGGCGAGTCCGTCGATGTCGAGTTCGAAGACCTCGGGCGCGTACTGCGCGCAGATCCCGTCCCCGGTGCACAGATCCTGGTCGATCCAGACTTCGAGTGCCTCGCCCGTCCCCGCCATTGCCCCTGCCGTTTCTGCTCTGGTCGCCCCGCATTCGGGGACATTCCTGTCACGATACATCCGCGCTGCTTTGAACCGTTGAGGGGTGGGCATCTCCTTGTCAGAGGGGAAGCGCGCAGGGCGAACATCGGACACGCCCGATCCATCTTTCTGATCTAGGGGTTTACATGACCCTGGTCCCAGGTAGGTTTGGGTCGTCCAGCTCCCCCAGGAGGAGGTGAGGACCGTGGCAGCCAACGATGACGACTACGACCGCAGCGCCGGCAGGCCCGCACGGGGGTCCGACGAGGCCGCGCAGGTCTCCTACCTCGAGCAGGAGATCGCCGTCCTTCGGCGCCGGCTCGCCGATTCTCCGCGCAGCTCAAGGGTGCTTGAGGAGCGGATCGTCGAGCTGCAGACCAACCTGGCCGGTGTGACCGCCCAGAACGAGAGGCTCGTCGCCACCCTGCGCGAGGCCCGCGACCAGATCGTGGCCCTCAAGGAGGAAGTGGACCGGCTCGCCCAGCCGCCCGCCGGATTCGGCGTCTTCCTCGAGAAGAACGAGGACGGCACGGCCGACATCTTCACCGGCGGTCGCAAGCTCCGGGTCAACGTCAGCCCCGGCGTGGAGCTGGACGAGCTGCGCCGCGGCCAGGAGGTGATGCTCAACGAGGCGCTGAACGTCGTCGAGGCGATGGAGTTCGAGCGGATCGGCGAGATCGTCACCCTCAAGGAGGTGCTGGAGGGCGGCGACCGGGCCCTGGTGGTCGGGCACACCGACGAGGAGCGGGTGGTGCGGCTCGCCGAGCCGCTCCGCGCACTGACCCTGCGGGCGGGCGACGCGCTGCTGCTGGAGCCGCGCTCCGGGTACGTGTACGAGGTGGTGCCGAAGTCCGAGGTCGAGGAACTGGTCCTCGAGGAGGTCCCGGACATCGACTACCGGCAGATCGGCGGCCTGTCGAACCAGATCGAGCAGATCCGGGACGCGGTGGAACTGCCGTACCTGCACGCCGACCTGTTCAAGGAGTTCGAACTGCGGCCGCCCAAGGGCGTGCTGCTGTACGGCCCGCCCGGTTGCGGCAAGACGCTGATCGCCAAGGCGGTCGCCAACTCGCTGGCCAAGAAGGTCGCCGAGGTGACGGGCCGGCCGCAGGGCAAGAGCTACTTCCTCAACATCAAGGGCCCCGAGCTGCTCAACAAGTACGTGGGCGAGACCGAGCGGCAGATCCGCCTGGTCTTCCAGCGGGCCCGGGAGAAGGCCGGCGAGGGCACGCCGGTCATCGTGTTCTTCGACGAGATGGAGTCGCTGTTCCGCACCCGCGGCTCCGGCGTCAGCTCGGACGTGGAGAACACCATCGTCCCGCAGCTGCTGGCGGAGATCGACGGCGTGGAGGGCCTGGAGAACGTCATCGTCATCGGCGCCTCCAACCGCGAGGACATGATCGACCCGGCGATCCTGCGGCCCGGCCGCCTGGACGTCAAGATCAAGATCGAGCGGCCGGACGCCGAGGCGGCCAAGGACATCTTCTCCAAGTACCTGAAGGACTCGCTGCCGTTCCACCCCGACGACGTCAAGGAGCACGACGGCTCGGTGCCCGCCACCGTCGCCGCCATGATCCAGTCGGTGGTCGAGCGGATGTACTCGGAGACCGAGGAGAACCGCTTCCTGGAGGTCACCTACGCCAACGGCGACAAGGAAGTGCTGTTCTTCAAGGACTTCAACTCCGGCGCGATGATCCAGAACATCGTCGACCGGGCGAAGAAGATGGCCATCAAGGACTTCCTCGACCACGGCCAGCGCGGTCTGCGGGTCTCCCACCTGCTCGCCGCGTGCGTGGACGAGTTCAAGGAGAACGAGGACCTGCCCAACACCACCAACCCGGACGACTGGGCCCGCATCTCCGGCAAGAAGGGCGAGCGGATCGTGTTCATCCGCACCCTGGTCACCGGCAAGCAGGGCGCCGAGTCCGGTCGCTCCATCGACACCGTCGCCAACACGGGGCAGTACCTGTAGGACGCGCACCACACCGTCCGGTTGCGGCGCCAGGCAAGGCTCCGCAACCGGACGGCGCGTCTGCACCGGCAGTACCCACAGGGTCAGGAGGGCCGCATGACCGTACGGCGCGTGATGGGGATCGAGACCGAGTACGGCATCTCCGTGCCCGGGCACCCCAACGCCAACGCCATGCTCACCTCGTCCCAGATCGTCAACGCGTACGCGGCGGCGATGCACCGGGCGCGGCGCGCCCGCTGGGACTTCGAGGAGGAGAATCCGCTGCGCGACGCCCGGGGCTTCGACCTGGCCCGGGACGTGGCGGACGCCAGTCAGCTCACCGACGAGGACATCGGCCTGGCCAACGTCATCCTCACCAACGGCGCCCGGTTCTACGTCGACCACGCGCACCCCGAGTACTCGTCGCCGGAGGTCACCAACCCGCGCGACGCGGTGCTCTGGGACAAGGCCGGCGAGCGGATCATGGCCGCGGCCGCCGCCCGGGCGCTGGAACTGCCCAACGGGCAGCGGATCCTGCTCTACAAGAACAACACCGACAACAAGGGCGCCTCCTACGGCACCCACGAGAACTACCTGATGCAGCGGGCCACCCCGTTCGCCGACATCGTCCGCCACCTCACGCCGTTCTTCGTCTCCCGCCAGGTGGTGTGCGGGGCCGGCCGGGTCGGGCTCGGGCAGGAGGGCGGCGGGCACGGCTTCCAGATCAGCCAGCGCGCCGACTACTTCGAGGTCGAGGTCGGCCTGGAGACCACCCTCAAGCGCCCGATCATCAACACCCGCGACGAGCCGCACGCGGACGCCGAGAAGTACCGCCGCCTGCACGTGATCATCGGCGACGCCAACCTCTCCGAGATCTCCACCTACCTCAAGCTCGGCACCACCGCGCTGGTCCTGTCGATGATCGAGGACGGCTTCATCGCCGTCGACCTCGCCGTCGACCAGCCCGTGCGCACCCTGCACCGGATCTCCCACGACCCCGACCTCAAGCACCTGGTGTCGCTGCGCTCCGGGCGCAAGCTCACCGCCGTCCAGTTGCAGATGGAGTACTGCGAACTGGCCCGCAAGTACGTCGAGGACCGCTTCGGGCAGGACGCCGACGACCAGACCATGGACGTGCTGGCCCGCTGGGAGGACGTGCTGGGCCGGCTGGAACGCGACCCGATGAGCCTGTCCCGGCAGCTCGACTGGGTCGCCAAGAAGGAGATCCTGGAGGGCTACCGCCAGCGCGACGCCCTGACCTGGGAGAGCCCGCGCCTCCAGCTGGTCGACCTCCAGTACAGCGACGTACGCCCCGAGAAGGGCCTGTACAACCGCCTGGAGGCCCGCGGCCGGATGGAGCGCCTGCTCACCGAGGACGAGGTGCTCCGCGCCGTCTCCCAGCCGCCCGACGACACCCGCGCCTACTTCCGCGGCCGCTGCCTGGAGCAGTACGCCGACGATGTGGCCGCCGCGTCCTGGGACTCCGTGATCTTCGACCTGCCCGGGCACGACAGCCTGCAGCGGGTGCCCACCATGGAGCCGCTGCGCGGCACCAAGGCGCACGTCAAGGAACTGCTCGACCGGTGCCGCACCGCCGAAGACCTGGTGCGGGTCCTCTCCGGTGGGTAACTTTTCGATCACCACGGGTGAACATTCCCGGACGGGGAATCATTCAGGTGAGCAACGAGCGTTGAACGAGAACACCGAGCGAGCGGGGTGAGGAAAATGGCGGAGAAGGACACCGGCGGCGGCCAGCAGCGGGCCAGCCGCTCCTCCGAGGAGGTCGAGGAGCAGGCCGCGGAAACCCAGGCCTCGGACGACCTCAAGGAGCGTCAGGAAAAGCTCAGCGACGACGTCGACGCGGTCCTGGACGAAATCGACGAAGTGCTGGAATCCAACGCCGAGGATTTCGTGCGCGGATTCGTGCAGAAGGGCGGCGAGTGAGAGGGGGAAACCCCCTTTCCATCGGAAAAGAGCACGGCGAGCGCCGCAGGTGTGCCCTGAGCGCGCCTGCGGCCTCGCCTTCTCTGCGGCCCGTCACCGAAAACGTGGATCCGGACCCCGGAGCGGGTAGGGTCCGGGGCACAACTCCAACTTTGGATCTTCGATCTGGAAGGACACGTGTGGAAGCCAACCTCAGTGGCACCGGGCGTCTACCGGCTGCCTTCCTCACCCCCGGCTCCTCCTCGTTCATCGACTTCCTCGACAGCCACGCGCCGCAGCTGCTCCCGGGGCGGCGGCAGCTGCCCGAGGGCCTGACGATCGAGGCGCCGCACGGCACCACCATCGTGTCCGCGGTGTTCGACGGCGGCGTGGTGCTCGCCGGCGACCGTCGGGCCACCATGGGCAACGTCATCGCCCAGCGCGACATGGAGAAGGTCTTCCCGGCCGACGAGTACAGCGCGGTCGGCATCGCCGGCACCGCCGGCCTGGCCATCGAGATGGTGCGCCTGTTCCAGCTGGAGCTGGAGCACTACGAGAAGATCGAGGGCACCGTGCTCTCCTTCGAGGGCAAGGCCAACCGGCTCACCACCATGATCCGGTCCAACCTGGCGATGGCCATGCAGGGCCTCGCGGTCGTCCCGGTCTTCGCGGGCTACGACCTCGACCTCGGCCGCGGCCGGATCTTCACCTACGACGTCACCGGCGGCCGTTCCGAGGAGCGCGCGGGCTTCGCCGCCACCGGCTCCGGCTCGGTGTTCGCCCGCGGCGCGATGAAGAAGCTCTACCGGGACGGGATGACCGCCGAGCAGGCCGCCACCCTCACCGTCCAGGCGCTGTACGACGCCGCCGACGACGACTCGGCGACCGGCGGCCCGGACCTCGCCCGCAAGATCTTCCCGATCGTCACGCTGATCACCGAGGACGGCTTCCGGCGGCTCAGCGAGGAAGAGGTCACCGAGATCGCGGTGTCCATCACCGAGCAGCGGCGCGAGCACCCCAACGGTCCGCAGGCCCCGCTGCTCTGAATCCGCCTCAACCACCCGAAGGGAGACCGGCGGTGTCCACGCCGTTCTACGTCTCGCCCCAGCAGGCCATGGCGGACCGCGCGGAGTACGCCCGCAAGGGCATCGCCCGCGGACGCAGCGTGGTCGTGCTCACCTACGCCGACGGCATCGTCTTCGTCGCGGAGAACACCTCCCGCGCCCTGCACAAGGTCTCCGAGATCTACGACAAGATCGCGTTCGCCGCGGTCGGCCGCTACAACGAGTTCGAGAACCTGCGGATCGGCGGCGTGCGCTACGCCGACCTGCGCGGCTACTCCTACGACCGGGCCGACGTCACCGCCCGCGGCCTGGCCAACGTGTATGCCCAGACCCTGGGCACCATCTTCTCCTCGGTCGGGGAGAAGCCCTACGAGGTCGAGCTGATCGTCGCCGAGGTCGGCCGCACCGACGCCGACGACCAGATCTACCGGCTCACCCCGGACGGCTCGGTGGTGGACGAGAAGAACGCCGTCGTGGTCGGCGGCAACGCCGACTCCATCGGCAACTACCTCGGCCAGCGCCACCGGGCCGGCCTGAGCCTCACCGAGGCGCTCAAGCTCGCCGTCGACGGCCTCGCCCGCGACCCCAACGGCGGCAGCCCGCGCACCCTGACGCCCGAGCAGCTGGAGGTCGCCGTCCTCGACCGCCAGCGGGTCCAGCAGCGCAAGTTCAAGCGCATCCTGGGCAGCCAGCTGTCCCGGCTGCTCAGCGGCGACGAAAGCGCCGCCACCGAAGAGGACGACGGCACCACCGCCGAATGACCGAGTCGGCGGCCCGCCACCTGCCGGGCGGGCCGCCCGACGATCCATCACCGCACCGAAGGGTTTCACGGAGCTTCCCACAGAGAAGAGTCGCCATATGGACCGCCGAATTTTCGGGATCGAGAACGAGTACGGCGTCACCTGCACCTTCCGCGGCCAGCGCCGCCTGTCGCCGGACGAAGTCGCCCGCTACCTCTTCCGCCGTGTCGTCTCCTGGGGCCGCAGCAGCAACGTCTTCCTGAAGAACGGCGCCCGCCTCTACCTCGACGTCGGCTCCCACCCCGAGTACGCCACCCCCGAGTGCGACGACGTGGTCGAGCTGGTCACCCACGACAAGTCCGGCGAGCGGATCCTCGAAGGGCTGCTGGTGGACGCCGAGCGGCGGCTGCACGAGGAAGGCATCGCCGGCGACGTCTACCTGTTCAAGAACAACACCGACTCCGCCGGCAACTCCTACGGCTGCCACGAGAACTACCTGGTCGCCCGGCACGGCGAGTTCTCCCGGCTGGCGGACGTGCTGATCCCGTTCCTGGTGACGCGTCAACTGATCTGCGGCGCGGGCAAGGTGCTGCAGACCCCGCGCGGCGCCGTCTACTGCGTCAGCCAGCGCGCCGAGCACATCTGGGAGGGCGTCAGCTCCGCCACCACCCGCTCCCGGCCGATCATCAACACCCGCGACGAGCCGCACGCCGACGCCGAGCGCTACCGCCGGCTGCACGTCATCGTCGGCGACTCCAACATGTCGGAGACCACCACGCTGCTCAAGGTCGGCGCCACCGACCTGGTGCTGCGGCTGATCGAGGCCGGCGTGGTGATGCGCGACCTGACGCTGGAGAACCCGATCCGGGCGATCCGCGAGGTCAGCCACGACCTGACGGGCACCCACCAGGTCCGGCTCGCCAACGGGCGGGAGGCCAGCGCGCTGGAGATCCAGGAGGAGTACTACACCAAGGCGCTGGAGTTCGCCGACCGCAAGGGCCTCAACGAGGGCACCGTGGCGCGCGTCCTGGACCTGTGGGGCCGCACGCTGGAGGCGGTGCGCACCGAGGACCTCGGCAAGGTCGGCACCGAGATCGACTGGATCATGAAGTACCAGCTGATCGAGAAGTACCGCGCCAAGCACCAGATGACCATGTCCAACCCGCGGGTCGCGCAGATCGACCTCGCGTACCACGACATCCACCGCCGCCGCGGCCTGTTCTACCTGCTGCAGAAGAACGGCCAGGCGCAGCGCGTCACCAACGACCTGCTGACCTTCCAGGGCAAGTCGGTGCCCCCGCAGACCACCCGGGCCCGGCTGCGCGGCGACTTCATCCGGCGCGCCCAGGAGCAGCGCCGCGACTTCACCGTCGACTGGGTGCACCTGAAGCTGAACGACCAGGCGCAGCGCACCGTGCTGTGCAAGGACCCGTTCCGGTCGGTGGACGAGCGGGTGGAGAAGCTGATCGCCGGAATGTGATCAAGTCGTCGACGGTCCGTCGGAGGCACGCCCGAGTGCCTCCGACGGACCGGACGAATCCGGCCATACGCTGGCCCCATGCGTCGAATCGCCTGCCTGCTCTCCGTTCCCCTCGCCGCCGTGCTGCTGACCGCGTGCAGCAGCAGTTCCGGCAAGTCCACCGGGTCGACGCCCTCGACGACGGCCTCCCCGGTGGAGGTGCCGAGCCCGGTCGCGTCCGCCTCGCCGATGCCCACGATCAGTGGGGAGTTCGGCTCGAAAGCGACGATCACGCTGCCGGGCGGCCCGCCCAGCGGGCAGTTCGTGGTGAACACCGAGACCGAGGGCACCGGCGCGACGGTCAACAAGAACGACTGGGTGACCGTCAACTACACCGCCAAGGACTGGACCAGCGGCAAGGACCTGACCAGCTCCTACGACTCCGGCGGCAAGCCGCAGCTGTACCAGGCGGGCACCGGGCAGCTGGTGCCGGCGTTCGACGTCAGCGTCGAGGGGAAGAAGGTCGGCAGCCGACTGGTGGTGGTGGCCCCGCCGGCCGCCGGGTTCGGCGCCCAGGGGTCGACGGCGCTCGGCGTCGGCAAGGACGACACGGTGGTGTTCGTGCTCGACATCATGCAGTCGGTGCCGCAGGACTCCACCGCCTCCGGGCAGGTCACCGAACCGCCCGCGAACGCCCCGCAGGTCAAGGACAACGGCAAGGCCGCGCCCACCATCACCATCCCCTCCGGCGAGCAGCCGCCCGCGGACCTGCAGCAGTACGTGCTGATCAAGGGCGACGGCCCGGAGGTGAAGTCCGGGCAGACCCTGGTGGTCCAGTACACCGGCGTGACCTGGGCCGACGGCAAGCAGTTCGACTCCTCGTGGAGCCACGGCGGCGCGCAGGCGCTGCAGGTCGGCACCGGCAGCCTGATCAAGGGCTGGGACCAGGGCCTCGTCGGCAAGACCGTCGGCAGCCGCGTCATGCTGGTCGTCCCGCCGTCGCTGGGCTACGGCGACAAGGCCAGCGGCTCGATCCCGGCGAACTCCACGCTGGTGTTCGTGATCGACATCCTGGAAGCTGTCTGATCGACGCCCGGCAGCGGGCCGGGGCCGGACCGACCGGCTCTCATGCCGACCTGCCATACTGCTGCCCCGCACCAGTGGTACACGCGTCGTCGGGCGAGATGAATTGGGGAGTCATGTCTGAGAAGCCGTCGAGCCCGGACGAGGCCGACAACAACGGGCAGCGCCGGCCGGGAGGAGACCGCGAGTCGATCCTCGTCCCCGCCGAGATGCTGACCCAGGCCGGCTGGGACCCGCAGTCGGCCCCGGCGCCCGGCGCCGGGGACAAGGGCGACGAGGCGCCGCAGGTCTTCGCCTCCACCCAGCGCAAGGCCGACACCTCCGAGGCCGGATACAACGAGGACCCGGGCAGCTCCGGCCGCCTCGGCGCGATCCTCGGCACCGTGCTCGCGGTCCTGCTGATCGGCTCCGCGATCACCATGTACCAGGTCAACAAGGGCGACGACAAGCCCGCCGCGAAGTCCGACGCGGCCAAGCCCGCCGCCACCGACTCGCCGAGCCAGGAGCCCGTCCCGCCGATCAAGGACAGCGCCAAGGCGCTGCCCACGGTCACCGGCGACTTCGGCACCAAGGCCAACATCACCGTGCCGCAGGACAAGCCGGACGGCACCTTCGTCGTCAAGGAGCTCTCCGCGGGCAGCGGTCCGAAGGTCGAGAAGGGCAACTGGGTCTCCATCGACTACACCGCCCTGGACTGGAACACCGGCAAGGAGATCCCCGGCTCGTACGGGGACAAGGGCGGCAAGCCGCAGCTCTTCCAGGCCGAGGCCGGGAAGCTGATCCCCGCGCTGGACAAGGCCGTCAGCGGCCACAAGGCCGGCAGCCGGGTGCTGGTCGTCGCCCCGCCGGCCGCCGCGTTCGGCGCCCAGGGCAACACCCAGCTCGGCATCGGCGCCACCGACAGCCTGGTCTTCGTCCTGGACATCCGGCAGGCCACCGCGCCCGACGCGGTGCTCAGCGGCGAGATGACCGCGCCGCCGGCCGACATGCCGCAGGTCAAGGACAACGGCAAGAAGCCGTTCGACATCATCCCGGTGCCCGGCGCCGCCGACCCGACCGAGCTGAAGTCGCACGTCCTGATCCAGGGCAAGGGCCGCAAGATCGAGTCCGGCGAGAAGGTCGTCGTCCAGTACACCGGCGCGCTGTACAAGGACGGCAAGAAGTTCGACTCCTCGCTCGACCGCAACCAGGCGTACAGCTTCGCCACCGGTGCGGGCAGCGTCATCGAGGGCTGGGACAAGGGCATCGTCGGCCAGAACATCGGCAGCCGCATCGAGCTGGTCATCCCCGCCTCGCTGGCCTACAAGGACCAGGCCAGCAACGGCATTCCGGCGAACTCCACGCTGGTGTTCGTGATCGACATCCTGGACGCCGGCGTCGGTGGCGAGGACTGACCGGCCGCCGCTTCTGTTTAGGATGAGCAGCGTTCACGCAACCGAACGAGAAGAGCAACAGTGAGCCTGACCAAGCCGGAGATCGACTTCCCGGGCGGCGACGCCCCGACCGAGCTCCAGATCCGCGACATCGTGGTCGGCGACGGCGCCGAGGCCAAGGCCGGCGCGGTCGTCGAGGTCCACTACGTCGGTGTCACCTTCGCCTCCGGCGAGGAGTTCGACGCCTCCTGGAACCGCGGCCAGACCTTCCGCTTCCCGCTGGGCGGGGGCCGGGTCATCAAGGGCTGGGACCAGGGCGTCGAGGGCATGCGCGTCGGCGGCCGCCGCGAGCTGGTCATCCCGCCGCACCTGGCGTACGGCAACCAGTCCCCGAGCCCGCTGATCCCGGCCGGCTCCACCCTGATCTTCGTGGTGGACCTGCTGGGCGTCTGACCTCGGACGCACCACCGAACCCCCGGCTGCGCACGCAGCCGGGGGTTCGGCTTTCGCCGAGCGTGTCCGGACCGGTACGGTCAGGCGGGTCACCCCCCGATCGGAGGAAAGGTCAGCGATGGCGATCGCCAAGGCAGAGCGGCTGATGAACCTCGCCCTGTGCCTGATGAACACCCGGCGTCCGCTCTCCAAGAAAGAGCTGCGCGAATCCGTCGAGGCGTACAGAGAGGCCTGGCAACAGGGCTCCGAGGACGCCTTCAACCGGATGTTCGAGCGCGACAAGGACGACCTGCGCGAACTCGGCCTGATCATCGACGTGGACGAGAACGCGTTGGACGGCGAGGTGGGCTACCTCGCCCGCCGCGACCGCAACCGCCTCCCCGAGATCGCCCTGGACGCCGAGGAGGCCGCCGCGCTCACCCTCGCCGCCCGGGTGTGGCAGCAGGCCAAGATGTCCGGCGCGGCCAGCGGCGCCCTGCAGAAGCTGCGGGCCGCCGGCGTGCCGTTCGCCGAGGAGCGCGAGCACGGTGCGCTGGAGCCGCGGATCCCCGGCCGGGAGGCCGCGTTCGAGCCGCTGCTCACCGCCGCCCGCGACCGGCGGCCCGTCACGTTCGAGTACCGCAAGGCCGGCGCCGCCAGCGCCGAGCCGCGCTCGGTCGAGCCGTGGGCGCTGGAGTGCTGGCGCGGCCACTGGTACCTGGCCGGCTTCGACCGCGACCGCGGCTCCGCCCGGGTGTTCCGGCTGTCCCGGATCACCGGCAAGGTCCGCTCCCGGGCCGGCGCGTTCACCGGCGACGTCCCCGAGCACGTCGACGTGCGCGCCGTGGTCGCCCGGTTCGCGGGCGAGGGCGCCACGGCCGTGGCGGTGGTGCGGATCCGGCGGGGCGCCGCGTACCCGCTGCGGCAGCGGGCGCTGGACACCCGGCCGGTGGACGCCGACTGGGACGAGCTGGACATCCCGTACGGCAACGGCCTGGGCGCCGACCTCGCCGAGTACGGCCCCGACGTCATCGTGATCGGCCCCGAGGACCTGCGGGCCGACGTCATCGACCGGCTGCGCGCCGTCGCCGGTCTCGCGGAGGTTGCACAGTGAGTAACGCGATCGACCAGACGCGGCGGATGCTGTCGCTGGTCACCTACCTGCGCGAGCGGCCCGGGGCCGAGGTGGCCGAGGTGGCGCGGGCGTTCGGGATCACCGAGCGCGAACTGATCGGCGACCTCAACGTGCTGCCGATGTGCGGCACCTCCTTCCGCGGCGGCGACCTGCTCGACATCGACACCGACGGCGAGCGGATCTGGTGGCACAACGTCGACGACGTCGCGCAGCCGCTGCGGCTGGCCGCCGACGAGGCCACCGCGCTGCTGGTCGCCGCCCGGGCCGTCGCCGGGCTCCCCGGCCTGCGCGAGCGGGACCGGCAGGCGCTCACCCGGGCCGTCGCCAAGATCGAGGACGCGGCCGGCGAGAGCGCCGAGTCCGCCGCCCGGATCGGCGTCACCTTCGAGGCCGAGGGCACCGTCTTCGCCGACATCGACCGGGCGCTCAGCGAGGGCCGGCTGATCTGGCTGCGCTACTGGTCGCACGGCCGCGGCGAGCTCACCGAGCGCGAGGTCGACCCGATCCGGCTGGTCACCGAGGGCCACACCTACCTGGAAGGCTGGTGCCGCACCTCCGAGGACCGGCGGACCTTCCGGCTCGACCGGATCGCCGAGATCAAGGTCCTCGACGAGCCCGCGAACCCGCCCCGGCTGCAGCCCCGCGACCTGTCCGCCGGCCTGGTCGCGCCCGCCGCCGACGACCCGCAGGTCGTGGTCGAGGTCGGACCCGGCGGCCGCTGGGTCGCCGAGTACTACACCCACGACAGCGCCGAGGAGCTCCCCGACGGCGGCCTGCGGATCACCCTGCGCTCCGCCGAACCGTCCGGGCTGCGCACGCTCGCCCTGCGGCTCGGGCGGGACGGCCGGATCACCGCCCCGCCGCAGCTCGCCGAACAGGCCCGCACCGCCGCGCTGGCCGCGCTGGAGCACTACCGGGACGGACAGGTCCGAACCACGTGACCGAGGGCACCAGATTCAAGGTGTACTGCTCGCAGTGCCGGGAGAAGGTCGAACTCCCGGCCGAGGAGTTCCGGCTGGCGCTCGGCGCCAGCCGGGAGCGCACCTTCTACAGCTTCACCTGCCCGGCCTGCGGAGCGTCCGTCCGCAAGATCGCCGGGGAGCGGATCGTCGCCGCGCTCACCGCGGCCGGCGTGCACACCATGCGGCTGCTGCCGGTGGACGGATAGGAAAGGCCCCCGCACATGAACTGGACCCTGGTCGGCGCCGTCCTGCTGTCCACCGCCGGGCTGCTGGTGCTCGGGGTGCTCGCGGTCCGGCTGTGGCTGGACGCGCGGGCGCTGACCCGTGAGGTGGACGGGGCGGTCGCGGCGTTGCAGCGGGCCGCCGAGAAGGGCTGAGCGCGCGGGGGCCCGGGTCGCCGGTGGTGGGGACCGGGTTCCCGGCGCGACACCCCGAGCGGCTACCATCGCCCGCAGAGGGGGAGCTCTGCCTCCCTGGATCTCCCGGACCTCCTGGATCTCCCGGACAAGGAAGGTGGTGCTGCGATGCGGATCCTGACACACCCCGCCTCGTTGCTGATCGTCGTGGTCTTCGCCGTGCTGCTGTTCGGCGGCAAGCGGCTGCCCGACGCGGCGCGGGGGCTCGGGCGGTCCCTGCGGATCCTGAAGAGCGAGGGCAAGGCGCTGCGCGGCGAGTTCACGGCCGGTGCCGCCGGCACGCCCGCCGCTCCACCCGCTCCCGCCGCCGAGCCGGAGCGGGTGGTCAAGACCGCTCCCGGCGCCTCCCGCACCGACCGGGCGGCCTGAACCGCAGGGCTGCCCCGCACCACTCCGACCACTGACGAGCGCACGATTCGAGGACCGGGTTGAGCAAGACGACCAAAGCGCCCAAGGACCCTGAGGGGCGGATGGCGCTGGCCGACCATCTGCGGGAGCTGCGCAACCGGCTGGTCAAGTCGCTGCTGGCGATCATCGTGTTCACGATCGCCGCGGCGTTCTACAGCAGGGAGCTGGTGCACTTCCTGATCGAGCCGCTGCCGGCGTGCGGCCCGGGCGGGGAGCTGCCCGAGGGCATGAAGCACTGCGTGGAGATCTCCACCATCGGCCTGACCACGCCGTTCACCATCGCGTTGAAGGTCAGCCTCACGGCCGGTGTGGTGGCCGCCACCCCGGTCTGGCTGTACCAGCTGTGGAAGTTCGTTTCGCCCGGCCTGCACCGGCACGAGAAGCGCTACTCGGTCTCGTTTCTGGCGCTCGGCACCCCGCTGTTCCTGGCGGGCGCGGTGCTCGCGTACGTGATCATGCCGACCACCGCGATGATGCTGATCAGCTTCATCGCGGACGGCGTCAAGGCGATCGTGCCGGTCGAGACCTACCTGGACCTGATCACCCGCATGGTGCTGGTGTTCGGCCTGGGCTTCGAGCTGCCGCTGTTCCTGGTCATGCTGAACCTGATCGGGGTGCTCTCCGGCAAGCGGCTGCTGGGCTGGTGGCGGGCCATGGTGATGGGCATCACCGTGTTCGCGGCGTTCGCCACCCCGTCCGCCGACCCGCTGTCGATGCTGGCGCTGGCCGCGCCGATCTGGATGCTGTACTTCCTGGCGGTCGGCGTCGCGCTGCTCAACGACAAGCGCAAGCTGGCCCGCAACCCCGACGCGCTGCTGAGCGACGAGGAGGCCTCGGAGGTCGACCTGACGGTGGACGCCGTCGAGGACGCGGAGGCGGTGGGCGCGGCGGAGCCGGTGCAGGCGGCGCGGCACGACGACATCACCTGATCGCGCTCCTGCGGATCGCCGTGCGGACGGCCTCGGACCTGACGGTCCGGGGCCGTTCGGCGTTCCCGGGTGCGGCTTTTCGGGCGAGCCGGGAGGGGGTGGGCTTGTCGGTGATTCTGGACATGTGACATATTACTGACGTGTTGAAGCGAACCTCCTACGACGTCGTGGTGATCGGTGCGGGTGTGGTCGGCGCGGCGTGCGCGTATTACGCCGCCCGGGCCGGGCTGCGGGTGGCCGTGGTCGACCGCGGGCCGGTGGCCGGCGGTACCACCGGGGCCGGCGAGGGGAACCTGCTGGTCTCGGACAAGGAACCCGGGCCCGAACTCGACCTGGCGCTGCTCTCCACCGAGCTGTGGCGGGAGCTGGCGGACTCGCTCGGCGAGCAGGTCGAGTACGAGGCCAAGGGCGGTCTGGTGGTCGCCTCCGGGGCGGCCGGGCTGGACGCGCTGAACCGGTTCGCCGTCGAACAGCGACGGGTCGGGGTGGAGGCCGTCGCGGTGGACGGGGCGGAGCTGCGGGAGCTGGAGCCGCACCTCGCCGAGGGACTGCCCGGCGGGGTGCTGTACCCCCAGGACGCGCAGGTGCAGCCCGCGCTGGCGGCCGCGGAGCTGCTGCGGGCCTCCGGTGCGGACCGGTACCTCGGGGAGGCCGTGACGGCGCTGCGGCGCGGCCTGGACGGGTCGATCGCGGGGGTCGTCACCGAGCGGCGCGAGCTCGCCGCGCCCGCCGTGGTCAACGCGGCCGGCACCTGGGGCGGCGCGGTGGCCGAGCTGGCCGGGGTGCGGCTGCCGGTGCTGCCGCGGCGAGGGTTCGTGCTGGTCACGGAGCCGCTGCCGCGGGTGGTGCGGCGGAAGGTGTACGCCGCGGACTACGTGGCGGACGTCGCGTCCGGGTCGGCGGACCTGCAGTCCTCGGCGGTGGTCGAGGGGACGCCCGCCGGGCCGGTGCTGATCGGCGCCAGCCGGGAGCGGGTCGGGTTCGACCGGACGCTGCGCGTGGAGGTGCTGCGGCGGCTCGCGGCGCAGGCCGTCGCGCTGTTCCCGGTGCTGGGGACGGTGGCGGTCCAGCGGGCCTACCGGGGGTTCCGGCCGTACCTGCCGGACCACCTGCCGGCGATCGGGCAGGACGTGCGGGTGCCGGGCCTGTACCACGCGTGCGGGCACGAGGGGGCGGGGATCGGGCTGGCGCCGGCGACGGGGCTGCTGATCGGCCGCCAACTGGCGGGCGAGGACGTCGGGTTCGATCTCTCGCCGTTCCGGCCGGAGCGGTTCGAGGGGGCGGACGAGGGTTCCGGCGGCTCGGGTCCGGCTTCGGGAGCCGAGTAGGTGGCGGCGCTGCCGGCGCCGGTCGGCGCGGGCGGGGGACGGGCGTTGCGCGTGGGGTGCGCGGGCGGCCGGGCGCCGGGCGCCGGCGGTGGGTGTGCGGGGGTTGTCGTGTGCGGTGGTTCGGGGCTGTTTGGGAGGTGTGAGCGTGGATCCGCTCGAATTGGTGGGCGCCGAGCCCGGCTCGGCGCGGTCGATTCTGTTCGACGGGCGGGCGGTTGCGGCGCTGCCCGGGCAGACGTTGGCGGCGGCGTTGTGGGCGGACGGCGTGGTGGCCTGGCGGGTGACGCGGGTCGGCGGGCGCCCCAGAGGGGCGTTCTGCGGGATCGGGCAGTGCTTCGACTGTCTGGCGACCGTGAACGGGCGCCCGAACCAGCGGCTGTGCCTGGTGCCGGCCGAGGACGGCGACGTGGTGACCACGCAGGAAGGGCACGGCCATGGTGAACTCGCGGTCTGAGCGGGTGGGTTACGACCTCGCGGTGATCGGTGCGGGGCCTGCGGGCCTGGCGGCGGCGGACGCCGCGGCCGGGCTGGGGCTGCGGGTGGCGCTGGTGGACGCGGGGTCGCAGCTCGGCGGGCAGTACTACCGGCATCCCGCGCCGGAGCTCGGCGCGGCGCGGCCGGACCGGCTGCACCACGGCTGGCGGACGTTCGAGTGGCTGCGCGAGCGGCTGGGGGCGACCCCGCTGGTGGACCACCTGCCCGGGCACCACGTGTGGGCCGCCGAGCGGAGTGCGGACGGCTGGACGCTGCACGCGACGCGCGGGCCGGAGGGCGGCGACCGGGTCGCCGTCGAGGCCCGGGCCGTACTGCTGGCGACTGGTGCGTACGAGCGTCAACTGCCGTTCCCCGGCTGGACGTTGCCCGGCGTGGTGAGCGCCGGCGGGGCGCAGGCGATGCTGAAGTCCGGCCTGGTGCTGCCGGGGAAGCGGATCGTGGTGGCGGGCAGCGGCCCGCTGCTGCTGGCGGCCGCGTCCTCGCTGACGGCCGCCGGGGCGAAGGTTCCGGCGATCGTCGAGGCGACCGGCTACCTCGGGTACGCCCGCGGGATTCCGGTGCTCGCCGGCAACCCCGGCAAGCTGGCGGAGGGCGCCGACCACGCGCGGCGGCTGCTGCGGCACGGGGTACGGTTGCGGCTGCGGGCCGCCGTCGTCGAGGCGCACGGCAGCGACCGGGTCACCGGCGTCACCGTGGCCCGGCTGGACGCCCGGTGGAAGCCGGTGCCCGGCACCGAGCGGCGGATCGCGTGCGACGCGATCGCCGTCGGACACGGACTCGTCCCGCAGATCGACCTGGCCGTCGAACTCGGCGCGGACACCGTCACCACCGCCGACGGCACCGCCGCGCTGAAGGTGGACGCCCAGCAGCGCACCACCGTGCCCGGACTGTGGGCGGCGGGGGAGACCTGCGGCGTCGGCGGGGCCGACCTGGCGCTCGCCGAGGGCGTGCTCGCCGCCTACTCGGTGGCGCAACGACCGGCTCCGGCCAAGGAGTTGGCGGCGCGCCGGCGGCGGCGGGCGTTCGCCGCGCTGATGGCGGCCGCGCACGCGCCCGGGCCGGACTGGACGGGCTGGGTGACCGACGACACCGACGTCTGCCGGTGCGAGGAAGTCCCGGCGCGGGCCGTCCGGGAGGCCGTCACCGAACTCGGCGCGGCCGACGCCCGCACCGTCAAGCTGCTGACCCGGGCCGGCATGGGCTGGTGCCAGGGCCGGATGTGCGGGCCCGCCGTGGCCTGCCTGTCCGGCGGCCCGCTCGGGCGGCCCGACAGCCGACCGCTGTCCTGTCCCGTTCCGCTGGCCCAGCTGGCCGAGCAGGACGGGTCGTCGGAACTCTCCGAGTAGAGCGTCGGCGAGGGCCTTGCGTCCTCGTCGAGGATTTGTAAAATGTCACACATCATATCGAGGGAGACCCCCGTGACTCGCACCGCCCACGACCCCGCCCGCCCCTGGCGCGGAATCATGGTCGCCACCACCCTGCCGTTCCGCGCGGACGGCGGCGTGGACTACGACGCCTACGCCGAGCACGTCAGCTGGCTGATCGACAACGGCTGCGACGGCGTCGTCCCCAACGGCTCGCTCGGCGAGTACCAGACCCTCACCGCCGAGGAGCGCGCCAAGGTCGTCACCACGGCCGTCGAGGCGGCCGGCGACGGCTCGCGCGTGATGCCGGGCGTCGCCGCCTACGGCAGCGCCGAATCCCGCCGCTGGGCCGAGCAGGCCGGCGAGGCCGGGGCCGGCTCCGTGCTGCTGCTCCCGCCGAACGCGTACCGCGCCGACCACGACGCCGTCCGCGCCCACTACGCCGAGGTCGCCGCCGCCGGCGTGCCGATCGTCGCCTACAACAACCCGATCGACACCAAGGTCGACCTGGTCCCCGCGCTGCTCGCCGACCTGCACGCGGCCGGGCACATCGTCGCCGTCAAGGAGTTCACCGGCGACGTCCGCCGCGCCTACGAGATCGCCGAGCTCGCCCCCGAGCTCGACCTGCTGATCGGCGCCGACGACGTCCTGCTGGAGCTCGCCGTCGCCGGCGCGGTCGGCTGGATCGCCGGCTACCCCAACGCGCTGCCCGCCACCTGCTCCGAGCTGTACCACGCCGCCGTCGCCGGCGACCTGGCCACCGCGCTGCCGCTCTACAAGTCGCTGCACTCGCTGCTGCGCTGGGACTCCAAGACCGAGTTCGTCCAGGCCATCAAGCTCTCCATGGACCTGGCCGGCCGCAACGGCGGACCCACCCGCGCCCCGCGGCTGCCGCTGCGCCCCGAGATCGAGGCCGCCGTGCGCGCCGCGACCGAGAAGGCGCTCGCCGAGGGCCACAAGTAGGCCCTCCCTTCCAAGCACCGGCCCGGACCGGCGACCTCGGGGGCGCACGGTCCGGGCCGGACCACCAGCCGTCAGGAGAACACCGCGATGCGGACCCGCCACGTCTTCCACGCCGTCGACTCGCACACCGAAGGCATGCCCACCCGCGTCATCACCGGCGGCTTCGGCACCATTCCGGGCGCCACGATGGCCGAGCGGCGCACCCACTTCCAGCAGCACCTGGACCACTTCCGCACGCTGCTGATGTACGAACCCCGCGGCCACTCCGCGATGAGCGGCGCGATCCTGCAGCCGCCGACCCGGCCGGACGCCGACTTCGGCGTGCTGTACATCGAGGTCTCCGGCCTGCTGCCGATGTGCGGGCACGGCACGATCGGGGTCGCGACCGTGCTGGTCGAGACCGGGATGGTGCCGGTGGTCGAGCCGGTCACCACGGTGCGGCTGGACACCCCCGCGGGCCTGGTGGTCGCGGAGGTCGCGGTGCGGGACGGGGCCGCGGTGGGCGTCACCATCCGCAACGTGCCGTCGTTCTCCGCCGCGCTGGAGCGCAAGATCGACGTGCCCGGGTACGGGACGGTGACGTACGACCTCGCGTACGGCGGCAACTACTACGCGATCCTGCCGCTGGAGCAGTTCGGGCTGCCGTTCGAGCGGGAGCGGAAGGACGAGATCCTGGCGGCCGGGCTCGCCATGATGGACGCGATCAACGCCTCCGAGGAGCACCGGCCGGTGCACCCGGAGAACCCGTCGATCCACAGCTGTCACCACGTCCAGCTGCTCGCGCCCGGTTCGGACGCGACGCACTCGCGGCACGCGATGGCGATCCACCCCGGGTGGTTCGACCGTTCGCCGTGCGGGACGGGGACCTCGGCGCGGATGGCGCAGCTGCACGCGCGGGGCGAGCTGGCGATCGGGGCGGACTTCCGCAACGACTCCTTCCTGGGGACGACGTTCATCGGGCGGCTGGTGGAGGAGACCACGGTGGCCGGCCTGCCCGCCGTCGTGCCGACCGTCACCGGGCGGGCCTGGGTGACGGGGACGGCGCAGTACTTCCTCGACCCGACGGACCCGTTCCCGGCGGGGTTCCTGCTGTAGCGCGCGTGGGGTAGTGGGGGATGGGGGAGTGAGCAGGCGGGTGGGACCGGGGTACGGGCGGCGGCGCGGGTTCGTGGCGTGCGACTCGGCGGAGTCGGGCGTGGCGTCCGTCCTCCGTGCCCCGATTCGACCCGCCTGCTCGTTCGGCTGTACCGGCGGTTCTTCTAGTGAGAGGTTTTTCTGATCGTGAGCACCATCGACTCGTACAACCCGGCTTCGCCCGAGGATCTCGTCGTCTCGGCAACGGCCGTGGGAGCCACGGGAGTTGAGGAGGCGATCGCGCGGGCGCGGGTCGCCCAGCGGGAGTGGTGGGCGCTCGGCGCGGCCGGGCGGTCGGCTGCGCTCGGGCGGGCCGCGGCGGCCGTGGAGGCGGCGGCCGAGGAGCTCGTCGCGCTGACGGTGCGCGAGGTCGGCAAGCCGCTCGCGGAGGCGCGCGGCGAGGTGGCGCGGACGGTCGCGATCTGGCGGTACTACGCGCAGGCGCCGTTCGCCGCGTCGGGCGAGGTGCACGAGCCGGCCGCCGGGCAGGGCCTGCTGCTGACGCGTCGCCGGCCGTACGGCGTCGCCGGCCTGGTGACGCCGTGGAACTTCCCGCTGGCGATCCCGACCTGGAAGGCCGCGCCCGCGCTGGCCGTCGGCAACACCGTGGTGCTCAAGCCCGCCCCCGAGGCGACGGCGTGCGCGCTGCGGCTCGCCGAGCTGGCCGGGCTGCCGGACGGGGTGCTGACGGTCGTCCCGGGCGGCGGCGAGGAAGGGGCCGCGCTGGTCGGCGGCGTCGACGTCATCTCGTTCACCGGCTCGACGGCCGTCGGCCGACTGGTGGTCGCGGCGGCGGCCGAGCGGGGCATTCCCGTGCAGGCGGAGATGGGCGGGCTGAACGCGGCCCTGGTGCTGCCGGACGCCGACATCGCGCAGGCGGCCGCGCACCTGGCGTCGGCGATCGCCGGATACGCGGGGCAGAAGTGCACGGCGACCAGCCGGGTGATCGCCGTGGGCGACGCCTACGAACCGCTGGCGGAGGCGCTGGCGAAGGCCCTCGGACAGATCCGGGCGGTCGACCCGGCGGGCGCGGGCGCGGTGTGCGGGCCGGTGATCAACCGGCAGGCGCTGGAGCGGCTGACCGACGCCATCGACAGCGCGAAGGCCGCCGGCGCGACCGTGCTGGCGGGCGGGACGCGGGCCGACGACCTCGCGGGCTGGTACCTGGAGCCGACGCTGCTGGAAGGCGTGCCGGGCGAACACCCGCTGGCGAGCGAGGAGTTCTTCGGGCCGGTGGCGGTGCTGATCGGCGCGGCCGACCTGGACGAGGCGATCGCGCTGGCCAACGGGACGCGGCACAGCCTGTCGACGTCCGTGCACTCGCGGAGCCTGGACGTCGCGCTGGCGGCGGCGGACCGGCTGGACGCGGGCATGATCCGGATCAACGCGCCGAGCAGCGGCGTGGACTTCCACCTGCCGTTCGGCGGCGCGAAGGCCGCGTCGTACGGGGCGCGGGAGCAGGGACAGGCGGTACTGGACTTCTACACGGCCTCGCGGACGGTGAGCGTGCTGCCGGCCGAGGAGTACTGACAGCCGCGCCGTCGGCCGGGGCGCGGGCACGCTGCCCGCGCCCCCCGACGGCGACCGTTCCTTGTCCAGTTCCGTTGTCACGTCATGGAGTTGCTGATGAACATCACCACCACCGACTACCACACGGCCGGTGAGCCGTTCCGGATCGTCACCGGGGGGCTGCCGCCCGTGCCCGGGGACTCGGTCGCCGAGCGGCGGGCGATCGTCATCGGGTCGGGCGGCGAGGCGACGGCGCCGCGGCGCAGCGCGCTGGACGACGCGCGGCGCCTGCTGACCCGGGAACCGCGCGGGCACGCCGGGATGTACGGCGGGTTCGTCGTCCCGGCGGACGACAGCGAGGCGCACTTCGGGGTGCTGTTCTGGCACAAGGACGGGTACTCGACGGCGTGCGGGCACGGGACGATGGCGCTCGGCGCGTGGGCCGTGGACACCGGGCGGGTGCCGGCCCCGGACGACGGGACGGCGCTGGTGCGGATCGACGTGCCGTCGGGCCGGGTGAGCGCGACGGTGCACCGGCGGGAGGGCCGGACGACCGCGGTGACGTTCCGCAACGTGCCGACCCGGGTGCTGGCGCGGAAGGTCGAACTGGCCGTCTCCGGCACGACGGTGGCGGTCGACCTCGCCGACTCCGGCGCGGTCTACGCGTCGCTGCCGGCCGCCGCGCTGGGCCTGTCCGTCGTCCCCGACCAGCTGCCCGCGCTGACCGCCGCCGGGCGCGAGATCCGGGCCGCGCTGGAGGGCCACCCCGTGCTGGCCGAGCACCGGGACGGCGTCTACGGCGTCATCCTGTACGACGAGCTGCCCGACACGCCGTCGGGGCCGTACCAGCGCAATGTGACGGTCTTCGCGGACGGGCAGATCGACCGCTCGCCGTGCGGGTCCGGCACGTCCGCCCGGCTGGCGCTGCTCGCGGACGAGGGGGCGCTGTGGCCGGAGCAGATCCTGCGGCACGACTCGATCATCGGGACGGTGTTCACCGGCCGGGTCCGCGGGCAGGAGGCGGGCGGCGTGGTCACCGAGGTCACCGGCACCGCGCACCGCACCGGCGAGCACCAGTTCGTGCTGGACGCCGACGACTCGCTGGGAGCGGGGTTCCTGCTGTGAGGCCGACGCTGGAGTTGACGATCGACCACCAGGCGGCCGTCGAGGCGCTGGAGCGGGTGCTGCTGGCCGGGCTGGACGTGGAGAGCTGCCCGCCGCGGTCGGCGGTGCCGGTGCCCGCCGGGGAGCTGCTGATGATGCCCGCCGCCGCGGGCGGGTTCGCGGGCGTGAAGATCGCCGGGGTGGCGCCCGCCAACCCGGCGGCCGGGCTGCCCCGGATCACCGGCAGCTACCTGCTGCTGGACGGCCCGACCCTGCAGCCGCTGGCCCTGCTGGACGGCGCGGCGCTCACCGCGCTGCGCACGCCCGCCGTCACGGCGCTGGCGCTGCGCGCGCTGGCGCGGCCGGACGCCGCGCACCTGGTGGTGTTCGGCGCGGGACCGCAGGCGTTCGGACACGTGGACGCGCTGCGTGCGGTGCTGCCGCTGGAACGGGTGACGGTGGTGGCACGCCGGGCCGACGCGGCCGAGGAACTGGTGCTCTACGCCCGCGAGTCGGGCCTGGAGGCGGTGGCCGGCGGGCCGGAGGCGGTGGCGGAGGCGGACGTGGTGGTGTGCTGCACCACGGCGCGCACCCCGCTGTTCGACGGCCGGCTGGTGCCGGACGGCGCGGTGGTCGCGGCGGTCGGCTCGCACGAGCCGGACGCGCGCGAGGTGGACGCCGAACTGGTGGGCCGCGCGGACCTGTTCGTGGAGGCGCGGGCGGTGGCCCGGCGGGAGGCCGGGGACCTTCTGATGGCCGGGGCGGCCGAGGAACGGATGAATAATCTGTCAGAACTGGTGACCGGAACGGCTGTTGTCCGTCATGATCGGCCGAGGTTCTTCAAGAGCGTCGGCATGGCCTGGCAGGATCTGGCGGTGGCGGCGGCGCAGTACGACCGCGCGGGAGCCGGCGGAAGTGGATCCGCGACGTAAGCGGATTCGACGGAAACGGATCAAGGCGTTCACTCTCCGCAACGTGACATTGTACAATGGGGCTCTGTTGAAACCCCGGAGGAACGCCATGTCCGACCTGAAGCCCCGCAACCTCATCTCCGTCCAGGAGCGGCTGCGCGACCAGGTCGCCCACGCCCTGCGTGCCGCACTGATCTCCGGCGAGCTGCGCCCGGGCGTGGTGTACTCCGCGCCCGCGCTGGCCGCCGACTTCGGGGTCTCCGCCACCCCCGTCCGGGAGGCGATGCTCGACCTGGCCCGCGAGGGCCTGGTCGAGGCCGTCCGCAACAAGGGCTTCCGGGTCACCGAGCTCAGCGAGCGCGACCTCGACGAGTACACCGAGATCCGCGCGCTGATCGAGGTCCCGACGGTCGGCCGGGTCGCCGGCGTCGCCACCGCCGAACAGCTGGAGGCGCTGCGCCCGCAGGCCGAGGCGATCGTCGCGGCCGCCCGCAAGCACGACCTGATCGGCTACCTGGAGGCCGACCGGCAGTTCCACCTCGACCTGCTGGCCCTGGCCGGCAACACCCGCCTGGTCGAGACCGTCGGCGACCTGCGCAAGCGCTCCCGCCTGTACGGCCTCAACCGGCTCGACCAGCGCGGCGAGCTGGTCTCGTCGGCGGAGGAGCACTTCGAACTGCTGGACGTGCTGCTCACCGGCGACGCCAAGGCCGCCGAGGAGTGCATGACCCGCCACCTCAGCCACGTCCGCCACCTGTGGGCGGAGGGCGAGCAGGGCTCGGTCGGGCGCTGACGGGCGGTTGGGCGCTGACGGGCGGGCAGTCGGGCGGTTGGGCGCTGACGGGCGGTTGGGCGCTGGCGGTTGGGCGCTGACGGGCGGGCAGTCGGGCGGTTGGGCGCTGACGGGCGGTTGGGCGCTGGCGGTTGGGCGCTGACGGGCGGGCAGTCGGGCGGTTGGGCGGTCTGGCAGTCGGGCGGTTGGGCGCTGGCGGTCAGGTGGTGGGGCGGCGGGGTGTGCGGCTGCGGGAGGAGTGGCCGAGCTCCGCGCCCAGGCCGAAGTAGTGGCGGAAGTTGTAGACCAGCGGGCTCCACGCCGCCGGTTCGACGTAGTCGGTGCCGGCGACGGTGATCGACTCGGCTGCGTGCACCCGCAGAACGTGCGCCTCGACGACGAGGAACTCGCCGGTGGCGTCGCTGCGCAGATCTGCGACCCGGGCCTCCAACTGGAGCGGGCACTCGGCGACCCGGGGCGGCGCGACCAGTTCCGCGGGCTGCGGCGTCAGGCCCGCGTGGGCGAACTTGTCGCGGACGAAGTGCGCCGCGTCCGGCCGGCCGGTGGTGTCGCCGAGCCGCTCCACCTGCCGCCACAGCTGCGGGCCGGGGACGTTGATCACCAGCTCGGGGCGGGCGGCGAGGTTGTGGGAGGTCCGGCCGTCCGGGCCGAGACCCAGGACGACGGTGCGGTCCAGCGCCCAGGCGGAGGAGATCGGCGCGAGGTTGACCACGCCGGCGGCGTCGACCGTGCTCAGCAGGACGACCGGCGTGCCGAAGTAGAGGATGTGCGGCTCTATCGCGCGGTGCGGCGCGCCGGTGCGGTGCGGAGCGGCGGTGTGGTGCGTGGTGCGGTGCATGGCGTCGACCGTAGGGCGGGGACGGTTCGGTCCGGACCGAAGTGTCGGCGCGGCACCATGGACGGGTGGACACCCCGCTCAGCGCCCGCCGGCTCGCCGACACCGCCGCCCTGCTCGCCGACCCGACCAGGGCCGCGATCTGCCTCGCGCTGCTGGACGGCAGGGCCTGGACGGCCGGTGAACTCGCCCGGCACGCGAAGGTCGCGGCGCCCACCGCGACCAGCCACCTGAACCGGCTGGTCGGAGCCGGGCTGCTCGCCGAGGAACGCCAGGGCCGCCACCGCTACCTGCGGCTCGCCGGGCCCGCCGCGGCCGAACTCGTCGAATCGCTCGCCCAGTTCGGCGGCGTGGCGGGGGTCGGGGTCGCCGCGGGCTCGCTGCGCGGCGTACGGCGGGGTGGCGAGCTGGCCCGCGCCCGGACCTGTTACGACCACCTGGCGGGGGCGCTGGGCGTCACCGTCACCGAGGCGATGACGGCTCTGGGCCTGCTGGACGACCGGCACGGGCTCGCCCTCACCGCCGCCGGCGCGCACTGGCTGGCAGCCGCGGGCGTCACCGTCGGCCCCGGCCGACGCGCCGCAGTCCGGGCCTGCCTGGACTTCACCGAACGCCGCCCCCACCTGGCCGGCGCGGTCGGCGCCGCGCTGTGCGCGCACGCACTGGCGGAAGGGTGGGTCGAGCGGCGGCCGGACAGCCGGGCGGTGCGGGTGACGGCGGCGGGGGAGCGGGCGTTGGGGGAACTGCTGGGGGTGCGGTGGGAGGCCGCGAGCTGACTTGACGGTGGGCCCGCGACGCTGCGTGAGCGCGGCTGCCGGGTCGGTGGGCGCGGCCGGGGCGGGGGCGAGTTTCGGCGGGTGGTCGGTTGTGGGGGTCGGACGGGGTCTGCGGCGGTGGGGGATGCGCGGCCGGGTGGCCGGGCGGTCGGGCGGACGGGCGGGGTCGGGGCGGTGTCGGCTGTCGGGTCCGGTGGGCGGGGGGCGGACACCGGGCTGTGGCCTGGGCGTTCGGCGAGTGGCTGTCAGGTCCGCCTGCGTGGGGATGCCGAGCCTGGCGCGGCGGTGACGGGTGGGCCGTCGGGGCGGCGTCGGTTGCCGGGGGGCGGGGGCGAGTTTCGGTGGGTGGTCGGTTGTGGGGGTCGGGCGGGGTCTGCGGCGGTGGGGGATGCGTGGCGCGGACGCAGGTGCAGGCGCGGTCGGACGCGGCGTGGGTGGTCGGGCGGGGTCGGGGCGGTGTCGGTTGTCGGGTCCGGTGGGCGGGGGGCGGACACCGGGCTGTGGCCTGGGCGTTCGGCGAGTGGCTGGCGGGTCCGCCTGCGTGGGGATGCCGAGCCTGGCGCGGCGGTGACGGGTGGGCCGTCGGGGCGGCGTCGGTTGCCGGGGGCGGGGGAGAGTTTCGGTGGGTGGTCGGTTGTGGGGGGCGGGCGGGGTCTGCGGGCAGTGGGGATGCGCGGCGCGGACGCAGGTGCAGGGCCGGTCGGACGCGGCGCGGGCGGTCGGGCGGGGCCGGGGCCCGGGTGTTCGGGGAGTGGCTGGCGGGTCGGCCCGGGTGGGGACGCCGAAGTCCGGCGCGGCGGTGACGGGTGGGCCGTCGGGGCCGCGCCGGGGGCGGGTCAGCGGGGGGTGAGGCGGCCGTCGTGCATCTCCAGGGTGCGGTCGGTGCGGGTCAGCAGGTCGCGGTCGTGGGTGACCATGACGGTGGCGGTGTTGTGGGTGCGGGTGATGTCGGCGAGGAGCTCGACGACCTGGGCGCCGCGTTCGTGGTCGAGGGCCGAGGTGGGCTCGTCGACGAGAAGGACCGACGGGTTGCCGAACAGGGCCCGGGCGATGTTCACGCGCTGGCGTTCGCCGCCGGAGAGCTGGTGGGGGCGGCGGCGCTGCTTGGCGGCGGCGAGGCCGACGGAGTCGAGGAGTTCCTCGGCGCGCCGGCGGGCGCGCTCGGGGCGGCGGCCGCGGACGGATTCGAGGACCAGGAGCTGTTCGACGGCGGTGAGCGAGGCCAGCAGGTTGGACTGCTGGAAGACGATGCCGAGGCGCTCGCGGCGCAGCGTCGTCCGCTCCCGGTCGCCGAGCGCGCCGGCGTCCACGCCGTCGACGAGGACCTGGCCGGAGTCCGGGCGCTGCAGCGTCGCGGCGACCGCCAGCAGGCTGGACTTGCCGGAGCCCGACGGGCCCGCGATGGCGGTGAACTCGCCAGGGGCGACCGTGAGTTCGACGTTGTCGAGGGCGACCAGGCGGCTCTCGCCGTCGGGGTAGGTGAGGGTGACGCCGCGCAGCGCGAGGCCGGTGCGGACGGCGGTGGTGGTGGTCATGGCGCGGGCCTTTCGGTGGTCGGGGGCGGCGGTCAGCGGTTGGCGCCGAGGGCGGCGAGCGGGTCGACGGCGGTGATCCGGCGGACCGCGAGGGCCGCGCCCGCCAGGCCGAGCAGCACCATCGCGGCGACCGGCACCGCGACCGTCGACACGCTCACGTCGAACGGCACCGCCGCCGAGGCGAACGCCCCGCCGAGCGCGCCGATCGCCCCGCCGAGCAGCGAGCCCGCCAGCAGCACGGCCGCGGCCTGGGCGAGCGCGTCGCGCACCAGGTAGCCGCTGGACGCGCCGACCGCCTTGAGGACCGCGATGTCGGGGCGGCGCTGCACCGTCCACACCGTGAAGAACGCGCCCACCACGAGGGCGCTGACCGCGAACAGGAAGCCCTGGATCAGCTGCAGGCTGCCCTGCTCGGCCGAGTAGCCGTTGATGCCCGACAGCGCGTCGCCCCGGGAGACGGCCTTCAGGTCGGCGGGCAGGTCGTGCGGGGTGCCGCGCACCGCGAGGGCGGTGGGCTGCTTCTGGCCGGAGACCTGCTGCCAGGTGTCGACGGTCGTCCACACGCTCGGCGCGTGCGACAGGGAACGCTCGGCGGTGACCGCGCTGACCGTCAACTTCTGCGAGCCGAGGGTGACTTGGGAGCCGGGGGAGAGGTGGTGCGCGGAGGCCGTGTCGGCGCCCACGGCGACCTCGCCGTCCTTCGGGGCCGCGCCCGCCGACAGCGGGGGCAGCAGCGCCGCGTCGGTGCCCAGCACGCTCACCGAGGCCGCGCCGTCCGGCGCCGTGAGCCGCGTCATCGCCACGCCCAGCGGGTGGACGGCGGTGGTGCCCGGGGCCGCGGCGACCCGCTCCTGCTGGGCGGCCGTCACCGTGCTGGACGCGAACGACACCTCCGCGTCAGCGCCCGCCGGCGCGCCGAACACCACGCCGTCCGCCGGGAGCTCGGCGACCGTCGAGGACGCGGCCGAGGCCAGCCCGCCGGTCAGGCCGTACAGGAACACCACCAGAGTTGTGATCATGGTGACCACCGCACCCATCAGGGCGAAGCGCCCACGGGCGAAACGGATGTCACGCAAGGCGACGAACACGGGAAACCTTCCGACGGACAGCGGACGAGACCACTCAACCCTCGCGGTTTTCGCCCGCCCTGCCATCAGGGAGACGGCGGACTTCGCACCGTCCGAGAGGTGCAGCCGAAAATCCATCGAACGGTTGATGCCGCGCCGCGCCGACCGGCCGCCCCCGCCCCGTACCCTCGGACAGCGTGCCCCGTACCGAACCGCCCCCCGCCGTCGAACCGCACCGCTCGCCCGTCGGGCCGACGCCCGCGCTGCGCCTGGCCAACCTCGCCGTGCACGGCCTGTTCTTCACCCTGCTCGCGGTACTGCTGGTCCGCGCCGCCGCCGACGGCGCACTCGACGCGGCCGGCTGGGCCTTCGCCGGGGCACTCGCGGCCGCGTACGCCGCCGGCGGAGTGCTGCGCCCGGTGCGCGAATCGCGGGCGATGGGCATCGCCTGGCTGCTGGCGGTCGCCCTGCTGTGGATCGAACTCACCCTGCACCACCCCGAGTTCAGCTACCTCGCGTTCCCGCTGTACTTCGTCTGCCTGCACGCCCTGCCGCCGCGCTGGGCGCTGCCCGCCGTCGCCGGAATGACCGCCGCCGTGATCGCCGCCCAGGCCACCACCCCCGGCGGCCTCACCACCGCCAAGGTTCTCGGCCCGCTCGCCGGCGTCGTCGTCGCACTGCTCACCGCCTACGGCTACGCCGCCCTCTACCGGGAGAGCCGGGCCCGCCAGCAACTCATCGACGACCTGGTCCGCACCCGCGACGAACTCGCCGCCAGCCAGCGCGAAGCCGGCCGCCTCGCCGAACGCCAACGCCTCGCCCGGGAGATCCACGACACCCTCGCCCAGGGCCTGTCCGGGATCGTCCTGATGGCCCGCGAAGCCGCCGCCGCGCTGCCGGACTCCCCGGCGCCCGCCGCCGCACCGCTGCTGCGCGACATCGAACGGACCGCCTCCGCCAACCTCGCCGAGGCCCGCCGCTTCGTCCACGCCCTCACCCCGCCCGCGCTCGACGACACCACCCTCGCCGACGCGCTGCGCCGCCTCGCCGACGGCGCCGACGCCGCCTTCCACCTCGACGGCGAGCCCTACCCGCTGCCCGTCGAGGCCGAGGTCGCGCTGCTGCGCCTCACCCAGGAAGCCCTCGCCAACGCCGTCCGGCACGCCGCCGCCCAGCACATCGCCGTCACCCTCGGCTACCTCGACGACACCGTCACCCTCGACGTCTACGACGACGGCACCGGCTTCGACCCGGCCGGCGCACCCACCCCCGGCTCCTTCGGCCTGCACGGCATGCACGAACGCATCGCCGCGCTCGGCGGCACCCTCACCGTCGAATCCGCCCCCGGCGAAGGCACCGCCGTCGCCGCCACGCTGCCGCTGCGCGCCATCGACCCGCCCGCGTCGCCCGCCGAGGAGCCGAAGGCCCCTCCGGCGCGGCCCGGCGGCGGCACCGCGCTGCGCCTGCGGCTCGCGGGGGTGCTGCGGTGATCCGGGTGCTGGTGGTGGACGACCACCCCGTGGTGCGGCGCGGCCTGCGCGCCATGGTCGACGACCTGCCGGACGTCACCGCCGTCGGCGAGGCCGCAGACGGGGCCGCCGCGCTCGACCTGCTCGCCGCGCTGCCCGCCGAGCAGCGCCCGCACGTGGTCCTGATGGACCTGCAGATGGGCGCCGGCATGCACGGCGTCGAAGCGACCCGCCGGGTCACCGCGCTGCCCGACCCGCCCGCCGTGCTCATCCTCACCACCTACTCCACCGACGCCGACATCCTCGCCGCCGTCGAGGCCGGCGCCACCGGCTACCTGCTCAAGGACGCCCCGCCCGAGGACCTCGCCGCCGCCATCCACGCCACCGCGCGCGGCGAGACCGTCCTCGCCCCGCCCGTCGCCGCCCGCCTGCTCGGCCGCGTCCGGGCCGGCCGCCCCACGCTGTCCCCGCGCGAGGCCGAGATCCTCCAACTCCTCGCCGAGGGGCTGCCGAACCGGCAGATCTCCAAGCGGCTGTTCATCAGCGAGGCGACGGTGAAGACCCACCTGGTGCACATCTACGACAAGCTCGGCGTCGACTCCCGGACGTCGGCCGTCGCGGCGGGCCTGGCGGCGGGGCTGATCCGGTCCGTGGGCTGATCCGGGCCGCTGCGCGAATTCCGGACCGAGTATGGTTTTGTACTCGGTCCAGCGTAGGGTGATCGGATGGTCGGACTGCGGGAAATGAAGAAGGAACGGACCGGGCGGCGGATCGCCGAGCAGGCGCTGCGCCTGTTCGACGAGCGCGGCTTCGAGGACGTGACGATGGGCGAGATCGCCCGGGCCGCCGAAGTGGCCCGGGCGACGCTGTTCGCCTACTACCCCACCAAGGAGGCGCTGGTCCTCGACGGAGTCGCCGGCGACGACCTGGCCGCCGCAGTCGCCGGACGCGCCGACGGACAGAACGCGCTCGCCGCGCTGCGCGCGCACCACCGCGCCCTGGCGGCCGGTCCGGTCGCCGCCGCCGACCTGCTCGCGCTGCTCGCCCGGGTCCGGGTGATCCAGGCCAGCCCCGCGCTGCGGGCCGCCGCCGACAGCCTCCGCTACCGGCAGCGCCAGGCCCTCGCCGACGTCCTGGCCGAGGAACACGGCGAAGCGGCGGGCACGCTGATGGCCGCCCAGATCGCCGCCTCGCTGGCCGTCCTTCAGGAACGCCACTTCGCCCGCCTGGTCGGCGGAGACCCGGACGGGCGGGCGGGCCGCGCTCTGGAGCAGGAGGTCGAACTCGCCTTCGACCTGCTGGAGCGGGGCTTCGCGCAGGCGGAGCGACGATGAGCACGCGCACGCTCGGCATCACCTACGACACCGGCACGTTCGGCGGCGAGCGGCTCACCCGGCGGCACTTCGATCCGGCCCAGGTGCGTCGCGAACTCGCGGTGATCGCCGAGGAGTTGCACTGCCGGGCGGTACGGATCACCGGCGGCGACCCCGAACGGCTGGACGTGGCGGCACAGGTGGCGAGCGAGGTCGGGCTGGAAGTGTGGTACTCGCCGTTCCCCGCGGACCTGCCGCCCGCTCGACTGCTGCCGTTCTTCGCGGACTGCGCGCGGCGGGCCGAGACGCTGCGGTCGGAGGCGCTGCGGCGGAACGGCGCTCCGGTGGTGTTCGTCGCCGGGTGCGAGCTCAGCGTCTTCGCCGAGGGGTTCCTGCCCGGCGCGACGCACCTCGACCGGCTGCACGCCATGACCACCGCCGACCTGGACTGGTGGCTGTCCCTCGGGCCCGTTCCGGAACGGCTGAACGACTTCCTCGGTGAGGTGGCGGCGACCGTTCGCGGGGAGTTCGGCGGCCCGGTCGGTTACGCCGCCGGGTCGTGGGAGCCGATCGACTGTACGCCGTTCGACCTGGTGGGACTCGACGCGTACCGGTCCGGGCAGAACGCCGCCGAGTACCGCGAGCAGCTGCGGGAGGCGCGCAGCCACGGCAAGCCCGTCGCGGTCACCGAGTTCGGCACCTGCGCCTACCGCACGGCCGGCGAGCGCGGCGGGACGGCGTGGCAGGTACCGGCCGACGCCGTGGCCGACGAGAGCGAACAGGTGCGGTACCTGGAGGAGTTGCTCGACGTCTTCGAGGAGGAAGGCATCGACAGCGCCTTCTGGTACACCTACGCCTCCTACGACAAGCCCGGGCCTCGCGACGTGGGCTCCTACGGCGTGGTGCGCCTGCTGGATGACGACGGCGAGCGGTGGGAGCGCAAGCGGGTGTTCGAGGCGATGGCGAAGGCCTACCTGAACGCGGCGACGTAGCGCTGCGCCCAGTCGGCGAAGGTGCGAGGGGCGCGGCCGAGGAGGCGCTCGACGTCCGGGCTGATGCGCCGCTCGGCCGGGGTCGGGTCGCCGAGGATGCTCAGCGTGGTGTCCGCGACCGCCTCCGGCATGAGGCGGAGCAGGTGCGCCCGCGCCTCGTCGCGGGTCAGCTCGACGAAACGGACGGGCTCGCCGAGGGCGTCGGCGAGCGCCTCGGCCTGCCGGCGGGGGGTGGTGGCGGACGGGCCGGTCAGCTCGTAGATCCGGCCGTCGTGGTCGTCGTGGTCGTCGTGGCCGTCGTGGTCGCCGGCTCGCAGGGCGAGTGCCGCGACCTCGGCGATGTCGTCCGGGTCGATGTGCGGCAGGGCGACGTCCGCGAACGGTGCGGCGACCGTCCGGTGGGTGCGGACCGACTCGGCCCAGGCGTACGCGTTGGAGTGGAAGCCGCTCGGCCGCAGGATCGTCCACGCCAGGCCCGACTGCCGCACCGCGTCCTCGAACGCGAGGGCCACCGCTCCGTGGGACTGCGAATCGGGGCGGGTCGCCACGCCCTGCGAGGACAGCAGGACGACGCGCCGGATGCCGGCGGCCTCTGCGACGTCCAGGATGTCGCGGGGGTTGAGCAGGTGGGCGCTCGGGCCGCCGTTCTGCAGGAACAGGGCCTCGGCGCCGTCGAAGACCGCGCGCAGGGCGTGCGGGTCGGCCAGGTCGGCGCGGCGGTGGGGCACGTGGTCCGGGACGTCGGCGGCGGAGATGTTCCGGGACGTCGCGGTCGTCCGCGCACCCGCCGCGGCGAGGATCCGGACCAGCGAACTGCCGACGTTGCCGGTCGCGCCCGTCACTACGATCATGACAACTCCCTTGATGATGTGCCTGGTTGACCCGCCCGGTCGGAGCGGCGCTCCGGGGCGGTGGGAGGACGCTAACAAGGCGGATACAGTACGTACCTAGGGGAAAGCGACTACCTGGGGAGTGCGCGTGGCCACCGAGACCGAGTGGGCGCCGGCGGCCGCGACCGACCCCGAACTCGCCTGTCCCACCAGTGCGGTGGTCGACATCGTGTTCAGCCGGTGGACCACGCCGATCCTGTGGACCCTGCACACCGAGGGCCGCCAGCGGTTCGTCGAACTGGAACGGCGGATCGGCACCATCACCGCGAAGGTGCTGACGCAGCGGCTGCGGCAGCTGGAACGCGACGGCATGGTCGTGCGCACGTACCACCCGGAGGTGCCGCCCCGGGTCGAGTACGAGATCAGCGAACTCGGCCGAGGCCTGGCCCCGCTCTTCGCGCACCTCGCGCAGTGGGCGGCGAGCAACCTCGACGAGGTGGAACGGGCGCGGCGCGCGTACGACGTGCAGAACCCCTGACGGGTGGGGTCACGGCCGGTGCGGGGGCGGCGCGTTGGGGGTGGCCGGGCTGCGCGAGAATCGGCGGCATGGTGAGTGTCGGGTCGGTGGTGTTGGGCGCTTCGGATGTGGCGCGGGCGGCGGCGTTCTGGACGGGTGCCCTCGGGTACCTGCCCCGGGAGGCGGGGACGGAGCGCTGGGTGGTGCTGGTGCCCGGCGACGGGGGCGGGGGCGTGCAGATCGCGCTCGGGCTGAGCGAGTCGCCGGTGCAGGAGCACCCGCGTGTTCACCTGGACCTGTACGCCGCCGATGCGGCGGAGCAGGCCGCCGAGGTCGAACGGCTGGTGGCCCTCGGCGCGCAGCGCGTCGACTGGGACAGCTACCCGCAGGACCCGGACTTCGTGGTGCTCGCCGACACCGAGGGGAACCGCTTCTGCGTGATCGACACCAGCCGCGCCTGACCTGCGGCGCCGCGGGAAAACCGCTGGTCGGAAGGGTGCTTCGGCTGGCAGGCTGCGGCGCATGGAGTCTCTGCGTGTGAGGGCGATGCGTCAGGTCGTCGGGCAGCTGTGCTGCGAGCAACTGCCCATGGCGGCGGCCGAGTTGCTGGCCGAAGGCGACGACTCGCCGACGCTGCGGGAGTTGGCCGGGTGCAACGGCCGGGAGCCGCGCGACGAGCTGGAGCAGCTGTGGGGGCGGGCACTCGACGAGCTCGGCGTGCAGCGGCCCGGGCAGGAGGAGGCCCAGCGGTGGGCGCTGCGCGACCTCGCCGGCCGCCTGCACTCCGGCGAACTCGACTCGCTGGCCGAAGCGGTGGCGACGGTCGGCGGACTGGAGTACGCGGAGGGCGAACCGGAGTTGGCGTTCTGCCGGATCGTCATGGAGGGCTGCTGCGAGGGGTGCGTCGCGGACGGGAACCCCGAGGCGCTTGCCGAGTGGGAAGCGAGGGTGCGGGCCGCCGCGGCGGCACTCGTGGCCGAGGGGCGCCGTGTCGGCGGGTGAACTGTCCATGGGTGGAGCGGCGTTGAAGCCGTGGTGCGGGCCAGTTCCTTGGGCGACGGGTGCCGGGTGCGTTCGGGTGGGAAGCGGAGGAGCGGTGAGCGGGACGGTGGGCGTGGAGCGGGTGCGGGAGGTTGCGCTGCGGTATCGCGTGGGGGAGCTGAGCACCGACGAACTGCCCATGGCCGCAGCTGAGTTGGTGGCCGAAGGGTGCGACTCGCCGGCGTTGTGCGACCTGGCCGGGCGGGCGCGGCGGGAGTCGGCGTTCGAGTCGGAGGCGCTGCTGCGGCAGGTGGTGGACGAGTTCGGGCTGAGCTGGCCCGAACTGGCCGACGGGGAAAGGTGGTTGCTGCGGAGCCTCGCGAGCCGGGCGGCGGCGGGGAGGACGACGCCGCTGGAGCTCGCCAGGGCGGTGACCGAGCGCGAGCTACGTGGCGTGGGCGAGGACGAGAAGGCGCTGACCAGGCTGCTCAACCAGTACTGCTGGTGCTGCGGCGGACGGTGGACGCCGGCGGAATTCGCCGTCTGGGAGGCGGACGTCCGGGCCGCCGCCGCGCGGGTGTCCGCCCCTGTCGCGGGGCCCGGGGGCACCGCGACAGGGGCGGAGCGTCAGGCGAACTGCCCGGGGACGTAGTCGCCCGCCGGCTGACGGATGATCACGTTGACCCGGTTGTAGGTGTTGATCAGCGCGATCAGGCCGACCAGGGCGATCAGCTGCTCCTCGTCGAAGTGCTTGGCGGCCTCCGCCCAGGCCTCGTCACCGACCCCGCCCGCCGCGTCGGCGATCCGGGTGCCCTGCTCGGTGAGTTCGAGTGCGGCGCGCTCGGCGTCGGTGAAGCAGGTGGCCTCGCGCCAGGCGGCGACCAGGTGCAGGCGCTGGTGGGTCTCGCCGGCGTGCACGGCGTCCTTGGTGTGCATGTCGGTGCAGAAGCCGCAGCCGTTGATCTGGCTGGCGCGGATCTTCACCAGCTCCTGGGTGGCGGCGGGCAGCGAGGACCCGCCGATGGCGGCGCCGGCCGAGTTGATGTGCTTGAGGATCTTCCCGGCGAGCGGGTTGCCGAAGTAGTCGATGCGTGCGTCCACGGTCGGGCTCCTTGTCGTGTGTGCTTCTGCAAGGACTGACCGAACAGGCCCCCCGAATGTGACGGCCCTGCAGATGTGACGCCCGTCACGCTACCGGCGGCTGCTCTCCCGGCCTCGGAACCGGGGCCGCGCCGACACCGCGCACCCACACCGGGAACGGCGGGAACCCCGGCTCGGGCTCGTCGAGTGCCGACCGGTCGGTGACGGTGACGAGGCTCGCCCAGGGGACCAGGCCCGGTTCCTCGTCCCGCAGGTAGCCCTCGACGATCGGGCCGAGGTCGTCGACCGGCAGGTACGCGGCGCCGAACGGCAGGCGGTCGGCGGGCACCGACCCGGTCGAGCAGCGGAGTTGGCCGGCCTGCTCGTCGTGCCACACGTAGAAGGTGGCGACCCCGGCGAAGCCCCGCTCCCGGATGCGCCGCCGGATGCGGTCGGCGGTCTCCTCGAAGGCGGCCACCACCTCCCGCACGGACAGTGCCCGTCGCTCGGCGTCGTCCGTGCTCAGCCGCCAGGTGTTGGTCTCCCACTCCACCGGCCGGTCGTCCGGCTCCAGCGCCAGCGGTTCGTCCGCCACTTCGGCGATCCAGGTCAGCAGCATCCGGGGAGTGTCCCACGGCCGCCGGACGAGGGAGCGTCGGGGGGATCGGGCGCGGACGTAGGGTGGGGGCGACCGGATCGGCGCGCGTGGAGGCGAGGGAGCGGCATGGCATTCGACTGGGAGGTGCCGCTGATCGCGGCCCCGATGGCGGGCGGGCCGAGCACCCCCGAGCTGGTCGCGGCCGTGAACGGGGCAGGCGGCATCGGCTTCCTCGCCGCCGGGTACCGGACGGTCGACTCGACGCTCGAACAGATCCGCCGCACCCGCGAGCTGACGGACCGCCCGTTCGGGCTGAACCTGTTCGTGCCCGCGCCGCCGTCCGACCCCGGGCCGGTCGCCGCGTACCGTGAGCGGCTGCTCCCCGAGGCCGAGCGGTGGGGCGTCGAGCTGCCCGCCGACATCCGGCCCGACCGGGACGGCTGGGAGGCCAAGCTGGAGGCGCTGCTGCGCGACCCGGTGCCGTACGTCTCCTACACCTTCGGCCTGCCCGGACCGGACGAGGCCGACGCGATCCGGGCCGCCGGAATCCGCCAACTCGGCACCGTCACCGACCCGGAGGAGGCCCGCGCCGCCACCGCGCTCGGCCTGGACGCCCTGGTCGTCCAGGGCCCGGAGGCGGGCGGCCACCGCGGCACCCACCGCGCCGAGGACGTCCCCGGCACCCTCCCGCTGCTCCCACTCCTCGCCGCCGTACGGGAAGTGACACCGCTCCCGCTGATCGCCGCCGGCGGCCTCGGCGACGGACCGGCCGTCGCCGCCGCCCTGCGCGCGGGCGCGATCGCCGCCCAACTCGGCACCGCCTACCTGCGCACCGACGAGTCCGGGGCCTCCGCCGCCCACCGCCGGGCCCTGGTGGAGATCCCCGACACCACCGTCACCCGGGTCTTCACCGGCCGCCCCGCCCGCGCCCTGCGCAACGCCTTCATCGCCCGCCACGACGGCCACGCCCCCGCCGTGTACCCCGAGGTCCACTACCTCACCCAGCCGCTGCGCGCCGCCGCCGCCCGCCGCGAGGACCCCTCCGGCATGCACCTGTGGGCCGGCACCGCCCACGCCTCGGCCCGCGAGGGCGGCGCGGCGGAGGTCACCCGCGCGCTGTGGGAGGAAGCCGGGCGCGCGTGACCCCCCACGACCCGAAGAGCGGAGCCACCATGGCCGAGCGGCCCTTCGTGCTGCTGAGTGTCGCCACCTCGATCGACGGGTACATCGACGACGCCTCGGCGGAGCGGCTGCTGCTGTCGAACGCCGCCGACTTCGACCGGGTGGACCGGGTGCGGGCCGAGTCGGACGCGATCCTGGTCGGCGGGAACACGCTGCGGTCGGACAATCCGCGGCTGCTCGTCAACAGCGAGCAGCGGCGGGCCGCGCGGGTGGCGGCGGGCAAGCCGGCGTACCCGCTGAAGGTGACGGTCACGGCGAACGGCGACCTCCCGCGGGGGCTCAACTTCTGGCACTTCGGGGGCGAGAAGGTCGTCTACACCACCGACGCTGCCGCGTCGAAGCTGCGCGACACCCTGGACGGGCTGGCCGAGGTGGTCGCCACCGGGGAGGCGGTCGACTTCGGGACGGTGCTCGACGACCTGGCCGCGCGCGGCGTGCGGCGGCTGATGGTGGAGGGCGGGGGACGGATCCACACGCAGTTCCTGGCGCAGGGCCTCGCCGACGAGATCCAGCTGGCGGTGGCGCCGCTGCTGGTCGGCGAGGCCGGGGCACCGCGGTTCGTGTACCCGGCGGCGTTCCCGGGCGGCAGCGCGCACCGGATGGCGCTGCTGGGCGTCGAGACGGTCGGCGACGTGGTGCTGCTGCGCTATGCGCCGAAGGGGAGTTGACGGCGCGCGTCGGTCGGTGTCGGTGGCCGCGAGGACGGCGAGGCGGCGGCCGTCGGGGGTGAGGGCGATGTGGTCGAACCAGGGGGAGGTGGGGGCGTTGAAGGTGAGCCAGCGGCACGCGGCGGCGCGGGACTGGACGGTGGCGGGGCCGGCGTCGGCGAGGGCGGTGACGGACTGCCGGGCGGTGAGGCGGCCGTACGCGCCGCGACTGCCGGAGCTGTAGGCGCCGCCGGCGGAGGCCGCGGCGAACAGGATGTGCCAGGCCTCGGCGGGCGGGCAGGTGGAGACCGAGAAGGCGGCGGGCCGCACACCGGCCAGGCACTCCAGTCCGAGGGCATGCAGGGCCCCGGGCACGGACGCGACGGGCAGCGGTTCGGCGAACGCGAACACCCGGGCCTCGATCCGGCCGTTGGATTCCGCCGCCCTCCCCGGCACCGTCGAGGCGTTCGGCGAGGCCGAGGTCGGTGGGAAGGCGGGGTCGCCCTGCGCGAGCCGTTCCTCGGCCACCGCCCGGACGCCGGTGACGCTGTTCAGATCGGGGAGCTGCGCCGGCAGGCGGGAGGGCGGGCGGTGCGGTCGGTCATGGCAGCCGAGCCGACGCAGCACCGCCCGCCCGATCATCCGGTTGTCGGGTCAGCGCTCCGACAGCAGTTCGCCCATCCAGGTCTCGATGCCGTCCACCGTGCGCGGCAGCGCGGAGGACATCAGCCGGGCGCCGTCGGCGGTGATGACCAGGTCGTCCTCAATGCGGACGCCGGTGCCGCGCAGCGCGGGCGGCAGGGTGAGGTCGTCGGGCTGCAGGTAGAGGCCGGGCTCGACGGTGAGCACCATGCCCTCCTCCAGGACGCCGTCCAGGTACGTCTCGGCGCGGGCCTTCGCGCAGTCGTGGACGTCCAGGCCGAGCATGTGGCCGCTGGCGCACAGGGTGTAGCGGCGGTACAGGCCGGAGTCCTCGCGCAGCGCCTCCTCGGCGGAGACGGGCAGCACGCCCCACTCGGAGAGGCCCTCGGCGATCACCCGCATCGCGGCGCGGTGGAAGTCGCGGAACGACGCGCCGGGGCGCAGCGTGGCGATGCCGGCGCTCTGGGCGGCGAGGACGAGTTCGTAGACGTCGCGCTGGGCGGAGGAGAAGGTGCCGGACAGCGGGAGGGTGCGGGTGATGTCCGCGGTGTACAGGGTGTCGGTCTCCACGCCCGCGTCCAGCAGCAGGAGCTGGGTGGGGTCGAGCGGCCCGTCGTTGCGGATCCAGTGCAGCACGCAGGCGTGCGCGCCGGAGGCGACGATGGTCTCGTAGCCGGTGCCGTTGCCCTCGGCGCGGGCGCGGGCGTTGAACGCGCCCTCCAGGATGCGCTCGCCGCGGTGGTGGCGCAGCGCGGCGGGCAGGGCGCGGACCACGTCGGCGAAGCCGGCGGCGGTGTGGTCGACGGACAGCTGCAGCTGCTCGACCTCCCACGGGTCCTTGATCAGGCGCAGCTCGCTGAGCGCGGCGGCCAGCTGGCCGTCGCGGACGGTGTGGTCGGCGTGCGGGCGGCCGGTCAGCGCGTCGAGGACGGGGTCGACGTCGGCGAGGACGCGGGTGGGGACGGAGCCGGTGAACAGCTTCGGCAGGTCGTCGAGGTGGGCGGCGCGGAGGCCGGTGAGGTTCGCGGCCTCGGCGAGGTCGGCGCGCCGGCCGACCCAGAGCTCGCCGTAGCGGCGGTCGCGGAAGAACGCGCCGGTGCCGTCGGACCGGTCGGAGCGCGGCCGCAGGTAGAGGACGCCCTCGCCGTCGGGCTCGATCACCAGGACGTGGCCGACCTGCTCCTCGCCGGTCAGCCCGGTGAGGTGGGCGTAGGCGCTGTTCGGGCGGAAGCGGTAGTCGCAGTCGTTGCTGCGGACCTTCAACTGCCCGGCGGGGACGAGCAGTCGCTCGCCCGGGAAGGCGGCGGCGATCCGGGCCAGGCGGCCCGCGAGGTACCCGTGGCCGGGCACCCGCAGGTCGGCGGAGAGCGGGGTCGGGGCCCACTGGTCGGACATGTAGGCGGACAGGGCGGGGGTGACGGGGAGGTCGTGGCTGCCGGTGTGCAGCGCGGACTGGTCGGCCATCGGGGGAGGGCTCCTTCGCGGGGGCGTGGTCAACAGGCGTGGTGGGAAAACCACTTGCACTTTCGGGCGGGAGTCAATGACACGTCTCGGTAACGGTCCGACCGCCTCATTGCGTAGTGCAATTTCACATTACTATGTTACGGGTCACACCTCAGAGCGGGCCAGTCCCCGGGCGGCACGGATCCCCGGTTGAGCGGCCCCCAGTACCGGAGTGCACTCATGAACAGGCGTACCCACGCCGCCCTCGCGGCGGTCATCACGGCATCCCTCACCCTCGCCCTCGGCGCGTGCAGCAGCACCTCCAACGACGGCGGCGACAACGGCGGACAGCAGGGGGTGACCACCGCGGGCGACGGCATCATCGGCGGCACCCCGGTCAAGGGAGGCACCCTGACCATCCTGTCCAACCAGGACTTCGACCAGCTCGACCCGGCCCGCAACTGGACCATGCCCGTGATGGACGTCGGCGTGCGGATGCTCTACCGCACCCTGACCACCTTCAAGGCCGCCCCCGGCGCCGAGGGCCTGAAGCTCGAAGCCGACCTGGCCACCGACCTCGGCACCTCCAGCGACGGCGCGAAGACCTGGACCTTCCACCTGAAGGACAACCTCAAGTACGAGGACGGCACCCCGATCACCGCCGACGACATCAAGTACAACGTCGAGCGGTCGTACTCGCCGGAGCTGGCCGGCGGCCCCGACTACGCGGTGCGCTACCTCAACGCCCCGGCCGGCTACCAGGGCCCGCTGAGCGGCGAGCGGCTCGGCAAGGAGGCCATCGAGGTCCCCGACGCCAAGACCATCGTCTTCCACCTCAAGCGCCCGGTCGCCGAGTTCGCCTACACCACCTCCCTGCCCACCTTCTCGCCGGTGCCCAAGGCGAAGGAGGCCGGCGCCAACTACTCCAACCACCCGGTCTCCTCCGGCCCCTACAAGATCGAGAGCTACGACCGCGGCAAGCGCATGGTGCTGGTCCGCAACTCCAACTGGGACCAGGCCACCGACCCGATCCGCAAGGCCTACCCCGACAAGATCGTCGTCGACCAGACCCTCAAGGGCGGCGGCATCGCCGACCGACTGATCGCCGACCAGGGCGACGACAAGAACGCCATCTCCTACGTCGACCTGGTTCCCTCGAAGATCTCCGAGGTGCTCACCAACCCCGACGTGAAGAAGCGCCTGGTCAGCGAGAACGCCGGCTGCACCACCAAGCTGGACATGAACAACACCAAGGCCCCGTTCGACAACGCCAAGGTCCGCCTGGCGATGCAGTACGCGGTGGACAAGGAGTCCTTCGCCGGCGCCATGGGCGGCCCCGCGTTCAACGAGATCGCCACCACCTACCTGCCGCCCGTGCTCACCGCCGGCGCGGCCGTCGACCACTTCATGATCAAGCCCGCCGGCGACCCCGAGAAGGCCAAGCAGCTGCTCGCCGAAGCCGGCTTCCCGAACGGCTTCTCCACCGAGATGGTCACCTCCACCGGCGGCAAGCCGCAGGCCGAGTCCATCCAGGCCTCCCTGAAGCGCGTCGGCGTGGACGTCACCATCACCACCGTCGACCCCACCGCCGTCAACTCCATCGTCGGCGACAAGGACAAGCAGCCCGGACTCACCAGCCTCGGCTGGTGTCCCGACTACCCGTCCGCCGGCACCTTCCTGCCGATGATCTTCGACGGCCGGGCCATCAAGGACAAGAGCAACAACGGCAACATGACCCGGTTCAACGACCCGTCCGTCAACGCCGAACTCGACCGGATCGCCGGCATGGACGACCTCCAGAAGGCCAACGCCGCCTGGCTGGCCCTGGACGCCAAGATCATGGACCTCTCGCCCGCCGTCCCGCTGATCTGGCAGAAGAAGCCCGTCCTGGTCGGCTCCAACATCGCCGGCGCCTACGCCCACCCCGTCTGGGCCGGCCAGCTCGACTACGCGGCCATCGGCCTCAAGTCCGCCAAGTAGAGCCGGAGTCCAGACCATGACCACCCCGCTCCCCACGGCCCCGGCCGAGGGAGCGGGGGCCCCGGCTGCCGCCGAGGCCCCCGCCTCCCCCTGGGCCCTCGCCCTGCACCGCCTGCGCCGCCGCAAGGCGGCCCTCGTCGGCGCCGGCATCATCGGCTTCTTCGTGCTCGCCGCCCTCCTCGCCCCCGTGCTGACCGCGATCAGCGGCACCCGCCCCGACACGGTCGACAAGAAGGCCATCGACCCGTACCTCGGCGGCCTGCCCCGCGGCTCCCTCGGCGGCATCAGCTCGCACCACTGGCTCGGCGTCGAACCACTGCTCGGCCGCGACATCTTCGCCCGACTCCTCTACGGCGCCCAGATCAGCCTGCTCGTCGCCTTCAGCGCCGCCCTGCTGATCACCCTCATCGGCACCGTCCTCGGCATCACCGCCGGCTACTTCGGCGGCCGCGTCGACGCCCTGATCAGCCGCTTCATGGACGTCATGATGTCCTTCCCCAGCCTGATCTTCATGATCGCGCTGCTCTCCGTCGCCCGGGACGTCAACCGCGTCGTGCTGCTGATCGGCGTCATGTCGCTGTTCTCCTGGCCGTACATCGCCCGCGTGGTCCGCGGCCAGACCCTCTCGCTCCGGCACCGCGAATACGTCGAGGCCGCCCGGGCCAGCGGCACCAGCAACGCCCGCATCCTGTTCGGCGAGATCCTGCCCAACCTCACCGGCACCATCGTCGTCTACGTCACCCTCGCCGTCCCCGGCCTGATCGGCACCGAAGCCGCGCTCAGCTTCCTCGGCGTCGGCATCCGACCGCCCACGCCCTCGTGGGGCCAGATGATCTCCGACGCGGTGCTCTACTACAAGGTCGACCCGATGTTCTTCATCCTCCCCAGCGCCTGCCTCTTCCTGGTCGTCCTCGCCTTCACCCTGGTCGGCGACGCCCTGCGCGACGCCCTCGACCCGAAGGGCAGCCGGGCATGATCGGATACCTGCTCCGCCGGCTCGCCGCGATGGCAGCCACCCTGCTGATCGTCTGCGCGCTCACCTTCGCCGTCTTCTACCTGCTCCCCAGCGACCCCGCCGCCCAGTTCTGCGGCAAGGACTGCTCCACCGAACGCATCGAACTCGTCCGACAGCAGCTCGGACTGGCCGACCCCCTGATCGTCCAGTTCTGGCACTACGTCCGCGGCATCTTCGCCGGCCAGACCCTCGGCACCGGCCAGTACGCCGTGCAGTGCGGCTTCCCCTGCTTCGGCTACTCCTTCCAATCCGCCCAGCCCGTCTGGGCGTTGATGATGGACCGGCTCCCCACCAGCATCTCCCTCGCACTCGGCGCGGCCACCCTCTGGCTGCTCCTCGGCGTCGGCGCCGGCGTGATCTCCGCCCTGCGCCGCGGCACCTGGCTCGACCGCACCCTGATGATCGGCACCATCGGCATCGCCGCCCTGCCGGTCTACTTCACCGCGATGATCCTGCTCTACCTGGTCGTCACCGTCGCAGGCATCCTGCCCTACCCCCGGTACATCGCCTTCGGCGAGAACCCCGTCGGCTGGATCACCAACCTGATCCTCCCGTGGATCACCCTCGCCCTGCTGAACGCCGCCATCTACGCCCGGATGACCCGCAACTCCGTCATCGAGACGATGGCCGAACCGTACGTCCGCACCGCCCGAGCCAAGGGCCTGCCCGAACGCCGGGTCGTCGGCAAACACGGACTGCGCCCCGCCCTCACCCCCGTCGCCACCATGCTCGGCATGGACCTCGGCGGACTGCTCGCCGGCGCCCTCATCACCGAATCGCTGTTCAGCCTCCCCGGCATCGGCAAACTCTTCGCCGACTCCCTCAACAAGTCCGACCAACCGGTGATCATGGGCGTGACGCTGCTCGCCTCCTTCTTCATCGTCACCTCCAACCTGGTCGTGGACCTCGTCTACGCCTGGATCGACCCGAGGGCGAGGCTGTCATGACCCCCCACCCGCTGCTCGAAGTCCGCGACCTCGCCGTCGAGTTCCCCACCGCCGAAGGCACCGTCCGCGCCGTCAAAGGCATCGACTTCACCGTCGAACGCGGACGCACCCTCGGCATCGTCGGCGAATCCGGCTCCGGAAAGTCCGTCACCTCCCTCGCCGTCATGGGACTCCACCGCGGCGCCACCGTCACCGGCTCCGCGAAACTCGACGGCACCGAACTGATCGGCACCCCCGACGACCGGCTCCGCGCCCTGCGCGGCCGGAAGATGGCGATGGTGTTCCAGGACGCCCTCACCGCGCTGCACCCCTACTTCACCGTCGGCGACCAGATCGCCGAGGCCTACCGCCAGCACTTCGGCGGCACCCGCAAAGCCGCCCTCGCCCGCGCCGTCGACGTCCTCGGCGACGTCGGCATCCCCGAACCCGCCCGCCGCGCCCGCGAACACCCGCACCAGTTCTCCGGCGGCATGCGCCAACGCGCCATGATCGCCCTCGCGCTGTCCTGCGACCCCGACCTGATCATCGCGGACGAACCGACCACCGCCCTCGACGTCACCGTCCAGGCCCAGGTCCTCGAACTGCTGATGCGCCTCCAACAGGAACGCGGACTCGGCATCGTCATGATCACCCACGACCTCGGCGTGATCGCCCGGGTCGCCGACGAAGTCCTCGTCATGTACGGCGGCTCCGCCGTCGAACAGGCCCCCGCGGAGAAACTGTTCACCGCACCCCGGCACCCGTACACCCGCGGCCTGCTCGACTCGCTGCCCCGCCTCGACGACGAGGACGGCGCCGAACTGCGCGCCATCCCCGGCGCCCCGCCCTCCCTGCTCGCCCCACCCGCCGGCTGCGCCTTCCACCCGCGCTGCCCCGCCTACGCCGCGAGCTCCGACGGCCGCTGCACCGGCGACCGGCCGCCGCTGCGCACCGTCGCCGACGGACACCGCAGCGCCTGCGTCCTCGATGAGGTGACCGCATGACCACCGAGACCCTCCACGCCGCCGAACACGCCCAACCCGCGCCCTCCGACGCCCTGTTGAGCGTCCGCGACCTCGGCATGACCTTCCCCGGCGCCCGCGGCGTGCTGCGCCGACTGCCCGGCGTCCGGGCCGTCGACGGCGTCAGCTTCGACGTCCGGCCCGGCGAGACGCTCGGACTGGTCGGCGAATCCGGCTGCGGGAAGTCCACCACCGGGCGGATGCTGGTGCGGCTGCTGGACCCGACGGCGGGCACCGTCGCCTTCCGCGGCCAGGACATCACCCGGACCTCGCAGGGACGGCTGCGGCCGCTGCGCAGCAAGTTCCAGATGATCTTCCAGGACCCGTTCGCCTCGCTGAACCCGCGGCAGACCGTCCAGCAGATCATCGCCGCGCCGCTGCGGGCCCAGGGGGCATCGTCCGGCGAGATCGCGCGCGAGGTCCGCGACCTGGTGCAGCTGGTCGGACTCGCCCCGGAGCACCTGGAGCGCTACCCGCACCAGTTCTCGGGCGGACAGGCCCAGCGGATCGGGATCGCGCGCGCGCTCGCCACCCGGCCCGAGCTCGTGGTGGCCGACGAACCGGTCTCCGCGCTCGACGTCTCGATCCAGGCGCAGATCGTCGGACTGATGGAGCGCCTGCAGCGCGAGCTCGGCGTCGCCTACGTGTTCATCGCGCACGACCTCGCCGTGGTGAAGCACATCAGCCACCGGGTCGCGGTGATGTACCTCGGACGGATCGTCGAGATCGGCGACAAGGACGACGTCTACCAGCGGCCGGCGCACCCGTACACCAAGGCGCTGCTGTCGGCCGTCCCGCTGCCCGACCCGGCCGCGGAACGGGCGCGCGAGCGGATCGTGCTGCTCGGCGACCCGCCCAGCCCGGCGAACCCCCCGTCGGGGTGCACGTTCCACCCGCGCTGCCCGAAGGCGCAGGCGCGGTGCCGCGAGGAGGCCCCGCTGCTGACGCTCACCACGCGGGCGCAGCAGGTGGCCTGCCACTACCCGGAGACGTAGCAGCCGCGTCCGGCCCCCCGCGCCCCGTGACGGGGCGCGGGGGCAGTTGTTCTTGTTGATTCGCTCGGAAGGAACGTTTGTTGTGACTGCTCTGTCGTGGGACGGCTCCGCGCCGCCGTCCGGTCTGGTCGAGACCTCCCGGACCGTCGAGGCCGGGGGACTGGTGGTGCGGGTGACGGCGGTCGGGAGCGAGGTGCCGCCCGAGGTGCGGGTGGTGCAGGACGCCGGGGTGGTGGTGGTCGAGGCGGACGGCGAGCGGCTGCGGGTCGAGTGGCAGCTGCCCTGCACCGGAGCCGCCGCCTACTGGACGCCCAACACCAACTCCCGCTGGCTGCCGCCCAGTTGGGCCCGCCCGCGGGAGTCCTCGGTGGCGAAGGGCGCCCCCGTGGGCAGCCTGGTCGGCGCGGGCGACCGGGCGCTGTGCACCTTCGCGCTCGGCGAGCTGGTCCGGCCGGTGACGATCGGCGAGGGCGCGGTGGAGGAGACCGGCCGGTTCGCCTGGTGGGCCGAGCACGACGGGCCGACGCTCTCCCTGCGCCTCGACCTGAGCGGACGTCACTTCGCCGACACCCTCGCCGACGTCTCCGCCTGGTGGGAGGCGAGCCTGCCGGCCCGGCCCCCCGTCCCGGACCTCGCGTACCTGCCGGTGTTCTGCACCTGGTACGCCCTGCACCTCGCGATGACGCACACCGACGTCGAACGGCTCGCCGCGCTCGCCGCCCCGCTCGGCTTCCGGTCCCTGATCGTCGACGACGGCTGGCAGACCGACGAACGCACCCGCTCCTACGCCACCACCGGCGACTGGCAGCCCGCCCCGGAGGCGTTCCCGGACTTCGGCGCGCACGTGAAGCGGATCCAACAGCTGGGCCTGGCCTACCTGTTGTGGCACGCGATCCCGTTCGCCGGCGACCGCAGCGCCGCCGCGCAGCGCCTCGCCGGGCACACCCTCGCGCACCTGCCGCAGCTGGAGACGCACGTCCTCGACCCGCGCAGCCCCGGCGTCCGCGCCCACCTGGTCGACCGGCTCGCCGCCGCCGTCGAGCAGCACGGCGTGGACGGACTGAAGATCGACTTCATCGACACCTTCGCCCGCCCCGCCGACACCGCGTCCCCGGAGGCCGACCGCCCGACCGTCGCCGAAGGCGTCAGCGAGCTGCTCGCCGCGCTCGACATCCGGCTGCGCGCCACCGCGCCGCAGGTGCTGGTCGAGCACCGGCAGGACTACGTGAGCGCGGGGCTGTGGCCGTACGCCACCATGGTCCGGGCCGCGGACTGCCCGCACAACGTGGTGGAGAACCGGGTCCGCACCGTGGACCTGCGGCTGACCGCCGGGCCGCTCGCCGTGCACGCCGACCCGCTGACCTGGCACCCCGACGAGAGCCCCGAGCAGATCGCCGTGCTGCTCCAGTCGGTGCTGTTCTCCACCGCCCAGGTCTCCGTGGACCTCGCCGCGCAGCGCCCCGAGCAGCTCGCCGCGCTCCGCTTCTGGCTGGGCGTCATGACCGAGCACCGCGGGCTGCTTCAGCGCGGCGAACTGCGGCCGAACCGCCCCGAGTTGGCGTACCCGCTGATCGAGGCGCGGAGCCGCCGGCAGCTCGCGTTCGGCCGGTACGCGCCGCTGCCGCTGCGGGCGGACGGGGAGTGGGACCTGCTGCTGGTGGCCAACTCCGACCCCGACACCCTGGTGCGGATCGAGTTCGACCGGCCGCCGGGCCGGGTCGAACTGCTGGTCCAGGACTGCCTGGGCGGCGAAGTGGCGCGGGCGCAGACCCCGGTCGACGGGACGGAACTCGCCGTCCGGGTGCCCACCGGGGGCCTGCTCACGCTCACCAGGGCCGAGTAGCCGTCAGACCTCCAGGTCGGTCTCCACCTTCTTCAGCTGGTGGCGGGCCATCGCCAGGTTCGCCCGGTTGCGGTCCAGCGCCAGGTACAGGAACAGACCCTTGCCGGAGCGGGAGGTGAGCGGGCGGATCAGGTGGTACTGCGAGGAGAGGGTGATCAGGATGTCCTCGATCGCCTCGTCCAGGTTGAGCAGCTCCATCGCGCGCAGCTTGGCCCGGACCACGTCGGTGTTGCCGGCGGCGGCGACGTTCAGGTCCAGGTCCGGGCCGCCGCCGATCAGGCCCAGGGCCATCCCGCTGTTGTAGTCGACCAGGGCGACACCGATGGTGCCCTCGACCGAAGCCATGATCTCCTTGAGGGCGGTTTCCAGACCAGACATCGTGCAAGTACCTCTTCCGTTGGGCAAGTTGAAGGCACGTCGGATCGACGCACCCGGCTGTTGCAGAGAGTGGGACGGGCGTCGCAGGGGCGACCGGATCAGAGCGGGCCGCGGTCGAGGTCCGCGTCGGCGAGGGCCGCTATCCGCGCCCCGGCCCGGCGCGCCTCCAGGTGCAGGCGGCCGACGTTGGCCTGCGCGCCGGCCATCAGGGTGAGCACCGTGTACGAGCCGGCGGCGTACGTCGCCGTGTAACCGCGCTCGCCGCGGGTGATCAGCTCCAGAAAGGCGCCCTGCCCGGTGGCCTCCGTGAGCCGCGCGCCGACGCCGAGCGCGGCGGCGGTCAGCGCGGCCACGCTCTCCGCCTCCAGGGCACTGGTGTCGTGCGCCACCACCAGGCCGTCGACGGTGGCGACCAGCGAACCCGTCAGGTGCGGGACGCGGGACCGCAGGCCGCGCAGTTCGGCGTGCACCTCGGCTTCCGGCAGCACGGACGTCCTCCTCGCGGTCAGTTGACGGAACGTACGCTTCATGACTCGAACGGCTGCTGGCAGGGGCGGGCGGGCAGGGCGGTCACAGGGCCTCCAGAGCGGCGCGTAGACGGAGCAGCAGGCCCACCTCCGGGTCCGAGGAGTCGTGGGGGCGCGGGCCGGGCGGCGACAGCCCGGCCGGAGGCGCCGTCGGCGGCACGGCGGCCGGTGGCGGGTCGGGGAGGACGGCGGGCCGGCCGGACGCGAGCAGCCCGGCGGCGGCCAGCTGCCGGACGTCCAGCAGGGTGCCGAAGGTGGAACGGCCCAGCAGCCGGGCCAGTTCGGGCGCCGTGCGGGTGCCGTCGGCGGCGGCCAGCAGCGCCTGAAGGCGGCGGCGCGGAACGGCGGTGCGGCGGACCGGCGCGGCGCCGGTGACGGCCGGCGGGACGGAGTCGAGCTCGGCGGACGGCCAGCAGGCGTCCAGCAGGGCGCGCCGCCGGCCGACCGCGCCGCGCAGCTCCAGCACGGACAGCGGGCGGGCCAGCCGGAACGCCGGGCGGGCGACGGGGTCGAAGCGCAGCTCGCCGCCGTGCTGGGCGAGTGCGTCGAACGCGCCGTCCAAGGTCGCGGTGAGGCAGGCGAGTTCGAGTTCGGCGCGGCCGACCAGACCGGCCGTGAACAGGTGGTCGGCCGGGCTCCCGGCGTCCCGCCGCACGGCCTCCTCCCAGTCGCCGACGGTGATCCGTCCCGCGCCGTGGAGCAGATGGCCGACGCTCGCCCCGCGCGCGGACTCGGCGTGCACCACCAGGCCCTCCGCCAGGTGCACCGCGCCGTCCGGGCCGTGCAGGACGCCGGTCGCGCCCTGGGAGGCGAGTTCGGTCAGCGCCGCCTCGAAGGTGGTCGCGGGCGCGCAGCTGGAACGCCGGCGGCGTGGCAGCGGGGCGGCCTGGGTGCGCGGCCCGCGCCGCGCCGACTGCGGCTCGGGCGGGGCGAGTCGGGGAGCGGAGACCAGCAGCGGCGGCACCGCCGGCATCGGCGGGACGGGCCGCGGGACGAGGGCGCCGACGGCCGGCGCGAGCTGCGGAGGGACGGCCGGCGCGAGCTGCGCGGTGCGGGCCGGGGCGGTGAGGGGCGGCGTCGTGAGGGTCGGGGCGGTGAGGGGCGGTGCGGTGAGGGTGTCGGTGGACCACATCAGGCGAGCACCAGTCGGTCGGCGATGGCGGCGAGGCGGATCCGGGCCATGGCCAGGTTGGCGTGGTCGCGGTCCAGCCGGAGGTAGAGGAAGACGTTCGCGTCGAAGGCGGCGGGGACGAACCGGATCAGGTGGTAGTGGCCGGCCGAGGTGACGATGACGTCCTCGGCGGGCGGGGCGCCGGAGTCCGGGTCGGCGAACGACGGGGTCTGGGTGACGGCCCGGGCGAGTTCGGTGGCGTCGGCCGCCCCGACCTCGTGGTCGCCGTCGGGGCCCAGGCCGGCCGTCCCGATGGCCAGGCCGTTGGTCCAGTCGACCAGGCTGACTCCCAGGGCGCCGGTGATCCCCATGGCTTCCGCAAGGCACTCTTCGATCCCGGGCACGTACGGCGTTCCCTCCCCACCGTGCGCGGCACGGTGCGTCCCTGGCCACCGCCTTCACCTGCGGTAGTCTGACCGGGACGCAACGCTACCGGCGGGGCCCCCGGAGGGCGAGACTTTCGGCCATATCCATCGGGCATATGCCCGAATGCGCTATCGTGCCTCGCCCTTCCGAGCCGCCGTCAGACCGAATGTTCGACCGGTTCCGGCTGGTCGGGCCGCTGATTCTGCTCCACCGGCCGGTCCCGGCCGGGAAGTTCGCGCAGCCGCGGGATCGGCGAGAAAACCACCCACAGTCCGGAGGCCACCGCTCCGATCGCGGCGATCCAGAGCGCGGGCCGCAGGCCCAGGGTGGAGCCCAGCAGGCCGCCGAGCAACGAACCGAGCGGCCGCACACCGTAGTTGACGGCCTGGTAGGCGCCGAACACCCGCGAGCGCAGGTCGTCGGGGATGCACGCGGCGAAGATCGTACCGGCGGAGATGTCGAGGATCATCACGCCGATGCCGGACAGGAACTCCGCGCCGAACAGCAGCGCGGCGGCGGTGGCGGTCGAGCCGCCGGCCAGCGGGATCAGCAGCAGCGGCGCGGGGAACAGCACCAGGCCGAACAGGAACGCCGGGCCGACGCCGATCCGGGCGGCCAGCCGTCCGGTGACCGCCGCGCCGAGCAGCGTGCCGACCGCCGCGGCGGCCAGCACCGCGCCCAACAGGCCCGGGCCGAAGCCGAGTTCACGCGTCGCGTAGAGCACGAACAGCGCACCGATGACGAAGGTGAACAGGTTGACGGTCGCGGTGCCGAGCAACGAGGCCCGCATCACGGGAGAGCGGCGGATCCAGCGCAGGCCCTCGCCCGCCGAGCCGCGCCCGGCCTCGGCGGGCGGCGGCTCCGCCGGGTCGATCCGGTGCAGGAACAGCGCGGACACCAGGAAGGACAGCGCGTCGACCACCAACGCCATGGGCGCCGCCAGCAGTTGGACCAGCAGGCCGCCGAGGCCCGGGCCCGCCACGTAGGTGGCGGCGCGGCTGCCGTTGATCAGCGCGTTGCCGCGCAGGTACTGGTCGGCGGGGACGAGCGCGACGAACAGCGGCGGGTTGCAGACGTTGAAGAACACCGACAGCGAGCCGACGGTCAGCACCACGGCGTACAGCTGGACCAGCGTCAGCGCGTCCGCCGCCCAGGCCAGTGGCACCGTCAGCAGCACCGCGGCGCGCCCCAGGTCGGTGGCGATCATCACCCGGCGGCGGCGCCCGTAGCGGTCGGCCCAACTGCCCGCGTGCAGCGACAGCAGCAGGTACGGCAGGTAGCCGGCGGCGGCCAGATAGCCCATCTGCGCGGCGTCGGCGTGCAGTGCGGACACCGCGATCAGCGGGATCACCAGCAGGGTGATCTGGTCGCCCAGCGAGGAGACGGTCTGCCCGCTCCAGTAACGGCGGAAGGCCGGCTCGCGCAGCAGCGGGGGTATCAGCGGGCGGCCGGTCACGGGCGCACGTCCGTCGGGACGGCCAGTCGGATCAGCTGGACCGCGCGTGCGCCGTCCGGCCGGTCGGCCGTCCGCTCCACGTACGGCCGGGTCAACTCCTCGATGCGGGCGTTGAGTTCGGCGAGCTCCTCGGCGGTGACGCGGACCACGGTGTCGCCGAAGCCGGCCGCCTCGCGCCACTCGGGCGGGTCCTCGGCGCGGCGCGCCAGCCAGGCGGTGGCGCGGGCGAACCAGCCGTCCAGCACGGCGCGTTGCAGGGTGTCGACGGCGGCGGCCTGCTCGGGGTCGGCGGGGGAGGCGTCCCAGCTGGTGAACGCGGCGGCGGCCTGCCAGGGCTTCTCCCGGCCGCGCCCGCCGCCGGCCTCCTCCACCAGCCCGTACTTGGCGAGTTGGCGCAGGTGGAACGAGCAGCTGGCGACGGACTCGGTGCCGAGCAGCTCCGCGGCCCGGGTCGCGGTCAGCGGCCCGTGCACGCGGAGCAGGCCCACCAGAGCCATCCGGGTCGGGTGGGCGTAGGCGCGCAGGGCGCGCGGATCGGTCAGCCGAACGGTCGGCGGCGGTTCGCTCATCATGGAAAGCTATCTTTCTAAAGGATGCTTTACAAGCGAGCGGACCGGCCGCCGACCGTCACGGTCGGTGCGGGATCGACGGGATCGGCGGGATCAGGACGCCGGGCCCACCCGGACGGTGGTCAGCTTGCCGCCCTGGGTCTCGCGAACCACCTCGATCTTGGTGTTGGTGTCCGGCACCTTCACCCCGAGCTGCGGGATCGCCGGGTCGCTGTACACCCCGCTGTGGTCGTTGAACGCGGGCACCGCCGGCTCCGACGGCACCTTGGTCGCCACGCCCGCCTTGTGCAGGGTGAACGCGTCGGTCTTCTTCAGCGAGAACGTCGCGTCGTAGGGCTGCGAACGCCCGTTGGTGAGCGAGCCGTCCGCGAACCGCAGCGCCTTCGGGTGCGCGTCCACCGGCAGGATCAGCCCGCCGCCCAGGTGGTCGACGGTGTTGTTGTCGCCGTAGGAGGTGTCCCACAGCCACACCAGCACACCCTCCTGGTACGGGTAGTTGTCGATCACGTCGCTCTTGCCCGGCACGCCCGAGTACCCGAAGTTGTACGGCCCGGTCTTCAGGAACGCGCCGTAGCCGGCGTAGCGGCGGTTCTCCACCAGGTACGCCCGCGGGTGCTGCTTGACGACGTTCTTGCCGTGGACGACGGAGAACCCGACGGCCGCCCAGTCGCCCGGGCCGCCCTCCGCGCCGTCGGACAGCAGCACCGCGCCGTCCGCAGTCAGCTTCACCGCGTCCACCAGCACGCCCTTGCCGTGCGTGTTGGTGTCGGAGGTGACGTGGAAGCGCACCTGCACCTGCTTGCCCAGGAACCCGTCCAGCGGGATGTGCAGCTGCTTCCAGCCGCCCGAACTGCCGCTCAGGCCGGGGGTCTTGGCACTGGTGTCGCCGATCGGCTGCCCGTCGACGGTGCCGTGCAGCGGCGTCCAGGTGCGGCCGCCGTCGGCGGAGGCCTCGACGGTGAAGAAGTCGTAGTCCTGCTCGGTGTCCCACCAGGCGGCCGTGTCCAGGGCGGCCGAGGAGGCGGCGCCGGTCAGGTCCACGGTGCGGGCCAGCGAGGCGTCCATGTTGTCGCCGGTGTCGCTCCACCAGTGCGCGCCGCCCTCGAACGGGTCGGTCAGCGAGGTCGTGGTCGAACCCGGCGGCAGGTGCACCAGGACGGCCTGCGCCTGGTCGGTGTTGTAGCCGGACACGCCCAGGGTGTGGCTGGAGCGGGTCGCGGCCTGCGCCTCGTCGTAGTTCAGCCAGCCCATCTGCAGCTTGCTCCAGGCGTCCAGGTCGCCCGGGTACGCGCCGGTGGTGTTGCGCCCCTTGCCCAGGTACGAGCCCGAGGACATCAGCGACCAGAAGGCGACGGAGTTGTCGCCGCCGTTGGTCGAGTACAGGTCCGGCAGGCCCAGGTTGTGCCCGAACTCGTGGGAGAACAGGCCGACCCCGCTGTTCTCGCCCGCCTGCACGTAGTCGTACACGTACAGGCCGGTGTCGCCGACCGGCGCGCCGCCGATCCGGTTGCCCGCCGGGCCGGTCTGCCCGGCCGGGTCGGGGAAGGTCCAGCTGCGGTGCGCCCACAGGGCGTCGCCGCCCTGCGCGCCGCCGCCCCAGGTCTCGTCGACGCCGGCGTGCACCACGATCACGTTGTCGAGGTAGCCGTCCGGCTCGTCGAAGTTGCCGTCCTTGTCGAAGTCGTAGCGGTCCTGGACGTCGTACTGCGCCAGCTCCGCCTTGACGTCCGCCGCCGTCCGGCCCTTGGCGATCTCGCCGTCGTACCAGGCCTTGGTGGCGTCGCGGACGAACTCCTGCGCCTGGGTCCAGCCGCCGCCGCCCTGCGGGCCCTTGTTGGAGCCGTAGCGGGCCTCGTTCCACGGGAGGGTGACCCAGTCGGTGACGGTGCCCTCGATGTCGTACCGGCCCGAGGACTGGGTGCGGTAGAAGTTGCGCATCGAGTTCGCGCCCGGCGCGTCGTCGAAGAACATCTTCCGGTACGAGTCGCGGCTGAAGTCGTTCTGCCAGTAGGTGTGCGTGTCGTTCGCGCCCGGCTGCGGAATCCGGTTGTGCTGCGGGCCCGGAGTGCCGCCGTAGCGCGGCTTGCCGTCGTACAGCGTGGTGTTGTCGACCTGGTCGCCGAACTGGGCGAGGATCACGAACACCTTGTCGGTGCGCTGGTGGGCCAGCTGGACGTAATCGTTGCCGATCTTGACCTTGGCCGGGGTGGTGCCCTTGTCGCTCTTGGCGACCTTGCCCTGGTTGACCTGCGCCATGGCCTGCGCCTTCAGCGCCTGGCGGGCCCGCTCCTGCGGCGGCAGCGGCGACGGCGGGGCCTCACGGCCCTCCTCCGCCCGGTCGGCCGTCAACCGGCCTGCGGCAGCGGACGGTTCGGCGTGGGACGGGACGGCGGACAGCGCTATCGCGCCGGTGGTCAGCGCAGCCAGAAGGGCTGTGGAGACTCTGCGCAAGTGACCTGCTCCTTGGTTGAAGGGGAGGTAAAGGAATGGGCGGTAATATTTCACATGTCATGCATCATGCGGAAGGGGTTGCGCCCAACTCCCGACGGAGGAACTCCAGTTCCACCGCCGCCACCCGCTCCAGCTCGCCGTCCGGCAGCATGTGGCTCACCCCGGGCAGCGGAAGCACCGCATGCGGACGGCCCGCCCGGGTCAGCGCCTGCGACAGCAGCATCGTGTGCGACGGGTGCACGTTGTCGTCCGCCAGACCGTGGATCAGCAGCAGCGGACGGTTCAGCGCCGGAGCGTCGGCCAGCAGGCAGTCCGCCTCGTAGCCCTCCGGGTTGTCCTGCGGCAGACCCAGGTACCGCTCGGTGTACGCCGTGTCGTACAGCCGGAAGTCGGTCGGCGGCGCGCCCGCGCTCGCCGCGTGGAACACGTCCGGGCGGCGCAGCACCGCCAGCGCCGCGAAGTACCCGCCGTACGACCAGCCGCGCGCGCCCACCCGGGACAGGTCCAGGTCCGGGTGCACCGCGGCCAGCGCCTGCAGGGCCGCGACCTGGTCGTCGATCGCCACCTGCGAGAAGCGGCGGAAGATCGCCCGGGTGAACTCCGGCGACACGAACGGCGTGCCGCGGTTGTCGACGGTCACCACGGCGAAGCCCTGGTCGGCCCACCACTGCTTGAGCTGCCAGCGGCGCGGCTCGTTCGCCACCGCCTGGAAGCCCGGGCCGCCGTACACGTCCAGCAGCACCGGCAGCCGTCGGCCCGCCACGTGGCCGCGCGGGTACAGCACCGCCGTCGGCAGGCCGTGCTCGGTGACGCGCTGGAGCAACGGCTGCGGCCGGTAGGGGAGTTCGGCGGACAGGTCGGCGAACGGGACGTGCGCGCCGGTGCCGGTGTGGCGCCATTCGCGGCGGATGCCGTCGAGGTCGGCCGAGGTGAGCAGCAGCACGCCCTCGCCGTACGCGGCCACGGTGTGCACGCCCGGGTCCCCGGTGAGCCGCTGCGGGTCGCCGCCGTCCGGGTCGAGCAGGAAGACCTGCTGGTCGGCCGGGTCGCCGTCGCCGGCCTCCACCAGCAGGCCGCCCTGCCACGGGCCGAGGACGCGCCGGACCTGCAGGCTCTCGTCGGTCAGCGGCTTGCCGTCCAGCGCCAGCCCGCGCGCCGCCGGGGTGTCCGCCGAGGTCAGCACCCGTCCGTCGGACAGCCGCAGCGGGGTGCCCGGCAGCGGGTCCACCCAGAACTCGTCCTCGGTGCGCGAGAGTTCACGCGTCACGCCGGTCGCCGGGTCGGCGCTCAGCAGCAGCACCCGCTGCTGGAGGCGGTCCGCGACGGTCAGCAGGAGCTCCGCGTCGCCGTCCCACTCCGCGGCCAGCAGGTACGGGAACTCGACGTCGTCCCAGCGCAGTCGGACCTGCTCGCCGTCCAGCCGCAGCACCCAGAGCTGGACGTCCGCGTTCGGGCCGCCCGCCTGCGGGTACGCGAACGAGTCGGCCGCCCGCTCCGGGTGCGCGAGGTCGCCCAAGTGCCGCATGGGAAGCGCGGATTCGTCCACCCGGGCGGCCAGCACGGCGGCGCCGTCGGGCGACCACCAGTGGCCCCGGGAGCGGCCCAGCTCCTCCGCCGCCGCGAACTCCGCGACGCCCCAGCGGGCCCCGTCCGCCGGGCTGAGCCGGCCGCCCGGCACCAGGTGCAGCGCGTCGTCGGCGACGTACGCGACGCGGGTGCCGTCCGGGTTCGGCCGCGGGTCCCACGCGGGCCCTGCGACGGGGAGCTCGGCGCACTCGCCGGTCGCGGTGTCGCACCGGAACAGGCGGCCGTCGAGGGTGAAGACGGCGGTGGCGAGGTCGGGGGTGGCGGCGAACCAGCCGATGCCGGGCGCCCAGATCCGGACCCGCTCGCGCAGGTGGCGCTCCACCGGCGGCAGGTCGGCGACCGCGCCGGTGCGCTCGGGCGCGAGCGCCGACGGGTCGGCCACCAGGCGCTCCTGATGGGTCGTCAGGTCGTAGCTCCACAGCCGCTCGACCGGGTCGGTCGGGCCGGTGGAGCGCAGGAACAGGGCGCGGCTCGCGTCGGCGGCGAGGGTGACCGCGCGTGGGGAGCCGTAGCCGAAGCGACCGGTGGCGGCGCTCAGCGCGAGAAAGGTGTCGGTGTGGGTCACCTGCCGATGGTGGCGGCAGGAGGGGTGGTTCGGCTAGAAGTGTGACCTGTGAAATGTCACACAGCACGAATGTTCGCCCGGCGCCCATGGCGGGCCACCCGGTGCGGGCCACCCGGCGCGGGTGGCCCGTCGGGGTGTCAGCGGGCGGCGCGGAGCTCCTCCAGCAGCATGCCCTGGTCGGCGAGCAGCTCGGTGAGTATCCGGCGGGCGGTGCGCAGCAGTTCGGCGACGTCGGCGCCGGCCAGGGCGTAGACCACCGTGGAGCCCTCGCGGGTGGAGGTGACCAGGCCGGAGCGGCGCAGGATCGCCAACTGCTGGGAGAGGCTGGACGGTTCGACGTCGAGCTCGGGCAGCAGGTCGCGGACGGGCGTCGGCCCGGCCTGGAGCAGTTCGAGCACTCGGATCCGGACCGGATGGCCGAGCATCCGGAAGAACTCGGCCTTGGCCTGGTACAGCGGTACGGGCATGCTTCCTCCCCTTGTTTCCGGCGGCCCGCAGGCCGCCGCCCCGCGCTCAGACCTCCAGGGACGCCTCGATCCGCTTCAACTGGTGCCGGGCCATCGCCAGGTTGGACCGGCTGCGGTTGAGCGCGAGGTAGAGGAACAGGCCGCGCCCGCCCGTCGTGGTGAGCGGGCGGATCAGGTGGTACTGGCCGGTCAGGGTGACCAGGATGTCCTCGATGCCGTCGTCGTGGAGGTTGAGCAGCTCCATCGCCCGCATCTTGGCACGGACCAGGTCGGTGTTGGCGGCGGCGGCGACATTCAGGTCGATCTCGCCCCCGTCGCCCAGCGTCCCGAGGGCCATTCCGCTGCCGTAGTCCACCAGCGCCACGCCGATGGCGCCTTCGATGGTCATGGCTTCCTTGAGCGAGGTCTCGAGATTCGCCATCGCCTGTCCTCCTGCTGTTGCGGCCGGGTCGGTCGGCACGACTGTAGGAACCGGATCGCAGTTCGGCCGAGTGTTGAGCGAAATCGTTCGAAGCTGGACGGTTTCCGATCGAGAAGTGCCGGACCGGTGACCACATGAAGACATTTGCACATCAGGATGTGAGCACTTCGCCCGAACGCCCGCCCCGGAACGTGACGGAGCCCGGGAGCGGTATCCAGCTCCCGGGCCCCTGAGGTGCCACCCAATTGCTCTGCGCCGGCACGTTTAAGGCCGAGGGTCACTCTCACGACGTCGTGCTTTGCCATTGAAGCTACCGCGCCACGGAGAGGCGCAGGCGGGAGTCGAACCCGCATCCGACGTCACCGGCCCTCGACCGGTCGATCCGGCGCTCGGCGGCGAATGCTGAGACGTGAGCGAGAGTCTGAGTTTCACGGGGCTGCCTCTGCCGGTTGGGCCACCCCGGCGCGTGATGGTGCCGGGGGGAGGATTCGAACCTCCACCGTGTACCCCGAAGTCAGCTTCAACTTCAGTGTCAGCTTGCGCTTTTCGCGCCACCCCCGGTCTCACCCGGGGGGCTCTTGGGGCTACCCGAACAGGTAGCCGAACACGGCGTCGCCGACCCGGCGGTCGGTGACCTCCGCGGCGTTCGCCTCCTCACGGGCGAACTGCACCGCCTGCTGGAGCCTCTCCACCCGCTCCAACAGCTCGTTCACCCGCCGCGCCGGCAGCGCGCCGGAGAACTTCACGGTCGTCCAGTACCCGATCGCGACGTCCTCGTAGTACACCTCGACCTGCGCCGGGTGCTTCTCCGTCGCCTCCGCCTTCACGTGGTTGCGCGGCACCTTCTTGGTGCGGATGGTGCGCACCGCCTCGGTCTTCCACGCGTCCGAGGACGGGTCGTGCGACCAGAACTCCGCGGCGTCCAGCACCGGCAGCTTGCGGACGAACGTCCGCAGGTCGGTCAACTGCTTCTCCAGGAACAGCAGGTACGTCACGGGCACGCCGGCCACCAGCGTCCGCCCGTCCACCACCACGTCCGCCCGGGCCTCGGTGTTGGCCCAGTCCTTCGTCGCGGTGACGTCGAACAGCCGGGTGAGCGTGGCGGCGGTGGCCCGCAGCACGTCCTCCGCCTTGACCTGGACCCGCGTCGACTCGGGCGGCAACTGCTCGCCCTCCTCGTCCTTCGGCTGGTACGACCGGGAGATACCGGCCAGCAGCGCGGGCTTCTGCAAGTCCTGGTGAGCCTGCGTCAGCTCCTGGAACGACTTCGACTTGACGCCTTTTTCCACGGCGATGATCTGGTTCAACTTGGCCACGGCGAGGACGCTAACGGAACGCCCGTTCGATTTGCACCCGGTTTTCCGGACGCCCACCGCCGCGCCCTTTTCGATCACCCCCGGCAGCCGTCCGATCACGCTTCGCACCAGCGCCCGGAACCCTTTTCAGCTGCCGGAAAACTCGGCTGTTGATGTCACTCCAGACGGGTAATCTCAGGCTGAGATGCTCGATCACCACACCCCAAGCACCCGCTGCGCCCCGTCGCCCACCCGGGCCACGGCCCCGCAGCCGCAGGCGTCGCCGTCTGCGACCCCGTCCAGCCACACCCACGGGAAGAAAAGGTGACGCCAGTGCACGGCAACCCCACGCCCGAAGAGCAGCTCAGCCCCGCCGAGCGCTACGCGGCCTCCCGCGAGCGCGCCAAGGAGCAGGCAACGGCCCTCTACGGCTTCCAGCAGTTGTACGACTTCCCGCTCGACGACTTCCAGATCCGCGCCTGCGAGACGCTGGAGAGCGGCAAGGGCGTCCTGGTCGCCGCCCCCACCGGCAGCGGCAAGACCATCGTCGGCGAGTTCGCCGTCCACCTGGCACTGGCCGCCGGGCGCAAGTGCTTCTACACCACGCCCATCAAGGCGCTGTCCAACCAGAAGTACGGAGACCTGGTCAAGCGCTACGGCCAGGCCAAGGTCGGCCTGCTCACCGGCGACAACTCCGTCAACGGGGACGCCCCGATCGTCGTCATGACCACCGAGGTCCTGCGGAACATGCTGTACGCGGGCTCCAGCGCCCTCGACGGCCTCGGCTACGTGGTGATGGACGAGGTCCACTACCTCGCCGACCGCTTCCGCGGCGCCGTCTGGGAGGAGGTCATCATCCACCTCCCCGAGTCCGTGACGCTGGTGTCGCTCTCCGCGACCGTCTCCAACGCCGAGGAGTTCGGCGACTGGCTGGACACCGTCCGCGGCGGCACCGAGGTGATCGTCTCCGAGCACCGCCCCGTCCCGCTCTGGCAGCACGTGATGGCCGGCAACCGGATGTACGACCTGTTCGCCAGCCCCGACCGGGACGGCCGCCCCAAGGGCAGCCTGAAGAACCCCGCCAAGGCCGTCAACCCCGAACTGGTGCGCCTGGCCCGCTCCGAGAGCGACCGCGGCCGCGACAAGTTCGCCCGAGGCCGAGGCCGCTCGATGCCCGCCGGCCGCCCCGGCCGGGTCTGGACGCCCGGCCGCGTCGACGTCATCGACCGGCTCGACGCCGAAGGCCTGCTCCCCGCCATCACCTTCATCTTCAGCCGGGCCGGCTGCGAGGCCGCCGTCCAGCAGTGCCTCAACTCCGGCCTGCGCCTGAACCGGGACGCCGACCGCCTCAAGGTCCGCCAGTTCGTCCAGGAACGCTGCCGCGACATCCCCGACGAGGACCTCAACGTCCTCGGCTACTTCGAGTGGCTCGACGGCCTGGAGCGCGGCATCGCCGCCCACCACGCCGGCATGCTGCCCCGGTTCAAGGAAGTCGTCGAGGAACTCTTCGTCCAGGGCCTGGTCAAGGCGGTCTTCGCCACCGAGACCCTCGCCCTCGGCATCAACATGCCCGCCCGCTCGGTGGTCATGGAGAAGCTCGTCAAGTGGAACGGCGAGACCCACGCCGACATCACCCCCGGCGAATACACCCAGCTCACCGGCCGGGCCGGCCGCCGCGGCATCGACATCGAGGGCCACGCCGTGGTCCTGTGGCAGCGCGGCCTCGACCCGGAGGCGCTGGCCGGCCTGGCCGGCACCCGCACCTACCCGCTGAAGTCGTCCTTCCGACCGTCCTACAACATGGCCGTCAACCTGGTCGGCCAGTTCGGACGCCACCGCTCCCGCGAACTGCTGGAAACCTCCTTCGCACAGTTCCAGGCCGACCGCTCGGTCGTCGGCATCGCCCGCCAGGTCCAGCGCAACGAGGAAGGCCTCGACGGCTACCGCGAGTCGATGACCTGCCACCTCGGCGACTTCGACGAATACATGTCGCTGCGCCGGGAACTCAAGGACCGCGAGAACGAACTCGCCCGCGAAGGCTCCACCCAGCGCCGCGCCGCCGCCGTCGAAGCCATCGAGCAGCTCAAGCCCGGCGACATCATCCACGTCCCCACCGGCAAGTTCGCCGGCCTCGCGCTCGTCCTCGACCCCGGCCTCCCGCCGGACGTCCGCGGCCGGCACGGGCGCACCGGCCCCCGCCATCCCGACTACCAGGACGGGCCGCGGCCCGTCGTGCTGACCGCCGAACGCCAGGTCAAGCGCCTCGCGATGATCGACTTCCCGCACCCGGTCGCCGCCATGGACCGGATGCGCATCCCCAAGTCCTTCAACCCGCGCAGCCCGCAGTCCCGCCGCGACCTCGCCTCCGCCCTGCGCACCAAGGCCGGCCACCTCGAACCCGAGCGCTTCCGCAAGGGCCGCGCCGCCGCCGCCGACGACCCCGAGATCGCCCGGCTGCGCAGCGCCCTGCGCCAACACCCCTGCCACGGCTGCGACGAACGCGAGGACCACGCCCGCTGGTCCGAGCGCTACCACCGCCTCCACCGGGACACCGAACTGCTGGAACGCCGCATGCGCTCCCGCACCCACACCATCTCCCGCACCTTCGACCGGGTCTGCGGCCTGCTCACCGAGCTCGGCTACCTCAGCGGCGACACCGTCACCGCCGACGGCAAGCGCCTCGCCCGGCTCTACGGCGAACTCGACCTGCTCGCCTCCGAATGCATCCGCGAAGGCATCTGGGACGGCCTCGCCGCCGCCGAACTCGCCGCCTGCGCCTCGGCGTTGGTCTACGAGGCCCGGCAGTCCGACGACGCCACCGCCCCCCGCGTCCCCGAAGGCGGCGCCAAGGACGCGCTCGGCCGGATGGTCCGCATCTGGGGCAAGCTCGACGCCCTGGAGGAACAGCACAAGATCTCCACCGACGAGGGCGTCGGCCAGCGCGAACCCGACCTCGGCTTCGCCTGGGCCGCCTACCGCTGGGCCCTCGGCCACGACCTCGACGCGGTCCTCCGCGACGCCGACATGCCCGCCGGCGACTTCGTCCGCTGGACCAAGCAACTCATCGACGTCCTCGGCCAGATCCAGGACGCCGCCGGCGACAACCTCGAACTCCGCCGCACCGCACGCAAGGCCGTCGACGGCATGCGCCGCGGCATCATCGCGTACTCCTCCGTCGGGTAACCGCTTTCCCGCACGCGAAGGGCCCGGTCACTCTCCTTGAGCGGCCGGGCCCGATGCTGTGTCAGGTTCGGCTTCACAATCGGGCCGCAGGCATGACACGGTGGAAGTGTCGGGGTCAGGGACGGAACGCCACGGCTCCGTAGCAGGAGGCTTGGGCGTCGGTGACCGTGGTCCCGGCGGAGGCGGCGTCGGGGTGCCAGCGCGGGGTGGGCACGATGCCGGGGTCGGCCAGGTTCCAGCCGTCGAAGAAGCGGGCGAACTCGGCGCGGGCGCGGGCTTGGACGTAGGTCCCGGACTCCCGGTACACACGGACGCCGCGAGCCGCGTCCTCGGGCGCGAAGTCGGGGGTGAAGTGGGAGAGGACCAAGGCGCTCCCGGAGGTGCGGAGCCTGCGTTTGAACGTCTCGGCGATGTCGAACACGCCGTCGTCGTCCGACACGAAGTGCAGCAGGGCGTTCATGCTGAGCGCCACAGGCCGGCCCAGGTCGAGGACGCCGGTCTTCTCGACGGCGTCGAGGACATGCTCGGGGTCGCGTACGTCGGCCTGGATGTACGCGGTGCGGCCTTCGGGCGTGCTGCGCAGCAGTGCCTGTGCGTGGGTGAGCACGATCGGGTCGTTGTCCGCGTAGACCACCCGGCAGGACGGGTCGACCTGCTGGGCGATCTCGTGCAGGTTCGGCGAGGTGGGGATGCCGGTCCCGACGTCGAGGAACTGGGTGATGCCGCGGCGGGCCAGCATTCTGGTCGTCCGGTGCATGAACGCCCGGTTGGCGCGGGCGGCGATCGGCGCGTTCGGGAACACTGCGAGCGCCTGCGCCGCCGCGGCCCGGTCCGGCTCGAAGTTGGTCGTGCCGCCGAGGAAGTAGTCGTACATCCGCGCGGAGTGCGGGCGGTGGATGTCGAGCGTCACCTCGGCCCCGGGTATCTCGCCGTTTCCCTGAGTCTCGTCCGCCATCTGCTCCCCCAGTCCTCGGCGTGACCTCCTCCCACTATGCCCACACCTCCGAGCGGGCAATCAAGGTCGGAGTTCAGTCGCCACGGTTCGCCAATCCGGACCCGTTCCCATCTGATCGAATGTGAACAGAAGTTGATGGTCCATCAGCTGACTCAACGTCATTCATGTTGTCTCACAATGCAGTTATGTGATCGCCTTCACGTTTGACTATCGGATGCGCTTCTATATCGGTACAGGGGGTGACCGACCCATTACGGAAGAAGACGGCGACCCGGCAACGGAGCCGGCCGCTGGGAAGGGCCGAACAGTGAATCAGCACGAGAAGGCGCCGCAGCCCCACACCGGGGCAGCGCTGCGGCTGTCGTACACCGTGTTCTGCGACAGGCACAGCGGCGCCTGGCTCGGCCTCGCCTGCGCCATGCTTCACGACGAGGGGCGCGCCCTGCGGGTGGTCGACGAGCTGAAGCGGCAACTCCAGTTGCGGTGGGGTGCCGTGCTCGCGGAGGAGCAGCCCGCCGCCGAGGCCTACAAGTTGCTCAACACCCTGATCGCGGACGCCGTCGTCGAGGCCTTCATCGAGACCGGACGGCTGCCCCGCAGTCCGCAGGACGACCGCGCCGAGTGCATCCGTCACTTCGTCGAGCGGGCCCGGGACGAACTGGGGCACCTCGGCGGTCGCCAGGAGGTGGCCGAGGCGCTTCGGCGCCTCACCGAACGCCAGCGCGCAGTAGTGGTCCTGCGCCACCTCCTCGCGTTCGAGTACTCGATGATCGCCGAGTACCTGGACACCACCGAGACCAACGTGCGGACCACCTACCACCAGGCGGTGCGCAAGCTCCGCCGCCTGCTGGGCGTGCAGGAAACCGCGAGCAAGGAGTGAACATGGGACGCGACCGTTCGGCACCCGCACCCACCGGACAGCGGATCGGACCGACTGACGGGGGACGACGTGACCTGGCTGACCTGGCGGCCGCGTCCCGTCACGCCTGGCGCCGCCTGCTCGGTGCTCCGCGGCCGATGGTCACCGAGCACCGGCAGGCGGCCCACGAACTCGGCCTCGCCGTCTCGCTCGTCCTCACCCAGCCCCAGGCGGCCCGGTCGCTGGAGCAACTGGCCAACAGCCACCGCATCCACCCCGAGGGCGCGCTGGTCCTCGGGGCCCTGCTGCAGGCGACGGGTCACCGGGAGGCTGCGCAGTTCTGGTGGGAGTTCGCCGCGGGCGCCGGCAGTTACACGGCCGCCAGCTGTCTCAACCTGCTGCACCGTAGCCGAGGTGAGCTGGACGACGCCGACCTCTGGCGGGACCGGGCTGCGGCGATGGCCGAGGAGTCCCGCCCGGCCGCCGCCCCCGTCGCGGCTGACGGCAGCCTGCTTCCCGCCCATGTGCGAGACGAGATCATCGCTCGCTGCCACGAAGGCCTCGACATCCACCTTCCGTCGCGGATCGCCGCCGTCATCCATCAACTCCCGGTCGCCGTCGACGACGAGGACTACGGCGAGGTCCCTCAACCCGACCCCGCACTGCTGCCCAGGCTCGCCGCCGCCGGCGCCGCCCACCCCGCCCCCGACAGCGCCCGCCCAGACGAACCCATCCTCTGGTACTACCGGCACCGACATCCCTCGGGGGACACCCCCGCCGTCACCCGGAACCCGTGCGGCCGACGCGTCACCGGCGGGTCGCCAGGACCTCCAGGAGGCGGGTGAGGGAGGTGCCCAGGGCCCAGCGGGTGGCGAGGTGTTCGAGGGCCATGGGGTCGCGGGGTTCGTGGGGCAACTGGGGGTCGAAGGGGGGAGTTGGATGTCGGTGGCGACGCGGACGACGGTGGGGGCGACGTCGAGGTAGGGGGCCGCTTCGAGGAGGTTCTTGCGGCGGGCCGGGGTGAGCTTGGAGGCGGGGTCGGCGGCGGCGGCCCGGACGGCCGGCAGGTCGCCGTAGGTCTGGATCAGTTGGGTGGCGGTCTTCTCGCCGATGCCCTTGACGCCCGGCAGGCCGTCGCTGGCGTCGCCGCGCAGGGCGGCGAGATCGGCGTAGGAGGACCCGGGGACGCCGTACTTCTCCAGCAGCGCCGCGTCGTCCATGGCTCCACCAGGCAGCAGTCGTCGCATATGGAAACGAGGGCAGGTTTCCCGAGTTCGAGGTGGTGCTGGTACCGGACTCGCCGATTCGAACGCCGTCAGCGTGGGCGCATCATGGCGGTGAGCCGGGGCGAGTCGGGTGAAGGCTGCTGGCTGTTGATGGCCTGGTATCCCCAGGACGTGTACAGGGCCTGGACCTTGCCCTCTCCGGCGAGCGGATTGACCATGAGGGTGACGCGATTCTCGGCGCGGTGGGCGAGGAGTTCGTCGTGGATACGGCGGGCGGTACCGGTGCCGCGCCAGGGGATGCGGACGCCGATCTCCTTGATGACCAGCACGGGGGTGTCGGTGAAGCCGCCGGGCAACGGTTCGGTCATGCGCTTCCAGTACCGGTCGTCGGCGTCGGCGGTGTTGCCGTAGGCGTAGCCGACCGGGGCGGCGCCGTCGTAGCCGAGGATGAGTTCGAAGCCGGGCTCGGTGGCGTGCCGGTCGAGGCGCTCGGCGAATGTCTGGACGCGGTAGTTGGCCAGGTGCAGCAGGGGTGCCCGCACGTCGGCGTAGACGTCCAGCAGGTCTTGGCGGGCCTGCGCGGTGAGGTCGGTGTGGTGGCGGAGCTCGATCGTCACGCGGTGGTCCTCCTGGTGTTGTGTGCGTACTCGGCCCAGGTGCGGGCCAGGTTGCTGCCCGCGGCCAGGTCACCCAGCTTGGCGCCGAAGGCGTTCAGCATGCCGGTGATGCGGGGGTGGGCGGAGACCTCCGCCGGGACCGACATGGCGGTGGCGACGGCGGGTTCGAGGTCGCCCTGGCCGAGCTGGGCGTGGGCGAGGCGGACTGTGGTGATCGCGTGCGAGCGCTGCATGGCGCCCCGGCGAAGCGCCATGCAGCGGTGCGCGTGAGCTTCCGCTTCCTCCCAGCTGCCGGCTGAGAGGTAGGCGGCGAGGGCCAGGGAGTCGAGTTCGGCCTGGTCGTAGAAGGCTGTTATCCACAGTGGGCGGGAAGCGCCGGAGTCGGCCCGGTCAAGGGCCTCCTGCGCGTGCCCCAGGGAGCGTCGCACCGCGTTGGTGTCTCCGGTCAGGCCGTGGATGGCTGCGTGGCGGGCGTGTCCGAGGGAGGCGAACAACGGGTCGCGCCGGGCGATGGGCAGGTTGCGGGCCACGTCGTTGGCCGCGAGCGCGTCACCGGGCCGCCCGAGATGCCGGTAGAGGCTGCCTGCGTGGGACCAGATGCGGAACTGGATGGACGAGTCACCGGACATGGCTGCCAGGGAGGCAGCTTTCTGGTGGTGATGGAGAGCGGCGTCGAAGCGGCGGCCGTCGATGGCGGCCCACATCGCGCTCGACATGAAGGAGGCCGCGCCGGCGTACAGCTGAGCCCTGATCCGCTGGGTGGCGGTACCGCGCTCCTGCAGGGCGAGGGCTTCGTCGGCCAGCTGGCCCGCCCGGGTCTCGATGCTGAGGCGACCGCCGTGGCGGTGGTCGCTGGCGACGACCTCGGCGAAGCGGGCTTGCAGCTGTTGGACGTCGCCGATCCCGATCCGACGTGGTCCGGCCGCGATGCCCGTGAGTGCGGCCACGGCGGTGCCTCCGGCGGCTGCTACGAAGTCGCGTCGCCTCACGTCTTCCTCCGATGTGCTGCTTCGGGCTCGTCCTGAGGGGACGAAGCCCAGTTCCTCGGGCGGGCAGTCGAATACTGCCGTGAGCGCAAGGCGGATCTTCACTGGCGGCCAACGGGTCTGACCAGTCAGCCAGTTGTGGACCGTGCGCTCTGATACCGTGCCGAGCTTCCCGGTGAGGATCTTGACCTCGGCGTTCACTTCGTGGCTCTTGCTCGCCGAGCTCGACATCCGCGCCATCTGCCGCACCCTCTACGCCGACCCCGCTGGCCGCTACCCGCACACCGACGACCTGCGGGCCTACGTCGCCGGTCGGCAGCCGCTGCGGGTCTTCCGCATCCGGCTGGCCCCGGGCGAGGGCTACATCGCCCCCACTGAACTGCTGCCCCACGACGGCTCGACCGACGACCAACCCGAGCCGTCCACGGCAGTGTTCTGGCTCGGCCATTGGCCGCGCGGCAGCCTCACCGCTCTGGTCTGATCTCTGGTGAATGGAACCGGGTAAGCCGGGGGCATGCCCTTCCTGTTCGGCGTGCCGGCGTGCCCTGTGCCGCTGCGCAAGTTGGCCGCTATGAGGCGTAGGTGACTCCGTCGAACGTGAACGCCCCGCTGCGCGAGATCGGTACGGCGATGGGCTCCGCGACGCAGGTCGTGGAGTCGACCACTCCGAATCCCATCGCCGGGCGGAAGGACGAGGCTGTCGACGTTGTAGTGCAGCGAAGCGTTCCGATCTCGAAGCCCCAGAGGGTGTCGGCCGTCGGGTCGTCGGTCGGGATCTCTCCGATCAGTGCGAGCCCGCTGGTTCCGTTGCAGATGATGGAGTGTCCGAACCCGCGAGCGAGCAGGATGGCGAGCGCACCCGGACAGCGACTGGGGCCGGGGCCGGTCGCGCTGAGGCTCAGTTGAGTCGGCGGTCAGGGTGAGGCCCCGGCATGGTGGACCAGCCGGTCGATCATCGTGGCCGCGACCACGTCGTCGGAGAAGGTCCCTCTACAACGATCCAACTCCAGTACCCGGCCCTATGCCCAGACCAAGGAGCCATCGCCACGTAGAACTCGTAACACGATCTTGCTGATCGTTGCTGGTGGGGCGTAACCGATGTGACGATTCGTCCGTTCGTGATGGCGTGAGCAACAAGCCTCGGGCCGTGGACGACGAGCTGTGGGCACGGATCGAGCCGCTGCTTCCGGCGTGGCCCGAGCGGTCACCGGGCCCGCGTCCCGTGGACGACCGGCGCTGCCTGCAGGGCATCCTGTTCGTCCTCTACACCGGCATCACCTGGCAGCAGCTGCCGCTGGAACTGGGATTCGGCTCCGGATAAACCTGCTGGCGGCGGCTCGGCCGCTGGCAGCAGGCCGGGGTGTTCGAGGCCCTGCACCGCATACTCCTGGCCGAGTTGAACGCGGCCGGCCTGATCGACTGGACGCGCGCCTGCTGGACGCCTCCCACGTGCACGCGAACAAGGGGGCGAGGCCACCGGCCCGTCCCCGGTCGACCGCCGCAAGACCGGGAGCAAGCACCACCTGATCAGCGACGGCGGAGGCATCCCGTTCAATGTGATCACCACCGCCGCCAACGTCAACGACGTCACCCGGACCCTCGCCCTGGTCGACGGCATCCCACCGGTCGCCGGCCGGGTCGGCCACCCCCGCAAACGCCCCGACGCCCTGCTCGGCGACAAGGGCTGCGACAGCAACCCCAACCGCCGGGAGCTGTGCAAGCGCCGAATCCTGCCGGTCATCTCCCGCAAGGGATCACGGGACATCATCGGCCTCGGCAAGCTCCGCTACGTCGTCGAGCAGACCTTCGCCCAGCTCCACCAGTTCAAGCGCCTCGCCGTCCGCTGGGAACGACGCCTGGACCTCCACAACGCCTTTGTCTCACTCGCCTGCGCACTCATCTGCTGGCGACGCCTCAACGTCCATCGCCATTGATCGTGTTACGAGTTCATAGAGGCCGGTTCAGAAGTCGTAGTACAGCTCGAACCTGTTGCGCCTGCGTGTTGGCACCGTCACGTGGAAGGGGTGCCGCGTCTCGGGACGTGCCGCGGAGCTAGCGCGGAGACAGACGCGGGCTCCGTTCTTAACGGGCGGTCGCGAGGGTGTCGAGGAGGCGGGTGAGGGAGGTGCCGAGGGCCCAGCGGGTGGCGAGGTGTTCGAGGGCCATGGGGTCGCGGGGTTCGTGGGGCAACTGGGGGTCGAAGGGCGGGAGTTGGATGTCGGTGGCGACGCGGACGACGGTGGGGGCGACGTCGAGGTAGGGGGCCGCTTCGAGGAGGTTCTTGCGGCGGGCCGGGGTGAGCTTGGAGGCGGGGTCGGCGGCGGCGGCCCGGACGGCCGGCAGGTCGCCGTAGGTCTGGATCAGTTGGGTGGCGGTCTTCTCGCCGATGCCCTTGACGCCCGGCAGGCCGTCGCTGGCGTCGCCGCGCAGGGCGGCGAGATCGGCGTAGGAGGAACCGGGGACGCCGTACTTCTCCAGCAGCGCCGCGTCGTCCATGCGCTGCGCCGCGCCGATGCCCTTGGCCGGGTAGAGGACCGTCACCGCGCGGGCGTCGTCGACCAGTTGGAAGAGGTCGCGGTCGCCGGTGACGATCTCGACCGGGCCGGTGGCGTGGGTGGCGAGGGTGCCGATCACGTCGTCGGCCTCGTAGTCGGGGACGCCGACGCGGGCGATGCCGATCGCGTCCAGCACCTGCTCGATCACCGGGACCTGCGGGGCGAGGGTGTCCGGCACCTCCTCCTCGCCGTCGGTCGCGGCCTCCGCCACCCGGTGGGTCTTGTAGGTGGGGATGAGGTCGACCCGCCACTGCGGACGCCAGTCCGCGTCCATGCAGGCGACCAGGTGGTCCGGGCCGTGGTCCTGGACGAGGCGGGTGATGAAGTCGAGCAGGCCGCGCACCGCGTTCACCGGCTCGCCCTGCGGGGAGCGGAGCGAGTCCGGCACGCCGAAGTAGGCGCGGAAGTAGAGGCTGGCGGTGTCGAGCAGCATCAGGCGCGGTGCGTTGGGTGGGGTCACCCCCCGATCATGCCGCATGCCGGTGACAGCCAGGGCCTGACGCGGGGTCAGTGCGGATGGGGGCCGGAGCGGTGGATCGGGCCGTGGGCGTCCTCGCAGTGTTCGCGGGCCTCCTGCTCGGCCGCCGCCGCCGCGCTGCTGGACGAGATCTGCAGCAGCCCGTCCGCGTCGCCCGCGCCGCCCGCGCCGACGTGGTCGACCTGGAGAGTGGCATGGGTGATCCGGTAGTCCTCGCGCAGCCGGCGCTGCAACTCGTGCTGCACCGCGTGGCAGTCGCCGCCCGGCGCGACCAGGATGTGCGCCGACAGGGCGGGCTGGTTGGAGGTGATCTCCCAGATGTGCAGGTCGTGGATCTCCTCCACCTGCGGCGTCGCCACCAGCCGGTCCGCGACCTGGTCGGGGTCGATCCCGGCGGGCGCCGCCTCCAGGAAGATCCGCGCCGAGTCCCGCACCAGCCCGATCCCGGCCCGCAGCATCAGCGCCACCACCACCAGCGAGGCGATCGCGTCCGCCCGGACGAACCCGGTGAGCAGCACCACCGCACCGGCCACCGCCGTCGCGACGAACGCGTACAGGTCGGTCAGGACGTGCTGGAAAGCGCCTTCCACGTTCAGCGAGGACCGGTTCGCCTTCGACATGCACCAGGTCGCCGCGATGTTCACCACCACGCCCACCAGCGCCGTCACCAGCACCAGCGACCCCGTCACCGCCGGCGGCGCGATCAGCCGGGCGACCGCCTCGTACCCCAGCCACGCCGACAGCACCAGCAGCGTCACCCCGTTCGCCTGCGCCGACAGGATCTCCGCCCGCTTCAGCCCGTACGTGTAGCCGCCGCGCGCCGGACGGGCCGCCAGCCGCATCGCCACCAGGGCCAGCGCGATCGACGCCGCGTCGGTCAGCATGTGCGCCGCGTCCGAGATCAGCGCCAGCGACTGCGCCGCGAAACCGACCACGACCTCGCCGGCCATGAACACCACCAGCAGGATCAGCGCGCTCCACAGCCAGCGGCGGTCGGCGTCCGCCGAGACGGCGTGGCTGTGGCCGGCGTGACCGCCGCGGCCGCCATGGTCGTCGTCGTGGCCGCCGTGCTCGTGGTCGTGGTCGCCGTGCTCGTGGTCGTGCTCGTGGTCCGCCATCGAGGGTCCCTCCGCTCCCGGTCTCCGACCCCGAAGTGAACCCCAATTCGGAGGAAGATCCAAAGGCTGCACTGGTGACCGTTGTCGTTCTCCTGTAGGCCATTCGGGTCAGGTAGGGTGCGGCCCGCATCCGCGCAGGTCGTGCGGGTTTTCGAGCCACCGACGGGGGTGCGGAGCGATGGCGGAGCAGGTGCCGCTGAGAGTGATCGCCAAGGAGTGGGGTCGGATCGGCGTCCTCGGGTTCGGCGGGCCGCCCGCGCACATCCTGCTGCTGCGCCGGCTGTGCGTGGAGCAGCGCGGCTGGCTCGCGGCGAGCGAGTTCGAGGACGGCATCGCCGCGACCAACCTGCTGCCCGGTCCGGCCTCCACCCAGCTGGCGATCTTCACGGCCTGGCGGGTGCGCGGCACGGCCGGGGCGCTGGTCGGCGGGGCGGCGTTCATCGTGCCCGGGCTGGTGCTGATCCTGCTGCTGGCCGCGCTGTTCCTGGCCGGCGACCCGCCGCGCTGGGTGCTCGGCGCGGCGGCCGGGGCGGGCGCGGCCGTCGCGGCGGTGGCCGTGCAGGCCGCGGGCGCGCTGGTGCCGGCCAGCCTGAAGCGCTCGGGCGGCGGCGCGGCCCGGGTCCGCTGGGCCTGCTACCTGCTGCTCGGCGCGGCGGCGGCGATCCTCACCGGACCGTGGCTGGTGCTCGTCCTGCTGGCCACCGGTGCCGCCGAGGTTGCCTTCCGGCGCCCCACCCGCCGAATCGGCCGAACCAGCCGAACGGGTGACACCGCACCGTCCCGACCGGAGGGTGACGCCCCTCGGGCCGCCCTGCCCCTGCTCGTCCCCGGCCTGGCCGCGACCGGCGGGCTCGGCGCGCTCGCCTGGGTCGCCCTCAAGGTGGGCGCGCTCTCCTACGGCGGCGGCTTCGTGATCATCCCGCTGATGCAGCAGGACGCGGTGCACCGCTACCACTGGATGACGGACGGTCAGTTCCTGAACGCCGTCGCCCTCGGCCAGATCACCCCCGGCCCGGTCGTCCAGACCGTCGCCGTGGTCGGCTACGCGGCGGCGGGCGTGCTCGGCGGACTGTTCGCGGCGGCGGTGGCGTTCGGCCCGTCCTTCCTGCTCGTCCTGCTCGGCGCCGCCCACTTCGACCGCCTGCGCGCCAACACCGCCGTCCAGGACTTCCTCACCGGCGCCGGCCCGGCCGTCATCGGCGCCATCGCCGGCTCCGCACTCCCGCTGGCACTGGCCCTCCACCAGCCGTGGCAGTACGCGATCCTGGGCCTCGCCGCGCTGTGGCTGCTCGTCCTGCGCCGGGGCGTCGTCCCCTGCCTGCTGGCCGCCGGCGCTCTCGGTACCGTCGCCGCCCTGTGCGAACTCGCGCTCCCGTAGCAGGAGTTGGTGTCTCGATGTCGGAAAAACCGCGTCGGAAAAACCGCTCCCTGCGGGGCGGGGAGAGTGGTAGCCATGGACCATGAGGCCAAAATTTCGAACGAAGGACAATCGCACGGTCCGCTTCGGAGACCACGTCTGGGCCCAGAACGGTGAGGGCCCGTTCGTCATCACCGGGTGGCTCCCGTACGGCGACCGCAGCCACCTGCAGTTGGACCTGGTGGGGGGCGGACCCAGCGGGTCCATGCGGGTCCACGCCCCGGAGGACATCACGCTCTACTACCTCGCGGTGAGGCCCCGTTAGCAGAGCCGCGGACTCGCCGTGTTCCTCGCGGCGGCGCTCAGCCGGCCGGGACGGGTGCCGGGCGGGTCGCGTGGACGAGGGCGCGGGCGACGCGGAGGTCCTCGCCCTGTTCCGGGTGCCACTGGACGCCGAGGGCGAAGCCGGGGCCCTCGACGGCTTCGACGGTGCCGTCGGCGGCGTGGGCGCAGACGGTGAGGCCTTCGCCGAGGCGGGCCACGGCCTGGTGGTGGTTGGTGGGGACGGTGACCGAGGGCTCGGGGAGGAGGCCGGCGAGCAGGGTGCCGGGGACGGGGTGGATCGCGTGGCGGTTGTACCCGGTGCGGGTGCCGCGGTGTTCGAGATCGGGGCCGACGACGTCCGGCAGGTGCTGGATCAGTGAGCCGCCGCAGACCACGTTGAGCAGTTGCATGCCCCGGCAGATGCCCAGCAGTGGGGTGCCGGCGGCGAGGGCGACGCGGATCAGCGCGGCTTCCCACAGGTCGCGTTCGGGGGCGTCGGCCAGCGTCTCCGGGTGGGCGGGTTCGCCGTAGAGGGCGGGGGAGACGTCCTCGCCGCCCGCGATCACCAGGCCGTCCAGGCGGGCCACCGCGGCCGCCGCGTGCTCGGGGGCGTCGGGCGGGAGCATGACGGCGATGCCGCCGACCTGCTGGAAGAGCGCCGGGTAGCGCTCGGGGAGCAGCACCGAGCGCATGGAGTCCCACCGGCCCCAGGCGGCGTCGAGGAGGAAGGTGCTGATCCCGATCACGGGGCGAGAGGTCATGGCGCGGATTCTGTCGCGCGGTCGCGCCCCCGGTGGTGCGACCCACGACCGATGTGCGCCCCGTCAGGCGCGTGGAGCACACAATGCGCCCCGGTTGGCGTACCTGGATCACCCGGACGGCGGTTGTGCGCGATTCTCACCCGAATCTCATCGCCGAACCCCGAATTCCGGCCGCGCGCTGATTTCCCGTTTATCCGCGGCCCCCTAGGGTCGTGGGTGTGAGTGAGCAGCAGATTCCGGCCGGGTGGTACCCGGACCCCGTCGACACCGACAGCGACCCCCGCCCCGAGCGCTGGTGGGACGGCAAGGGCTGGACCGCCAGCACCCGCCCGGCCTCGGCCGCCCCCGCCGACACGCCCGCGCCCGCGCCCGCGCCCACGGTCACGGCCGCCGCAGCCGCGCCCGGCACGCCGACCGACGCCGTGCCGCCACCCGCGCCCGGCGCGTTCGGCATGCCCGGCATCGAGGACACCACCGTCCTGGAGGGCACCGTGCTGGACGCCTCCGGGCAGTCCGTCCACTACCCGCCGCCGCCCCCGTACGGCGAGCTGCCGCCGGCCAAGCCGCGCCGCCGCCCGTCCAGGCCGGTGCTGATCACGGCCGCGGTGGCCGCGCTGCTCGGCCTGGCGGTCGGCTCCGGCGCCACCTACCTGGTGATGGACGGGCGCACCGACAAGTCCGCCTCCGCCCGGCCGTCCCTGGAGGGCCGGTCCGGCCACAAGGGCAGCGGCGACGGCGGCCAGAACGGCCAGAACACCCCGGGCGACGGCCTGCCGAGCTTCCCCGGCCAGGGCGGCGGCAGCGGTGGCAATGGCGGCAACAGCAACGGCAAGGGCGTCGCCGTCGACCTCGTCAACGGCATCTCCCTGCCGGTCCCCAGCGGCTGGAAGGGCGGCACCAGCGCCGACGGCTTCGCCGCCGCCACCGTCGGCGACTACACCTGCGCCGACGGCCAGGGCAGCTGCTCGCTCGGCGGTGTCACCACGGGCCGGATCGCCGGCACCGGCAACGGCGGCGGCACCGACGTCAAGCAGGCCGCGCAGCAGGACATCGAGAACGCCGCCAAGGAGGCGTACCCCGACATCACCGGCCACCAGGAGCTGAAGAGCGAGGCGGTCACGGTGGCCGGCCGCTCCGGTTACCTGGTGCGCTGGCAGGTGACGGTGTCCAAGGGCAACAGCGGGTACGTGCAGACGGTGGTCTTCCCGACCGCCGACGGCAAGGCGCTGACCGCCGTCCACTTCGGCTTCGACATCGCCGACAAGGCCCCCGGCCTCGACCAGATGGACACCATCCTCAAGGGCATCGCCACCTTCCAGGGCGGCGGCCCGGGCGCCGGCACCACCACCTGACGCGGCACTGCGGCGCGGCTCAACTCCCTTCCCGCAGAATGGTGTTGAGCCGCGCAGCCTGCCGCACCAGATGGTCCCGCTCGGCCACCGCCCCGGCCTTCGCCGCGGCCTGCGCGTACAGCCGGGCCGCCGCCCGCAGGTCGCCGGCCCGCTCGTGCAGGTAGGCGGACGCGGCGGTGTGCCGGGGCAGCGTGTCGTCCAGCGCCGCGAGCGCGGCCAGACCCGCCCGCGGGCCGTCCGCCTCGCCGACCGCGACGGCCCGGTTCAGGCGCACCACGGGGCTGTCCGTCAGCGCGGCCAGTTCGTCGTACCACTCGACGATCTGCACCCAGTCGGTCTCCTCGGCGGTCGGCGCGTCCGCGTGCAGCGCCGCGATCGCGGCCTGCGCCTGGAACTCGCCCAGCCGGTCACGGGCCAGCGCCGCCTGCAGGATCGTCACGCCCTCGGCGATCATCGCGGTGTCCCAGCGGCCGCGGTCCTGCTCGGCCAGCGGGACGAGACTGCCGTCCGGCGCGGTCCGACCGGCCCGGCGGGCGTGGTGCAGCAGCATCAGCGCCAGCAGGCCCGACACCTCCGGGTGGTCGATCCGGGCCGCCAGCTGCCGGGTCAGCCGGATCGCCTCGGCCGCCAGATCGACGTCCCCCGAGTAGCCCTCGTTGAACACCAGGTACAGCACCCGCAGCACCGTCGCCGGGTCGCCCGGCCGGTCCAGCCGCGCCCCGCCCACCGTCCGCTTCGCCCGGCTGATCCGCTGCGCCATGGTCGCCTCCGGCACCAGGTACGCCTGCGCGATCTGCCGGGTGGTCAGCCCGCCGACCGCGCGCAGCGTCAGCGCCACCGCCGAGGCAGGCGTCAACGACGGGTGCGCGCACAGGAAGTACAGCTGCAGCGAGTCGTCGGCGTCCGGCACCGGGCCGGGCTCCGGCTGGTCCTCCACCAGGTCCTCGCGGCGGCGGCGCGAGGCGTCCGAGCGGGCCGCGTCCAGGAAACGCCGCCAGCCGACGGTGATCAGCCAGCCCTTCGGGTCGCGCGGCGGATCGGCCGGCCAGGTCCGCACCGCCTCCAGCAGCGCCTCCTGCACGGCGTCCTCGGCGGCCGCGAAATCCGCGCCGCGCCGCACCAGGACGGCCAGCACCTCGGGCGTCAGGACACGCAGCAGCGCCTCGTCCATCGCGCCCGGCCGGCCGTCCCGTTCGCGGCCGTCCCGTTCGCGGCCGTCCCGCTGCCGGTCGTCGTTCACTCGGTGACGGTGTCCGGGTACTCGGTGAGGAACGGGCGCAGCTCCAGCCACTCGTGGATCGGCTCGCCGTTCGCGCCCGGCGCCGCGGACAGCTCGGCGGCCAGCTCCAGCGCCCGCTCGTAGGAGTCCACGTCGATCGCCATCCAGCCGGCGATCAGGTCCTTGGTCTCGGCGAACGGCCCGTCGGTGACCGGCGGCCGGCCCTCGCCGTCGTACCGCACCCACACACCCCGCGGGGCGAGCGCCTGGGCGTCGACGAACTCGCCGGTCTCCCGCAGCCGGTCCGCGAAGTCGTTCATGTACTGGATGTGGGCCGAGACCTCCTCCGGCGTCCACTCGTCCATCGGCACGCAGTTCACGGCCTCCGGGTTGCCCCGGTAGTGCTTCAGCATCAGGTACTTCGCCATGGCTCTCACTCCTCGGTGGTGACGCGACCCCATTGTGGTCGCCTTCAACCCGGGGACGGAGCCGTGACGGGGTTCTCGACACGGCTCCGGAAAATTCTTCGACCGCCGCCCGGCCGACTACAGGAAGGTGTGGCCCTCGCCGCGGTACGTCGGCGCCGTCGCGACCACCGCATCGCCCTCGACCAGGTGCAACTGCGCGAAACGCTCGCACAGCTCGCCCGCCTTCGCGTGCCGGAACCACACCCGGTCACCGATCAGCAGGTCGTCCGCCGCCGAGCCCAGCAGCGGCGTCTGCACCTCGCCCGCGCCCTCCTGCGGGTCGTACCGCAACCCGGCCGGCAGGTACGGGACGGGGGAGCGGTCCGCCCCCGCCGGACCGGACGCCGGATAGCCGCCGCCGAGCACCGTCACCACACCCACCCCGGGACGGCGCACCACCGGCTGCGCGAACAGCGCCGCCGGACGGCCCCGGAACGCACGGTAGTTGTCGAACAGCCGGGGCACGAACAGGCCCGACCCGGCCGCCACCTCCGTCACCGCGCGCTCCGCCACCGTCGACTCCACGCTGCCCGTGCCGCCGCCGTTCACGAACTCCAGATCCGCGACCTGCCGCACCCGGCGCACCACCTCGGCCCGCCGTCGCGCCAACTCCGTCCGCGCCTTCGTCTGCATCAACCGGATCGCCGCCGACCGCACCGGCCGACCCGGCACCGCGTCCCCGACGCCCGCCACATGGCCCTCGTACGCCATCAGCCCGACCACCTCGAAGCCGCGCCGCGCGTTCACCGCCTCGGCCAGCCGGCCCACCTGCTCGGGCGTCCGCAACGGCGAACGCCGCGCGCCCACCCGGACCCGGCCGCCCAGCAGCTGCAACGAGGTGTCCAGCTCCAGGCACACCCGCACCGTCGCCGAGCCCTCCCGGGCCGCGTCGATCAGATCCAGCTGCGCCACGTCGTCCACCAGCACGGTGATCTGCCGGGCCGACTCCTCGTCCGCCGTCAGCTGCCCGAACCCGGCCCGGTCCGCCGACGGGTACGCCAGCAGCACGTCCGTGAAGCCGCTGCGCACCAGCCACAGCGACTCCGCGAGCGTGAAACTCATGACCCCCGCGAAGCCGTCCCGCGCCAACACTCGTTCCAGCAGTGCCCGGCACCGCACCGACTTCGACGCCACCCGGATCGGCTTCCCGCCCGCCCGCCGCACCAGATCCGCCGCGTTCGCGTCGAACGCCGCCAGATCGACGATCGCCAGCGGCGCGTCCAGGTGGGCCGTCGCCCGGTCGTAGCGGGCACGGTCGGAGACGGTGCCACTGGTCACGGTGGTTTCAGCGAGAGCCATGGCCGCAGACTGCCACATCGCCCTACCGGGCGGTAGATCCTTCGCCGCGCCAATCCGCGACGCGTGCGCGGGCCGCCCGAGGGGCGAGGCTCCGCCAGGTACTGAGGGGCGACTCCCACTGGCGCCGCGGCGACGCGGGCACGGGGCGACGCTCCGATCGGTGCGCAATGCCCGGCAGTCGACGCGTGTGCCGAGCTGCCGGGTGCGGCACTCGACGGGTCGGAGGTGACGCTAAGGTCTGGGCCATCTGCGACAGGGGGGACCTGCTGTGCACCTGCCCGATTCCTTCCTCACGGGAGCCGCCAAGGCCCGCATCAGGGAGGCCGAGGAAGAGGCGGCGAGGTGGTTTCCGCACAACGGCCGTGCTCAACACGCCCATGTGTCCCTCGCCCGGCACATCGAGGGCAAACTGCACGCTGCCGAGCTGGTGTCCCGCCTGCGAAGCCGGGCGAGGAAGTCCAACGGCGCGGAGGAGTTCAAGCGCCGTAAGGAGATCGACGCGGCGACGCTGCGGTACCGCAAGGCGGACCGGGAAGTGGAGTACGCGCGCAGCCAGCTTCTGCGCGCGCTGCGCAACCCCGGTCCGGCTCCCCAGGCGCAACCCCAACCGCGGCCGCAGGCCTCGCTCAGGCTGACTGCCGCCTCTCCTGGGCAGGCCGAGCCGATGTGGATCGGATCGCACTGGACGCGGAGCACGAGCTGAACCCGGGCGGCCCCGGCCCTCTCCGGCATGCCGGGTCCACCGCCGTGCGTCTGCCGCCCGTCCCTCGCGGCCCACGGCGTCCGGGCTCAGCCGGTGTGCAGCACCCGCCACCGCCCCGGGTCGGCCGGGTCGCGATCGGCGACCTGGACCGGGGCCCACGCCCACTGCCACACGCCGATGCCCGGCACCCGCTCGAAGCGGATCGGTCCCCGGGTGCCGGCCAGCTGCACCCGTGACCACTCCGCCTCGCCCGAACCGAGCATCGCCGCAAGCACGTTGACGGTGTCCCAGCCCTCGAAGGCGACGAACGACGGCTCCCTGCCGAACTCCTCACGCAGGGTGTCGGCGACCCGCGCGCCCAGCGGGTCGAGCCGCTCCGGCAGGTAGCGCAGGAACGGCACCGCGGCGCCGTCCGGGCCCAGCAGGGACGCCCATTCGGCGAACTCGGGCTGCCCGGCCGGGGCGCCGATCAGGACATCGGTGAGTCGCGGGTCCCGGCGGACGGCCCGGACGATCGGGACCGCCGGGTCCGGGAAGCCCGTCAGCAGCAGGACGGCGCTCGCGCCGGACGCGGCCAGCGCGTCGGGCACGCCGATCGGGTCGAGCTCGACCACGTCGCCGCCGTGCGTCGCGAGGCGCTCCCGCAGGATGCGGGTACCGGACTCCCAGTACGCGCCGCCCTGGGTGACCACGGCGATGCGGCGGTGACCGGCGCCGAGCAGGAAGTCCGCGTACACCCGCCACCCGTGCGACTGGGCGGGGGCGAGGCGCGCCACCAGGTCCGTCGGCTGTTCGGTCAGCGCGTCCAGCACCGCCGAGGAGCAGAGGAACGGCACCCCCGCCTGCTCCGCCCGGGTCGCCGCCGCCCGGGCCGCCATGCTGTGGAACTCGCCTGCCAGGGCGTCCACTTGGAGCCCGGCAAGCTCGCCGACGGCCGCCGCCGCGCGCTCCGGATCCGCCGCCGTGTCCCGCACCAGCAGCTCCACCGGCCGCCCGGCCGCGCCGCCCGCCGCGTTGAGCTCGCGGACGGCCGACTCCATGCCGCCCAGCAGCTGTCGACCGGCCTCGACCCATCCGGGCCGACTCAACGGCACCAGCACGCCGATCCGTATCGCGTCCATACCCACGCCACTCCCGCCCCACGAGTTGTCCGAGCCACCATAATGCCGGTCAGCGCACCGCGCGGGTGGTGGCGGTGGCCTTCCGGATCTGCTCGGCCAGTTGGGCGGCGGCGGTCGCGGCCTCGGCGACCAGCTTGGCGGCCTGCGCCGCCTGTGGGTCCCGGGTGAGCTGCGGGAGCGCCAGGGCCTGGTGCCGCAGCAGGTCGGACAGGGCGGTGACCAGGTGGTCCATCCGCTCCAGCGAGTTGGTGGCGTCCGCCGGCCGGTGCCATCCGGCGCGCCCGCCGGCCACGTCCTTCGCCGCCACGGTCACCGCGTCCGCGGCGCCGCGCACCGCGAACATCGGGTCGTACGTTCCCACGATGATCGTCCTTTCAACCGGCACCACAGGTACCACCGGCGCCACAGGTACCACCGGCACCGGTCCGCCCAGCCTGCCGCACCCCCGCCGCACCCGCAGCGGGGAGACGCCAGGCCCACCCGTACAGTCGACCCCGTCCCGGCCCCGGTCCCGGCCCCGCACCGCCGACCGGCCCGAGGTAAACGTGGCATACGCTCGACGGGTGGAGCGCAAGAACATCCCCAACCCCGGGTTCGCCGAGGACGACGGCACCGCCGACCCCGTCCTCGCCGCGGCCCTCGCCGCCTGGCAGCAGGACCCGTCCGCCGAGGGCGAGTTGCTGGCCGCGTTGACGCCGAGTCGGCTGATGGTGCCGATCGTGGCCGTGCTCGGGGAGGTGGAGTACGACGAGAGCGGGCACAAGCACGAGAAGACCAGCGACATGGCGGTGCCCGTCCTGGAGGCCGCCGACGGACGGCGCGCGCTGCCGGCGTTCACCTCGATGGAGACCATGGCCCGCTGGCGCGCGGACGCCCGGCCCGCGCCGGTGGCCGCCCCGCAGGCCGCGATGGTGGCGTTCTCGGAGCGCGCCTCCATCGTCCTGGTCGACCCGGCCGGCCCGGTCAGCTACCAGCTCGACGGCGCCCGGCTGCGCGCCGTCGCCGAGAACCGGCCCTACCTGCCGCCGCACACCGACCCCGAGGTGCACCGCGCCCTGCGCGAACTGCTGGCCGCCGAACCCGAGGTCGCCGCCGCCCACCTCGCCCCGGCCCCCGACGCGGACGCCACCCTCGCCCTCGTCCTCGCCGACCCCACCGCGGACCCCCGCCCCCTCGCCGCCCGCCTCGGCCAGGCCCTGGCCGCCGACGACACCCTCCGCCTGCGCCTCGACCACGGCCTCCAACTGGCGTTCCTGGCCCAACCCCTCGCCCAGGAACCGTTCTTCACGCGTGCCTGAGCACCGCCCGGGAAGCGGTCCTCACACGAATGGGTGAAGTCGTAGGAGGGCGGTTCGCGTTCGGAGTGTTGCGGCCGAACGGGGTACCGCCCTCGCTACGTTGAGGGCTCCCGGACCGGGTGGCGGCAGCGGGCCGCGTCTTCCGGCCGGCTTCGTGCGAAGGGGAAGAGCCGTGTTCTCGAGGACCAAGAGGGTCGTCTGTTCGCTGGCCACCGCGTTCGCGGCGGCGCTCGCGTTCACCGTCACCGTGCCGAGCGGGCACGCGTTCGCCATCGACCACATCCAGTGCGTCGGCGGCGAGAACTACCTGAAGATCTGGTCGCACCTGGACGGCCGGGACAGCGTCGACTGCTACGCCAACGGCGGCACCACCGACTTCGGCGGCTGGTGGGTGGATCGCATCTCCACCGGCAACAACGACCTGATCTACTACGACGTCAACGGCGACTCGGTCCGCATCGACCGCTGGACGGACATCACCTTCCCCAACCGCCCGCCGCAGGTCCGGGCCATCCAGATCGTCTGAACTGCCGTACCGGGCCCCGCCGTTGACGTGAACGGCGGGGCCCGGCGGTGGGTCGGGCAGTGGTCGGGCAGTGGTCGGGCCGTGGTCAGGCGGTGATCGGGCGGGTGTCGAGGCGGATGTGGTCGACGGCCCAGTACCAGTTGTTGCCGGCGTCGTACATGCGGAACCTGAGGGTCACCGACTTCGCGCCCGCGGGGACGGCGAACTGGCGGGTGATGAAGGCGTTCTCGGCGTCCTTGCCGGCGTTGTCGTTGCCGGTGGCGTCGCTGCTGTAGGTGAGCAGGCGGGTTTCGGCGCCGGTGTCGAAGACGGCGGTGACGGTGGCCTTCTGGGGGGCCTCCTGGCGGTAGTGGGAGTCGAAGGCGAGGTGGAGGGTGGTGGCGCCGGCGGGGACGGCGACGGCGGGGGAGACCAGGGTGGAGTCGAACTTGCCCTTGGCGGAGGGGGATCCGGTGTCGTCCCAGTCGTCGGGGTCGGCGACGGCGAGGATGCCGAGGCCGCGGGTGAAGTTGCCGCGGTCCTGGCCGGCGGGGGTGGACCACTCGCGCTTGGTGTGGAAGGTCCAGCCCTGGAGGCGGACGGTGCCCTGCGGCATGCCGGGCGCGTTGACGACCGTCCAACCGGCGGGGGCCTTCGCGGTCCAGCCGAGCACGCCGGAGACGGCGGTGAGCTGCGGGGCCAGCGACTCGAAGTCCTCGCCGAGCAGGTGGCCGGCCATCGACGGGGCGGTGCGTGCCGCGAGCTCGCCGTCGGCGACGGCGTAGCGGTCGGCGGCGGTGGCGCGGGCGGTGACCAGCAGGCGGCCGGCCGAGGAGGTGGCGAGCGTCGCGGGCGGCAGGATCTCCACTCGGCCTCAACGGTGCGGCCGGCAGCGAGAGTTGAGGGCAGGGCGGTCACCACGGCGGCCGCGGACCAGCCGGCGGGCAGCACCGGCGCGGCCTCCAGGGCGGCGAGGTCGGCGGTGGCGGTGAACCGGGCCTTGAGCCGGGCGGGCCGGCCGGGCAGCAGCAGCGGTTCGTCGATGGTGGCGGACGCGGAGCCCAGCGTGACGTCCACGAGCAGCGGGTCGGCGAGGCCGATCGCCGGGTCGGTGAAGCCCACGGCCTGGTTCGGCAGGCGCCCGGCCCGGCGGAAGCGGTAGCGGGCGTCGTCCCGGGCGGTGACCACGACGTCGTACCAACCCTCCTTGCCCACCGGCAGGTTGACGACCGCGGACTCGCCCGCGCCGAGTCGCACCTCGCGCTGCCCGCCGCCGTAGGCGAGGTCGCCGATGGTCATCACCCGGCTGACGTCGGTGCGGTTGGCGACCTCGACGGCCAGCTGCCAGCCGCCCCCGCCGTCCTCGGAGACGGACGTCTCGTAGGTGCCGGCCGCGTCGCCGCGCAGGTGCCACAGCGCGCCGTTCGGGCCGTGCAGGCGCAGGTCGTAGCCGTCGGGGCCGATCTGCCAGGTGTCGGAGAGCTTGCCCTTGACGTCCACCGTGTAGTGCCGGGGCGCGGCGCCGGGCTCGGGGTAGGCGGCGATCACCGCGCCCTGCCTGCCGGGGTTGGCCAGGTCGAGGGTGAGCACGCCCTTGCGGACCCGGGCCTTGACCTGGAGGTGGTACGGGACGGGCCGGGCGGTGCGGGTGGCGCGCGGCTGCTGCGGGAAGGCCTGCGGCTTGGGGACGGTCGGCGCGGGCAGCTTGCCGGTGTCGGTGACCTTCTGCCGGTTTCCGGAGGTGTCGGGCAGCGCGGGCCACACCGGGTCCTGGCCGGAGAAGTCGAACAGGTTGGTGAGGTCGCCGGTGACGGCCCGCCGCCACGGCGAGATGTTCGGCTCGGCGACGCCGAAGCGCTTCTCCAGCAGTCGGATCACCGAGGTGTGGTCGTACACCGTGGAGTCGACCACGCCGCCGCGGGTCCACGGCGAGACCACCACCATCGGCACCCGCACGCCCAGGCCCATCGGGAACGGCCCGGCCACCAGGGTCTCCCCGGCGGGCAGCGTCGCGGACCAACCCAGGCTGCCGTCCGCGTTCCTGACCCGGTAGCGGCCGTCCTGCCCGACCACCCGGTGGTACGTCGAGCCGCCCTTGGAGACCCGCACCACCACCTCGCCGTCCACCGGCACGGTGGACGCGCCGCGCCCGGCGGCCAGCGGCGGGACGGGCGGCAGCTGGTGGTCGAAGAAGCCGCCGTGCTCGTCGTAGTCGAGGATGAACACGGTCTTCGCCCACACGTCCGGGTTGGCGGTCAGCGCCGCCAGCAGCCGGGCCGTCAGGTGCTCGCCGTTCGGCGGGGCGTAGTTGGCGTGCTCGGACAGCGCGGCGGGCGCGATCAGCCAGGACACCTGCGGCAGCTTGTCGTCCCGCACGTCGGCGGCGAACGCCTCGACCAGCGCGTCGCCCATCGCGAACGGGTCGCCCTGCTTCGCCGGGTCGCCGACCTGCCGCAGGCCGCGCTCGTACAGCGCCGAACCGGGCTTCGCCTTGATGAAGTTGGTGAACCAGGCCAAGGCGTTGTCGTCGAAGTTGTCCAGCGCCTGGTACGTCTGCCAGCTGACGCCGGCGCGCTCCAGCCGCTCCGCGTAGGTGGTCCACTCGAACCCGGCGGCGGGCTCGGAGTTGTCGGTCATCGGGAGGTCGCGGACGGTGCCGCCGCTGGTGCCCGACATCAGGTGCTCGCGGTTGGTGTTGGTGTTGCACTGCACCGAGGCGTAGTACGCGTCGCAGGTGGTGAACACCGAGGCCAGCGCGTGGTAGAAGGGCATGTCGGCGCTCTCGTAGTAGCCCTGGCCGAGCCAGCCGGACGAGCGCCGGGTCACCGAGCCGTCCGCCCGGCCGTCGTTCCAGGCGCTCATCGAGTCGCCGTAGCCGAACGAGGGCGCGCCCTGCTGGTAGGCGCTGGTGTGCGCGGCGTTCATCGCGAACGGCAGCAGGTAGCCCTCGGCCCGGGACGGGTCGGGCTGGTGGAAGATCGAACGGCCGTTGACGCCGCGCACCGCGGCGCGGTCGCCGAAGCCGCGCACACCGGGCAGGGTGCCGAAGTAGTGGTCGAACGCCCGGTTCTCCTGCATGAGGATCACCACGTGCTGGACGTCCTCCAGCTTGCCCGGGCGGGCGGGGGCGGCCAGCGCCTGACGGACGCTCAGCGGCAGTGCGGACAGCACGGCCGCGGCGGCGGCGCCGCCCAGCAGGGTACGGCGCGACAGTTCGGGACTCATCGGGGGCTCCTCGTGCACGGTGCCGGGCGTCGCTCCGCCCGGCCGCGACCATTCCTAAGCCGCCCAAGTGGACTGGACCAGTGCGGCGGATGTCCGGCGGATGACACGCTCCGCAACCTGTACAGACATCTCGCCCCGACGGGGGCGGACAGAGAAACCCGATGACGGCCCCCGCCCCGGACAAGTAAGATCCGCGAGAGACCTTGGACCCTTACCCAGCGCGGAGTGTGCCCATGCCCGACGACCCGACCGTCCCCGACCTCGTCCGGGCCTGGATCAGCGGCTGGACGGTCTCCCGCGGCGCCGCCGACCCCCAACCCGAGCCCTGGGGCTGGACGATCGACGTCGGCCAGTACCGCCACCCCTGGCGGCACGTGCTGCCCGCCCCCGTCGAGGCGGACGTCCGCAAGCTGACCGAGGGCACCACCGTCCCGTGGACCTGGCTCAAGCTCTTCGGCGTCGACGAACGCGCCCTGCCCTGGATCGGACCGGGCTGGCACATCGACGTCCCCGGCCACCTGATGACCTGCCGGCTGCGCCCCGAGACCCCGGCCGTCCCGGCCGGCTACCGGATCACCACCTGGAGCCGCGGCGGCGTGATCCGCGCCCTGGTGCGCACCGCCGACGGCGAGTACGCCGCCCGCGGGCAGATCGGGATCGGCCCGGGGGTCGGCCCGGGGATCGGCCCGGGGGAGGCCCCGGTCGCCGTCGTCGACCAGGTCGAGACCGTCCCCGAGCACCGTCGCCGCGGCCTCGGCTCGCTGCTGATGCGCACCCTGCAGAGCGAGGCGCACGCGGAGGGCGCGCGCACCGGTCTGTTGGTCGGCACCACGCAGGGGCGCGCCCTCTACGCGACCCTCGGCTGGCAGTGGCACGCCCCGATGCTCAGCCTCTGGTACGACCCGTCCACGCCCTCCGACCTGCCGGTCGGCGGCTCCTGACGGCTCCTGACGGCTCTTGAAGGTTCCTGACGACTCCTCGGGGAACGCCGACGCCCGCCGGGAGGGCGCAACTCCGGGCGGGCGGGGTGATCGGTCGACGGGTCGATCCGGTCGATCGGTCGACAGCGGAGAACGGGGGCGTTCAGGCGGCGATCAGCAGGGTGCGGCGCGGGGCGATCACGCGGCCGTCCGGCAGCAGTTCGCCGGTGTCGTCGAACAGCAGCACCCCGTTGCAGAGCAGGCTCCAGCCCTGCTCGGGGTGGCTGGCGACCGCTTCGGCCGCCTCACGGTCCGGAGACTCGGCGGACGGGCAGTCGGTTCGGTGCTGGCACATCGTTGTACCTCGCTTCACTCGTGATTCGCGCCGCCGCACGGCCACCCCCCTGGGCGCCCGCCCTGTCGACGGAAAGTTTCTTCACCGCCACAGGTGTGAAACGGCGTCAGCCGGGTAGGAGGTGTGGTCTTCCTCCCGACCGACACCAGTGTCCGACTCTCCGGGCGTGCGCGCAGGCATTTGGTGACATGCGCCACAGAAGATCCGGCGAGATCACCCTACCGGGCCGCGGACGCTCCGATCCGCGCACGGACGGGCCATCCCGGACCGATCCGATCGGATCAGTACGGCATGGCCCGTCCGGGTGGTACGGAGCCGAGCGGTGACGGAGCGTCACTGGGAGGGCGTCAGCCGATCAGCGCCGTCGCCCGGGCCGCCGGGGCGTTCGCCAGCCGGGCCAGCAGCTCGGCGGCGGACAGCACCTGGTGGGCCGCCACCCCGACCGGCGCGGGCGCCAGCGGGATCAGCAGGTCCTCGCCGGGCAGCGCGCCGTGCAGCCACAGCGCGGACGCGTAGTGCTCGGGCAGCGACAGCAGCCGCGGCTCGTAGCGGGCGGGGGAGAGGTGCACCAGCTGCCAGGCCTGCCGCAGCGCCCGGACCGTGGAGTCCAGGTACGGGCCGGCGGCCAGGTGGGAGAACACCGGCCCGTCCGCGCCGGCGGCGACCTCGGCGGCGGCCACCACCTGCTCCAGCCCGTCCTCGCTGAACTCGCCGGTAACCAGCGGGCGTTCCGTCCGCTCCGCCCTCGCGCCGACCGCCCCGTCGCAGCCGCCGCCGTGCGGGCACTGCGGCCCCGCCGCCTCGGGCAGGCGGGCGCGCAGCAGGAACCGCCAGCCGATGCACTCCGCCCCGGCCAGCCGGGGCTCGGGCCCGCGCAGGGCGTGCACGGGCAGCGCGAGCAGCGGCTCCGGGCGGTCGGCGCTATGGCGGAGCACGGCGGCCGCCGACGGCGGCAGGGCCGCCCCGGGCGCGAGGGCCGAGCGTACGGCGTGCAGGGCGCCGACCGGGGGCTGGGACAGGTGCAACGTCATGGTGAGTCGCCTCTCCGTTCGAGATCGGCGTACTGCGGCATACCGGCATGGCGTCGACGTTGACGGGGTCTGGCCGTGTCCGGTTGGGCAAGAGCGCCGAGGGGGTGGGCGGGTCGTCGACGAGTCCCTCGACAGTGGGGGTTTCTCGGACGGCCCTGACCTGGCCTGAGCGGCGTGCGAATTCTACTCGAACAAGTGCGCAGGGTGACCTTCATATCACTTTCCGTGGTGCGGCGCAAGCCGGTGTGAGCTGACAGGTCGTCAGAAACCCTCCCCCGTTCGGCTGTTCGCACCCGAGGCTAGAAATCTTCGCGCTGGGCATGATGCACAGGCACTGTCGACCGAGGGGAGGGAAGGCACCCGTGGGCGAGAAAGTCGTCGCGACCCGGGCGGAGCTGGCCGACCGGCAGCTGTACCGCCGCAAGCTCCAGTCCTGTCTGGACGTGCTGGGGCGGATGCTCAGGGAGGAGCGGTTCGACCGCCCGAAAGCCATGATGGGCGTGGAGATCGAGATCAACCTGGCCGACGAGCAGGGACTGCCCATGCTCGGCAACGAACAGGTGCTGGACGCGATCGCCTCCACCGACTTCCAGACCGAGCTGGGCCGCTTCAACATCGAGCTGAACGTCGCCGCCCGCCGCCTCGGCGGGCACGTCTTCGAGGACCTGCGCGAGGAACTCGGCGCCGCGCTGCGCTACGCCGACCGGCGGGCCGAGCAGGCCGGCGGACGCCTCGTCATGGTCGGCATCCTGCCCACCCTGGACCTGGCGCACGCCGGACGGGAGGCGATGTCCAGCAACGACCGCTACACCCTGCTCAGCGACCAGATCCTGGCCGCCCGCGGCGAGGACATCGCGCTCGACATCGACGGCGTCGAACGGCTGACCGTCGACTCGGTGTCGATGGTCGCCGAGGCCGCCGCCACCTCCGTGCAACTGCACCTGCAGGTCACCCCCGCCCGGTTCGCCTCGGTGTGGAACGCCGCCCAGGCCATCTGCGGCGTCCAACTCGCCCTCGGCGCGAACTCGCCGTTCCTGTTCGGCCGCGAGCTGTGGCGCGAGACCCGCCCGGTGCTGTTCCAGCAGGCCTGCGACACCCGGACGGCCGAACTCAAGGCGCAGGGGGTGCGGCCGATCACCTGGTTCGGGGAGCGCTGGGTCGACTCCGTCTACGACCTGTTCGAGGAGAACCTGCGGTACTTCCCGGCGCTGCTGCCGATCTGCGACGACGAGGACCCGGTCAAGGTGCTGGCCTCCGGCGGCGCGCCCCGGCTCGGCGAGATGCGGCTGCACAACGGCGTCATCTACCGCTGGAACCGCCCCATCTACGACGTCGCCGACGGCGTCGCCCACCTGCGGGTGGAGAACCGCTGCCTGCCCGCCGGGCCCACCGTCGCCGACGTCCTCGCCAATGCCGCCTTCTACTACGGCCTGGTCCGGGTGCTGGCCGAACAGCCCCGTCCGATCTGGACCAGGCTCCCGTTCGAGAAGGCCGACGAGAACTTCCGGAACGGCGCCCGGCACGGCATCGACGCCGTCCAGTGGTGGCCCCGCTCCGGGCGCGGCGCCCGCGGCCTGGTCGAACTGCCCGCCACCGACCTGGTGCTGAACGAACTGCTGCCGCTCGCGCACCAGGGCCTCGACCGCTGGGGCATCGCCGCCCGCGACCGCGACCACTACCTCGGCATCATCGAACAGCGCTGCCTGCGCCGCACCAACGGCGCCGCCTGGCAGGCCGCCGTCGTGCACCGCCTGCGCGAACGCCACGGCCTCGACCCGAACGCCGCGATCGCCGCCATGACCCGCCGCTACATCGAGGGCATGCGCAGCGGCGAGCCCGTGCACACCTGGCCGGTGGACTGACCAACACCCCACCGGGGGTCGAGGAACGTCTCATCGTGCTGTGAAAGGATGATCGGCCCGGAGCCGGGAGTGAGCTCCGGGCCGCATCCGTCCCCGGGGAGACCAGTGACCACCGCCTCGGCCGAGCCGGCCACCACCAAGCCCCTCTCGCGCCGGCTGCTCGCCGTCGAACTGCTGATCGTCCTCGGGCTCTCGCTCGGCGCGAGCGGCGTCTCCGCGCTGATCAGCTTCGTCGGCTCGCTCACCGAACCCATCGGCCTCGGCCAGCAGGTCGCCACCCTCAACGCCTCCCGCGCCCCCGGCCGCCCCTGGCTCGACCTCGCCTGGCAGCTCTACTACATCGCCCGCGCCCTGATGCCCGTCGCGCTGGTCGGCTACCTGCTGGTCCGCGAGGGCGCCTCGCTGCGCACCATCGGCTTCGACCTGCGCCACAAGCTCTCCGACCTCGGCCGCGGCACGCTGCTCGCCGCGGCCGTCGGCGGCTCCGGGCTGGCGTTCTACCTGGGCATGCAGGCGGCCGGCTTCAACCTGACGGTCGCCGCCTCCGGCCTGCCCGACGTGTGGTGGCGGATCCCCGTGCTGATCGCCGCCGCCTGGCAGAACGCGATCCTGGAAGAGGTCGTGGTGGTCGGCTACCTGGTGCGCCGCCTGCACCAGATGGGCTGGACCTGGCCGGCGATCATCGCGGCCAGCTCCCTGCTGCGCGGCTCCTACCACCTGTACCAGGGCATCGGCGGGCTGGTCGGCAACGTGGTGATGGGCGTGGTGTTCTGCCTGCTGTACCGCCGCTGGCGCCGGGTCGGCCCGCTGGTCGCCGCGCACGGCCTGATCGACACGGTCGGCTTCATCGGCTTCGCGCTGCTGGCCGGGCACGTCGGCTGGCTGCCGTCCTGACCGATCCGTCCTGACCGATCCGCCCTGGCCGATCCGTCCTGACCGATCCGTCCTGACCGATCCGTCCTGACCGATCCGCCCCGGCGGCCGGTCAACTGCCGGTAGGGTGAAGCCCGGTGGGCGCGGCGGCGCGGCGGCGCGCCGTCGGGCGAGGGGAGCGGCATGGGCGGCGAACAGGACTGGCACGGGGGCCACGAGCGCGACGAGGCCCGGATCCGCCGCATCGAGGACGCCCTGCACAAGCTCATGGGACGCAAGCCGCTGAGCGAGACCCGCGGCGGCGTCACCACCGTCAGCCTGAAGATCGACGAGCACCCCGACCGCACCCAGACGCAGGCGGTGCTGCGGGTGCTCGGGTACGGCGACCGCTTCGGGCACAGCCGCACCGCCCGCTGGGAGCGGATCTGGGTGGAGGTGGGCGGCCCGGCGCCGGTCAGCCCGCCCGCCGGTTGAGCCAGGCCCGGGTCGGGGGACGGCGCAGCAGCCGGTCCACGTGCTCGCGGCGCAGGCCCTGCGCCGGGTCGATCGGCATCAGCAGCCGGTCCGCGCGCAGCAGGCTTCGGCGCACCAGCCGCGACGGGATGCAGTCGTCGATCCAGGCGAACGGGCGGCCCTGGGCGTGCCGCAGCAGCGGCGCCCACTTGAACGCCGAGAACAGCTCCATCAGCGGCACCCGCGGGTCGCCCGGCTGCGGCACGTACCCGCTGAACTTCACCACGGGGAGCTGCGGAAGGCCCAGCAGCGGGGCGATGTACCGATTCGCCTCGAACTCCCACGTGGTCGCCCACACCAGCTCGTAGTGCTCGGCCAGTTCGTGCAGCCACTCGCCGTGGCGCGGTGACAGCAGCACCGAGTAGCCGAGCAGGGTGTGGGAGTCGAAGTCGTCCTCGGGGTTCGGGAACACCGGGTTCAGCACCCCGTCGACGTCAAGGTAGAGCAGCGGCTTGCCCATGCGCTTTCCTCACCGGGTCGTGGCCAGTTGTCCGCACGGACGCATTTCGGCCGCCGGGGGTTGCAGACCGGGGCGGCAGTCACCCGGACGTGGCAGGTTCCGGTTGCGGCAGGTTGCCGCGCGCCTCGGGCACCTTGCGCTCCAACTGCCGTACCTCCGGCACCAGCAGCACCGCCGCGGCCAGGCCCAGGCAGGTCAACGCGCAGGCCCACAGCGCACCGGAGCGGCCCAGCAGGTCCGCCGCCGGACCGGCCAGCGCGGTGCCCGCCGGCAGCAGCGCGAAGGAGCCGAAGGCGTCGTACGCGGAGATCCGCGACAGCAGCTCCTCGGGGATCTCTTGACGGAGCGCCACCATCCAGCCCACCACGAACACCGTGACGCCGACGCCGGACAGGAACATCGCCACCACGACGGGGATCAGCGGCAGGCCGAGCGCCAGCGCCAGCGCGGGCAGGCCGAACAGGAACACGCCGCCGTTGCCGACCAGCAGGATCCGGCGCGGCTGCCAGCGGGCCATCAGCACCGCGCTCGCCACCATGCCGACGCTGAGCGCGGCCATCGCGGTGCCCCACGCCCCGGCGCCGCCCATCCGGTCCTCGGCGATCACCGGCCCGTACACCGTCTCGACGGCCAGCACGCAGGCGTTCATCAGGGAGAACTGCACGACGATCGCCCACAGCCAGCGGCGCGAGACGAACTCCCGCCAACCGACCCGCAGTTCGTGCACCAGGCTGGGCCCGGACGCGCGCTGCCCGCCGACCTGCGTCAGGCCGGAGCGCATCAGCGCGGCCACCGCGAAACAGGCCGCGTCGCCCGCCAGCACCCAGCCCGGGTCGGCCGCCGCGGCGAGCAGGCCACCGAGCGCGGCACCGGCGATCTGCGCGCCGTTCATGCCCATCTTGAACACCGAGAGCGCCTTCGACGCGTGCTCGGCCGGCACCGCCCGGAGGATCACGCCCTCGGCGGCCGGGGCGTAGAACGCCTGCCCGGCGCCGCCCGCCGCGGACAGCACCAGCAGCGTCCACAGCGGCGGATGCCCCATCAGCACCAGCGCGGCCAGCACGCCCTGCGACACCGCGTTGAACACGTTGGCGCTCACCATCACCACGTGCCGCGGCCACCGGTCGGCCACCGCCCCGCCGATCAGCATCAGCACCACCAGCGGCACCGTCCGCGCCGCCGTCACGTACCCCACCTCGGCGGTGCCCCAGCCCGCGCCCAGCACCGCGAACGCGGTGGCGATCGGCGCGGCGGCGTTTCCCAGCCCGCTCACCACCGTCGAGGCGGTCTGGATCCGATAGTTCCTGCCGGCCCACGCCGGATAGTTGATGCCCACCGCCAGACGATGGATCGCCAACACCGGCCCTGTCCACCGAATTTCAGGGCCCCCGGCCGTCCGCGAGCAGCCCCGGCCGGCGGCTTTCGTCAGCCGAGGTGCGCCCAGAGGAAGGTGAGGGTGCGGCGCCAGGCGATGGCGGCCTGGAGGGGGTCGTAGCTGCTGGGGGTCTTCTCGTCGTTCATGAAGGCGTGGCCGGCGGGGTAGAAGTGGATCTCGGGGCGGCGGTCGGTGGCCTCGCCGATGCGGATGGCGGCCTCGTCGACGACGGCGGCGGGCAGCGAGGCGTCCTGTTCGCCGAAGTGGCCGAGGACGTGCGCGGTCAGGCCGCGGTAGTCGTAGTCGGGGTCGTCGGGCAGGCCGTAGAACGGGACGACGGCGGCGACCCGGTCGCCCTCGGCGGCGGCGAGGCGCAGGGCGAGGCCGCCGCCCATGCAGAAGCCGACCACGCCGATCGCGTCGCCGACCGAGCCGGGGTGCGCCAGCAGGTGGGAGACGGCCGCGGCGAGTTCCTCCGCGGCGCGTTCGGCGGGCAGTTCGCGTTTCATCCGGGCGGCGGCGTCCCGGTCGTGGGTGACGGTGCCGCCGTACAGGTCGGGCGCGAGGGCGAGGAAGCCCTCGGCGGCGAGCCGGTCGGTGAGTTCCGCGATGTGCCGGGTCAGCCCCCACCACTCCTGGATCACCAGGACTCCGGGGCCGACCCGGGCGGGCGGCGCCGCCAGGTAGCCGTGCACGGTCCGGCCGGAGTGTCCGGCGAAGCTGACGTTCTGGCGGGCAGCGCCCATGGCCTCTCCGTCGGGGTGGCCGCGCGCGGCGGCGGGCAGGAAGGTTCGTCTGGCACTCTAGGCCCGAATTCGCCGCCGCCACCGGCGCGGTGAGGGTGTGTCAGGGAGTGTTCAGCCCATCTCTTCCAACGCTTTGCCCTTGGTCTCCTTGATGCAGAAGACCACGAACGGGATCGACAGCAGCGCGAAGCAGGCGTAGATCACGTACGTCGCGGACAGGTTCCAGTCCGACAGGGTCGGGAAGGAGACGGTGATCGCCCAGTTGGCGATCCACTGCGCGGACGCGGCGACCGACAGGGCCAGCGCCCGGATCGCGTTCGGGAACATCTCGCCGAGCAGCACCCACACCACCACGCCCCAGGAGAACGCGAAGCACAGCACGAAGAGGTGCGCGGCGACCAGTGCCACCACGGCGTGGGTGTTGTCGAGCGTCGCGGTGTTGCCGGTGCCGTGCCGGTAGGAGAACGCCCAGGCGGCCAGCGCCAGTGCGACCGTCATGCCGGCCGAGCCGGCCAGCGCCAGCGGCTTGCGGCCGATCCGGTCGACCAGCGCCATCGCGATGACCGTGCCGATGACGTTGATGATCGAGGTGGACAGCGACAGCAGCAGCGAGTCGGACTCCTTGATGCCGACCGACTGCCACAGGAACGACGAGTAGTAGAAGATCACGTTGATGCCGACGAACTGCTGGAACACCGAGGCGCCGATGCCGACCCAGACGATCGGCAGCAGGCCGAACCGCCCGCCGAGCAGGTCCGACAGCCGCGGCTTGCGGCGGGTCTCCAGCACCCGGCGGATCTCCGCGATCCGGGCGTCCAGGTCGACGTTCGGGCCCTCGACCTCGACCAGCACCTTGCGGGCCTGCTCCTCGCGCCGGTCGGCGATCAGGTAGCGCGGCGACTCGGGGATGGACAGCGCCATCAGGCCGTACACCAGCGCGGGCACGGCCTCCACGCCGAGCATCCACTGCCAGGCCTGGATGCCCCCCAGGTGGTTGGTGGACTCGCCTCCCGCGGCCTGGTTGAGCGCCCAGTTGGCGAGCTGCGAGACGGTGATGCCGAGCACGATCGCCATCTGCTGGAACGAGGCGAGCCGGCCCCGGTAGGCGGTCGGCGCGACCTCGGCGATGTACGTCGGGGCGATCACCGAGGCGATGCCGATCGCGATGCCGCCGACCACGCGCCACACGCCCAGCACCTGGATGCTGGGCGGGAACATCGAGCCGATGCCGCTGATCGCGAACAGCGTCGCCGCCATCAGCATGGTCCGCACCCGGCCCAGGTGGTCGGCCAGCCAGCCGGCCACCACGGCGCCGGCCGCCGAGCCGAGCAGCGCGATCGCCACCACGAACGCGGTCTCGCCGTTGCCGACGCCGAAGTGCTTCTGGATGCCGGTGACCGCGCCGTTGATCACCGCGCTGTCGTAGCCGAACAGGAAACCGCCCATCGCGGCGGCGGCGGAGATGAACACCACATGCCCGAGGTGCTCGTCCCGGACGGCGGAGGAGTGGGTAGCCAGTGCTCTCTCCCTACGTGACGATCCGTCCGGTGACGGGCGGACATATCCGGAGGTCATTCGACCAGCGGCTACCCCGCGACACGGCTCCGACACGCCCGCGACCGACGGGCTGTCAGTCCGACGAAGGGCCGAGCGCCGGGCGGCGGGTGCGGCGGCGCAGCATCTGGACGCGGGCCGCGGCGTCCTGCGGATTGCCGGTCGCGGCGTGCCGTTCGGCGAGGCGCTCGGCGATGTCCAACTGCATCTCGACCGGCTTCTTGTCGTCGTACTTGAACTTCGCCCGCACCCGGCGCACCGTCAGCCGCAGCCCGCGCAGGCCGGTCAGCATCCCGCCGTACGGGGCCGCGCCGACCGTCACCCGGTCCTCGGTGTTCTCGGGCTGGAAGTGCGCCAGCTGCCGGTTGAGGATCTCCGCCTTCTGCGCCGGGTCGTCCACCACCTCGGCCGTGCAGGAGAACTGCACCGAGGCGTAGTAGCTGGTCGGCGTGTACGGCGGGTCGCGCCAGCGGCCCGGGGCGAAGGCGTAGTCGTCGGTGACCGCCAGCGTCACGTGCGGGTCGGCGCGCACCGCCGCCAGCAGCGGGTTGGGGGCGGCCAGGTGCAGCAGGACCTCGCCCGCCCCGACGTCCAGCAGGAAGTGCGTGGGCACCATGACCGGGCCCTCGGGGCCGTTGGCGGCCAGCGTGCCGAAGTCCCGCCCGGCCGCCAGCCACTCCTGCCACTCGCGTTCGGCGCCGCGGTCCCAGCCCCGGATCAGCATGCCGGCCCCGCCAGGTAGCCGGGCAGCGGGAGGGACGAGTGCGGGGAGGGCTCCGGCGCGCCGTACACCGCGGAGACCGGCACCACGCCCGCCCAGTACGGCAGGTCGAGGTCCTCCTCCTCGTCGTTCACGCCGCCGGTGCGGCTCTTCGCCGACACCTGGTCCAGCTCCAGCCGGATCACCGCCGTCGCCGCCAGCTCCTTCGGGCTGCCCGGCCGGCAGTCCGCGGCGCGCCCCGGCACCACCTGCTCGACGATCGCGTCCAGCGCCGTCCGCAGCTCCTCCGGGTCGGTGACCTGGTACGCGGTGCCGTGCGCCACCACCGAGCGGTAGTTGACGGAGTGGTTGAACGCGGACTTCGCCAGCACCAGCCCGTCCAGGTGCGTCACCGTCACGCACACCGGCAGGCCCTGCTCGTCGCGGGCCCCGCGCAGCGGGCGGCTGCCGGTGGAGCCGTGGATGTACAGCCGCTCGCCGACCCGCGCGTACAGCGTGGGCAGCACCACCGGCGCGCCGTCCCGGACGAAGCCCAGGTGGCACAGGTACCCGGCGTCGAGCACCGCGTGCACCGCGTCCCGGTCCCAGGAGGCCCGCTCCCTGTCCCGGGTGGGGGTGGTGAGATCGTTGCGGGCGTAGGCGTCCTTCGGCGTGTCCGACATGACAACCCCCTATGTACTAGTGCATAATTGCGTTTGTGCTAGGAGAGTATCGGATCACAGGTCGGCGGGCCAGCGAGATCGCCGCCGACGTCGAACGCGCCATCGCCGACGGACAACTGGAACCCGGCGCCGCCCTGCCACCACTGCGCGACCTGGCCGGCGCACTCGGCGTCAACCCCAACACGGTGGCCGCCGCCTACCGCCTGCTGCGCGAACGCGGCGTCATCGAGACCGCCGGCCGCCGCGGCAGCCGCATCCGCCCCCGGCCCGCCACCACCCCCCGCGACGAGGCCCGACTGCCCGTCCCGCCCGGCGCCCGCGACCTGTCCGCCGGCAACCCCGACCCCGCCCTGCTGCCCCCGCTCGGTCCCGCCCTCGCCGCCGCCGCGACCGGCCCCGCCGCCCTCTACGGCGACGCCGTCGCCGAACCCGAACTCCTCGACGGCTTCCGCGCCGAATTCCGCGCCGACGGCGCCCCCGACGGCGAACTCGCCGTCTGCTCCGGCGCGTTGGACAGCATCGGCCGCGTCCTCGCCGCCACCCTGCGCACCGGCGACACCGTCGCCGTCGAGGACCCGGGCTGGGGCAGCGTCCTCGACCTGCTCCCCGCCCTCGGCCTGCGCACCGCGCCCGTCCCCGTCGACGACGAAGGCCCGCTCCCCGACGCCGTCGCCGCCGCCCTCGACGCCGGCGCCCGCGCCCTGATCGTCACCAGCCGCGCCCAGAACCCCACCGGCGCCGCCCTCACCCCCGCCCGCGCCGCCGCGCTGCGCACCGTCCTCGCCGCCCGCCCGCACACCGTGCTGATCGAGGACGACCACGGGCACGGCATGGTCGACCAGCCCTTCCAGTCGCTGGCCGCCGACGGCCGCGGCACCGCCACCGTCCACCACTGGGCGCTGATCCGCTCCGCCGCCAAGGCCCTCGGGCCCGACCTGCGGGTCGCCGTCCTCACCGGCGACGCCGACACCGTCGCCCGGGTCCTCGGCCGCCAGCGCCTGGACGTCGGCTGGGTCAGCCACCTGCTGCAACGCGCCGTCGTCGAACTGCGCCGCACCGACGCCGCGCCCGCCGCGACCGTCGCCGCCGCCTACCGGGCCCGGCGCGACGCGCTGCTCGGCGCGCTCGCCGCGCACGGCATCCGCGCCCACGGCGAGAGCGGCCTCAACGTGTGGGTGCCCGTCCCCGACGAGACCGCCGTCGCCGCCGCCCTCCTCCACCACGGCTGGGTGGTCGCCCCCGGCTCCCGCTTCCGGCTCGCCTCCCCACCCGCCGTCCGCATCTCCGTCGCCACCCTCCACCCCGCCGAAGCCCCCGCCCTCGCCGCCGCCGTCGCCGCCGCCCTCCACGGCCCGCCCCACGCCTCCCGCGTCACCTGACCCGCCGCCGCACGAAGCCGACGGACCCGAAGCGCCTTTTCGCCATCGACCGGTCCTGCTGGACCTGCTGAACGAAGCCCCCGTCCGGGGTGGGCGGGGGCTTGTGCGGGGGTGGGGCGGTCAGTCCTTGGCGAGGAGGGCCTGGGCGTGTTCGCGGACCTGGTCGCGGGAGAGGTAGGCATCGGTGTACTCGAAGTCGCGCAGGCGGGCGGGCTGGCGGGCCAGGAAGCCGGTGCGGACGAAGTCGTCGCCGGCGGTGGCGTTCAGCAGCCAATTCGCGCTGGTGCGGTACTTCGCGGAGTTGGTGCGCATCGCCATCACGTGGTAGCCGCGCGCCACCAACTGGGCGGGCAGGCCGTGCAGTTCGACGCCCATCGGCTTGGAGACCGCGTCCTTGCCGCCGAGGTCGACGACCAGGCCCAGGTCCTTGTGGAAGTACGGTTGCAGCGGCTGGTTGCGCACCGCCGCCACCAGGTTCTCGGCGACCCGCTTGCCCTGCCGGGCCGAGTGCTGCGCGGTCGGCGGGCAGACCGCGCCGTCGCCCTTGGCGAGGTCCGGCACCGCGGCGGCGTCGCCGAGCGCGAACACGCCCTCGAACTGCGGCACCCGCATCTCCGCGGTCACCGCGAGGCGTCCGCGCACCGTCTCCGCGTCCAGGGTGCCGATCAGCGGCGACGCGGCCACGCCCGCCGTCCAGATCAGCGTCCGGCAGGGCAGCGTGCGGCCGTCGGTGAACTTCACCGTCTCCGCGCCGACCTCCGCGACCGAGACGCCCAGCGACACGTCCACGCCGCGCTTGCGGAGGATCTCCATCGCGGTCTGGCCGAGCTTGTCGCCCAGCTCGGGCATCAACTTCGGTGCGATGTCGATCAGATGCCACTTGATCAGGTCCGGGTCGAGGCGCGGGTAGCGCTTGATCGCCGCCGTGGTCAGCCGCTGGAGGCAGGCCGCCGTCTCGGTGCCCGCGTAGCCGCCGCCGACCACCACGAACTGGAGCCGCGAGGCCCGCTCCTGCTCGTCCATCGACGCGGACGCCAGGTCGAGTTGGGCGATCACGTGGTCGCGGATGTACGTCGCCTCGGCGAGCGTCTTCATGCCGCGCGCGTAGTCGGGCAGGCCCGGGATGTCGAAGGTCCGGGTGACGCTGCCCGGCGCCAGCACCAGGTAGTCGTACTTCTCCGCGACCACCTCGTCGGTGATCTTGCGGACCACGGCGACCTTGGAGCGCGGATCGATGCCGATCGCCCCGCCGGGGACTATGTGGGTGCGGCGCAGCGTGCGGCGCAGCGAGATCGCCACCGACTGCGGGGTCAGCACCCCGGCCGCGACGTGCGGCAGCAGCGGCAGGTACAGCTGGTAACTGAACGGCGTGACCAGCGAGATCTCCGCCTCGGAGGGGGCGAGCTTGCGCTCCAGACGGCGCGCGCACTCCAGCCCGGCGAAGCCGCCGCCGACGATCAGGATCCGAGGTCGTTCCATCGTTCATCCCCTACGTGTGCGGGTCCGGGAACTGCGTCCGTGCCGACGGGAGCGGCTCAAGGACGACTGCTGGCCACACTCGCACGGGGCCACGGCGGGTGCATCTCCAACCGCTCCCGGGCCGTGGCCGTCCACGGGGGCCGCTAGGCTGTCGGGATGCTCTCCGAGGTGACGGCCGTCCGCTACGCGACGCCGCTGCGCGAAGGCGGTTCGATGCCGGGCCTGATCGAGGCCGACGACCGCCGCCTGTACGTGCTGAAATGGGTCGGCGCGGCCCAGGGCCGCAAGGCGCTGGTCGCCGAGGTACTGGCCGGGGAACTCGGCCGCCGACTCGGCCTGGCGGTGCCCGAACTCGCCCTGGTCGACCTCGACCCGGTGCTCGCCCGCAGCGAGCCCGAGGTGCAGATCCAGGACCAGATGCGGGCCAGCGGCGGCACCAACCTCGGCATGGCCTACGTCTCCGGGGCGCTGAACTTCGACCCGCTCTGCTTCGACGTGGACACCGACACCGCCGCCCGGGTGCTCTGGTTCGACGCCCTGATCAGCAACGTCGACCGGTCCTGGCGCAACCCCAACCTGCTGGTCGCCACCGGCGGCCTGCGGCTCATCGACCACGGCGCCAGCCTGATCTTCCACCACAGCTGGACGCGCGCCGAGGCCTGGCGCCGCAAGCCCTACGACGCCTCCGACCACGCCCTGCGGCACGCCGTCGGCCACCTGCCGAAGGTCGACGCCGAACTCGCCGACCTCGCCGAGGCCGCGCTGCCCGCCGCCGTCGCCGCCGTCCCCGACGTGTGGCTGGTCGACGAGCCGGGCTTCGAGACGCCCGAGGACGTCCGCGCCGCCTACGTCGAGCAGCTCTCCGCCCGCCTCGCCGGGCCCCGCGACTGGCTCCCGGAGGTGGCCAGCTGATGGACCAGCACCCCAAGGACTACGAGTACGCGCTGATCCGTGCCGTCCCCCGGGTCGAACGCGGCGAGTGCGTCAACATCGGCGTCCTGCTGTACTGCCGCGACTCCGGCTACCTCGGCGCCCGCACCCACCTCGACCAGGGCCGGCTGCTCGCCCTCGACCCGGTCGCCGACGCGGCCGGCGTGCGGCGCGCCCTGCGCGGCATCGAGGCGGTCTGCGAGGGCGGCGAGGCCGCCGGGCCGGCCGCCTCCGACAGCCCCGGGCAGCGCTTCCGTTGGCTGACCGCGCCGCGCAGCGCCGTCGTCCAGCCCGGCCCCGTGCACACCGGGCTGACCGTCGACCCGGACGCGGAACTCCACCACCTGTTCGACCGTCTGGTGCTGTAACCCGCGCCGTTTCTCCGACCCCCCGACATACTTGCCTCGCTCAATACTGGAGGTACTGAAACGATGGGCGTACCCTGACCGCCATGGGCAGCACCACAGGCACCGGCACCGCACCGTCCACCACCGAACTGATGGAGCAGGTCGCGGCCGTCGGCGCGGCCTACTTCCAGGACTTCGCCGCCGCAGCGGCCCGCCACGGCCTCAACTCCTCACAGGCCAAAGCACTCAAGGCCGTCCTCGAACCCGTCCCGATGCGCGCCCTCGCCGGCCGCCTCGGCTGCGACGCCTCCAACGTCACCGGCATCGTCGACCGCCTCGAAGCACTCGGCCTCGCCCACCGCGAAGCCGCCGCCGCCGACCGCCGCGTCAAGATCGTCACCATCACCGACGAAGGCCGCGCCGTCCTCGACCGGATCCGCGACGACATGACCCGCGCCCGCCAGGCCTTCGACAGCCTCGACGCCGAGCAACGCACCGCCCTGTCCCGGCTCTGCCAACAGGTCCTGCCGCTGCTGCGCCCCTGACCGTCCGTCCGGGCAACCAGGGCCGGACAGGCCCTACACTCACCGGATGCACCAGGCGAACGGATGGACCTCGACCGGGCTGCGCTGGCTGGACGGCGCACCCCGGCTCACCGCCACCGACGGCACCACCAGGCACGACCGGCCGCTCACCGACGGGCTCCCCGTCGCCTGGCGGATCGCCGGCCCGCGCCGCTGCACCGGCGCCACCACCGCGCGCGGCCACCGCCCCTGCCCGCACCGGGCCGCCATCGAACCCGACGGCACCACCACCCAGTGCCCCACCTGCCAGAACGCCGACCGAGGCCTGCAACTCGCCCGCGACCGCATCCTCGACGACGGCCGCACTTACCGCCTCTACCTCGCCTGGTTCGGCCCCGGTCTGCTCAAGGTCGGCCTCACCGCCGAGGAACGCGGCACCGTCCGCCTGCTCGAACAGGCCGCCCTCACCTGGACGTTCCTCGCGCACGGACCGCTGCCCGCCGTCCGCCGCGCCGAACTCGCCCTCGCCCACGCCAAACTGGCCCGCGAACGGATCCCCGCCGCCGCCAAGTACCCCGCCTGGTGGGCACTCTCCACCCCCGCCGACCGGCACGCCGAACTCACCGCCGGCCGCACCCGCGCCCTGGCGCTGCTCGACCGTCAACCGCCCGCGGGGCACCCGCTCACCCTGCTGCCCGAACACCCCGTCACCGACCAGGTCGAGCTGTACGGCCTCACCGACGGCGCCCCCGAGCAGTACCAGCAGGTCAAGGCAGTCAGCGACGGCGCCCGCCTGACCGGCCGACTGCGCCGACCGATCGGCGGCCACCTCTTCCTCGACCCGCCCGCCGGGCCCCCGCTGCTCCTCGACACCCGCCTGCTCACCGGCTGGACCCTGCACGCCGAGGCCGCCGACAGCTGCGACGGCCTCACCCTGCTGCCCCGGGCCCGCCCCGCCGCCGAGCAGGACACGCTGTTCTGAATCGCCTGTCGGCCGGTCAGTGCTTCTTCCGGGCCTCCTGCTTGCCGCGCGCGCCCACCGCCGCCAGCGTCATGTCCTGCGCCTGCGACTTCAGGTTCTTGTAGCCGTACCCGCGGTCCGTCAGCCACAGCTCCGCCGCCGTCTCGGCCCGCACCGACGCCGCCACGACGTCCTCCTCCGCCTCCCCGTACTCCAGGAACCGGAAGGTGAAGAACGGACGCGCCGACAGGTCGTACGTCAGGTGCCCCTCGTCGGTGAACTTCGCCTTCAGCACATCGTGCTCGGCCGCCTCGGCGGTCAGCTCGGCGTGCTGCTCGGCGGTGAGGGCGTCGAAGGAGCCGCGCACCATGATTCGGAACGTACGAGTCGTCATGGCGGGACCCTAACCCGACCGGCCCGCCCGCTTCACCCCATTTTCGCCCGCCCCGCCGCTTCGAACGCCGCCCCCAGCGGCTCCGGCAGCGGACCGTGATGGGCGACGGTCAGCCGGCGGGTGGCCCGGGTCAGCGCGACGTACAGGTCGTGGCCGCCGCGCGGGGACTGCGCCCGGATCGCCGCCGGATCGGCCACCACCACCGCGTCGAACTCCAGGCCCTTGCACTGCGCCGCACTCAGCGCCCCCAGGTGCGCCAACTCCGCCAGCCGCCCGTCCGGCACCACCAGACCCGTGGTCCCCGGCCGGTCCTGGGCCAGCAGGGCCGGCAGCTGCGCCGCGTAGTCCGTGACGGCGACCGCCCGCGGCCGCTCCCCGTCCGCCCGCACCGACTCGGGGGCCACCGCCGCCGGATCGACGGCCGCGAGCCACGCCGCCGCCACCGCCATGATCGGCGCCGGGGTGCGGTAGTTGACGGTCAGCCGCTCCTCCCGCCAGCGGGTGCCCAGGTAGCGGCCCAGCATCTCCTGCCAGTCCCGCGCGCCCGCCGCCGAGGAGGTCTGCGCCAGATCGCCCACCACCGTCAGCGAACGGGTCGGGATCCGCCGCATCACCATCCGCCAGGCCAGCGCCGACAACTCCTGCGCCTCGTCCACCACCACGTGCCCGAACGTCCACTCCCGGTCCGCCGCCGCCCGCTCCGCGGTCGACCGGTACGGCCCGTCGTCGGCGTGCCGACCGGCCAGCGCCGCGGCGTCCAAGTCTCCCTCCTGGCCGGTCACTTGGAGCACCCCTCGGGCGTACGCCTCGGCGTCGGCCCGCTGCCGGCCCTGCGCGGCGGCGGCCCGGCGCCGCTCCGCGCCGTCGCTGCCGAGCAGTTCGGCGGCCTCGTCCAGCAGCGGGACGTCCTCCACCGTCCACGGCGCGCCCGGCGGGCGGTGCAGGGCGGCGCGTTCGGCGGGGGTCAGGGACGGGGCGAGGCGCTCGGGGTCGGCGAGCAGCGACCCGACGAGCTGCTGCGGCGTCAGCAGCGGCCACAGCGCGTCCAGGGCGGCGCGGACCTCCGGCTCGGCCCACAGCTCGCCCGGTGCGTAGCGGGCCTCCTCCTCGTCCCAGGGACGGCCGAGCGCGTCCGCGCGGGTGCGGGCCAGCCCGCGCAGCGCGGCGCGCAGGAACTCGGTGCGGGCCGCGTTGTGCGGCAGCCGCAGGCCCCGGGCGCGCTCCCGGGCGGCGGCCAGCAGCCGGCGGGGGAGCGGCAGGTCGAGGGCGGCGAGCAGGCCGTCCCCGGCGGGCAGCCGCTGGTGCAGGCGCACCGCCTCGGCGAGGACGTCCGCCATCCGCTCCGAACCCTTCAGGAAAGCGCTTTCCGGTTGGTCCGTGTCAACCGCGCGCACCCCCGGGAACAGCTCGCCGGGGGTGCGCAGCAGCACCTCGGTCTCGCCGAGCGAGGGCAGCACCTGCTCGATGTAGCGCAGGAACGCCGGGTTCGGGCCGATCACCAGCACGCCGCGCCGCTCCAGCACCTCGCGGTGGGTGTACAGCAGGTAGGCGGCCCGGTGCAGCGCGGCCACCGTCTTGCCGGTGCCCGGCCCGCCGTGCACCACCACCGCGCCGTGCAGCCCCGAGCGGATCACCCGGTCCTGCTCGGCCTGGATGGTCGCCACCACCTCGCGCATCCGTCCCGTCCGGGCCCGGCGCAGCTCGGCCAGCAGCGCGGCCTCGCCGACCAGGGTGCGGCGGCCCTCGGCGTCCAGCGCGTTCAGGTCGAACGCCTCGTCGTCCAGGCCGACCACCCGCCGGCCCTCGGTGCGCAGGTGGCGGCGGCGCAGCAGGCCGGCCGGGTCGGCGGCGCTCGCGGTGTAGAACGGGCGGGCGGCCGGGGCCCGCCAGTCCAGCAGCAGCGGTTCGAACTCCTCGTCCAGCAGCCCGATCCGGCCGATCCGGTGGACGGCGCCGTCGAGGCCGTCGATCCGGCCGAAGCACAGGCCGCGTTCGACGGCGGTCAGCCGGGCCAGCCGGCGGGTGCGTTCGGCGAGCACCACCTCCTGCTCGATCCGGGCCTGCCGGGTGCCGCCCGGCCCGAGGTGCGCGTCGGCGGCCTGCTCCAGCGCGCTGCGGGCCTGCTCGCGGGCGGCGTCCAGGTGGGCGTACAGCTCCGTCAACCGGCGCTGCTCGGTGCGGAGTTCGGCGGCGAGGACGGCGTCGCTTGCCAGATCTTGGGTCAACGTGATATCCTTGCGATGGAGGAGTTATTTGCGTGGAGTAGCATTGGCGCTCAACCGGCCATGCTACCCGCCCACACGGCGGAGGCGCTGCATTCCCGCCTGACCTCGACTGTTAGGCTTGCGAAGCGTGAGCGCGAAGCCCAAGATCCCCAATGTCCTGGCCTCCCGGTACGCCTCGGCGACCCTGGCCCAGCTGTGGTCCCCCGAGCACAAGGTGGTGCTTGAGCGCCACCTGTGGCTGGCCGTCCTGAAGGCCCAGCAGGACCTCGGCATCGAGGTGCCGGCCACCGCGATCGCCGACTACGAGCGCGTCGTCGACCAGGTCGACCTGGCGTCCATCGCCGCCCGCGAGAAGGTCACCCGGCACGACGTGAAGGCCCGCATCGAGGAGTTCTCCGAACTCGCCGGGCACGAGCAGATCCACAAGGGCATGACCTCGCGCGACCTCACCGAGAACGTCGAGCAGCTGCAGATCCGCCAGTCCCTGGAGCACGTCCGCGACCGCACGGTCGCCGTCCTGGTCCGCCTCGGCCGCCTCTCCGCCCAGTACGGCGAGCTCGTGATGGCCGGCCGTTCGCACAACGTCGCCGCGCAGGCCACCACCCTCGGCAAGCGCTTCGCGACCGCCGCCGACGAGATCCTGGTCGCCTTCGCCCGCCTGGAAGAGCTGATCGCCCGCTACCCGCTGCGCGGCGTCAAGGGCCCGGTCGGCACCTCGCAGGACATGCTCGACCTGCTGGGCGGCGACGCCGACAAGCTCGCCGAGCTGGAGCGCCGGGTCGCCGGCCACCTCGGCTTCGACAACGTCTTCACCTCGGTCGGCCAGGTCTACCCGCGCTCGCTCGACTACGACGTCGTCTCCACCCTGGTCCAGCTCTCCGCCGGCCCGTCCAGCATCGCCAAGACGATCCGCCTGATGGCCGGCCACGAGCTGGTCACCGAGGGCTTCAAGGCCGGCCAGGTCGGCTCCTCGGCGATGCCGCACAAGATGAACACCCGCTCCTGCGAGCGCGTCAACGGCCTCGCCGTCATCCTGCGCGGCTACGCCTCGATGACCGCCGAGCTCGGCGGCGACCAGTGGAACGAGGGCGACGTCTCCTGCTCCGTGGTGCGCCGCGTCGCGCTGCCGGACGCGTTCTTCGCCTTCGACGGCCTGCTGGAGACCTTCCTGACCGTCCTCGACGAGTTCGGCGCCTTCCCCGCCGTCATCGAGGCCGAGCTCGACCGCTACCTGCCGTTCCTGGCCACCACCAAGGTCCTGATGGCGGCCGTCCGGGCCGGCGTCGGCCGGGAGACTGCGCACGAGGTCATCAAGGAGCACGCCGTCGCCGCCGCCCTGGCGATGCGCGAGGGCGCCCGCGAGAACACCCTCGTCCCGGCGCTCGCCGCCGACGCCCGCATCCCGCTCGACCACGAGGCGATCGACGCGCTGCTGGCCGACCGGCTCTCCTTCACCGGCGCCGCCGCCGCCCAGGTCGGCGAACTCGTCCGCCGCATCGAGGCCGTCGCCGCCAGCCACCCGGAGGCCGCCAAGTACGCCCCGGGCGACATTCTCTGACGCCCTGGGCGCCCTGCATGCTCAACTGCCCGTCCCCGACGCCGAGTCGGGGACGGGCAGTGCGCTACCGGGGGCCCTTGGCAACGGTCGTCAAGGCGTCGTAGGGTCGGGACGCGGCCACGCTGTGCGAGCGATCGGCCAGATTCGGAGCGGGGGACGGGGCGTTCCGGTCCGATTGTGCGACCTGGCCGTCAACCGGCCGGGGCGGTTGCCCGATCCCCTCTACGGGCAGGTAAGTTACGCCTTGCACGTGCATCTGATGCCTTGTCAGACGAAACGGGGGAATGTCTGGTGAGCCGAACTCAGTGTCCGACGCTGCGCCTTGGTGTCGAATCGCCCCGCCACCAGGGCCTCAACCCATGACTGCCGGGCAGATCCGGAAGCGGGGAGACGGCACGTTACACGCACCCGCCGCCCAATGGGGGCAAACGGCCGGAATCGGCAACCGGGCACGCGGCTTGAGGGGTAGACAGGACATGTCCGTCATGACGTCGTCGACAGCGGAGACGCCGGCGGAGGTCTCGAACCTGCGCGGGGAGTCAGCGATGCGACCGACGAATCCGAGGAGCGGGGCACTCGCCCCCGGGACACAGGTCCCTGCGGGCGCGGTGGTGGGCTACCTCGGGGCGCTCGGCGTACTCGACCTGCTGCTGTCGGCGGTGCTCGCCCGAGCGCTCACCGGCACCGCGGCCGGAACGGCGACCGTGGCCGTGTTCCTCGCCGTCTTCGTCCCACTCGGGGTCGCGTCGGTGCTCAGCGCGGACCGGGTGCTGGTCGCGATGGTGCAGCGCCACGAGCGGTGAGCTCGCCGGGTCGCTCAACGACCCTTTCGGGAACGGGCGTTGGACCTTCGCTGCTGCCGCTGCTGCGGGGCTGCTCCGGCCTGCTCGCGGCGCCGGCGGTTCGCCCGGGCGCTGCGGGCGACGCCCCAGCCGGTGAGCAGCAGGGTGCCGGCGCCGGCGGCGGAGGCGAGCGGCATGTTGTGGAGCAGGTAGCCGACGCCGAACGCCGCGCCTGCGACGGCCAGCACCAGGACGACGACGATCAGGACGAACCGGAACGTGTCGCCGGTGTCGCGGGCGATGTCCCGCAGCAGGGTGTGCTGGCGATCGAGGAACGGGTAGAGGCCGCTGCCCAACTGCTCGGGCGGGACCGGCGCCAGAGGTTCGGACTCGCGACGGGCCGGCCGCGACGGCGCGGGGTCCTTCGCGGCCTCGGCCTTGGTGTCGACCTCGGCCTTGGCCCCGGTGTTGGCGTCGACCTCGACCTCGACCTTGCCCTTGGCCGCGGCCCGACGGCGCGTTCGGGGCGCGGGCAGGCGGGAGTCCTGCGGTGCCAGGTCGGGCTGTGCGTTCCGACCGGCCCGGTCGCGGGGCTGGCGCGGGACGTGGGCCTTCGGCGTGTCCGGCCGGCCGGCGGCGGACGGCTCCGGCGACGGAGGCTCGGTGGCGCTGGTGGTCACGGGCAGGGGTCTCGCTTCGCGCTATGCGAGCCGACCGGCGGGCCGGCTCGGGTCAGGAGCTGAATGACGGGGCGCCGGGACCGGTGGTGCTCGATCCGGGCCGGACCCCGAAGGAGAGCCGCCGTTCGGTGGCGTCCCCCGGGTGGGAGTGGCCCGGCCGACCGGCCGAACCCCTTCCAGCAACGGCCGGAGACGGCCAACCATCCCGCCGCCGGCCGCATCTCGGTGCCGTCTCACTAGCGCCACTGGGTCGAACCGGCACGCCTCGGCGCCCGCCCGCCCCTTCGTCCCCGCCTTCGTCGTCGCGCCCGGAGAAACTCCTCCGGTGTCCAGCCTCATCAGTGCCGCTCGGCGGACTCGGGACGAGCCGCAGCGGGCGGATGCTCACCTTACCGTCAACACGCCGCGACTGCCCGTAACCCTCCCGGGTGGGCTGCGCGTGACCCGGAGTCTAGCCCCCCGACCCCGCTCCGGCACCCTTCGACTAGCCGCAGAACTGATGCTGCGTCAAGCACGGCACGGTCAAGATCCTTGAAAGGGTGGCGAGTTGGTGGCCTCTGGTCGACTCTCGGCTGTTGTCGGCGAGGTGTTTCAGACCGGTCGGCCGGAGCTCGCCGCCCCTTCGTCCGGGTGGTCCGGGTGGATCGGCGGGGAGGTCGGGGCGCAGTACCAGTCGCAGTCGGGTTCGGCGATCGGGTGTGGCGGGGCGAGGGCGTTCGAGCGGATGGTGGCGAAGGCGAGCAGCGCACCCGTGACGAGCAGGCCGGCGCAGATCAGCATGGAGGTGCGGAAAGCGCTGTCCACCTCGGACGGGATCCGGTACGCGTCGCCGCTCAGGCCCGCCAGCGGGGGGATCGCCGCGACCGCGAACAGCCCGGCGGCGCGGGCGGCCGCGTTGTTGACTCCGGACGCGATGCCCGCGCGGCGGACGTCGACGGCGGCGAGGACGGTCGCCGTCAGCGGGGCCACCAGCAGCGTCATGCCCGCGCCCTGCACGGTCACGGCGGGCAGCACGTCCGCCCAGTAGTTCGCGTTCGGGCCGATCCGCAGCATCAGCAGCACCCCGCACGCCACCAGCAGCGGCCCCGCGGTGAGCGGGATCCGCGGGCCGACCGCGCGGCCGAACTGCCCGGCCCGGCCCGAGAACAGCAGCATCAGCACGGTGATCGGAATCAGCGCCACCCCCGAGAGCAGCGGGGTGAACCCGGCGACGATCTGGAGCTGCACCGTCAACAGCAGGAACACGCCGCTGAACGCCGCGTACACGCACAGGGTGACCAGGTTGACCGACGTGAACAGCCGGGAGCGGAACAGCGACAGCGGCAGCATCGGGTTCGCCGAACGGTGCTCGACGAAGATGAACGCGGCCGTCAGCGCGATGCCCGCCAGCCCCGCGACGATCGCGATCGGGGACAGGCCGGAACCCGCCTCCGTCAGCGCGTACGTGATGCCCGCGAGGGCGAGCGCGGCGAGCAGCGCGCCCAGCACGTCGAAATTGCCCTGCTCGTCCGGGTCTCGCGACTCGGGGACGTGACGGGCGGTCACCGCGACCACGACCGCCGCCAGCGGAAGATTCAGCAGGAAGATCCACCGCCAGCCGGGACCGTCCACCAGCCAGCCGCCCAGGAACGGGCCGACCGCCGCCGCGACGCCGCCCAGACCCGACCACGCGCCCACCGCGCCCGCCCGGTCGTCCTCGTGGAACACCGCCTGCAGCATCGCCAGCGAACCCGGCGTCAGCAACGCACCGCCGATGCCCTGCAACGCCCTTGCCAGGATCAGCACGTCGACGTTGGGCGCGGCCGCGCAGCCCGCCGAGGCCAGGGCGAACCAGCACACGCCGATCAGGAACACCCGGCGGCGGCCGTAGCGGTCGCCGAGAGAGCCGCCCAGCAGGATCAGCGCGGCGAGCGTCAGCATGTAGGCGTTGATCGTCCACTGGAGGGAGGCGAGGCTCGCGCCCAGGTCCTCACCGATCCTCGGCAGCGCGACGTTCACCACCGTGCCGTCCAGCATCGCCATCCCGGACCCGAGCGCGGTCGCCGCGACGACCCACCGCCCACGCCCCGTCCCCAACCGAATCCCGCCGGCCACACCCGCCGCATCGTCGCTCACGCAACGCATCCTCCGCCAGGACCCGCCCGACGACCAGTCCACCACGCCCTCCGGGCGGGCGGGCGAGGGCGGGCGGAGTGGGAGGTGCATTCCGGACGGCTGGTTGATGGTTCAGCTTTGCCCGCCGCCCGCAGGGCGTTCCCTGGGTGGGCGGGGTGGGTGAGCCTGCTCCGCTTCGCGTTCGCTGCCCGCAGGGCTTGGTGGGGTCAGGGGAGGAGGGAGGCGCGGCGCCAGGCGCGGGTGGTGGCGGGGGTGATGATGCCGAGGTCGGTGAAGAAGTCGACGGCCTTGCGGGACCAGTCGATGCGGGCCTGGCGCCAGTGGGGGTTGGCGGCGGCGGTGCGGGCGGCCTCGGCGGGGTCGAGGCCGGCGAGGGCGTAGACGCGCGGGTGGACGACCTCGGCGACGGACTGGCGGGCCAGCAGCGCGAGGGCGCGGCGGAAGACGGCGCGGCGGGCGGGCGTCATCCGGGCCCAGCGGCGTTCGAGTTCGGGCTTGGCGTAGCCGATGTGCCGGGCCTCCTCGACGACGTGGATCCGGGCGACCGAGCGTGCCAGCGGCTGCAGGCTCTCGTCGCGGATCATCTCCCGCTGCATGGCGTCCGTGAACTCCTCGACGAATATCGCCCCGGCGAAGGTCATCGTGGTGTCGTTGAGCAGGAAGTGCAGCCGCCCGAGCAGGTCCGCGCGCCGGGTGGGCCGGGCGGACGGGTAGCCGGTGGCGGTGATGTAGCGGGCGAACATGGTGGAGTGCCGGCACTCGTCCGCGACCTCGGTCAGCGCGTACTGGGCGTGCCCGGTGGTGAGGTCGTTCGTGTAGACGTGCCGGATCAGGCCTTCCATCAGGACGAGTTCGAACCAGATGCCGGCCGCCGTGGTGGAGGCGAGCTGATGGACGCTCAGCTGCGCCCGCCGGCGTTCGTCGAGGCGTTCCCACAGCGGGGTGCCGTAGAGGGTGACGCGGTGGGCGGGCAGCGCGTAGTGGTCGGGGTCGACGGGGGCGGTCCAGTCGACCTCGGTGAGAGGGTCGTAGGAGTGCTTGGCGGAGGCGCGCAGCAGGCGGGCGGCGTTGAGTTCGCGGTCGGCGTTGCGCTGCTGGGCGACGGTCGCGGTGGGGGCGGCGGTGTCGGGCATGGGCGGGCTCCGGAGGTGGCGGGGGCAGGGGCTCCAGGAGGAGTAAACCAATGAGACAGAGTGTCAACAAGGGTTTGGGGCAGATCAGGAGCCCCACGGCCGTCCGGCGGCAACCCGCATGCGGCCCCGCCGGGCCCCGCGCAGACTGACCGCATGGATCCGGTCACCGCCCTGGAACGCATCGCCTTCCTGCTGGAGCGCGAACTCGCCTCCCCGTACCGGGTCAAGGCGTTCCGCACCGCCGCCGAGGCCGCCACCGGGCTGCCCGCGGGGCCGGTCGACGTCGCGGACGCCGAACGCCTGCCCGGCGTCGGCCCGGTCACCGCCCGGGTGATCGCCGACGCCACGGCGGGCCGGACCCCGCAGTACCTGCTGGAGGCCGAGGCGCGGGCCGCCGCCGGCCCCGCGCCGTCCACCGACGCGCTCCGGCTGCGCGAGAAGATCCGCGGCGACTGCCACCTGCACTCGGACTGGTCCGACGGCGCCGCCCCGATCGAGCTGATGGCCCGCACCGCCCGCGACCTCGGCCACCACTGGGCGGTGCTCACCGACCACTCGCCGCGGCTGACCGTCGCCAACGGCCTGAGCGCCGAGCGGCTGCGCGAACAGCTCGACGTGATCGAGGACTTGAACGGCCGGCTCACCCCGTTCCGACTGCTGTCCGGCATCGAGTGCGACATCCTCGACGACGGTTCGCTGGACCAGGACGAGGACCTGCTCGGCCGGCTGGACGTGGTGGTCGCCTCGGTCCACTCCAAGCTGCGGATGGACCGCGCCGCGATGACCCGCCGGATGCTGGCCGCCGTCCGCAACCCGCTGGTCGACGTGCTCGGCCACTGCACCGGGCGGCGGCTCGGCGACAAGCCGCGCCCGCAGTCGGCGTTCGACGCGGAGGCCGTCTTCGCCGCCTGCCGGGAGCACGACACCGCCGTCGAGATCAACTGCCGCCCCGACCGCCAGGACCCGCCGGACGACCTGCTCGCCCTGGCCGCCGACCTCGGCTGCCTGTTCGCGATCGACACCGACGCGCACGCCCCCGGTCAGCTCGACTGGCAGATCGCCGGCTGCGAACGGGCCGCCGCGCTCGACCTGGACGCCGAACGGATCATCACCGCCTGGTCGGTGGACCACCTGCTGGCCTGGTCCGGAGCTCGATGATCACGCTGTCGGACCGGGCCGCTACGCTGCCCCGATGACAGAGCCTCAGCCGCAGACGCACAGCACGATCCGGCCACTGGCGTTCCACGCCGCGCCCGGCACCGAGGACTGGCGGGTCCTGGGCGAGGGGGCGTGCACGTTCTTCCCCGCCGCCTCCTTCGCCGACGCGGCCCGGCTGGTGGCCGCGATCGCCAGCGCCGTGGACGGCCTCGGCGCGCCGGACGTGGACCTGCGGCCCGAGGGCGTCACCGTCCGCCTGATCACCGTCGCCGAGGACTACTACGGCCTGACGGAGCGGCACATCGAGCTGGCCCGCCGGATCTCCGCCGCCGCCCGCGCCCTCGGCGCCACCGCCGAGCCGCACGCCGCGCAGACCGTCCAGGTCACGGTGGACGCCCTGGAGCGGCCCGCCGTGGTCGCCTTCTGGCGGGCCCTGCTCGGCTACCGCGACCGGGCCGGCAGCCCCGAGGACCTGATCGACCCGGCCCGGCGCGGCGCGCCGTTCTACTTCCAGCAGATGGACGAGCCCCGGCCGCAGCGCAACCGGGTGCACGTGGACGTGTGGGTGCCGTACGACGTCGCCGAACAGCGGGTCGCCGCCGCGCTCGCCGCCGGCGGCCGCCTGGTGAACGACGACGACGCCCCCGTGCTGTGGGTGCTGGCCGACCCCGAGGGCAACGAGGCCTGCGTCGGCGCGGCCGGCGCGGCGGGCTGACGCACCGTCAGGACGACTGGACCAGCCGGGCGCGCAGGCTGTCCAGCGTCTCGTCCTTGAGGCCGAGGGCGACCCGGGCGTAGGTCTCCGGGTCGCCCCAGCGGTCGGCCAGGGTGTCCAGGGCGGTGGCCAGGTACTCGGCGCGCACCGACAGCACCGCGTCGGCGATCTCCGGGTCGCCGCCCCCGGCGAGGAAACGTTCCCGCACCGGGGCGTCGTGCGCATGCACCGCCGGACCGACCGACAGGTACTCGGTGCGCACCGTCTCCGCGTCCGCGCCGAGCAGCAGCAGGATCAGCGCCGCGCCCCAGCCGGTGCGGTCCCGGCCGGCCGTGCAGTGGAACAGCACCGGGCCGCCGCCCCGGTGTGCGAGCGCGGTCAGCAACTGCTTGTAGGCGTGCCGGGCGGCGGTGGAGGTGACGAACGCCCGGTAGTCCTCGCACCGGGCGAGGGCGGCGCGGCCGCGGCCCAGGGTGCGGTTGGCGGCCGCCGGGTCGGCGAGCGCCGCCGTCAGCGCGGTCGTGACGCCGTTGCCGGCCCGGTCGGCGAGCACGTCGGCGACCAGCAGGTGCGCCCCGCCGGGCACCCGGTCCGGGAACGCCGCCCGGTCCGGGCCGCTGCGCAGGTCGACCACGGTGCGCACGCCGAGCGCGTCGAACATCGGGTCCGCCGCCGGGTCGAGCCGGTCCAACTGGCCGGAACGGAACGCCAGTCCGGGCCGGACCCGGGCGCCGCCGGGCAGGTCGATGCCGCCGAGATCGCGCAGGTTGGCGACGGTGGCGGAGTCAACGATGTGCGAGTGCTGCATGACGACCTCCCTGCCGGCGGACGGGTGTGGCGGCGGCCCCGCGGGCGGCGGCCGGGCCGGGCGGCACCGCGGGCGTCACCCGAAGCAGGCCCCGTCAGCACGCTAGGCGTGCCCCGGGCGGGTCGCCCCCGGAGTTCCCCCGGCCGGGCGGCCGCTGCATCGAGCGGCGGAGCGCACGCCCCGGCCGCGCGCCGTGCTGCGCGCGCCCCATTGCTTGACGGCGTGTCAGCAGGCAGGGTGGCAGCGTCGGCCCCGGAGGGGGGTGGGCGGCGCGCGAGGCGCGACGAAGGGACGGGAGCCCCGAATGGCAGCGAAGATCCTGATCATCACCGGCGACGCGGCCGAGTCGCTGGAGGTGTTCTACCCCTACCAGCGCCTGTTGGAGGAGGGCTACGAGGTGCACATCGCCGCGCCCGCCAAGAAGACGCTGCAGTTCGTGGTGCACGACTTCGTCCCCGGCTTCGACACCTACACCGAGAAGGCCGGCTACACCTGGCCCGCCGACCTGGCGTTCGCCGACGTGGACCCGGCGCAGTACGCGGCACTGGTGCTGCCCGGCGGCCGGGCGCCCGAGTACCTGCGCAACGACCCGGAGGTGCAGCGGATCGTCGCGCACTTCGTCGCCGACGACAAGCCGCTCGCGCAGATCTGCCACGGCCCGCTGATCACCCTGCGGACGGGCTCGATGGCCGGGCGCCGCACCGCCGCCTACCCGGCGCTGGAGCCGGACGTGGAGGCCGGCGGCGCGAGCTTCGTGGACGGGGACGCGGTGGTGGACGGCGTCGTGGTCTCCGCCCGCGCCTGGCCGGACCACCCGGGGTGGATGCGGGCGTTCGTGGAGCTGCTGCGGGAGAAGGCGCCCGTCGAGTAGCCCGCCGCTGCGGCGCTGCCGCGCCGGCGCCGGGGCACGGTCGACGGCGTCGTCGCGGGGTGTCGCCTTGCCCGGGAGGCGTGGGCGGGCAAGCGTGGGGCCCATGGCGACACACCTCGACGACCAGGACCTGCTCGCGCTGCACGCCCGGGCCCTGGAGCACTTCGGCCGGCTGGTCCGGGCCGTTCCCGACGACCGCTGGCAGGCCCCGACGCCGTGCACGGACTGGACGGTCCGGCAGCTGGTCGGGCACCTGACGTACGAACAGCTCTGGGTGCCGGACCTGCTGGCCGGCGCGACCGTCGCCGAGGTCGGCGACCGCTACGACGGGGAGCAGCTCGGCGACGACCCGGCGGCGGTCTGGACGGCCGCCGCCGACGCCGCCCGGGCCGCGTTCGGCGAGCCGGGCGCGCTCCGGCGCACCGTCCACCTCTCCTACGGGCGGCGGCGGGCGGCCGGATACGCGCGGGAGATGACGGTGGACGCGATCGTGCACGGCTGGGACCTGGCGATCGGGATCGGCGCGGACGCCCGGATCGACCAGGCGGCCGTGGCCTTCGCGCTCGACGAACTCGGCCCGCAGACGGGCGCGTTGGCGGCCTCGGGCCTGTTCGCGGACGCGGTGCCGGTGCCCGCCGACGCCGATCCGCAGACCCGGCTGCTGGGTCTGGTGGGGCGCGACGCGGCGCACCCGCTCGGCTGAGGGAGCGTCAAGAAGCTTGCGGGAGAGGGGGTTTCAGGGGCGGGAGCGGATGCCGTCCAGGGCGATGGCGAGGACCCGGGTGCGCTGCGCGTCGTCGAGAAAGGCGACGGAGGCGATGCCGGAGACCATCCGGAGCAGGTCGTCCATGTCCATGTCGGTGCGGACGGCGCCGTCCTGCTGGGCGCGTTGCAGCAGGGGGGTGGCGGAGTCGTACATGGACCGGCGGCAGGCGAGGAAGACGGGGGACTCCTCGCCCTGCAGGGCCTCGCGGATGGCGCGCTTGGTCATGGCGTAGTCGACGAAGCGGTGCAGCCAGGTGACCAGGGCGTCCCAGGAGGGCCGGTCGGCGAGGGAGCCGGCCATCCGGCCGAGGTCCTCCACCTCGTTGACGTAGACGGCCTCGAAGAGGTGCCGGCGGGTGGGGAAGTTCCGGTAGAGGGTGCCGATGCCGACGCCGGCGCGGCGGGCGATGTCCTCCAGGGAGGCTTCGGCGCCGTGTTCGGCGAAGGCCTCGCGGGCGGCGATGAGCAGCGCGTCGAAGTTGCGCGCGGCGTCGGCGCGGCGCGGGCGCTGGGCGGCGAGGAACTCGCGGACGGAGATCGGTTCGGACACGGGACCTCGTTTCGACACATCCGGATTGAACCGGAGGCTCACCTCCGCTAATCTGGAGGCGTGCCTCCAGATTAGCACCGGGGCCTCTGCTTCGGCCTGCTGCCCCGGTGGCGACAGGCCACCCGTGTCTTCCTCCGCGCCACCCGCACCGGCACCGCTGCCGGCAATCCGGGTTGACCGTGCCTGCACCACATCCGTCCATCAGGGCTGACGGAGCCTGCCTCACCGTCGTCAATTCGGACTGACGGAACCTGCCTCACTGTCGTCAATTCGGACTGACGGAACCTGCACCACCGTCGTCAATTCGGCTTGACGGAACTTGCACCACCGTCGTCAATTCGGCTTGACCGTACCGGCATTGCTCCTGCGCCGTCCGGATCGCCCGTCTCTCACTGCACCACCGCAGACAGCCAGTTGTGCGCCGCGGCGCGCCCTTGTTCCGTGCGCCGCGACCCGAGTCCCGAGAGGGTTCGATGAAACGCCAGTCCCACCGCCTCACCTTCGGTGTGCTCGCCGCCGGAGCGGGCGTGTTCGCGCTGCTCCAGTCGCTGATCACGCCGGCCCTGCCGATCGTTCAGGAGGCGATGCACACCTCGCAGTCCACCGTCACCTGGGTGATGACCGCCTACCTGCTGTCCGCGTCCGTGTTCACGCCCATCCTCGGCCGGGTCGGCGACCTGATCGGCAAGAAGCGCACCCTGGTGGCCGCCCTGGTCGCGCTGCTGACCGGCTGTCTGGTCGCCGCGCTGGCCCCCAACATCGCGGTGCTGCTGCTCGCCCGGGTGCTGCAGGGCATCGCGGGCGCGCTGTTCCCGCTGTCGTTCGGCATCATCCGCGACGAGTTCCCGCCCGGGCGGGTGGCCACCGGCATCAGCAACATGTCCGCCGTGATCGCCGTCGGCAGCGGCCTCGGCATGGTGCTGGCCGGGCCGATCGTCGGCGCGCTCGACTACCGCTGGCTGTTCTGGCTGCCCGTGATCGTGGTGGCCGCCACCGTGCTGCTCGCCTGGCGTTTCGTCCCCGAGTCGCCGACCCGCAGCGAGGGCGGCGTGGACTGGGTCTCCTCCCTCCTGCTGTCCGGCTGGTTGGTCGCTCTGCTGCTGCCGGTCAGTCAGGCCGCCCAGTGGGGCTGGGGATCGGCCCGGGTGCTCGGCCTGCTCGCCGTCGCCGCGGTGCTGTTCGCGCTCTGGTTGCTCAACGAGGCGCGCTCCCGCAACCCGCTGATCGACCTGCGGGTGATGCGGCTGCCCGCCGTGTGGACCACCAACACCGCGGCCCTGCTGTTCGGTGGCGGCATGTACGCCGTGTGGGCGTTCCTGCCCGGCTTCGTCCAGACCCCGGCGAGCGCGGGCTACGGCTTCGGCTCCACCGTCACCGAGGCCGGCCTGCTGATGCTGCCGATGGTCGGCGCGATGTTCGTCTCCGGCATCCTCGGCGGGCGCCTGGCCGGCCGCTTCGCCGCCAAGGCGCAGCTGGTCACCGGCTCGCTGTTCGCCGCCCTCGCCTGCGCACTGTTCGCCCTCCGGCACGCCACGCCGGCGGACGTCGCCGTCGCGGCCGGCGTGTTCGGGCTCGGCGTCGGCCTGGCGTTCGCCTCGATGAGCAACCTGATCGTGCAGAGCGTCTCGGCCGCGCAGACCGGCGCCGCCACCGGCATGAACGCCAACATCCGCACCATCGGCGGCTCGATGGGCGCGGCGCTGATGACCGGCCTGGTCACCGGGCACCTCCAGCCCTCCGGTCGGCCGCTGGAGTCCGGCTACACCCACGGCTTCGCGCTGCTCGCGGTGTTCTGCCTGGCCGCGGCGCTCGCCGCGCTGCTGGTGCCGACCCGGCGCGGCCGGCCGGTGCCCGCTCCGGTGGAGCCGGCGGCCGACCGGCTGGACAGCGAAGTCACGCTGGGCTGAGGCGAGTCGGACGGCCGTTCAGCCCGGCGTCCGGAGCCCGGCGTCCCGGTGGCTGTGCCGGGGCGGCGGGTGCCGGGCACCGGGCGTTGCCCGGGTGCGGTCAGCAGTCGCGCAACTCCGGCGACTGGTTGAGCAGTTGCGCCCGCGGGGAGGTGAACCTGCGGTAGGCGTCGGTCTGTTCGGCGCCCGGGTGGAAGACCGCCACGCGGTGGCAGTTCTGGAAGGCCAGCTTCACCGAGAAGTGCCGCTCCAGCGCCCCGCGGATCGAGTCGCTGGCCAGCGCGCGCAGCAGCTGGGCCCGTTCGGCGTCCGACGGGGCGACCGTGTTGTCCGCGAACTCGGCGTCGGTGACGGCGAGTTCGGCCGTCAGGTCGTTGACCGTCCGGTACGCGTAGGGCAGCGAGGTGCGGACGGTTTCGAGGAAGTCGGCGTCGGCGACCTCGTCGCGCTCGGCCAGGGCCAAAAGGGAGGGGGAGACGTCCAGCGACATGGGGGTAGGGCCTTTCAGGGAAATGGAAGTCGTTTTCAATAGAGGATCCTGACAACCCCTCGGACGCCCTGTCAATTACGCTCCCTCGTTCGGGGCAACGTGCCGCGCCACGCCGGGCCGCCGCCCCGATCCGCCCGGCCGGCGGCCCGCCTCCCGGCATCCTGGAACGAGGGGGCCGACGGACCGCGAGGAGAGGGACCCGATGGGCGAGCAGGGCAAGGGCGGCGGCACCGACCGCCGCATCCTGGAGCGGATCAGCGACATGGTCGACACGGAACGCAAGCTGCGCGCCGCGCTCGTGGAGGGCCGCATCGACCAGTCCACCGAACGGCGCGAACTCAAGGACCTGGAGGAACAGCTCGACCAGTGCTGGGACCTGCTGCGCCAGCGCCGGGCCCGCACCGACGCCGGCGAGGACCCGGACCAGGCCTCGGTGCGCAGCGTCGAGGAGGTCGAGCGGTACGAGTCCTAGGAGGCCGCGGCCCCGGGCCGGGTGGACGGCAGGGGGCCGTGGGCGGTGGTGAGGCGGTCGAGGCGGCGCAGGTGGGCGGCCAGGCGGGGCGAGCTGCCCGGTTTAGGTGTCGCCGGAGCGGAAGGCGATCGTGTCGCCGGGCTGGAAGGCCTGCTTGCCGACCTGCGCCAGCGACTTCCACGGCGCGTCGGGGGAGGTGCCGCTGTTGGCGTCGCTGCCCGCCGAGGCGGACACGTAGTAGGTGGTGCCCGCGGCGTGCGCGGCCGGGGCCGCGAAGGCGGTGAGCGCCGCGGCGGCCAGGGTCAGCGCGCCCAGGGCGCTCAGGCTTCTCGTGGGTGTGGTCACGTCCTGCCCTCCCCTGAAGTGGGGTTCACGGGGGCCTTGCCCGAGGCCGAGACGAACTCGGCCCAGGGGGCGGCTACTTGGTGGCGCCGAGGGTCATCCCGTCCATGATTCGCCGGCCGCACCAGAAGAACAGCGCGACCATCGGCGCGACCAGGACGGTGACGCCCGCGAACAGGCCGCCCCAGTCGGAGGTGTACTGCAGGGTGCTGCTGAGCTGGTTCAGGGCGGCGGGCAGGGTGAACTTCGCCGGGTCGTGCACCATCACCGACACCAGCAGGAACTCGTTCCACAGGCCGATGGCGTTCAGCACCGTCACGGTCGTCATGCCGGGCCGGGCGACCGGCACCATCACCGTCCAGAAGGTGCGCACCGGGCCGGCCCCGTCCAGGGCCGCCGCCTCCTCCAACTCGGCGGGCAGCGACCGCAAGTAGCCGGTCAGCACGAACACCGTGAACGGCAGCGACATCGCCAGGTCCACCACCACCAACGAGATCCGGTCGTCCCACCAGCCGGTCACCCAGTCCACCATGAACTGGCTGACCGAGGACGCCAGCGTCTGGTACGGGATCAGCACCGCCTGCACCGGCAGCGCCAGACCCGCCGCGAAGTACGTCAGCGTCGGGGCCGCCGAACGGCGGGAGGAACGGGCCAGCAGGCATACACGCAACGCCCGTACGGCCCGGTGCGCAGCGCCGCGCGGACGCCGTCCTCGGTGCGGTCGGCGGTGACCGCGCCCAGCGGCCAGTACTCCTTGTCCGGGTCGCCCAGGCAGCCGAGGTACAGACGGGGCGCCGAGTACGGGCAGGTCGGCTCGACCGGGCAGTCCAGGCAGTTGTCGGTGGCGGCGGCCGGCCGGTTGCGCTCGTTGAAGTGCGCCAGGCCGCCGAACGAGGACACCCGCTCCGGCGGGCGGCCCATCAGGTACAGCAGCCGGTCCACGTCGTGCGAGGACTTGGCCGGCAGCATCGGCGAGGACTCGTCCTCGCGCCGCCAGTTGCCGCGGACGAACGAGTGCGCCTGGTGCCACCAGCCGACCGGCTCCAGGTGTTGGATCGACTCCACCTCGCCGAGCCGACCGGAGTCGATCAGCTCCTTGAGGGTGCGGGTGCAGGTCGTGTAGCGCAGTACGTGGCAGACCGTGAGCAGCACCCCCGCGTCCTCGGCGGCCCGCACGATGCGCAGGCAGTCCTCCTCGGTGGTGGCCATCGGCTTCTCCAGCAGCAGGTGGTAGCCGGCCGCGGCCAGCGCCTCCACCGGCTCGGTGTGCTGGTTGTCCTGGGTGGCCACCACCGCCGCGTCCGCCAGCCGGGGTCGGGCCGCGAGATCGCGACAGTCGGCGAACACCGCGTCCGGCGGGACGTCGTACGCGGCGGCGAACGCCGCCCGGCGCTGCGGGTCCGGCTCGGCGCTGCGGGTCCGGCTCGGCGACCGCGACGATCCTGGCCCGGCCGCCGCGGAGCGCGCTCTGGGCGTAGACCCCGCCGCGCAGCCCCGCCCCGACGAACGCCAGCGTCACCGGCGTCACCGGCACCACCGGCGTCACCTGGTTGTCTGGCACAACACACCACGATTTCCCGGCAGTTGGCGACTCCCGGCCGGACGGTGCACCGGACGTCCAGGCCATGCGAGAAGTGACTTTCCAAGGGTACTTATGTAAGTGACTTGTGGAATCATGGGGATCAAAACCGGCCACCGTCAAGGCTTTGGCGCGGAACGATGTCTGACGGACCGAACGGTCACCGGGCCCCCACGGCCCGGATTCCACCGGCGACTTACGAAAGGCAGGCGATCGATGACCGCAGGACGTGCGACGACTTCGGCAGGCGAGGAGGAACCGGCTCCGGCCATGGTCCGGGTGCCGGTACTGCCGGCCAGCGCGGCGCAGGTGCTCGCCGCCGTGCGGGCGGCGGCCGCGCCCGCCGTCAAGGTCGCCGAGGCCGCGACCGCGACCGGACTGTCCCGGCCCACCGTTGAGGTCGCCCTCGACCGGCTCGCCGCGCTCGGCCTGGTCGGCGAACTCGCCCCCGACCCCGGCGAACGCCGGATGGGACGGCCCGCCCGCAGCTACCGCTTCCGGCCGGGCGCGGGTCACGTCCTCGGGCTCGACATCGGCAAGTACAAGGTGCTCGCCGTCCTCGCCGACCTCGACGGCGACGTGGTGGCCACCCACCGCATCGAGGTCGACCCGGCACTCCCGCGCAAGGGCCGGCTGGCGGCGACCCGCGCCGCGGCGAAGGCGGCGCTCGCGGCCGGGGGCGTCGCCGCCGACCGGCTGTGGGCGGTCACCGCAGGCACCACCGGCATCGTCGACCGCGACGGCCGCATCAAGCTCAGCTCCGCACTCCCCGAATGGACCGGGCTGCACCTCGCCCGCTCCCTCGGGCGGACGTTCGCGTGCTCCGTCCTGGTCGAGAACGACTGCCGGCTCGCCGCCGTCGCCGAACGCTGGCTCGGCGTCGCCCAGGACGTGGACGACGTCGTCTACCTGCTGGCCGGCATGCGGATGGGCGTCGGCGTCCTCAACGGCGGCGTCCTGCAACGCGGCCACAACGGCTCGCTCGGCGAGATCGGCGCGCTGCCCGAGATCGGCTGGAACGCCGCGCCCGGGCACCTCGTCGACAACCCCGACGCGGAATCCTCCGAACAGGCCGTCACCGCGCTCATCGCTGCCGCGAGGGCCGGGGACGGATCGGCCACCGCGCGGATCGGACGCTTCCTCGACGCGATCACGCTCGGCGCGGCGACCGTCGCTCTCGCCTTCGACCCCGAACTCGTCGTCGTCGGCGGCGGATTCTCCCGCGCGGACGACCTCGTCCAGGCCCCCGTGCAGCACGCCCTCGACACCCTCTGCCCGATGCCGCCCCGGGTCGCCTCCTCGGCGCTGGGCGAGGACGCGGTGGCGCTCGGCGCGGTGCGGGTGGCGCTCGACCACGTGGAGGCGCAACTGGCCTGACAGGCAGGCCTTCCGGCGAGGCGGCGGAACTCGCCGGAGGCGGTGGTCGGTCGGCGGGGACCGAGATGGCGCGAGGGCGGTCGGGTGCAACTGGTTGATGGTGGTTGCGGGTTGGCCGGTGTGGGGTGGCTGGGCGTGCGGGCGCGTGGGTGGCGTTGGCGCGCTTGGGGTCAACTGGCCTGAGGTGGCGGCGGGTTGGCCGGATTCGAGCCGGCGCGAGGGCGTTCGGGCGCAGCTGGCGGACGGCGGTGGCGGGTTGGCCGGGGGGTGGATGCCTGGGCGTGCGGGCGGGTGGGTGGCGTTGGCGCGCTTGGGGTCAACTGGCCTGAGGCGGCGGCGGGTTGGTCGGAGTCGAGGCGGTGGGAGCCGGTCGGGTGCAACTGGCGGACGGCGGTGGCGGGTTGGGCGGTGAGGGTCTCAGAGGGTGGCGAGGCGGGTGAGGGGCCCGGTCGGGTCGGGGAGGCCGCAGGCGGTGCGGACGGCGGCGTCGTGGGCGGCGGCGAGGGCGTCGAGGCGCGCCAGGCGGGTGCGGCCCTGACGGGAGAGGTGCGCGGTGATCCGGCGGCGGTCGTGGTCGTCCTGGCGGCGGTACACGAGCCCGGCGTCCGCGAGGGCGTCGACCAGGCGGCTCAGGCTGGCCTGCGGAATCAGCAGCGCCTGCGCCAACTCGCCCATCGCCCGGCCCTCGCCGTCCGCGAGCGCACGCATCACCCGCCACTGGTCGACCGTGCAGTCCTCCTCGGCGAGCGCCGCCGCCAGGCCGGAGGTGAGCCGCCGATGGGCGAGCGCCACGAGCTCCACCAGCAGCGGCGGCGTCCCCGCGGGAACAGCCTCGTGCGCGGCGACCGCACCCTTCGTGGTCATCCGACCCTCCGTTCCGAGGTCTCCCCGAGCCTCGCGGGCTTTCCCGGGGCCGACATCCCGACCATACTCGCACTGGTGATGCTGGATGCCAGGCTGGTCGACCCGCTCGACGCGCTGCACCTCCCCAGGGAGGGCGGCGCGTTCCGCGTGGGCCTCGTCGTGCCGCAGTCCGGCCCGCTCGGCCTGACCGGCCCGTCCGCACTCGACGGCGCGCTGCTCGCCGCGCACGAGATCAACGCCCGCGGCGGCATCCACGACCGCCCCCTCGAACTCGTCCTGGTGGACGGCGGCGGTGCCCCCCACCCGGTGGCCGCCGAAGTCCGCCGCCTGCTCGACGCCGGCGCCCTGGACGCCCTCGCCGGCTGCCACACCAGCGACGTGCACCGCGCCGTCGAAACCGTCGCCGCCGGACGCATCGCCTACATCTACACGCCGCCGCACGAAGGCGGCACCCGCCGCCCCGGCGTGCTCTGCACCGGCGTCGACCCTTCCACCCAACTCGCCCACGCCGTCGCAGATCTGACGGAGGGTCACCACCTGCGACGGTGGGCGTTGATCGGCAACGACTACATCTGGCCGCGCTCCGTCCACCGCGCCGCCGCCACCCTCGCCGACCGTGCCGGAGCCCGGATCGTGCTGGAGCGCCGCATCCCGTTCGGCACCGTCGAACCGGGCGTCGAAGCGCTCCTCGACGCGCTGCGCGCCGCCCGTGCCGACGCCGTGCTCCTCAGCCTGATCGGCCGCGACCTGGTGCACTTCAACCGGGCCCTGCGGCGCAGCGGACTCGACCGCCGACTGGTGCGCCTGTCGGGGGCGTTGGAGGAGAACGGCCTGCTCGCGCTCGGCGGCGACGACACCGGGGCGCTGTACGCGGCGATGCCGTCCTTCGCCACCCTGGCCGAGGAGCCCCGGCAGTCGCTCGGCGAACGGCACCGCGCGCTGTGCGGCCCCTGGGCGCCCGTCCTGGACGCGTACGCCGTCGGCCTGTACGAGGGACTCCAACTGCTCGCGGCGCTCGCCGAGCGTCACGCCCTGGAGCCGCACGGCCTGACCCGAGCCGCCGGTCGGCTGCTGCGCGGTGGGCGGCGCACCGTGCACCTGGCCCGGGCGGAGGGCCTCGGGTTCGCCGTCCTGCCGCCGCTCGGTCCTCGCTGACCTGCGGGTACCGCCGAGCGCGTGCTTTCTCAGTCGGTGGAATGCCGCCACTGAACCCTTCCATATGGAAATACTTGGCTCTACAGTCTCCCCCACGCATCCCCCACACATCAGCAGGGTCGTCACGGAGAGAGAGCACCATGACCGACACACCCGCGCCCCAGAACATCGAGAACTTCGGCTACCAACAGGAGCTCCGCCGGTCCCTGACCTTCACCGACCTGCTCGTCTACGGGCTGGTCTTCATGGTGCCGATCGCCCCCTTCGGCATCTTCGGCGGCGTCTTCCAGGGCTCCGGCGGCATGGTCGCCCTCGCCTACGTGCTCGGCATGGTGGCGATGATGTTCACCGCCCTCTCCTACGCCCAGATGAGCCGCGCCTTCCCGATGGCCGGGTCGGTGTACACGTACGCGGGACGCGGCATCGGCGCGCCGGTCGGCTTCCTGTCCGGCTGGATGATCCTGCTGGACTACGTCCTGGTGCCCGGTCTGCTCTACCTGATCGCCGGCGTCGCGATGAACTCGCTGGTGCCGTCCGTCCCCGTCTGGCTGTGGCTGATCGGCTTCGTGCTGCTCAACACCGTCGTCAACTACCTGGGCATCGAGACCACCGCCAAGGTCAACAAGGCCGTGCTGATCGGCGAACTCGTCGTCCTGGCGCTGTTCCTGGTGGTCGGCGTGATCGCGCTCGCGAACGGCAAGGGCCGCGGCTTCGACTTCACCCCGCTGTACGACTCGCACACCTTCTCGTGGAGCCTGGCCTTCGGCGCCGTCTCCATCGCGGTGCTCAGCTTCCTCGGCTTCGACGGCATCTCCACCCTCTCGGAGGAGAACCGCGACTCCACCAAGGCGATCGGCCGGTCGATGGTGGCCGCGCTGCTGCTCGCCGGCACCCTGTTCATCGTGCAGACCTGGGTGGCGTCGCTGCTGGTCGCCGACCCGGCCGCGCTGATCCGCGACGGCGACCCCGACGGCACCGCCTTCTACGACACCGCCCGCACCGCCGGCGGCGCCTGGCTGGCCACCCTGACCGCCGCGTCCACTGCCGTCGCCTGGGGCTTCGCCAACTCGCTGGTCGCCCAGGCCGCCACCTCGCGCCTGCTGTTCGCGATGGCCCGCGACCGCCAGCTGCCCCGCTTCCTCGCCAAGATCCACCCCACCCGCCGGGTGCCCGTCAACGCCACCCTGCTGACCGCCGGCATCTCGCTGGTCCTCGGCCTGTACATGGCCTCGCGCACCGACGGGATCACCCTGCTCAGCACCCTGGTCAACTTCGGCGCGCTGACCACCTTCCTGGTGCTGCACGTCGCCGTCGTCGTCCACTACCTGATCCGCAACCGCAGCAAGGACTACTGGCGCCACCTGATCGCGCCGCTGCTCGGCTTCGCGATCCTCGGCTACGTGGTCGTGAACGCCAACATCGCGGCCCAACGGCTGGGCTTCGTCTGGCTGTTGATCGGCGGGATCGTGCTCGCCGGCCTGATGCTGACCGGCCGCAAGCCGCGACTGGCCGTCACCGACACCACCCCCGAGGAGACCGACAAGTGACCCTGCCCGAGATCGTCCAGCTGTCCCCCGCGCCGGAGGACTGGGCCTACACCTTCGGCGGACGCGCCCCGCTGACGACCGTCCAGCCCGGCAGCATCGTCGAGTTGACCACCGAGGACTGCTTCGGCGGCAAGGTGCGCGGCACCGGCGACCTGCCCAGCCAGGTCTGCGTCTTCCCGTACCTCAACCCCGTCACCGGCCCGATCGCCGTCGCCGGCGCCGAGCCCGGGGACGTCCTCGCGGTGCACTTCGTCGAGATCACCCCCGCCCGCGACCACGGCATCTCCAGCACCTTCCCGCACTTCGGCGCGTTGACCGCCACCCACCAGACCGCGATGCTGCACCCCGCGCTGGAGGAACGCGTCTGGATCTACGACCTGGACGTCGCCGCGGGCCTGTGCCACTTCCGGGCCCGCACCGGCGACTTCACCGTCGCGCTGCCGCTGGACCCGATGCACGGCACCGTCGGCGTCGCCCCCGCCGCCGGCGAGGTGCTCGCCTCGATCACACCCGGCGCGCACGGCGGCAACCTGGACACCCCCGAGATGCGGGCCGGCACCACCGCCTACTTCGGAGTCAACGTCGACGGCGGCCTGCTGGCCATCGGCGACGGCCACGCCCGCCAGGGCGAGGGCGAGGTCTGCGGCACCGCCGTCGAGGCGGCCATGCGCACCACCGTGATCGTCGACCTGATCAAGGGCGGCGGACCGGCCTGGCCCCGGCTGGAGAACGACGACTACCTGATCAGCACCGGCTCCGCCCGCCCGCTGGAGGACGCGTTCCGGATCAGTCAGCACGACCTGGTCGGCTGGACCGGCGAACTCCTCGGCCTGGACCAGCTCGACGCGTACCAGCTGGTCAGCCAGGCCGGGCTGGCACCCGCCGCGAACGTCTGCGACACCAACTACACGATGGTCGCCAAGCTGCCGAAGTCCGTCCTCGGGCGGGCGCGCGCGTACGACGGCCTGCACGAGCGGCTGCGCGCGACGGCGGCGGCGTACCTGCGGCACCGGTGATCCGGTGATCCGCTGATCCTCGCGGCGGCCGGGGCCTGGCGTCTTCTGCGTCGTCCAGGCCCGGCCGCCGCGTCGCTCAGGCCCCGGCTGTTGTGCTGTTCGGTCCCCGTGTTCAGGCCCCGGCCGCGTCGAGGTTGGCGGTGAGCCGGGTGAGGAGTTCGCGCAGGGTGCGCAGGTCGGAGAGCGGGAGTCCGGCCGCGGCGCCGATGTGTCGGGGGACGGCGCGGGCGGGCTCGCGCAGGTCGCGGCCGGCCTCGGTGAGCGAGACGATCACCGAGCGCTCGTCCTGCACGCTGCGCTCGCGCGTCACCAGCCCCGTCGCCTCCAGCCGCTTGAGCAGCGGGGAGAGGGTGCCGGAGTCCAGGCGCAGGCGCTCGCCGAGCTGCTTGACGGGGAGCTCGCCGTGCTCCCAGAGCAGCAGCATCACCAGGTACTGGGGATACGTCAGGCCGAGGTCCTTCAACGCCGTCCGGTAGATGCTGCCGAACGCGCGCGAGGCGGCGTTCAGCGAGAAGCAGAGCTGCTGGTCGAGCAGGAGCATGTCGGAGCCCGCAGCCGCCAGGTCGTCCATCGTCGCGTCAACCCCGGCGGGCTCCGCCGGGGTTCGGTTCTGCTCGTGCCTGGTCATGGTCCAAGGGTAGCAAGCAGGCCGATCGCGGCCGATTTAGTTGTGTGCAATTGAATTGGGTGCTTTACTTCTGGAGCAGGGCAGGCCGGAGACGGCGCCGGCGGACCACACCGCCGGCGCGCCGGTCCGCCGGTCCGCCAACAGGACTTCTGGAATCAGGACGACAGGGAGCTCGCCATGGAACCGCTCTACACCGCAGTTGCCACCTCGAACGGCCGCGACGGACGCTCCGTCAGCTCGGACGGCAAGCTCGACCTCAAGCTGTCCCTGCCGCCGGCGCTGGGCGGCGACGGCGTGGGCACCAACCCCGAGCAGCTGTTCGCGGCCGGCTACGCGGCCTGCTTCTCCGGCGCGCTCGGCCTGGTCGCCCGCCAGGCGAAGATCGACGTGTCGGACGTCTCGGTGACCGCCGAGGTCACCATCGGCAAGGACGAGACCAGCTTCGCCCTCGCGGTCGTCATCCGGGTGGAGCTGCCGGACGCGCTGGCCGGCGAGACCGGTGAGCAGCTGGTCGAGCAGGCCCACCAGGTCTGCCCGTACTCGAAGGCGATCAGCGGGAACGTTCCGGTGGAGCTGATCGTCGAGTAGGGCGAGGCAGGGGTCTCACCTGGGGTCTGCGGGCCGCATCCGCGTGGGGGCGGAGCGGCCCGCAGTGGTGTCCGGACACGTTCCGGGCGCGCTTGCGTCTCGGGCGCGTGTGCGTTTCGGGCGCGTTTGCGTCTCGGACGGGGATGCCGATCGGCGCGGGGCTGTCGGTCAGAGCGGGAGCAGCTCCGGGCGCTTCGCCTCGACGTGGTCGCCCGACGATTCGCCGCGCAGCCGGCGGCCGACCCACGGCAGCAGGAAGGTGCGCGCCCACTGGAGGTTCTCCCGGCGCTGCTCGGCCGGGGTGGTGACCGGCGCGGGCGGCCAGGCGGCCTCGGGGTCGTCGAGCTCGGCCAGGCCGAGGGCCCGCCCCGCGAGCAGCGCCACCCGCTGGTGGCCCTCCGGCGACAGGTGCAGCCGGTCGTCCGACCAGGCGCGCCGGTCGTGCACCGCGCGCAGCGACCACAGGTCCGCGACGGCGAGCCCGTTGCGGTCGGCGATCGCCCACAGGTGCGAGTTGTAGGTCGCGACCTTGCCGCGCAGGTGGCGCAGCACCGGCACGTTGCGGGTGTCGAAGCCGGTGCAGATCAGCACCTGGCCGGCGTGCTCGCGCAGCTCCAGGACGGCCGCCTCGAAGTGCTCGGCGATCAGGTCCGGGTCGCTGCCCGGTCGCAGGATGTCGTTGCCGCCGGCGCACAACGTGACCAGTTCGGGTTGGAGTTGGCGGACCTTCGGGACCTGCTCGGTGACGATCTGGTCCAGCAGGCGGCCGCGCACGGCCAGGTTGGCGTACCGGAAGTCGGACCCGGGCCGGCGCTCGGCCAGTATCCCGGCGAGCCGGTCGGCCCACCCGGCGAACTGTCCGTCCGGGCCGGGGTCGTTCAGGCCCTCGGTGAAACTGTCACCGAGTGCGGCGTACGAAGTGAGGTCGGGGGTCTCCTGGTAGTCGGCCATGGAGGAGATAGTTCACCTTGTGAAGTGACCTACGCCACCGTAGGTGCCCCCAAGCGCCCCGTGATCTCCGCCACGGGCCCGTGCCGGGCTACCCTTCATGGGTTGCCGGACAGGTCGCGAACGGCAGACCGGCAGGGCGGCAGGACGACAGACCGGCAGGGCGGCAGGACGACAGACCGGCAGGGCGACAGGACGACAGACCGGCAGGGCGACAGGACGACAGACCGGCAGGGCGACAGGACGACGGGGCGACAGGAGGACCGGTATGAGCAGCGACGCCGTGCGCGAGGAGAAGGCGCGCCGCAAGCAGATGATGATCCGCGCGCTGATCTACATCGTGGGCACCCACCTGTTCGCCGGCTTCGTCGGCCTGCTGTTCGTCGTCGGGCACCGCTGAGGTCCTACCTCGAAGCCTCCGGCAGGGCGCGCGCCGCGACCTTGGCCAGGTGCGCGTCGAACGCGGCGGCCGGATCCGGATGCACCCGGTACAGCGCGACCATCGCGGTGATCACCACGTCGCACAGCTCGCCCGCGACGTCGTCCCAGGTGTGCGAGAAGCCCTTGCGCGGGTTCTGACCGAGCGCGCCGATCACCGCCTCGGCCACCTCGCCGGCCTCCTCGCTGATCTTCAGACACTGCAACACCCGTTGCATCTCCGGGGGTTGACTGCTGCCCTCGGCCAGCCACGCCGCCAGCCGCCGCACCGTCTCCCACTGCTGCGCGTCCACGTTCCCGCCCCTTCCGCGTCTGCTGCCGACCGGCACCACAACCGACCGTACCCGGCACGGGTGGTGGGCCGGGTACGGTCGGTCGCTGCAGCTGTTCTCTGCGGGGTGGTGCGTGTCAGCGCAGGCGCTGCTGCCAGTCGATCGGGACGTGGCCGGCCGGCCCGGGAGTGGGCTGGGTGACCGGGTGCGCGGACGGGCCGACCAGCGGCGGGCCCTCGTAGAACTGCTCGGTCTCGGTGTTCCAGAACCAGTCCTCACCCGGTTCGAAACTGGTCAGGAACGGGTGGCCGGCCGAGCGGGCGTGCGCGCTGGCGTGCTGGGACGGCGAGGAGTCGCAGCATCCGATGTGTCCGCACGCCGCACACCGGCGCAGATGGAACCACCAGCCCTGGCCCTCACCGGCCAGGCACTCCACGCAGCCGTCGCCACTGGGCGGCACCGCCGGGTCGATACCGGGGATCGTCGTGTCTTCGCTCATCTCGGGCACCTCCGTCGGAAAGGGTATGCCCGGGGTGCCGGCCGACGCCGGAACGCGGCCCCGGCGCGGCGCGGCCGGGCCGAGAGCCCACGTGACCGGGGCAGGGCGGGCCGGGGTGATCGGGGTGGGGCGGGCCGGGGTGACCGGGCCGGGCCGGGCCGGGGTGATCGGGGTGATCGGGGTGATCGGGGTGATCGGGGTGGACCGGGTGTGACGGGCGGATTCCGTCCGGATCTACAGTGCTGTAGATTCAATCCGGGGCCCGGGCCTGCGGAAGCGGCCGGGGGCCGGCCGCCGGGCCGAACTGCCGGGCCCGGCACGGGGATACCACAGGAGGGCAACATGGGAGTCTCGCTCGCCAAGGGCGGAAACGTCTCGCTGACGAAGGAGGCCCCGGGGCTCACCGCCGTCATCGTCGGCCTCGGCTGGGACGTTCGGGCCACCACGGGCGCCGACTTCGACCTCGACGCCAGCGCGCTGCTGTGCAACGAGGCCGGCCGGGTCCTCAGCGACCAGCACTTCGTCTTCTACAACAACCTGCGCAGCCCCGAGGGTTCGGTCGAACACAGCGGCGACAACCTCACCGGTGGCGGCGACGGCGACGACGAGCAGATCAAGGTCGACCTGTCGGCCGTTCCGCCGCAGGTCGCCAAGGTCGTCTTCCCGGTGTCGATCTACGACGCCGAGCAGCGCCGCCAGAGCTTCGGCCAGGTCCGCAACGCCTTCATCCGGGTCGTCAACGAGGCCGACGGCAGCGAGGTCGCCCGCTACGACCTGTCCGAGGACGCGTCCACCGAGACCGCCATGGTCTTCGGCGAGCTCTACCGCTACGGCGCCGAGTGGAAGTTCCGCGCCATCGGCCAGGGCTACGCCTCCGGCCTGCGCGGCATCGCGCTGGACTACGGCGTCAACGTCTGACGTTCGCCTGTCCGTTCGCCCGGGCGCTCCGTTCGCATCGGCGGGCGGGCGAGTGGGCCGGCTGCGCGGCCGTGCCGCAGGTCGGTTTCGGGTCAGTTGCAGGGCAGGGGCCGGATCCCCGGGATCCGGCCCCTGCTGTGTTTTCCGCCGCCCGTCATGCGGGTGCGCCAGGGCCGGGCCGGGGCGGAGCCGGGGCCGGGGTGCCGGGTGGGGGAGTGTCGGGGGTTGGGCCGCGGCGGGCGGTGTGGCAGGCTCGGCGCATGGAACAGCGTGTACTTGGCCGGACCGGGCGTCCGGTGTCGGTGGTGGGTCTCGGGACGTGGCAGCTGGGCGCCGACTGGGGCGTCGTGCTGGAGGACGACGCACTGGCGGTGCTGGACGCGGCCGCCGACGCCGGGGTGACGTTCTTCGACACCGCCGACGTCTACGGGGACGGCCGTAGCGAGCAGTTGATCGGCCGTTTCCTGAAGTCCCGCCAGAACGAAGGCCTGACGGTCGCCACCAAGCTCGGGCGCCGACTGCCGCAGTTGCCGGAGAACTACACCCTCGCCAACTTCCGCGAGTGGACCGACCGTTCGCGCCGCAACCTGGGTGTGGACCGGCTTGATCTGGTGCAGCTGCACTGCCCGCCCACTCCGGTGTACTCCAGCGACGAGGTGTTCGACGCGCTCGACACCCTGGTCGAGGAGGGCCGTACCGCCGCGTACGGCGTCAGCGTGGAGACCTGCGCCGAGGCGCTGACCGCGATCGCCCGGCCCGGCGTCGCCAGCGTCCAGATCATCCTCAACCCGTTCCGGCTGAAGCCGCTGGACGAGGTGCTGCCCGCCGCCGAGAAGGCCGGCGTCGGCATCATCGCCCGCGTGCCGCTGGCGTCCGGCCTGCTGTCCGGCAAGTACACCAAGGACACCCTGTTCGGCACGGACGACCACCGCACCTACAACCGGGACGGCTCCGCCTTCGACCAGGGCGAGACCTTCTCCGGCGTCGACTTCGAGACCGGCATCGAGGCCGCCGACGAATTCGCCCGCCTCGCCCCGCCCGGCGCCACCTCCGCGCAGACCGCGCTGCGCTGGATCGTCCAGCAGCCCGGCGTCACCACCGTCATCCCCGGGGCCCGCAACCCCGAGCAGGCCCGGGCCAACGCCGAGACGGCCGCGCTGTCGCCGCTGCCGCCGCAGACCCTCGCCGCCGTGCGGGACCTGTACGACCGGAAGCTGCGGGCGCAGGTTCACCCGCGCTGGTGACGCGGCTTGCGGGTGCGATTGACAGGGCGTAGCGGGAAAGCGCTTACCGGAGGCAGTCGGTAAGCGCTTTCCCGTTGGTGGAGGGGAACGCCCGGGGTCAGGGCAGCGGCTCGGCGTGCATCGGCGTTCGGGGCGTCTGGTGGCCGCCGCTGGCCATCATCCGGACCTCGCCGGCGTCACTGATCTCGGCCTGCACGATGCCGGACGCATCCGCGTACACCGGGTGCCCGCCGGGGCCCCGGGTGCCGGTCGCCTCGACCACCACCACGTCCTGCTTCGCGTGGCCCCCGGTCTCGCCGGGGAAGGTGAGAGCGAATCGTCGGGCCATGGCAGGACCTCCTTCCCGTCGTTCTTTCCATCCTAGGCAGCGCCCCGCCGACGGTCGCTCCCGGACGGCGGGCGCGGCGGCGCCGGTGCCGTGCCGGCGGTGGTGGTGGCGGTGCCATGCCGGCGGTGGCGCGCTGCGTGGTGCGGTGGCGCGCTGCGTGGTGGGGGTGGGCCGGCCGGGCGCTGTGGGCGGAGGCGTTGGGCGGGCCGGGCTCCGCGGGCGGGGGTTCAGGTCAGCAGGTGGAGGCGTTGCGCGGCCGGGCCGACCCGGACGGTCTGGCCCCAGGTGAGGTACAGCGCGTCGGACTCGATGCCGTCGCCGAACGCCACCAGCCGCTCCGACTCCACCGTGAGGGCGAGTTGCTGCTCGGCATCCAGCAGGCCCTCGACCCGGGAGGTGCCGGTGACCGGCGACGGCCACGCCTCGCGGACGAACCAGGACAGCTGCGCCGCCGTCGGCCCGGGCAGCGGCAGCCGGCTCGACCGCTCCAGCCACGCCGAACGGCACCACCCCGTCGCGCCGGTGCCGGTGCCGACCAGCACCCCCGAGGACGCCTGCGACTCCGCCGCGCCGCCGGGCGCGGACAGCCGGTAGCGGGCGGTCTGGTGACCGGCCTGCCCGAAGTAGATCTCGTTCAGCGCCAGCAGCCGCTGGGTGTCGTCCGCCACCGCCTCCACCATGGTGCGCGCCTCCAACCTCCCCTCCGTGCCCGGCCCGACGGCAGCCCGCAGCAACTGCCCGGCCCGGCCCGGGCGGTGGCGCACCAGCACGCCCGGGTTGCGGCCCGGTTCCGCGTCGATGCCGATCACCGGCTGTCCCGACAGGTACTTGGCGGTGTTGGCGACCAGCCCGTCCTGGCCGACCACCACCACCAGGTCCTCCGGTCCGAACAGGAACCGGTCCAGGTCCGCCCGTTCCACCCGGGTCTGCCGCCAGTCCAGCGGCACCGCCGCCGACACCTCCGCCAGCGCGGCCCGCGCGAGGTCGTGCCGCTGCTCCGCCTCGTCGAGCGAACGGCCGCGGCCGGCGAGGAAGAACTCCGCCTGGCCGTGCGTGCCGTGGTGCGCGATCAACTCCTGGTACTCGGTGCGGCGGTGGACCAGCACCACGCGCGGCGCGAGACTCATCGGACCGGCCGATCCGCGCTGCCCGTCGGGGCGGTGGACGGCGTGGCGGACCGCGAGGTGGACGGCGTGGCGGACCGCGAGGTGGACGGCGCGATGGAGGGTGGGGCGGGCGGTGTGGTCGGCGTGGACAGGCGGGTGAGCAGGCCGGTCAGGACGTCCGGGGTGAGGGTGATGCTGTCGATCCGGGGCAGGTGCTCGGCCAGCCGGATCAGGGCCAGCGCCTGCAGGACCTCCGGTCCGGCCTGCTGGTGCGCCGTCAGCCACGCCGCCTCGGCGGCGGCCTTCGCCTCGCCCAACGACCGTGCCGCCTCGGCCTGTTGTACGGCCAGGGTGCCTGCTGCCTCGGCCTCCGCGACCGCCAGCCGGGTGCGGCGGGCCGCCTCGGCGTCGGTGCGGATCGCGTCCGAGGCCGCCTTCTGTTCCGCCTCGCGACGCGCGTTCGCGCCCTGCTGGGTCACCAACTCCTCTTCGCGGCGTGCCAGTTCGATCCGGCTGGCGAGTTCGTTCTCGGCGATGGTGCGCTCCCGCTCGACCGCGACCGCGCGACGCTCGTAGGTGGCCCGGTCCGCCTCCTGCTGCACCTGCTCGCGGGCGGGGGTGCGCAGCGCCCGCTCCATCTCGGCCTCGGGCCGGACGGCGGTGACGCGGACCGCCAGCACCGTCAGCCCGATCTCGCCCAGCCGGGGTTCGCCGGCCAGCCCCTCGGCGATCCGTTCGCGGACCGCCGCCACACCGTCAACCAGGGTGTTTGCCAGGGGGGTTCGGGCGATCAGCTGGAGGGCGTGCTGCTGGGCGGTCTCGGTGAGCAGGGTGGCGAGCTGGGCGAGCGGTTCGGCCCGCCACGCGCCGGTGTCGGGGTCGATGCCGAAGTCCAGGCGGGTGGCGGCGACCGTCGGGTCGCTGATCCGATAGGTGACGGTGGCCTGGACCGCGAGGTCCTGGAAGTCGGCCGTACGGGCGTGGAACATCATCGCCAACTCGCGGTCGTCCGCCGGTACTTCGGATATCGCGGCGGTGAGCGGCCGGAACCAGAAGGCGAGCCCGGTGCCCTCGTGGGCGACCTGCCCGCCCCGCAGGTGGCGGATGTGGCTGGTGGGGGCGGAACGCAGGTGGCGGAAGCCGAAGCGGCGGGTGATGTCGGCCATGGCGTCGTGACCGTCCTCTCTTTTCGTCTTGATGACGATAAGGCGAGACAGTCATTGTCGTCAATACGACGAAAAGAGGGGTGGTGGGCTCGTGGGACCGCGGCTCGGCGGGCGTCAGATGGCGGCCCGCGTGCGGGAGGCGGTGGAGATCGCGGCGAGGTCGCTCTCACCGTGGCCGTGGGCGATGGCCTGGAGCAGGGAGTCGCGAAGCAGCGAGGCCAGCGGGAGCGGGGCGTTGGCGCCGGCGGCGGTCTCCAGGGCGAGGTTCACGTCCTTCAGCCCGAGTGCCAGGCGGAACCCGGCCGGGACGAAGGAGCGTTCGGTGATCATCGCGCCGTAGCCGGCGTAAACCGGGCCCGGGAACAGGGAGTTGGTGAGGACATCGAGCAGCGCGGCCGGGTCGAGCCCGTTCGTCTCGGCGAGCACCGCGGCCTCCGAGAACGCCTCGATCGCCGACACCAGAAGGAAGTTGGCGCTGATCTTCGCCACGTTCGAGGCCGCCGGGTCCTCGCCGAGATGCCAGGTGCGGCGGCCCATCGCGTCGAACAGCGGTGCCACCCAGTCGAGTTCGGCGGCCGGACCGGCCGCCAGGATGTTCAGATTCCCGGCCGCCGCCGCGTCCGACCGGCCCAGCACCGGCGCCGCGATGTACCCGAGACCGTGCTGCGCGTGCAACTCGGCGGCACGGCGCGCCAGTCCCGGCGAGACGGTGGCCATGTTGACGTGCACCGCCGCCCGCGCCGAGGACAGCAACTCGTCGTTCAGCAAAAGGCGTTCGACCACCCGGTCGTCCGCCAGCATGGAGATCGTCACCTCCGCGCCGAACGCTTCCGCGAGCGTTTGCGCCGCCGACGCCCCGTCCGCGACCAGCTCCGCCACCGGCTCGGGCGAGCGGTTCCACACCCGCACCGAATGCCCCGCGTCCAGCAGTCGACGCGCCATCGCCCGACCCATCGCGCCCAGACCGACGAAACCGACGTCCATGCTCACTGCCTTCCAGCGGGATGCGAACGGTGATCCGAGGGCGATGCTACGACGCGCCCCCGCCGCCCGGCCGGTACGGCACGACCGGGCCCCGCCCCCGGTGTCCCGCCGCGAGGGCCGAACGGGAGCCCTCGGCCCCTGTTCGGCGACCGGCCCGGCAGTGATACTGGACCCATGGGGTTCATCGTCTTCGTTACGCTGCCGGGCCTGGTGCTGCTGCTCACCGCCCTCGCGGTGGTCGACCAGATCCTGCTGCGCGCAGGCCGCGCAGGCCTGCTGCCCTGGCGGCCCGGCCACCGGCAGGGCCAGATCTCGGCGACCGGGTTCGAACAGCTCCACGCCCAGTTCTCGGCGGGCAAGCAGAACGAGCTGAAGGAACGGCAGTCGGCGCTGATGATGCGCGACGAGGACGAGGACGGCGCGCCGCCGAACAGCAGTCGGATCGACCTGACGCGCGGCTCGGCCGTGATCCGGATCCCGAAGTCCTCCTGACGGCCGCCGTTCGGACCCGCGCAGGGAGAATGCTCCCGTGGCACGGCACAAGGGAGTGGGGGCGGGGAGCGGGACGTGGGTGCGGACGCGGGCGTGAACTGGTACGGAGTCCGATGCGTGTTCGAGTGGGCGGCTTCGGGCGGTCGCAGCTACGAGGAGCGGATCACGCTCTGGCAGGCGTCCTCGGCCGACGACGCGATTGCCCGGGCGGAGGCGGAGGCCGAGACGTACGCCACCGAGACGGGGGTCGCGTACCTCGGCCTCGCGCAGTCCTACCGCCTCGGTGCCGACGGCGCGCCGGGTGCGGGCGCGGAGGTGTTCTCGTTGCTGCGGGACAGCACGCTGGAGCCGGACGCCTACCTGGACGCGTACTTCGACAGCCGGACCGAACGCCAGCAGCGCTGAGCGGCGGCCCGGGGCGTCGGGAGCGGACCTCCGGCCACCGAGAAGGGCCGTCGCGGCGGCAGGTTGGGCGTCGTCGTCGTCGCTGTCGGCGTGGCTGTGACGCTTGTGGGAGCATCGGGGGCGGGCGCGAGAGCGCCGGCAACTGCTGGTCGAAACCCGGTACTTGAGCGTGATCGGGCTGGGGTCGCATCGTGTGCACCTCGACCGAAAAGCCGTGGGCGAGGACGCCGTTGAGGTGTGCCGCGTGGGCGCCGAGCCACTGCTCGGTGGGGATGCCGGGGGCGCTGATCCCGAGGAGCACGTAGTCGTCGGAGTCGGCGGTGCTCTGGCCGCAGACGCAGCACAGGAGCCGCTCGAACATGGTGTCTGGGGGGGGGCTCGCGCTGTCGGGCATGAGCGGCAGGGCAGCGAGCGCAGGCCGCTCGGCGCGGGGACGAGCGGGCGAGTGGCGGGCGGCGGCTTCGAGCGCCTCGCGGCCATTCCGGACGATCCCGGACTTCTGCGCGTCCAGGCCGACCGGGACCCGGCTGCGGAAGGCACGCGAATCCCGTTTCTGGCGAGCGATCGGCGGTTCGTCGAGACCTGTGGGCCCGGGTTTCGTCGGCGGATCGGGCCGTGGCGCGGTCAGCCGCGGGTGGTGCGAGCGATCCGCTCGGCATGACGGCGCATGCGGGTCGGATCCCCCGGGAAGTGGCTCTCCCAGTCCTGGTGCAGGCTCATCCAGGCCACCGGCTGGCCGCTCTCGGCGGTGAGGGGCGCCGCGGCGTCGACCACCGCGGTGTAGGACAGCCCGAGTGTGACGGTCCCCCCGGGGCGATAGCAGCGGACTGCGACCATGGCCGGCTCCGGGAACGGTTCGACTCGCAGACCGGTCTCCTCGAACAGCTCACGGATCGCGCCCTCCTTGGGCGTCTCCCCGGGTTCGACCCGCCCGCCCGGCGGCACCAGGCCTCGCCAGCGGTTCTCGACCAGCAGGACCCGCGAGAGATCCTCGTCGAAGACCCAGACCTCGGCGCCGAACGGCTCCGTCAGCGTGGGGCCGGCCGAGGCCAGCCACTCACCTGCGCCGTCAAGCTCCACCACGGCCAGGCGGGCGTCGGCAGCCGCTGCTTCGAGGGCCCGGCGGTGGATCACGTTGCGAGTCACCCGGTCACGATACGAGGCCGGTCCGCGGTATGCGTGCCTACGTCCTCCACGGAACCGTCACCGTCGCGTCGATACGCCGCTGGCTCGGACCGTGATCAGCCCGCGTCCGGAGTATCGGCCTGCTTCTCCGGCTCGGCAGTGACCTGCCTCAGCACCACCGTTGGCGATGACATGACGGCGTACCAGGTGTTCTCACTCTCGTCGGCGGCCGGGGCCCAGGCGGCAACGACGGGGAGTTCACAGTGGTCGCCGGCCTCCAGCGGGGGCAGCGTCCAGGACATGCCGCGGTAGCGGCCGTAGTCCACGCCCCACGTGCTGCACGAGTGGTTGTGCACCTCGTCGATCAGCGCAGCCCACCGCCGGGGCACCTCTCCTGCGTCGGCGGCCCAGCAGATCGCCTCCTCGTCGCTGCCTCCGACAGTGAGCCGGGTCGTCTCGTTCTCCACCGTGACAGCAGCCAGCGCCTGCCCCCCGTCGTACCCCCCGTCGGCACCCTCCGGAAGCCCTGCCGCGAACTGCACTCGCCCGAGCGGTGTGAGGGCGTCGATTCGCCAGACCGCCGCGCGGCAGTCGATCAGTGGCCCCCAGTTCTCGGGGTCGAGCTCGGGATCGAACGGGGTCAGCAGCAGCTCGACGCGGGCCCCGGGAGTCACCCAGCGGGCGAGCGTGCGGTCACCCGGCAGTTGGAACAGCTCATCGGGCTGCGGCGGAAGGCTGGTGTTCCCGATCGCCGTGGTGAAGGTCAGCGGGCCGAACGGCGTGTCGATGGCCGGCCGATCGGAGGAACGCAGGCGGGCACGTGGGACGGTCGGGAGCAGCACTGCCCCAGCCTACTGCGGTGTGCCCTGTCAAGATCCGCCGGACCGAACCCTAGCCGGCGGGGGAGTTGTTCGCGGTGGGTGGTGCGGGCCGAGGGGTGGGGTTGGGTTGGGGGGTGGGGCTGGGCTGGGGGGTGTTGGGCGTGGTGAGGCGGGTGATGATGGCGGCGGTGGCTTGGGCGTCGGCGCGGTCGAGGCGGCGGGCCGAGCCGCGCAGCAGGTGGCGGGCCTCCATTGCGGCGAGAGCGAACAGGCCGGGCAGTAGATCGGTGGAGCGGGCCGCGACCCAGCGGGTGCCGCGAGTGGCCATCCACCACAGGTCCGCGCCCGGACCGTGCGTGCGGGTGGGGAGTTCGGCGGGCGGCGGGCCCACCGGGTGGCCGGTCTCGGCGAGCAGGGTGTGGAAGCCGCGCGCGATCAACTGGTGCCCGGCGGCGCTGGGATGGAGTCGGTCCACGCTCAGCAGGCCGCGCTGCTCGGTCCACGGAAGGTCCGCGAGGTGCAGGTGGACGGCGTGGTGGTGATCGGACAGCGCATGGACGACCGCGTTCACGCCGCGCATCCGGCGCGCCAACGGACGTGCGAGCGGCGCCGGCAGCCGCAGCAGCCTGCCGGGGTCGGGCAGGCAGGCGGTGAGCGGGACGGTGCCCGTGACCGTCAACGAGGAGAGAATCGCCGCGAATTGACGTGCCGTCAGATCTAGGTCGAAGGAGGCGCGCAGGGTGTCGTTGCCGCCGACCACGACCGCCGCATACTGCGGGCGCAGCGCGAGGGCGGTGGGCAGTTGGGAGACCAGCAGGTCGCGGCTGAGTGCGCCGCTGTTGGCGAGGTTGCGGAAGTCCACGGGGTCGGGCGACAGGCTGGGTGCGAGCAACGCCGCCCAGCCTCGCCAACCGCCGGGAACGGGGTCGCCGACGCCCTCGGTGAGGGAGTCGCCGAGCGCCGCGAACCGAACCGTCATCACGTCCCTCCAGTGGGGCCGGGGATGGGTGTGGAGTGCGGTGGGGGAGTGGGGAGTTGGGGTCTGGCGTGTGCCAAGGCGGGAGGGTCGGGAGTGTGATGTGAGGGGGGTGGGGGTGCCGAGTGCTGCGGAGCAGTGGGTGGTTGGGGGCGCTGCGGGGCTGGGCGGGGTGGCGTGGGGCGGTCCTGTGATGGGCCGGGACGCGCGGAACGCCGTGTAGGGGCGGGTAGTTGGTGGTAGTTGCGGCCGATGACGAGGTGGGATCGGTGATGCTGGCGGGGTGGAGGAGGTGATGCCCGATGACGCTGGTGCGGGTGGTGGGTGGGGAGGGTGGGGCCGACGGGCTGGGCGCTGTGGCGTGCCGGATGGCGATTGGTTGTGTGGGTGCGGATTTCCCCGAGGTCGCTGCGGGCTGGATGGCGTGGTGGAGGCGACGGCGGGAGGAGTTGGCGGCCGGGCGTTGTGGCGCGGGGCGGTGGAGTGGGAGAAGAGGCGACCGGTGGTGGGTGGTTGGGCTGCTCCGCACCACGTCCGCACCACGGTCCGAGGCGGGATCGGCAGCGGGCGGTCGGACGGGGAGCCGGTGGCGGGTGTGGTGGTCGGTAAGGCTGGCGGGTGCGAAGTGGAGGGCGGTAGCGGCGAGTTGGTGGTCGCTTACGAGGATGGGGCAGCGGGTGGTGGGTGCTTGGGGCCGCTGCGTGCCTCCGCATGAGGCGGGGGCGGGGGTGGGGGTGGGGGCGGTGGCGGTCGGCCGGGCGGGGGAGCCGGCGGCTGGGTGTGGTGGGCGACGAAGTTGGCGGAGTTGGCGGTCGGGTGATGTGTGTGTGGGCGGGGTGGCCGGCGGTGGGTTGGGGGGTCGGTGATGCCTCCTCGGCGGGCGCTGAGGCGTGGGGTGGTGGGCGGCAGGACTGACGGATGCGGAGCGCGGTCCGGGGTGGCGGGCCGGTGGTCGCGTGTTGCGGCCAGGGTGGCGGAGCGCGGGTGGGTACGGCCATCGCGCGCCACCGCATAGGGTTGGGTCGGTGGTGGGCGGCGACGTCGGTGCGTGCGAAGTGGGCGCGGGTTGGGGGGCGTTGGTGGTCGCGCACGGGGACGGGAGTAGCGGCGGCCGGTGGTGGGTGGCTGGGGCCGCTGCGTGCTGCCGCACGAGGCGGGGCGGTGGCGGGCGGTCGACGTGGGGGTCGGCGGCTGGTGAGCAAGGCGGTGGTGGCGAGGCTCCGGTTGGACTGTTCGGCGCGGGTGCGTGTGGTGGCGCGGCGTGCGGGTTTGGGGTGGTTGGGGTCGCTGCGTGCCCCCCACGCGTGAGCGGTCGGGGGCGGGGGCCGGTGGGGGTCAGGGTGTGAGGTGGTGGGCGGCGGGGGCGGCGGCTGGTGCGGTGGGGAGTGAGGAAGGCGGTGGTGGTGAGGCTCCGGGTGGGCTGTTCGGGGCGGGTGCGTGTGGTGGTACGGCGTGCGGGTTTGGGGTGGTTGGGGTCGCTGCGTGCCCCCCCACGCGTGAGCGGTCGGGGGCTGGTGCGGTGGCTGCGTGGTGGGCGGTGAGGAAGGCGGTGGTGGCGGCGTTCCAGCTGAACTGTTCGGCGCGGGTGCGGGCGGTGGCGCGGCGTTCGGGTTCGGGGCGGGTCAGGAGCTGCGTCACGGCGTCGGCGAACCCGCTGCCGGTGTCGGCGGCTGCGAGGCCTGCCGGGCCGACGACCTGGGGGAGGGCGGAGGAGCGGCTGACGGCGACGGGGGTGCCGCAGGCCAGGGTTTCGAGTGCGGCCAGGCCGAAGGTTTCCACCGGGCCGGGGGCGATCACCGCGTCGGCGGTCGCCAACAGGGCGGCCACGTCGGAGCGTTCGGCGAGGTGGCCGAGGAATCGCACGGGCAGCCGCAGTTCGGCGGCCTGGCGTTCCAGGCGGGCGCGCAGGGGTCCCGTTCCGGCGACGGCCAGTACGGCGGGGACGCGGTGGCGGCGGCGGAGTTCTGCCAGTGCCTGGAGGGCCCGTTCCGGGCGCTTCTCGGCCGACAGCCGTGAGCACATCACCAGCAGGACCTGGTGCGGCCCGGCCAGCCGGGCCCGCAGGGCCGGGTCACGGCGGTCGGGGTGCATGGTCGTCAGGTCGACGCCCAGTGGCGCCTGGGCGAGGTTGGCGGCGCCGATCCGCTCGAACTCCTCGGCCGCCCACGCCGTCGTGCACAGCACCGTGTCATAGGCCTGCGCCGTAAGGGAGTTGAGCCGGTCGGCGAGGCGGCGCGCCAGGCGTGGGGGCAGGCCCCAGGTGCCGAGGACGCCGGTGGCGCTCTCGTGCGAGACCATCATCGACCGCACTCCGTGCGCCTTCGCCCAGGCACCCGTCCAGCGCAGTGTGGTGCGGTCCGAGACCTCCAGCCGGTCGGGGGCCAACTCGTCGAGGACGGCTGTCACTTGACTCCGGTCCCGGAGGACCCGGTAGCCGCCGCTGCCCGGCATCGGGGGGCCGGGCAGCGTGATCACCCGGCCCTGCTCCGTCCACTCGTCGCTGCGACGCGCCCCGGGGACGATCAGCACCGGCTGGTGGCCCGATGCCAGGTAGCCGGCGCCGAGGTGCCGCAGTGCGGTCCGCAGGCCGCCGGAGACCGGGGTGACGAAGTTCGCCACCCGGACGATGCGCAGTCCTCCGTTCACGCCGGCTGCTCCTCGACCAGTTCACCGGCCGCCGGTGCGGGCGCGACGGCAGACGCGGTGGCCGAAGCCGGCAGGACGGGTGCGGTGTCGGGCGAACGGGGTGCCGGTATCGCCGGGAGGTCGCCCGGGGAAGGGGCCACCGAGGGCGCGGAGGGCGTGGAGGGCACGGAGACGGAGGAAGACACGGCGTCGGAGGAACGGGAAAGCGTTTTCCGTTTGGTCCTGCCGGGCGTGTCGGCCGGTCGGGCGCGGTGCTCGGCGAGGACGTCCTGGTAGTGCCGGATGAGCTGGTCGCCGACCGCTTCCCAGGTGCGGTCGGTGACGTCGGCGCGGCCGGCGGCACCGTAGTGGGTGCGGAGGTCGGGGGCGGCCGCGAGGGTGGCGACGGCGCGGGCGACGGCTCCGGCGTCGCGGGGGGCGACCAGCAGGCCGGTGCGGTGGTGGCCGACCAGGTCCAGCGGGCCGCCGACGGCGGGGGCGACCACGGGGACGCCGCTGGCCATCGCCTCCTGGATGGTCTGGCAGAAGGTCTCCAGCGGGCCGGTGTGCACGAACACGTCCAACGAGGCGAAGCAGCGCGCGAGTTCGGCGCCGGTGCGGCGGCCGAGGAAGACCGCGCCGGGCATCGCGGCCTTCAACGCGGGCGCGCTCGGCCCGTCGCCGATCACCACCACCCGCACCCCGGGCAGCCGGGAGGTCTCGGCGAGCAGATCGACGCGCTTCTCGGGGGCGAGCCGGCCGACGTAGCCGACCAGGACCTCGCCGCCGGGGGCCAGCGCGCGGTGCAGCGCCTCGTCGCGGTGCTCGGGGTGGAAGCGCGCGGAGTCGACGCCGCGCGCCCAGATCCGGACGTTGCGCACGCCGTGCGCGGTGAGGTCCTGGGCGGCGGGGGTGGACGGGGCGAGGTTGCGCGCGGCGGAGCGGTGCACGGAGCGGATCCGCGCCCAGGCGAGCGCCGAGCCGAGCCCGCGTCCCATCCGGTACGCCTGCGCGTACCCGGCGAGGTCGGTCTGGTAGACGGCCACCGTCGGCAGGTCGAGGCGCTCGGTGATCCTGGCGGCGCGCGCACCGAGCACGAACGGGCTGGCGAGGTGGACCACGTCCGGCCGGTGGGCGGTGAGTGCGGCGGCGAGCCGGCGGCTGGGCAGCGCGATGCGCACCTGGGGGTAGCGGGGCAGCGGAACGGAGGGAATGCGCACCACCGGCAGCGGTTCCCGGTCCGGGCCGAAGGACTGCGGCGGGCAGTGCGCGCCCCGGGCCGGCGCGGGCGTGATCACCAGTGGCTGGTGACCCCGCCGGACGAGGTGTTCGGCGGCCCGCAGCACGCTGTGGGCCACGCCGTTGACCTCGGGCGGGAAGGATTCGGTGACGATGGCGACTCGCATGCCAACGTTGTGGCCAAGCCGGGCATGCGCCCGGACAAAGGGATCTTTCGCGCAGGCGAACGTCTGCCGCCATTTCCGCACACCCGGCCGACGGGTCCCGCCGCGACCCGGACGGTCCGCACAAACGGCCTGCGCACTGTGCACAAAACTGCGTCGAACGAGGCTTGAACGCACGCTCGACGCCATGGCTCGCTTGCTGCTGCGACGTGTGCAGGTCAACTTGTTGGATCGGATCCGACGTTCAACCAAGCGTCCCCGCAGACGACTTGGCGCACCTCCAGCACCCCGCAGGTCCGGCCCGGCGACGCGCCGCGCACTGTCCGTCCGCCCGCTCAGGAGGAATCCCGATGCGCCCCGCCCCACGGACCTCACCGCACTGACCCGCACGGGCCGGCCGGTGCCCCACCGCGACCACGCTGATGCCGGCGACACTGCTCGCGGTGGTCGGCCTGCGCCGCCGCCGGCAACGCCACCGGCGTCACCGGCGTCAGCTTCACCGTCACCACCTGCGGCGGGGCCGCCACCCGGATCCAACCGGCCCGCGCCCAACGGCGGCTACAACGGCCAACTCGCCGCACGCGACTACGAATTCACCGTGCACGCGGCCGCCGCGCCGAGCGGCTTCACGGTCGGGACGACCGTGCTCACCAAGCTGGCCGGCAAGGCCGCGTACGACGACGCGAACACCGGCTGGTACTTCGACCCCGCCGACCGGGTCGGCACCCTCTGGATCAAGGCCGGCAACCACGCCGTCAGCAGCGCCTTCAACGTCACCGCCACCGGCCTCACCCTGCCCACCGGAACCGCAGAAACCACCAACGGGCCCATCCCGCAGGCCAATTGGAGGGTAGTGTCGGCAGACAGTCAGGAGACCGCGGCGGAGAACGGGGCCGCCGCCAACGCCGTCGACGGCAGCAGCGGCACCCTCTGGCACACCCGGTTGTCCACTACCGCCACCCCGCTGCCGCACGAGATCCGGATCGACCTCGGCGCCCGCTACGGCGTCGGCCCCACCTGGCTGCCCCGCCGGGACGGCGGCGTCAACGGCCGCATCGGTGCCTACGAGAGCTACGTCTCCGACAGCGCCAGCACTTGGGGCAGCCCCGTTGCCACCGGGACGTTCGCCGACACCCCCACCGCCATACCCGTCAACTTCCCGGCGAAGAGCGGACGTTACCTACGGCTGCGGGTGCTGAGCGAAGCCGGCAACTGCGGGCCGTGGACCGGTGCCGCAGAGCTCACCGCCACCGGCGTGTCCGCGCCCTCGCCGTAGCCCGTCGGCCACCAGCCTGCCCCGCCCCGGGAGACCGGGGCGGGGCAGGCGCTGGTACTCGCTCAGGGCACCGGGTGCGGCAGCGGGCGCGCCAACCGCCGCACTTCCTCAAGACGGGCCGGATCGGGCTCCTGCCGGGTGAACAGGTCGTGCCCGACCACCGTCGACTCCCACTCGTCCGGGGCCTCCGCGGAGCGCGTCAACAGCCAGGCCGCCGAGATCCACTCCGCGCCGTTCTGCTGGTACTGGCCGCTCCACGACGTCACCGAACCCGCGTCGCCGCGCTCGTTGTGCCACGCCACCGTCCAGCCCACCGCCGTCCCGTGCCCGGCCTGCGCCGGCGCCACCAGGCGTCCCACCAGCGGATACGCGCCGCTCGCCCGGCCCGTCGCCGACACGTACGTCCCCGTGACCGACCCGTCCGGACCCGCCACCAACCGCATGTGCGAACCCAGTTCGCTGTACCAGTCGCCGGTGATGCCCACGCTGCTCCTCCCGCCGTCCTGCCGGCCGCCACCGCGCCCGGCCCGGGCGCGCCAGCCACCACTGTGCCGCCCCCGGCCGCCCGGACAGCGGCGACGCGCGGACGTCCCGCAATGGATGACACGACCGACCCGGGGCCCCCGAACCTCCGGGCGGCCCCCGGCCTCGCCACCCCCGGGACCGATTCACCCCCGGGACGGAGGCACCTGCGCGTCAAGGGACAATGGACTCCGAACAGGCCCCGCCCCCACCCGCAGGAGATTCCGCACCGTGACCGACCAGCAACACCCCGCCCCGACCGGCCGTCGCCTCGACCTGCTCGCCGACTGCTCCTCCTGCTTCGGGCTGTGCTGCGTCGCCCTGCCCTTCGCCAAGTCCGCCGACTTCGCCGCCAACAAGAACGCCGGCACCCCCTGCCGCAACCTCGACGCCGACTACCGCTGCGGAATCCACGTCAAGCTCCGCGACCGCGGCTACCAGGGCTGCACCGTCTTCGACTGCTTCGGCGCCGGCCAGAAGATCTCCCAGCACACCTTCGACGGGCACAGCTGGCGCGAAGACCCCGACACTGCCCGGCAGATGTTCGACGCCTTCCCCGTGATGCGCCAACTCCACGAACTGCTCTGGTACTTGACCGAAGCCCTGGAGCTCCCCCGGGCCCGCCCCGTGCACGCCGAGCTGCGCCGCGCGAGTGACGCGATCGACGAGCTGACCCGCCGGGACGCCGCCGCCCTGATCGCCGCCGACGTCCCCGCGATCCGCGCCGAGACCAGCGAACTCCTGCTGCGCGCCAGCGAGTTGACCCGCAACGCGCTGCCCGGCAAGAAGCGCAACCACCGCGGCGCGGACCTGATCGGCGGCCGACTGAAGGGCACCGACCTGCGCGGGGCCAACCTGCGCGGCGCCTACCTGATCGCCGCCGACCTGTCCGGCGCCGACCTGCGCAGCGCCGACCTGATCGGTGCGGACCTGCGCGACGCCGACCTGCGGGGTGCGGACCTGACCGGCGCGCTGTTCCTGACACAGTCCCAACTCAACGCCGCCAAGGGCGACTCCACCACCCGCATCGGCCCCGGACTCGCCAGGCCCGCGCACTGGTGACGGCGCGCGGGTGACGGCGCGCGGGACGGCGGCACGTGCGGTGACGGTTCGCGCGGTGACCGGTTCGCGGGTTGGCGGCGCAATGGGCGGGAGGGGGCGCGAGGGGCGCGCGGGGAGCCCGGATTCGGGATTAATCACCTGCGGCCCGTGTGCTCCCCGCGTATGGTCATGACCTCCCCGACGCGAGAGGAGGATCATCCGCGATGGGACTGTTCAAAGACACCCCGCCCCGCGAACATCCGGAGTTCACCCAGCTACGGTTCATGGCCGCCGGTACACCCTCGTGGTGGAAGCGAAACCGCCACAAGGTGGTTGGCACCGCCGGCCTGCTGATCGGCTTCTGGCTGGCCGGACACCACGACACCGCAGCACCCGCGACACCCGCCGCTCCGGCGGCGCCCGCCGCGGGTTCCTGCACCCCGACCGGCCGCTGACCCCGACCGACGGACGACGAGAGACGACGAGAGACGACGAGAGACGACGAGACGCGTAGGCCCTCGGCGCCGCCCGTGACGACAACGGGCGGCGCCGAGGGCCGAGTTCACTCACCGCCGGGCACGGGCCGACGTCCAGGGCGGACGCCGACCGCTTCGGCAGTCGCCGACCCGTAGGTCACTTGCCGCCGTGCAGGGCGGCCAGCGTCGCCTGGAACGCGGCGCCCGAGTTGCGCGGACGGTTGTACGGCAGTTTGCCGAGCATCGCGCCCATCGCGCAGGTGTTGGTGGCCGCCGAGAACAGCAGGCCCGCGCCCACCGCGGCCGACACCCAGCGCACGCCCGGCACGGCCAGGTCGATCACCACGCCGGCCAGCACCAGCGAACCCGCGACCATCCGGACCTGGCGGTCCATCGCCCAGCGGACCTTCTCGCCCGGCACCTTGTCCAGCTGCTTGCCGCCGGCCGTCCAGGCCGCGGTGCCGCCGGAGATCAGCAGCGCCTGGATGCCGGCGGCGGACAGCTGCTCGCACGCGTTTCCGGCGCGGGCGCCCGAGGCGCAGGTGATCGCCAGCTCGCCGCGCTCGGCGGCGGCGCGCAGCGCGGGCAGCGCCTGCGACAGCTGGTCAAGCGGCACGTTGTGGGCACCGGGAATGTGGCCGCCGGCGAACTCGCCGGGCGACCGCACGTCGATGACGGTCAGCTGCTGAAGCCTGGGCTGGAGCTGGTCGACGGTCAGGGGCGTGGTCATGTGGTGTGGGGCCTTTCGGGCAGGAGTGACCCGGCGTGCGGATCGCCGCCGGGCGGGGGGAGTGGAACGGTACCGGAGAACGCAGGTGGGACTGCGCGGGCTCCGGCAGGTGGCGCGGGCCGGTCAGAGCACCGCGTCCACCAGCATCAGGGCGGCCACCGCGAGCAGCGCGGTCGCGAAGATCCGCTGCAGGGTGCGGCCGGACAGCTTCGACGCCAGCCGCTTGCCGTCCCACGCGCCGAGGATCGCCGCAGCCGCGAACGGGCCGACCACCGCCCACGGGATGTCGGCGGCACCGCCGAGCCGGGGCAGCAGCGCGGACAGCGAGTTGAGGGTGATCACCAGCAGGCTGGTGCCGATCGCGTCCGCCATCGAGAACGCCAGGAAGGACACCAGCGCGGGCACCGCGAGGAACCCGCCGCCGACGCCCAGCACGCCGGTCGCCGCACCCAGTCCGGCACCCGCCAGCGCGGAGCGGCGCGCGGATGCGGGAACGGGAGCGGGTGTGGAGGTGGCGTCGGCCTCGGTGTCGGTCTCGGGCTGCCGGGCGTGCTCGGCGGGCAACGGGAAAGCGTTTTCCGTCTCCGTTTCGGCTCCCGTTTCCGTCGCCGGCTCCGCTTCCGTGCCGTGCACGGACGTCCCGTCGGGGAGCGCGAGCGCCCGGGCGCGGTCCGGCGCCGATGCCCGGCTCTGGGCCGGAATCGACGCCTGCGCGGCGGCTGCGCGTCCGGCGGTCCTGCGTCCGGCGGTCCTGCGTCCGGCGGTCCTGCGTCCGGCGGACAGCATCCGCCAGGCGGCCAGGCCGGCGAGCAGGGCGAACGCGGCGGTCAGCGCCGGGCCGGGAAGGTGCCGGGAGAGCGCGCCGCCGAGGGCGGCGAACGGGAGTCCGGCGGCGCCGAACAGCAGGCCGCTGCGCCAGCGGACGCGGCCGGCCCGGGCATGCGCGACCAGCCCGGTGAGGGAGGTCACGGCGACGATCAGCAGGCTGGCGGTGGTCGCGGTGCCGGGCGTCAGCCCGAGCAGGTAGATCAGCGCGGGTACGGCCAGCATGCTGCCGCCGCCGCCGAGCCCGCCGAGGGCCAGCCCGACCACCGCACCGGCGATCAGGGCGAGGATGACGGCAGTCATATCGCGGCGCCGCAGGAACACTCGCCCTGGTGGGACGGCAGCCCCGCCTGCAGCCAGGCGATCATCCCGCCGACCACGTTCACCGTCCGGATGCCGCGTGCGTTCAGCAGGTCGGTGGCGACCTTCGAGCGGTTCCCGGAGCGGCAGAGCGCGAGCACCGGCGGGCCGTCGGCGCCAGCCGCCGGGCCGCCGTCGAAGCCGGGGAAGGCGCTGATGTTGCCGAGCGGGACGAGGACCGCGCCGGGCGCGTGCACCTCGGCGTACTCCGCGGGCTCGCGGACGTCCAAGAGCAGCGCCTCGCCGGCGGCGGCCAGACGGTGCGCCTCGGCGGGGTCGATCTGCGCGGGAGCGGGCGGCTGGTGGGACAGGGCCACGGGGTCCTCCTGGGCGGTGATGAGGGTGGTGCGTGCGGACTGCGCACACGGGTCCGGCGGTACTTCGCGGCGGTGAACCGCCCCGAGGAAGATACCGGTGGGGGTATATCGTTGGGACCCAGCATATACCCCCACCCGTATTGGCCGGCATCCGCTACAGTCGGGAACTGCCTGCAATAATACCCATGGGGGTATCGGCGGGCCTCGGGTCCGCGGCGGCGTCCCCTCGCCTGCCCCGCCCGCACGCGGAGCCGTACCGGCGCCCGCACCCCCACCCTCCAGCCGTGACCGGCCGACGTTGCCGACGCAGAGATGAGGACATCCGTGTTCTTCGCCCAGTACTACCTCGACTGCCTCTCCCAGGCCTCGTACCTGATCGCGGACGAGACCACCGGCCGCGCCGTCGTGGTCGACCCGCGCCGCGACGTGGACGAGTACCTGGCCGAGGCCGAAGCGCGCGGCTTCACGGTCGAGGGCGTCATCAACACCCACTTCCACGCCGACTTCCTCTCCGGTCACCTCGAACTCGCCGCCCGCACCGGCGCCTGGATCGGCTACGGCCGCCGCGCCGAGACCGAGTACTCGATCCGCAAGCTCGCCGACGGCGAGCGGATCAGCCTCGGCACGGTGGAGCTGGAGATCCTGGAGACCCCCGGCCACACCCCCGAGTCGATCAGCGTGCTGGTGCGCGAGAACGCCGACGACACCGTCCCGTACGGCGTCCTCACCGGCGACGCCCTGTTCATCGGCGACGTCGGCCGCCCCGACCTGCTGGCCTCCGCCGGCGTCAGCGCCGCCGAACTCGGGCAGATGCTGTACGACAGCGTCCAGCACAAGCTGATGGCGCTGCCCGACGAGGTCCGGGTCTACCCCGCGCACGGCGCCGGCTCGGCCTGCGGGAAGAACCTCTCCACCGAACTGCAGTCCACCATCGGCCAGCAACGCCGCACCAACTACGCCTGCCAGCCGATGACCGAGGACGAGTTCGTGGCCATCGTCACCGCCGGCCAGCCCACCGCACCCGGCTACTTCGGCTACGACGCCGACCTCAACCGGCGCGAGCGCGACCTGTTCGACTCCGCCGCGCTCGCCGCCCCGCTGGACGCCGAGACCTTCCTCGCCCGCCGCGCCGAGGGCGCCGTCGTGGTCGACGCCCGCGACCCGCTCGACTTCGCCGCCGGGCACCTGGCCGGCGCCATCAACGTCCCCGCCGACGGCCGCTTCGCCGAACAGTCCGGCACCGTCCTCGACCCGGCGTGGCAGCTGCTCGTCGTCGCCCCCGAGGGCCGCGAGCAGGAGACCGTCACCCGACTCGCCCGGATCGGCTTCGACCGGGTCGCCGGCCACCTCGCCGACCCCGAGGCGACGTTCCGCTCCGTGCCCGAGCAGATGCGCCAGGCCGCCCGCCGCACCGTCGCCGACCTGCGCGCCGAACTCGCCGGCGACGAACCGCCGCTGGTCCTCGACGTGCGCGGCGGCTCCGAGCGCGAGGGCGGGCTGATCCCCGGCTCGATGCACCTCCCGCTGGCCGAGCTGCCCCAGCGCCTCGCCGAGATCCCGCAGGACCGCGCCGTCGTCGTCCACTGCGCCGGCGGCCACCGCTCGTCCATCGCCGCCAGCCTGCTGCGCCACCATGGCCACCCGCAGACCTCCGACCTGCTCGGCGGCTACGGCGCGTGGGAATCCGCCGCCTGACCGACCCGCATCCGCAGCACCCCGACCGGTGGGCGGGAATTCCCCGCCCACCGCCCCGGTTGATACCGGCGGGGGTATTACTCGCCCCACCCGGCGCCCGCCGGAGCAAGGCCCAGCACGAGGAGGAGACCCGATGCAGGTGGACGAGGCGGCCGTCGGCGCCGTACTGAACCGGCTGCGCCGCGCCCAGGGCCAACTGGCCGGCGTCATCGCCATGATCGAAGCCGGTCGCGACTGCAAGGACGTCGTCACCCAACTCGCCGCGGTCTCCCGCGCCCTCGACCGGGCCGGCTTCAAGATCGTCGCCAGCGGCATGCGCCAGTGCATGGCCGAGGCGGAGGAAGGCGGCGCCCCGATGAGCGAGGCGGAACTCGAGAAGCTCTTCCTCACCCTCGCCTGAGCGACGGTGTCACGGGGTCGAGTCCGGGTTGCTCCCGGGCTCGGCCCCGCGAGTCCACCACAGGCGCCACCATTCGAGGCGATCCGCGGAGTCCTGCGGGAAGACCAGGTGGAGGGCGGCCACCAGGAGCGCCGCACCCTGGCAGCCGAGCATCGCCCACCAGGGCGCGCCGGCCACCACACCCAGTCCGGTCGACCCGCCGACCAGCCCGATTCCGGTGGCTGCGCGGGCGAGAGACGGCTGGGGCGACGAGCGTCGCGGCATAGAATTTCCCCTCCAGGACCAGTCGGTGATCTGCCGTCTGGATCATTGCGGGCGGCAGAGCGTTGCCGCACGCGCACACCGTTGCGAGGTATCTGCAACGGTGCGCCCGGCCCCGGTGGGAGAAACGCACGGTGGAGCAGTACGACGGCCGGCCCGAGACCGTGGTGGGCGAGTTGCTGCCACTGCCCGGCGGGCCGCGCACGATGGTCTTCCAGAAGGACCTCAACCGCGCCGCCATCGGCGAGGAGGGCTACCAACTCGCCCTCGCCCTGCGCCAACTGGCCCAGCGCCTCGGCATCTCGCTGACCCGCTACGCGGCCAGGGTGACCTGGGACCGCTCGTCGCTCTCACGCTTCTTCAGCGGAAACGCAGTCCCGCCGGCCGACTTCGTCGACCGACTGATCGCCGACGGCGACCGGGCCCTCGGTGTCGAACTCGCCCCGGCGGTGTGCTCGTTGGTGCGCGGCCTGCACCGTGCGGCCCTGCAGGTCGCCAGTCCCAAGGGCGCCCGGTTGCAAGGCCTGCGCGACGAACTCGCCGACGCCGAACGGCAGAACGGGCTGCTCCAGCAGGAGACCCGCCTGCTGCGCGACATGGTGATCGCGGCGAAGCAGCAGATCGAGGACCGGGACGCCAAGATCCGCGCCGTCGAAACCTCCGCCACCGCCGACCGCATCACCCACCGCGCCGAACTCGCCCAACGGTCGGAGAGCTTCGAGACCCTGCGCGAGGAACGCGACCAACTTCGCGCCGTGCTGCAGAAGCTGAGAGGCGAGCTGGCGGACACCGAATCGCGTGCGGCGGAGGCCGAGCGGCGCTGCGTCGAGCTGGAGAACCGGCTGGAGGCGGCGGAGGAGGGAGCGGGCGACGAGCCGGACGGACGACTGCTGCGTGCCGACGCGGCAGCGACCGTCGCAGCGTCCGCTCCGTACCACGGCGACGACGTGGACCTCGGCGAGGTCGTCGCCGAGATCCAGCGGCGTGACGTGTTGGGCAGACGAATCGTGGGTGCCGTCACGCGCGCCATGGACCAGGTGGTCGACGCGGCCCGGACGGGGCGGGTCCTACTCGACCAGCTTCCCGCCGTCGAGCTCGCCTCGCTGACGGCGATCGTGGCGAACCACCTCCAGCACGCGTTGAACCTTTCGGACGGGCCGTCCTCGGGACTCGTCGTTGCCGGGCGGCAGGTGCGCTTCCGGTTCGCCCTGGCCCCGGCGTGGGCTGTCGCGCCCGACGAGTCGGACGGTCTCTTCCTGCTGGTCGAGGTCAACGAAGCGGCCGGTTGGTGGCGGATCGGGGTGGTGCGCGCCACTCCTCGGAACCTGGCCGGCCCGTCGGAGATCCACTGGCTGTACCACCGGGTCGAGCTGGGGCCGAACGTCCTGGGCTCCATGACGGCGGAGGAACGTCGTTCGATCGCCGCCGCAGGTCTGCCCAAGGATCAGCTGGGCCGGCTGTTTCGCACGGTTCTACTCCGGCCGATCGACCGACGGACCGTGCAGGCGATCGCCCGTTCAGAGGCGGTGGGGAGTCGAGTGCGCGACGCCGCCGACCGGCTCGCGGCGGAAGGGATCATCGTGCTGAGCCCTTTCAGTGAGCGCTTCCACGAGATCACAGCCGCGCTCGGTCTTCGGGTGCCGCCGCGTGGCTCTCGCCACTTCCTCGCCGCCCGCCTGGTGCGCCTGCGTCCCGACCACGGCTCGGTTCCGTCGGTGAAACTGGCAGGGGAGCCGTGGTGCGTCGCCCGGCCGGAGGACGCCGTGGAGGCACTTCCGCCGGGCTACCACCTCCGGTGACCTACGCGAGGGTGAGGAAGAGCTTCTCGAGTTCGGCCTCGGTCATCGGGGGAGTGTTCTCGTCGGCGGTGGCGAGGCACTGACGCATGCCGCTGGCCAGGATCTTGAAGCCGGCCCGGTCGAGGGCACGGGAGACGGCGGCGAGTTGGGTGACCACGTCCTTGCAGTCTCGGCCGGCCTCGATCATGGCGATCACGCCGGTCAGTTGGCCCTGGGCTCGGCGCAGCCGGTTCAGCACCGCGCCGACGGCCTCCTCGTCCACCTGCATGGAGCACTCCTCGCCTTCTCTGAACTCGCCCGATCATACGGGAGCCGTACGGTCGTACCTGCCGCCGCCGTTTCGCGGTCAGTGCGTGACGTCCGCGCGGGGGCGCGGAGCGGGGACGCGGACGGGCTGCTCCGTCGGGTGGGTGACGGTGGACGGGTAGCGGTGGCGGTCGACCACGCGCTGGGTGGCGGCGGCCAGGTGGCGACGCCCGGGGAAGAGCGCGGGCGGCAGTTGCGGCAGGAACTCGACCTCGCCGACCAGGCCGCGCACCGAGACCACCCGCCACAGCGACGGCAGCAGCCCGTCGTCGCCGACGAACGCCGGCGCGGTGGTCGGGGCGCCGCCCGCCCGGTAGCGCAGCGTGAGCGGTTGGACGGGGACGTCGGCGCGCACCGCCGCCTCGAACAGGGCGGGACGGAACCGGCCGCCGCCGCGTCCGCACCAGGTGGAGCCCTCGGGGAAGACCACCACCCGCTCGCCCCGGCGCAGCGCCGACGCGATCTGCTCGACCGTGTCGGGGAGAGCACGCAAGCGGTCGCGGTCGATGAAGATGGTGCCGCCCCAGGAGGTGAGCGGGCCGAGCACCGGCCAGCGGCCGACCTCGGTCTTGGCGAGGATGCGGCCGGGGCGGACGGCGGCGACCAGCAGGATGTCCAGCCACGAGACGTGGTTGGCGACCAGCAGCGAACCGCCGACCTGCTTGCCCGGCAAGGCAGTTGGACGCACCTGCACGCCCAGCGCCGCCAGCAGGAGCCGCGCCCAGCAGCGCACCAGCCGCTCGGCCGGCAGCCACCGCACCACCCGCACCACCGGCGTCGCCGCGACGCCCACCAGCAGCACCGCCAGGCACGCGGCCACCCGCAGCACCCGGCGGGCCGCACCCACCCGGCGCCCGGCGACCGTCACGCAGTCACCGGGCGTGCACGGCGCGATCGGCAGCCAGGTACTCATGCCGCCGTCGCCGCCTCGTTCGAAGTGCCGTGGCTCTCGCGGGAGTTGATGACGGAGACCGGCAGGTCGGCCGCTGCGGCCAGGAAGTGGCGCAGGTAGCGCGGGTCGGTGCGCTCCAGGGACAGCAGCACGTACAGGTCCGCCACGTTGAAGTCCGGGTCGTACGCAGGCTCCCCGCACACCCACGCACCGAGACGCAGGTAGCCGCGCAGCAGCGCCGGGATCGGCGTCCGCCCCTGCCGGGCCACGCCGTCCGCCGACCACGGGCGCAACGGGGCGACCCGATACTCCTGCGGCGCAAGGTACTTGGCCGACACCGCGTCCCAGACCCCCGCCGCCGTCGTGCCGCCGTCCGACAGCGGGACCGAGCAGCAGCCCGCCAGCCACGCGTTGCCGGTGGCCGTCATGTAGCGGGCGATGCCGCCCCACATCAGGTTGATCACCGCGCCGTTGCCCCGGTGCGCCTCGGCGATGCAGGAACGGCCGACCTCCACCAGCCCGTCCCGCAGGCCGCCGAGCCGGCCGAGGTCGAACTCGGTGTCCGAGTACAACCGGCCCGCGCGGCGCGCCTGTTCGGGACGCAGCAGCCGGTAGGTGCCGACCACCTCGCCGCTCGGCTGCTCGCGCACCAGCAGGTGGTCGCAGAACTCGTCGAACGGGTCCGCGTCCAGGCCGGGAAGCGTCGAGTTCAGCACCGCCCCCATCTCCTTCGCGAAAACCTGGTAGCGCAGCCGCTGCGCCGCCCGCACGTCCGCCTCGGTGCGGGCGAACACCAGCTGGTAGGCGGCCTGTTGGTCGGCCGCACTGGCCGCACCGGGCGTGTGGGCCGAAGGGGACTGGACGGGACGGACGGGGGCGGTGGTCATGGCGGACACTCCGGGGTCTCGGGGCGCGATACGGTGGCGACGGAACAGCACGGGACGACACGCGACGACACGACGCCCACGCCCGGTCCGCCGGTCGGGCGGCGCCGGTCACGAGCGGCACGGGTATGTCTCCCCGACCCGACTGGCCCTCAGATGGACGCCCGACGGAGAACAGATGTGCACATGCTGAATGACCGGTTCGGCAACCGGAGTTCAGCAGTTCGCGGCCCGGGCGAGCTTTTTCGGCGGCCTGGGCGAGCGTGTTCGGCGGCCTTGGCGGGCGTGTTCGCCGGCCTTGGCGGGCGTGTTCGCCGGCCCCGACGGGCGTGTTCGCAGGCCTGGGCGGCACCCACCGATCCGGACGTTCCGCGGCCATCTGCCGGACGCGGACCCGTCGCCCGGCCGCCACTGCGCTCTGCCACCGTTCCCGACATGCCGAACACGGGCGCGAACGCCTACCCGGGCCGGTACCGGTGGCTCGGACTCCTCGGTTCGCTCGCCCTCGCCGCCGGCGCCCTCACCGCAGGCGCTCGACCCGCCGCCGACACCGGCCCCACCCTGCGCGCCTCCGGCGGTGCCGGCACCGCGCTGGTCTTCGCCGGACTCGCCGTCCTGACCGCCGCATGGCTGCTCGTCGGACGCCCCGGCGAAGGCCAACCACCGCCCGGCACGCGATGGTTGACCACCACCCTGGCCTGGTGGGCCGCCCCGCTGCTGCTCGTGCCGCCACTGTTCAGCCGTGACGCCTACAGCTACCTCGCCCAAGGTGCCATGCTCGCCCACGGGTTGGACGTCTACAAGTACGGCCCCGCCGACCTCGGCGGACCAACGGCCGCACAGATACCGCAAGTCTGGCAACACACCCCCGCCCCCTACGGCCCCGCCTTCCTGCTGCTGGCCCGCGCCACCGCCCCGCTCGCCGAACACCCCTGGGCCGGAACACTGCTGCTGCGCGTGGCCGCCGTACTCGCCGTCGCCGCACTCGCCGCCCTGCTGCCCGTTCTCGCCCGCACCCTCGGCACCGACCCCGCCACCGCGCTGCGCCTCGGCGCGCTCAACCCGCTGGTGCTGCTCCATCTGATCGGCGGCGCGCACAACGACGCCCCGGCGCTCGCCCTGCTGCTCGGCGGCCTGCTCGCCGCCGCCCGGGGGCGGGTGCTGCTCGCCGCAGCGCTGGTGACCTCGGCGGCGCTGGTGAAGGCTCCGGCCGTGCTCGCGCTGCCCGTGGTGTTTGCGCTGGTCGCCGCCGCCGGTCGCGGAAGGCGGAATCAACTGGGCACAGCGGCAAGGGTGTTGGGTGCGGCGGCCGTCACCGTGCTCGCCGTGACCGCTGCCGCCGGCACCGGGTACGGGTGGGTCGCCGCGCTCACTACCTCCGCCACCGGTACCAGTTGGTCGCTCAGCACCAGCCTCGGCCGGTTCGCCGCCGAGGTCGCCGGCGTGGGGGCGGACGGCGCGGTCGCCGCGGCCCGGCTGGTCGGTCTGGCGCTCGCGGCGGTCGCAATCGCTCTACTGGCGCGACGAGTTGTCCGCAGCGAGATCGAACCTATGGCCGCGCTGGCGGCCGCGTTCGCGGCGCTGGTCGTCCTCGGGCCGGCCTTCCGGCCCTGGTACGCGCTGTGGGCGGTCCTGCCTGCCGCGTTCGCCGTGCGCACGCCGGGCTTCCGCCGGGGCGTCGAACTCGCCTGTGCGGTCCTGGCGTTCACGTTGATGCCGGACGGGTTCAGCCCGGACGGCGCGGAACTGGTGCTCGCCGTCGGCGGGTTCGCGATCGGGGCCGTCGCCGTGCTGGCCGCCGAACGCGGGATGCCGTTCAGAGAGAGGCAGTTGGCGTGCTGACCCGGGGGACGACCGCCGCCCGGATCACGGTTCTTGTCGGCGCGGTGCTCGTGACCGCCCTCGTCCTGGCCGTCATCCCCGGGCATCGCGGCTGGTTCGATATCGGCGTGTACTACGGCACCGTGCGGCACTGGTTCGACACCGGCCGGCTCTACGACTACGTCCGCCCCGGCACCGCCTACGGGTTCACCTACCCGCCGTTCGCCGCGCTCTGCATGCTGCCGATGCGCCTCTTCGGCTGGCACCCGGCGATCGCGGTCGGCGTCACGCTGTCCGCCGCCGCCACCGCCCTGCTGCTGTACTGGCTGATCGACCCGATCGCCCGCCGGTACGGCTGGTGCCGCTGGTACGCATTCGGGCTGGCGGCCTGCCTGTGCGCCCTCACCAACCCGGTGCGGGACACCTTCAGCTTCGGCCAGGTCAACCTGCTGCTGGTCGCCCTGGTCTTCGCGGACCGCCGACTCGCCGACAGCCGCTGGACGTTCCTGGCCGGCGTCGGCACCGGGCTGGCCGCCGCGATCAAGCTCACGCCCGCGCTGTTCATCGTCCACCTGCTGATCACCCGGCAGTGGCGCGCCGCCGGCACCGCCGCCGCCACCGCGCTGGGGGCCACCGGACTGGGCTTCCTGATCGGCCCCGAGGTCTCACGGCAGTTCTGGGCCGCCACCCTCTGGGACACCGACCGGGTCGGCGGCTTCGCCAACATGTCCAATCAGTCGCTGCAAGGCCTCATCGCCCGCCTCGGGCCCCAACTCCCGGGCCGGACCCTGTGGGTGGCCGCCTCGCTTGCCGTCCTCGTGATCTGGACCCACCGGCTGCGCCACGCCGCCCGGGCCCGCGACAGCCTCGCCGCCTACAGTCTCACCGGGCTCGCCTGCTGCCTGGTCAGCCCGATCACCTGGGTGCACCACCTGGTATGGGCGCTGCCCGCACTCGTCGTCCTCGCCGAGGCCGCCCTGCGTGAACGCCGCCGGGGAGTGCTCGCCGTCAGCTGGCTGCTCCAACTCGTCATCTCCAGCGGCATGGTGTGGCTCTGGCGCCCCGACGGGCGCACTCCCGGCACACTGTTCGGCGGCAGCGCCTACGTCCTGGTGACGTTCGCGCTGCTGGTCGCCATGCCGATCCGCCACCGTCCCGACGACGGCCCGGCCCCCGCCGCGATGTCGCCGGGCCGCACCGCCCGGTTGGGCACCGAGAGCCCGGGAACCGAGAGCCCGGGCACCGAGAATCCGGGCACTGCGAAGCCGGGCGGTCCCGGGCGTCCCCGCAAGCGCCCAGCCGCCGTCGGCTGAGCGGGCTCGCGCGGGTGCCGGGGGCGTGCGGATATGCGGTGGACCACGGCGGTGCCCACTGCCACAGTGGGCGGCATGATCACGCCGGAGTCGCCGAACGTCCCGGAGTCGCCGAACGTCCCGGAGCCGCCGTTCGTCCCGGGGCTGGAACTTGCCGCAGCGCTGTACGAGGACGCCGTCCGACCCCTGCTGGAAAGCGCTTACCCGTTGCTTCGGTACGCCGCCGCGCGGATCGGGCCGGGCTCCGAGGTGCTCGGCTTCGACACCGTCCGCTCCGCCGACCACGACTGGGGGCCGCGACTCCAGCTCTTCCTCACTCCCGAGGACGCCGAGCGGCACGGCGGGGCCATCACCGGGCTGCTCGCGGAACGGCTGCCCCGGCAGGTTCACGGCTGGTCCACCCACTTCCGGCGCACCGGCGACCCGCACGACCCGGTCAGCCACCTCGAACCTGCCACCGGCGCCACCGTCGACCACCGCGTCACGGTCCACCACCTGCCCGGCTGGCTCACCGAGCGGCTCGGCCCCCGTGCCGCCGCCTGGATCGACACCGACCCCACCACCGCCGACTGGCTGGCCCTCCCGCAACAGCGGCTCGCGGAACTGGTCGCCGGCACTGTCCTGCGAGACGACCACGGCACTCTCACCGCCGTCCGCCGACGCCTCCACTGGTACCCCGACCAGCTGTGGCGGCACCTGATGGCCTGCCGATGGCAACGCATCGCCCAGGAAGAGGCGTTCGTCGGCCGCTGCGCGGAGACCGGCGACGAACTCGGGGCCGCCGTCGTCGCAGCCCGCCTGGCGCACGACCTGATGCGGCTCACCCTGCTGCAACACCGCACGTACGCGCCCTACAGCAAGTGGCTGGGCCGGGCGTTCGCCCGCCTGCCCGCCGACCCCGCCCTCGGGCCCGCGCTGCGGGCCGCCCTCGCCGCCACCGACCCGGACACGCGCGAACGGCGCCTGTGCGACGCCTACGAGGCGGCCGCCCGCGCCCACAACGCGCTGGGGCTCACCGAGCCGCTCGATCCGGCCCGTCGGCCGTACCACAGTCGCCCCTATCAGGTGCTGCACGCGGAGCGGTTCGCCCAGGCCCTGCAACACACCGTCACCGACCCCGAACTGCGCAGCCTCCCGCTGACCGGGGCCGTCGACCAGTGGGCCGACAGCACCGACCTGCTCGCCCACCCCGCGGCCGTCCAGGCGGCCGTCGACGTCCTGAGTAGGTCCGGTTGGGTTCAGGACGGGCGGGAGGCGCGCAGCGAGTAGACCAGGGGGACGCGGGGGCCGGGCGGCAGGAGGAAGTGGCCGTGCGCGTGTTCGTGGAGGAACTCCAGACGCAGCCCGGCCGCCGCCAGCGCGCTGACCACCTCGCCGACGCCGTGCCGCCACTGCACGGTGCGGGTGGCCGACATGCGCGCCGCCCGGTCGGCATAGCTGCCCGGCGTGTCCAGGACGGCCGGCGCGCGGTCGAAGTAGTCCTCCACCAGGGTGCGGCCGTCGTCCGCGACGAGCTCCGCGAACGGGTGGAACTCCGCCAGGTACACGAACCCGCCCGGGCGGACCAGCGCCGCCACCGTCCGCGCCCAACGGGCAACGTCCGGCAGCCAGTTCAGCGCGCCCATGCCGGTGTACACCACGTCGAAGGTCTCGCCGTCGAGCGCCTCCACCGCGCCGTACACGTCGGCGGCGACGAAGCGCGCCGAGGCCGCCCCGATCCGCTCCGCCAGCTGCGCGGCCTCCACCAGCGCCGGTTCGGAGAAGTCCAGCCCCGTCACTAGCGCGCCGCGCCGCGCCCACGAAAGGGTGTCGAGACCGATGTGGCACTGCAGATGCAGCAAGCGCTTTCCCGTCACGTCGCCGACCTCCGCGAGCTCGAAGTCCCGCAGCACCTCCGCGCCGGCCTCGAACGCCGGCACGTCGTAGAACGCCCCGCCGACATGGACCGGCACCCGCTCGTCCCAGTTCGCGCGGTTGGCCGCAGCCCAGTCCGTCCAGTCGGCGGGAGGGAGAGAGTCGGGCCAGGCGTCGTCAGAGAAAGTGGACATGGCGATGCAGCCTTCCGGGTCGACGTGTGCTGGTCAACGGATTATCGGACGGTGCGTCACGGTCGGCGGGCGGCGGGCAGGAGGCGTTCCGCAGGATGTCGCCCGCCCGGCCGAGGGTTGCTGGTGGCGCCGGCCTGTCATGAGCGTCGAACGGCGGGGTTCGACGGGGAGGCGGAGCGGACGACATGGCGACGATCGAGGTTCCGGGGCCCGAGCCCGAGTGGGAACCGGCACCGTCGAGCCAGCGCCGGCACAACCCCGCCCGCCAGCTGCCGACCGTCGAGCGCGGCTGGGACGGGCTCGGTCGGGCGGACGCGGCGGCCTTCCGCATCGGGAGGACCGACTGCACGCTGAGCCAGGACCCGATGCGCGAGTCAGGTACACGCTGGTCGGCGTGGGCCACAGTGTGGACGACGTGGACGCGGCGCTCGACCTCCTGCTCGACACCCTCGGCATTGGTTACGAGGCACTGGCGTTCCGCGGGACGGTCGAGACCGGCTTCGAGAACTGCAACGGCTGGACCGGCGAACAGCCGCCGAGCGGTGGCCGCGACACCAGGTCGGCCCGTGTGACGTCCGGGGCACGCCGGTCGGGACCGGACGCGGGGCGCCGCTGTCGGGACTGTCCGCCGGAGCGGCGGCCTGACGCCGACGGGACCGTCCGGCGTCCGTCCGCCGGTCCGGCGGACGGTCAGGTGTGCGACGCCGGCCAGCGTTCCGCCAGCACGGCGCCCGCCCGGTGCAGCCAGCGGGCCGGCTCGGTGCGGGCCGCGGACGACGAGCCCGCCAGCGAGGCGAGGGTGAGTACCCCGGCGGCCGTCGACTCGCCGGCCACCACGGTCGACGGGACGCCCGCCACCTCGGCCAGGCGCACCACCTCGCCGACGGCCTTCCCCTGGAGGCTGGTCGCGTCGTAGCGGCCCTCGCCGGTGATCAGCAGATCGGAATCGGCCAACAGGTCTGGAAGGTCGAGGAGTTGGGCCACCGCCGGGGCACCCGGGTCGACCACCGCGCCCCAGCCCGCGAGCAGCCCGTAGCCCGTGCCGCCCGCCGCGCCCGCGCCCGGATGTGAAGGGTCGCCGCCCATCAGCTCGGCCAGCCGCGTCAATCGGCGCTCCAGCAGCGGAAGTTCGCGCTCGCCGGCGCCCTTCTGCGGCCCGTACACCGCAGCCGCGCCGCGCGCGCCGAGCAGCGGGTTGGTCACGTCGGTGAGCAGCACCACCCCGCCGGGCGGGGCGAAGCGGATCCGTGAACGGTCGAAGGAGGCCGCAGCGTCGAGTGCGGCATCGAGATCTGACGCAGCGTCAGGAATGGTGCGACCGGAGCCGTCCAGCAGGCGGGCGCCGAGTGCGGACAGCAGGCCGAAGCCGCCGTCGGTGGACGCCGAACCGCCGAGGCCGATCAGCAGCCGGGTCGCACCGGCGTCCAGCGCGGCGGCGATGGTCTCGCCGGTGCCCCGGGTGGTGGCGGTCAGCGGGCGCAACTCGCTGCCCAGCAACGGGAGTCCACTGGCCACGGCCAGCTCGACCACGGCCGCGCCGTCCGGCAGCAACGCGAACTGCCCGCGCACTGGGCGGCCGTCCGGGCCGGTCACGTCCGGGACGTCGACCAGCCGGGCGCCCGGACTGGCGGAGGCGACGGCCGACAACGTGCCCTCGCCGCCGTCCGCCATCGGTACGCACCGCACCTCGTCCGCCGACCGCACCGAACGCCAGCCCGAGGCCAGCGCCTCGGCAGCGTCCGCCGCGTCGATCGTCCCCTTGAACGAATCCGGCGCCACGACGATCCGCATCCGCCCACCTCCGACTCTCTCGATCCCGACACCGGTCCCACCAGCCAACCGGAGCACAACCCGCGCCCACCACCACGACACGACGCGACGCGACACACTGCGACACGACACGACACGGCGTGCTGCGACACGAAGCGACGCGACGCGACGCGACAGGGCGAGCCGGCCGCGAATGCCGACCGACCCGCCCTCGCGCCCGCCCGAAGGGGCCTCAGCCTCGCACGATGTGCGTGCGGTGCCGCTCCTTCAGGGTGGCGAGGGTCTGCTCGCCCGGGGTGTTCCACACCTTCTCGTTGAACAGCTCGACCTCGATCCAGCCGTCCCAGCCGGCGGCGGCCACCTGGTCGGTCAGCCGGCCGAAGTCGATGTGGCCGTCGCCGACGTGGCCCCGGCCCAGCAGCGCGTCCGACGGCAGCGGCAGTGTCCAGTCGCACACCTGGTACGAGGCGATCCGGTTGCCCGCCCCCGCCCGTGCGATCTGCTGCTCCAACTCCGGGTCCCACCACACGTGGTAGCTGTCCACCACGACACCGACCTGCTCGGCCGGGTGGGCCTCGGCCAGGTCCAGCGCCTGGCCGAGGGTGGAGACCACCGCCCGGTCCGCGCAGAACATCGGGTGCAGCGGCTCGATCGCCAGCCGGACCCCGAAGTCGCCCGCGTGCGGGGCGAGTTCACCGATCATGTCGGCGACCTGGCGACGCGCCCCGACCAGGTCACGGCTGCCCGACGGCAGACCGCCCACCACCAACACCAGGGTGTCGGTGCCGAGTTCGGCCGCCTCCTCGATCGCCGCCAGATTGTCCGCGAACGCCGCCCGGCGCGCCTCCTGGTCGCCCGCCGTCAGGAACCCGCCCCGGCACAGGCTGCTCACCGCGAGACCCGCGTCCCGGCACAGCCGCGCCGCCCGGGCCAGGCCCGCCTCGGCGACCTTGTCCCGCCAGAGGCCGATCGCCGGGATGCCGGCGTCCACGCAGCCGCGCACCGCCTCCTCCAAGGTCCAGCCCTTGGTGGTGATCTGGTTCAGCGACAGCCGCTCGCATCCCTCGGCCGCCTTCAGCGCCGCCCCGCTCATGCCTGCACTCCTGCCAGCGCCAGGAACTCCCGCATCCGACCGGCCGCCAACTCCGGATCGCCCAACACCCCGGCCGCGTCGGCCAGTCGGAACAACTCCACCAGGTGGCTCACCGAACGGCCGCTCTGCGCACCTGCCACCATGGTGAAGTGGTCCTGGTGCCCGCACAGCCACGCCAGGAAGACGATGCCGGTCTTGTAGTGGAACGTCGGCGCCGCGAACAGGTGCCGGGCCAGCGGCACCGTCGGTTCGAACAGCTCGTCGTAGCGCGCGAGTTCACCCGCGTCCAACGCCTGCAGCGCCGCCGCCGCGACCTCCGCGATCGGGTCGAACACGCCCAGCAGCGCGTCACTGTGACCGACCTCGTCACCCCGCACCAGCTCCGGGTAGTTGAAGTCGTCGCCCGTGTACATCCGTACCCCGGACGGCAGTTCACGCCGCAACGCGATCTCCCGGCCCGCGTCCAGCAGCGACACCTTGATGCCGTCGATCCGACCCGGGTGGCTGCGGATCAGCTCCAGCACCGTCTGCGCGGCCTCGTCCAGATCCGCCGAACCCCAGTAGCCCGCCAGCGCCGGGTCGAACATCTCGCCCAACCAGTGCAGAATCACCGGCCGTTCGGCCTGCTCGACCAGCTTTCCGTACACCGACAGGTAGTCCTCCGGGCCGCGCGCCGACGCCGCCAGCGCCCGGCTCGCCATCAGGATCGGCTGCGCACCCGCCGCCTCGACCACCGTGAGCTGCTCCTCGTACGCCGCCGACACCTCGGCCAACGAGACGTTCACGGAGGCCAGTTGGTCCGTTCCCGCGCCGCACGCCAGTCGGCCGCCGACGGACTTCGCCGCCGCACCCGAACGGGCGATCAGCTCCTGGGTGGCGGCCCAGTCCAGGCCCATCCCGCGCTGCGCGGTGTCCATCGCATCGGCGACGCCGAGGCCCAACTCCCAGAGCCGGTGCCGGAACTTGAGCGTGCCCTCCCAGTCCACGGCGGCCGGTGCACCGGGCGCGTTCCCGCCCAGCGGGTCGGCCACCACATGGGCGGCCGCGAACGCCACCCGCGACGAGGCCGGCCCCGACGGGGCGGCGAGCGCCACGGGCTCGCGCAACTGGTACCGGCCGATGCCGGGCAGATCGAGATGAGTCATGGTGTCAGGCCTTGGGATCGGCCGACCGCGAGGATCGGCAGGAGGGGAGGGGGAGGGGGTGCGCAACTGTGGAGGGGTCGGGCGGGCCGGACGGGCGGCGGAGCCGGGTGCCGACTCGCGCCGTCTGTCCGTCCGGTTTGCCGGTTTGCCGGTTTGCCGGGCTGCGGGGGCACCCGAAGGCGGACGCGCAGCGCGTCAGAGGCTGAGCTCCGGCACGTCCAGACGGCGGCCCTCGCGGGCCGAGCGCAGGCCCAGCTCGGCCAGCTGCACGCCCTTGGCGCCCTCCAGCAGGTCCCACTGGTACGGCGCGCCCGTCACGACGTGCTTGAGGAACAGCTCCCACTGCACCTTGAAGCCGTTGTCGAACTCGGCGTTGTCCGGCACCTGCTGCCACTGCTCACGGAACTGCTCGGTGGCCGGCAGGTCCGGGTTCCACACCGGCTTCGGGGTCGAACCACGGTGCTGGATACGGCAGTTGCGAAGGCCGGCGACCGCGCTGCCCTCGGTGCCGTCCACCTGGAACTCCACCAGTTCGTCCCGGTCCACCCGAACCGCCCACGAGGAGTTGACCTGCGCGACGATCCCGCCCTCCAGCTCGAACACGCCGTACGCCGCGTCGTCCGCCGTCGCCGGGTACGGGCGGCCCTGCTCGTCCACCCGCTGCGGGATGTGCGTCGCCGTGTGCGCGTACACCGAGCGGACCGGGGCGATGATGCCGTCCAGCACGTAACGCCAGTGCGGGAACATGTCCAGGATCATGCCGCCGCCGTCCTCGGCCCGGTAGTTCCAGGACGGACGCTGCGCGTCCTGCCAGTCGCCCTCGAACACCCAGTAGCCGAACTCGCCGCGCACTGACAGGATGCGACCGAAGAAACCGCCGTCCACCAGCCGCTTCAGCTTCAGCAGGCCCGGCAGGAACAGCTTGTCCTGCACCGCGCCGTTGCAGACCCCGGCCCCCCGGGCCAGACGCGCCAACTCCAGCGCCGCATCCAGCGACTCGGCGGTCGGCTTCTCCGTGTAGATGTGCTTCCCGGCGGCGATCGCCGCCTTGATGGCGGACTCGCGGGCCGGGGTGACCTGCGCGTCGAAGTAGATCTCCGCCAGCGGGTGCGCCAGCGCCTCGTCCAGCGAGGTGGTCCAGTGCGACAGGCCGTGGCGCTTCGCCAACTCCTCCAGCTTGGCGGCGCTGCGCCCGACCAGGATCGGCTCCGGCCACAGCACCTGGCCGTCGCCCAGCGGCAGACCGCCCTGTTCGCGGATGGCCAGGATCGAGCGCACCAGGTGCTGGCGGTAACCCATCCGGCCGGTGACGCCGTTCATGACGATGCCGATGACCCTGCGGGACATGGGGGGTCCTTTCCGTGGGCGGAGATGGTGGTGAGGTGGAACGACAGGAGGTGGAACGACAGGGGTGACGGGCGCGGGTCGGCCGGTGGAGCGGGAAAGCGCTTACCGTTTGCGCCCGCCGGGCGTGGCGAGGCGGTGCGGGAAAGCGCTTTCCGGCTCGGCCGGCCGACCCGCCCGCCGTGGTGTTCGAGGGGGTGGGTCGAAGGTGCTGCAGAAGCCCTGTGCGGCATTGTGCAGACTGTTGGAAAGCGCTTTCCATGCTAGCCGCGCAAGACCCTTGGAAAGCGCTTTCCATGCGCCGAGGCTAAGCGGCCCGCCCGCCCCGGTCAAGGAGCTGTGCTCGCGTCGGTCGACCGGGCCGGGCCGGGCGGTACCCTGTCCCTCGATCATCGGCGAGCAGGGCGAGGGAAACGGGGAGCAATCGGGTGGCTGTCACTCTCGGGGATGTGGCGCGGCACGCTGGTGTCTCGCTGGCCACCGCCTCCCGGGCCCTGAACGGCTCGGCGCGGTCGGTGACGGAGGAACTCTCGGCGAAGGTCCGGGCGAGTGCCGACGCCCTCGGCTACCTCCCGAACGCGCCCGCGCAGGCCCTGGCCCGCTCGTCCGGCGCGACCATCGGGGTGCTGCTGCACGACGTCGCCGACCCGTACTTCGGCGGGATCGCCCGGGGTGTCGGCGACGCGGCGGCCCGGGCGGGCCTGATGTCGCTGGTGACCAGCACGGACGGCGACCCGCGGCGCGAGCTGGAGGCGATCCGGATGCTGCACGCGCACCGGGTCCGGGCGATCGTGCTGGCCGGGTCGGCGTACAACGACGTCGCGGTGCTCCAGCAGTTGGACGAGGCGCTGACGGCGTACCAGGAGCAGGGCGGTCGGGTGGCCGCGATCACCGATCACGGCCCGCTGTACGACACCGTCGAGGTCGCCAACCGGGAGGGTGCCGCCTCGCTCACCCACTCGCTGGGCCTGCTCGGCCACCGCCGCTTCGCGGTGATCACCGGCCCCGAGCGGATGCGGGTCGCCGAGGACCGCCTCGACGGCGTCCTCGACGCCCTGCGCGAGAGCGACCTGACGCTGGGCGAAGGGATGCTCCAGCGCACGGAGTTCACCCGGGAGGGCGGTCGCGCCGCGATGGCCCGCATTCTGGACGTCGCCCAGGAGAGTGGAACCCCGCTGCCCACCGCCGTGCTCGCCCTCTCCGACATCTGCGCCGCCGGCGTCCTCGCGGAGCTTCGCGACCGAGGCATCTCCGTCCCCGAGCAGATCTCGGTGGCCGGCTTCGACGACATCCCGCTCGCCACCGACCTCGCCCCGGCCCTGAGCACCGTCCGCCTCCCGCTCGCCAAGATGGGCGCGTCCGCCGTCCGCCTCGCGCTGCGCGAGAGCGGCCGGGGCAAGCCCGAGACCAGCTCCGCCTTCGCCGAGGTGGTGCTGCGCGACAGCACGGCCGCGCCCAGGACCGACTGACGCGGCGTCGGAGGCGCGCCGGTCGGCCCGCTTCCGGGGCGTCGGCCCGGCGCGCGAGTTCTGCCACGAACCCGTGCTCGTCGGGCTGCCGTTCGCGCGCCGGCGTCGGGCGGGTAGGTTGCCCGGCATGGCTTCGCGTGTGACGCCCGGTGCCTCCGGGGCGATTCGGCGGTTTGCCGGGTGGCTCGCCCGGGGGTCGGTGGGGCATCCGATGTTGGCGGGGATCGACTACTGGGAGGAGCTGCGGGATTCGCCGTCGCAGGCGGAGATCTGCTTCGCCATCTTCGTGAACGTCCTCGAACTGGACGCGCAGGGGGAGCCGGTCAACGAGAAGTACGCCGAGCGACGGGCGGCGACGTGGCTCTACCAGTACTGCACGGGGGAGTTGCCGCCGGGCGAGGCCGCACTGGAGGCATGGGAGTGCGAGCTGCACTGACGTCGATCGTCAAAGCGGGCCTGCGGCACCGGTGTTGAGGCCGGGAGGGCGCGTGGAAAGTCGATTGCGCGTGGCGGCGGGGCGCTCGTAGCGTCCGGATGTGCATCACACCTACCCTCCCTTGAATGTCCAGGTACGGACGCCGCGGCTGACGCTCGCCGGGGCGTCGGACGAGTTGCTGGAGCGGCTGGTTCCGGTGGTACGGGCGGGAGTTGCCGATGCGCCGCCGTGGCCGTTCGACGATCCGATGTCGTTGTACGCGGACAACCCGCCGCGCGAGTGGCAGTGGCTGCGGGCGATCTGGGCGGGGCGGGCGCGGGTGAGCGAGAGCTTCTGGCGGCTGTACTTCGTGGTGCTGGTGGACGGCGAGCCGGTCGGGATGCAGGACCTGGTGGGTTCCGACTTCACCAGGTTCGGAGTGGTGTCCTCCTTCTCGTGGCTGGCGCCCGGACGGCGCGGGGCCGGGATTGGGAAGGAAATGCGGTCGGCTGTCCTGCACTTGGCGTTCGCGGGGCTGGACGCGCGTGAGGCCGAGAGCGACGCCTTCGCCGACAACCACGCGTCCAACAAGGTGTCCCGCACGCTGGGCTACGAGCCGAACGGCACCACGTGGGACACCCGTCGCGGCGAGCTCGCGCCGATCCAGCGCTGGAGGCTGACGCGGGACGCCTGGGAGAAGGGCCGCCGCGACGACATCGAACTGGTCGGCGTCGAGGAGTGCCGGCCGGCGCTGGGCCTCGGCTGAGCCGTGATCAGGCGTCCGCCGGGGCGGCGGCCGGCAGCTCGGCCGCCGACCGGTGGATCACCGGCGCGACCGGAAACCTCGGCCGGCACCTGGTCCGCGCGCTCGACGCGAGGGACGCCGAGCTGCGCCTGCTGGTCCGCGACCCGGCCCGCGCGGCCGCGCTGCCCGCCCGCGCCGAACGCGTGGTCGGCGGCCTGGGCGAACCGGCCGCGCTGGAAGGCGCGTTGGCGGGCGTGGAGAAGATGTTCCTGCTCACGCCGGGCATCGGTGCCGCGCACACCGAGCACGCCGTCGCAACGTCGTCGCCGCCGCCCGGGCCGGAGGGAGTGCGGCACCTGGTGCACCTGTCGTCCGCCACCCTGCTGGGCGGGCAGAGGGACGTGCTGGGGCGCCGGCACCACGCGCGCGAGGAGATCGTGCGCGCCGGCGGCGTCCCGGCCACCGTTCTGCGGCCCGGAGGATTCATGACCAACGCCCTGGAGTGGGTGGGGACGATCGGCGCGGAGGGCTACGTCCTGGACCCGGTCGGTCCGGGCCGGATCGCGCCCATCGACCCTGCGGACGTCGCGGCCGTCGCCGCCAAGGTCCTCACCGAGGACGGCCATCGGGGCACCGAGTACGTGCTGACCGGCGACGAGTGCCTGACGGTCGCCGAACAGGTGCGGATCCTCGCCGCAACCCTCGGCCGCAGCATGGCCGCAGCATCGAGGTCCGTACGGCACGCACACCCGGCGAGGCCGTCCGGGCGCGCTTCCCGGGCGGCGCGCCCCGGGCACCGGCCGACGCCCTCGGCGAGGGGTTCAGGCTGATGCGGGCCGACACCGTGGGCCTGCGCACCGACACCGCGGAGCGGGTGCTCGGACGCCGTGGAGCGGCTGCTCGGGTGCCGGCCGGGTACGTTCGCCGTCTGGTGCGTACGCAACGCCGACGCATTTCGACCGCCGAACCCGTCCTGACGGGCAGAAGAGGTCGACAAGTGCCCGGGGATGAGCAACTCCGGTCGGTCGCGGGCACGGAAGCGACAGGCCGGAGTTGCTGTCCCGTCAGGACCGCCCTGCGGAGAGGTAGTGCTCCAGCTGCTGCTGGTTGACGACCAGGCGCAGGCACAGGTGCCGGAACTGTGCGAGCTCCTCCGGCGTGAAGCCGCGGAAGATCGCCGACATGGCGCGCTGGGTGGGCAGCCGGAACGCGTCCAGCCACTCGCGGCCGGCGGGGGTGACGGTGACGCGGACGGAGCGCCGGTCCTCGGGGTGCTGGACGCGGCGGGCCAGGGACTCGCGTTCCAGGGTGTCGACCAGGCCGGTGACGTTGCGGGAGCTGACGCCGGCCGCCCGGGCCAGTTCGCCGATGGTCAGACCGGCCTCGTCGGCGTTGCCGAGCCGGGTGAGCAGGTCGAGGGCCCCGGCGCTCAGCCCGCGGCCGCCCGCGCCGTGGGCGCGCAGCCGGTCGACGGCCTGGGAGGCGGAGCGGACGGCGGCGGCGGCCTCCAGCGCAAGGGTGTCGTCGCCGAGGGCGAAGGCGCGCATCGAGTCGCGCACGCCGGGGTCGTAGAGGTGGCCGTCGGGGTCCTCGGCAAGGGTGGGTTCGGGAGCGGATGAGTTATGTACGTCCTTCAACATGAAGCAGTACCCTAACTGCCGCGGGCCTTCCGGTCCACCCCTGACCGAAAGGCGCTGTGCGATCAACAGCCCATAACAGAAAGCATCTTGACGACCGCTGCGATGCGTTCCGCCGTTCGGCGCAGCGACGCGCCGCCGGGGGTGCAGTGGGCGCGCGGGAAGACCGGAGTGCTCGCTAGCGTCCGAAGCCGAGAGGATGTCGGGGCCGAACGCCGCACCAAGCAGCACCGAGCCGCGGCAGGCCGCGCCGGGCCGCGCCGGGCCGTCCCAGGCCCCGGGGCGCCGCCCGGGCCCGACCGTCCGATCGACCACCGGATCGAGCTGTCGAGTGCTGGGAGAGTGCGCGTGGCCGTGACACCGCCGCCCCCCGGGGCCGCCGGGGGCCCCTCCGCGGCGGACGGCCCGCCGCCCTACCGCCGGGGCGCCGTGCGGGCGGGCCCGCCGCCGGGCGAGACGCACTCGCCGACCGGCCGGGCCTCGCTGGTGGCCGCCGCGGCGAGCGCGTTGCTCGTGCTGGCGATCCTGCTCGGCAGCCGGGGGCTGCGGGACTTCGACTCGGCGCTGGTGCCGTACGCGGTCGCCTCGGTGTTCCTGACCTTCGGCGTGGTGTACCGCTACACGGTGTGGGTCTCCGCCCCGGCCGCCCGCCGGCTGTTCGTGGAGGGCTGGCGCGCCGCGCTGTCCTGGGAGAACCTGCGAAACTCGCCGACCGCGCTGCCGAGGATGGCGGCCACCTACCTGGGCTTCCAGAAGTTCCTCGGCGCCCGCTCGCACGCCCGCTGGGCCGCGCACCAACTGATCTTCTGGGGCTGCCTGTTGGCGGCAGCCATCACCTTCCCGCTGACCTGGGGCTGGTTCACCTTCACCTCCTCCAGCGCGAGCGGCCCGGGCTACGAGATGCGGCTGTGGGGGCTGAAGCTGTTCGGCTTCGACTCGGGCAGTTTCCTCGGCTGGGCGCTCTACCACGGCCTCGACCTGGCCGCGGTGATGGTGATCGGCGGCGTCGGCTACTTCCTGTGGCGGCGGGTGCGGGACCGGGCGGCGACCACCGGCCAGCGCTTCGGCTACGACTTCCTCCCGCTGCTGGCGCTGCTCACCATCTCGGTGACCGGCCTGCTGCTGACCTTCTCCGAGATGTTCCTGCACGGCGGGGGCTACGAGTTCCTGGCGATCCTGCACATGGTGTCGGTGGTGCTCACCCTGGTCTACCTGCCGTTCGGGAAGTTCTTCCACATCGTGCAGCGCCCGGCCGCGGTCGGCATGCAGCTGTTCAAGTACACGACGCGGCGCAGGGGTTCGGACGCCGAGGAGCTGCGGGTGTGCCGCCGCTGCGGGCAGCCGATCGACACCGTCGCCGCCGTCGACAACCTGCGCGCCACCATGCGCGACCTGCGGCTCGGCTTCGACGAGTGGGCCGAGTACTGCCCGCGCTGCAAGCGGGTGCTGCGCGGCTCCGCGTACCTGTCGAGCGTCAAACGAGGCTTCAAGTGACCGCCGATGTCGAGCGAGGGCCCAAGTGACCGCCGAGCACGTCCCGTTGGACCCGAGCGTCGCCCCGCTGGGGACGCGCAGCTTCCGCGACGCGGGCGGCCTGCCCGCCGCCGCCTGGCGGGCCGACCAGACCGAGCAGACCCTCGTCCCCACGCACTGCTGCTTCTGCGGCATCCAGTGCGGCATGTACCTGCGGGTGGACGGCCGCGGCAAGGTGTTCGGGGTGGAGCCGCGCAACCACGACATCAACCGAATGCGCCTGTGCCCCAAGGGAATCAACGCCTACCAGCAGGTCAACCACCCGGACCGGCTGACCGCGCCGCTGATGCGCCGGGACCGCAACCAGCCGCTGCGGGAGGTGAGTTGGGACGAGGCGTTGGAGTTCACGGTGGGACAGATCGGCCGGATCCAGCGCGAGCACGGCCGGGACGCGTTCGGGATGCTCGGCGGCGCCAGCCTGTTCTCCGAAAAGACCTACCTGGTCGGCAAGTTCGCCCGGGTCGCACTGCGGACCCGGCACGTCGACTACAACGGCCGGCTGTGCATGGTGAGCGCCGCGGGCGCCAACAAGCTGGCCTTCGGCATCGATCGGGCGGCCAACCCGTTCGCCGACATCCTGCAGACCGACTGCCTGCTGATCGCCGGGTCCAACGTCGGCGAGTGCTTCCCGGTGCTGACCCAGTACGTGTGGGGTGCCCGGGACCGCGGCGCGACGCTGATCGTGGTCGACCCGCGGGAGACCGCGGTCGCCCGCACCGCCGACATCCACGTCGCGCTCAAGTCCGGTACGGATTCCGCCTTTTTCAACGCGGTGCTGCACGTGATCGTCGAGGAGGGGCTGACCGACGAGGCGTTCCTCGCGGCGAACACCACCGGCTGGCCGGAGGTGAAGGCCGCCGTCAAGGCGTACCCGCCGAGCCGGGCCGCCGGGATCTGCGGCGTCCCCGCCGAGCAAATCGTCGACGTGGCAAGGGCGTTCGGCCGGGCGCGGCGGGCGATGGGCTGGCACGCGCGCGGCATCGAGCACCACACCCAGGGCGTGGAGAACTGCCTGACCGTCATCAACCTGTGCACCGCCACCGGCAACCTCGGCCGCCCGGGGGCCGGTTACGGCACGCTGACCGGCCAGGGCAACGGGCAGGGCGGCCGCGAACACGGCCAGAAGTCCGACCTGCTCCCCGGCGGCCGCTCCATCAACGACCCGGCGCACCGCCGGCAGATCGCCGCGATCTGGGGCATCGAGGAGGCCGAACTCCCGCCCGCCGGAACGTCGATGATGGAAATGGTGTGGCAGATGCAGCGCCAGGAGATCCGCGGCCTGATCGGCGTCTGCAACAACCCGTTCGTCTCGCTGCCGAACTACGCGGTGGTGAAGGACGGTTACGACAAGCTGGAGTTCCACGCCCAGTTCGACTTCTTCCTCTCGGAGACCGCGGCCAACGCGCACGTGGTGTTCCCGGTCACCACCTGGGCCGAGGACGAGGGCGTGATGGCCAACGCCGAGGCCCGCGTCGTCAAGCACAACAAGGCGCAGGAACCCCCCGAGGGGGTGCGCACCGACACCTGGGTGATGTGCGAACTCGCCCGACGCCTGGGCGTGGGAAGCAAGTTCGCCTTCGTGGGATCGCGCGAGGTGTTCGACGAACTGCGCCGCGCCTCGGCCGGCACGGTGATCGACTACTACGGCATCACCTACGAGCGGCTGGAGCAGACCGGCGGCCTGGTGTGGCCCTGCCCGGGCCTCGAACACCCGGGCACGCCAAGGCTGTTCGAGGACGGCAGGAGCTACCACCCGGACGGGAAGATCCACCTCCAGGCGGTCGAGTGGCACCTGCCCGCCGACCCGTACGACGACGAGTTCCCGATGACGCTGACCACCGGCCGCACCGTCGCGCACTTCCTGTCGGGCAACCAGACCCGCCGGCTGGGCGCGCTGGTCGAGCAGACGCCGCGTCCGTGGGTGGAGGTGCACCCCTCGCAGGGCTTCCGCAACGGCGAGCCGGTGCGGGTGGTGACCCGCCGCGGCAGCGAGGTGCTGCCGGCGCTGGTCACCGAGGCGATCCGGCCCGACCACGTGTTCGTGCCCTACCACTGGCCGTACCCGGTGGCCGCCAACGAGTTGACCATCGACGCCCTCGACCCGCGCTCGAAGATCCCCGAGTACAAGGTGTGCGCGGTGCGGATCGAACGCGCCCGGTCCGTCGACGAGGTGCCCGCGCCGCCCACCCCGCCGGGCCGCGAGGCGTACCCGGAGGCCCAGGCGTCGCGGACCGACCCGCTGCCGCCGACCTCGCCGCAGGGCCGCGGCACCGGAGAGAGGGGCTGAACCGCGATGCTGGGACGCACCATCTTCATCGACCCGGGCCGCTGCATCGGCTGTCAGGCCTGCGTGTCGGCGTGCCGCGAATGCGACTCGCACCGCGGCAAGTCGATGATCCACCTCGACTACACCGACGAGGGCCGCACCACCGCCTCGATGCCCACCGTGTGCATGCACTGCGAGGACCCGGTCGCCCCGTGCGCCGAGGTCTGCCCCGCGGATGCGATCCTGATCACCGCCGACGGCGTCGTCCACGAAGCCGACCCGACCCGCTGCATCGGCTGCGGGAACTGCGTCAACGCCTGCCCGTTCGGCGTGCCCAAGATCGACCTCGCGGCGAAGCTCCAGATGAAGTGCAACCTCTGCTACGACCGCACCTCCTACGGCCTGGCCCCGATGTGCGCCACCGTCTGCCCGACCGGCGCCCTGTTCTACGGCACCGTCGAGGAGTTGCAGGCCGAACGGCCCGGCGTGGACGTCTCCACCGCGTTCACCTTCGGCGCCACCACCGTCTCCACCGGCGTCGCCATGGTCGTGCCGCCCGAGCGCCGCGCACCCGTCCCCGGCGGCCTGCTGAACCTGATCGAGGTCAACGGGCGTCCCACGCCCGGGAACGGAGCCCCGGCGTGACCAGCCCCACCGACCCGCCCGAGCCGGACGGCGCCGAGGACCGACACCGGGCCGAACAGGCCGCGCTGCGCGAACGGATCAGCGCCGACCCGCTCACCACCCGCCGCGACTACCTGCGGATCGTCACCACCGTCTCCGGCGGCCTGGTGGTCGGCTCCACCGTCGTCTCCGCCGGCGTGCTGCACCGCCACGGCGACGGCAGCGCACCCCCGTTGAAGGTCGCCGACCGGCTGGAACGCGGGCAGGCGGTGAGCTTCGACTACCCCGGCGAGGACGACCGCGCGATGGCGATCCGGCTGCCCGACGGCACCCTCGTCGGCTACTCCACCGTCTGCACCCACCTCGCCTGCGGCGTGCTCTGGCGACGCGACCACGGACCCGAAGGCGACCTCTACTGTCCTTGCCACGAAGGGAAGTTCGACTCCCGCACCGGCGTGGTGACGGCCGGACCGCCGCCCCGGCCGCTGCCCAAGGTCATCGTCGTCGAGGACGGCCAGGGCGCGGTCTGGGCGATCGGCACCGCCCGCTCCGGCGAGGACGAACAGGCGGGCCTGTGCCGGGGCCTGCGCCAACGCAACCCGGCACTGGCGGACGCCGCCGGCTGCCCGAACCGGAAGAGCGGCCAATGACCCATCAGCGCAGCGAGTCGACCGAACGCGGGGGCGTCCGGTGAGCCACTTCCCGGAGGGCTACCACCCCGGCAGCGACGAGCCGCGCCTCAACCGGCCCCTCCACGAACGCTATCCGCAGATCCGGCCGACCTCCGGCTACGCCGACGCCCGGGTCACCGCCACCGGCCCCGGCCCCGGCGCGGGCACCGACCAGCAGCCGGAACGCTCCGCGATCCTCTCCGCCCGCGTCGGGCTCGCCATCACCGTCGTCATCGGCCAACTGTGGGCCCTCACCGTCGCCACCGACGCCTGGATGCGCGGCGAGATCGCCACCGCCTGGTGGTCCACCGGCTTCAGCGCCGCGTCCTTCCTGGTCGTCCTGCTCGCGTGGCGCGTCACCCCGTACGACCGCTGAGCGCACCACTGCGCACCACAGCGCACCGCCGCCCACTGCCGTTCACCGCTGCCCGCCACTGGCCGCCGCTGCCCGCCGCTGTCCGCCGCTGAGAGTGCGGTGCCCGGAATGTGGTGATACCTCTCGAAGGACCTGTGGAAAGGGAGCTCCCGATGGACGACTATCCGTTGCTCAACCTGTTCTGGACCATGCTGTGGTTCTTCCTCTGGATTCTCTGGCTCTTCCTGCTGTTCAAGGTCGTCACCGACATCTTCCGCAGCCACGACATGGGTGGCTGGGGCAAGGCCGGCTGGACGGCCTTCGTCATCCTGCTGCCCTACATCGGCGTCCTCGTCTACCTGATCGCCCGCGGCAAGTCCATGGGCAACCGCGACCGGGCACTCGCCATGCAGGCCGAGAGCGGCTTCCAGGACTACATCCGCAAAGCCGCCGGCACCGAGAACCGCGACGCCGGACCGCGACACGTCGACGAACTCGCCCGGCTCGCCGACCTGAAGAACAGCGGCGCCATCTCCGAGGACGAATTCCGCGCGGCCAAGGCCAAACTGCTCGCCTGAGAACCCGCCGAGAGGCGGGCGGGAGGAGGACCCGCGGGGTGCCGGACACACCACTGACACCCGAGGTGTTCGACCGTGCCGTCGTGGCGATCGCCCTGACCGCCGGCCGCGAACACCGCCTGGTGTACACCAACGACGCGTTCCGAGAGCTGTTCGGCGACCGCCCGCTCGGCATCCCGGCCCGTGAGGTGTTCCCGGAACCGGGCGCCGAGCGTTTCGTCGCCACCCTCGACGCCGTCCTCACCTACGGCATCGCCCGACAGGTCACCGCCCCGCGCACCCTGACCTGCCCCGAAGGCGGCACCGTCCACCGGCACTTCGTGTACTCCTGCTCGCCCGCCGGCACCGCTGGGGGCCCCGGCATCCTCGTCGCCGCCATCGACACCACCGCCGAACTGCACTCCGCCCTCGAAGCCGAACGCCTCTCCGTCGAACGCCTGCAGACCCTGCGGCGCTACGAGGCACTCATGTCCGCCGCCTCCCAGATGGTGTGGCTGGTCCACACCGACGGCACCGCCGACGAACTCGTCCCCGGCTGGCAGGCCCTCACCGGACAGCCGTTCCCCGAAGCCGCCGGCACCGGTTGGCTGGACGTCATCCACCCCCAGGACCGCGACGAGGTCGCCGCCCGCTGGGCCGACGCCGCCCGCGACCTGCCCACCCCGTTCGAACACGTCTTCCGGATCCGCGGCCGGGACGGCGGATACCGGCACGTCCGCGCCCGCGCCGTCCCCATCCTCCGCGACGGCGGACCCGCCGAATGGATCGGCACCACCAGCGACATCGAGGACCAGTGGCGCAACCGCCTGCGCGAACGCCTGCTCGCCCGGGCGGGCGCCGTCACCGAGGCCGAACGCGCCGACGACGCCTTCGCCGCCCTCGCCGCCACCCTCGTCCCCGACCTCACCGACGTGTGCGCCGTCTACCTGCTGCGCGAACCCGACGCCGCCGGCGGCGACGTCGTCGCCACCCGCGTCGCCGCCGTCGCCCGCCCCGGACTGCCCCCGCTGCCCCCCATCAACCGGCAGACCTTCACACTCGGCGAACGCGCACGGAAAGCGGTTTCCGACCGCACCCCCGTGGTGATCGAATTCGGTCACGGCAGCGTCCCCGGCGGCAGCCTCCCCGAGATCTCCGTCCGCTGGCTGATCCGCGCCCGCGCCACCAGCCTCACCCTGCTGCCGATCGTCGTCGACGGCGCCGTCGTCGCCCTCGCCGCCACCGCCGACTGCGAAGGCGCACCCCCGCCCGGGCCCGCCGACATCGACCTCCAGCACGAAGTCCTGCAACGCGCCCAAGCACCCCTGCGACAGGCCCTCGCCCTGCAACGCGCCCGACACACCGCCGTCGTCCTGCAACGCGCCATGCTCACCACCCCGCCCCGGATCGGCGGCGCCGACCTCGCCGCCCGCTACCGCCCCGGCAGCCGCAACGCCGAAGTCGGCGGCGACTGGTACGACGCGTTCACCCTCCCCGACGGCTCGCTCGCCATGACCATCGGCGACGTCGCCGGCCACGACCTCGCCGCCGCCACCACCATGGGCCAACTCCGCGCCATGCTGCGCTCCATCGCCTACACCCGCCCGCACGGCCACACCCCCGCCGACACCCTGCGCGAACTCGACACCGCCGCCGAAGGACTGGGCCTCGGCACCTTCGCCACCGCCGTGCACGCCCGCCTCACCCGGCACGGCGCGGACGGCGCCTGGGAGGTCGAGTGGAGCAACGCCGGCCACCCGCCGCCCGTCCTCGTCCCCGTCACCGGCCCGCCCCGGCTGCTGGCCGCGGAGGACGCCGACGTCCCGCTGTGCGTCGACCCGCGCCGCCCGCGCGTCACCCACCGCGACCCGATAGGACCCGGTGAAACGCTGCTGTTCTACACCGACGGCCTGGTCGAAGTGCCCGGCGAACACCTCAACGAGGGCATCGCCCGGCTCTGCGAAGCCGCCGCCGAAGCGCGCCACCGCCCGCTCGCCGAGCTGTGCGAACACCTCACCGGCCGGGTCGCCGACGTCCGCGACGACATCGCCATGATCGCCTTTCGGCCCACGCCGGCGACCCGCTCGACCTCGACGACCCGGTCCGGCCCGACCGGCCGCGCCACCCCGACCAGCCATGCCACCACGACCAGCCATGCCACCACGACCACCCGCTCCGCCACGACCACCCGCCCCGGCCCGGCCACCCGGCCCGCGCAGGCCCGCCCGACAGGAGACCTGCCGCGATGAGCACCCGCAACAGCGACACCGACCACGCCCGCCGCGACGCACCGGGCGACGACGACCCGGCGCTGCTCGACGCCGTCTTCACGCAGGCCCCGCTAGGCCTCTACCTGCTCGACCACGACCTCCGCCCGGTCCGCCGCAACGCCGTCGCACGCGGCGGCGACACCGGGATCGGCGGCCACTGCGCCGGCGACTTCGCCCCCGGCTACGACGCCGCCGAACTCGAAACCCTCGCCCGCCAGTCCCTCCAGGACGGCGAATGGATCCGCGACCGCCTGATCCGCGGCCTCGCCCCCGGCGACCCCAGCAGCGACCGGGTCGGCGCCGTCTCCTGCTTCCCGGTCGAATCCCCCACCGGCCACCGCTACCTGCTCGCCATCATCGAGGACGTCACCGAACGGCAGGCCGCCCTCGACCGCCTCGACATCCTGCACACCGCACACCGCCAACTCGGCGCCTCCCTCGACGCCATCGGCTCCGCCGAGGAACTCACCGACGTCGCCGTCCCCCGCCTCGCCGACATCGCCACCGTCGACCTGCTCGACGAACCCCTGCGCGGACTGCCGCCCCACGCCGGACCCGTCGACCCCGCCGCCCCGCTGCGCCGCGCCGCCTTCCGCGCCACCCGCGGCCCCGGCCGCGGCATCGGCGAGAAGGGCCCCGTCCCGCAGGGCGAACTGTCCACCTACGGCGCCCCCACCCCGTACAGCCAGGTGCTCCACGACGGACGGGCCCGCCTGGTGCGCGGGCTCCGCGGCGACGAGGACTGGCTGACCGCCGACCCCGCACGCGGACGCCGGCTCACCGGACTCGGCGTGCACTCGATGATCGTCGCGCCGCTGACGGCCCACGACACCGTGCTCGGCCTGCTCACGCTCTACCGGGACCGGCGCACCGACCCCTTCGAACAGGCCGACCTCGACCTCGCCGTCGAACTCGCCTCGCGCGGCGCGCTGTCCATCGACAAGGCCCGCAGCTACGCCCGCGAACGTTCCATCGCCACCACCCTGCAACGCCAACTCCTGCCCAAGGAACCGCCCGAACTGAGCGCCGTGGAGACCGCGCAGGTCTACCTGCCCGGCGTGGTCGGGCCCGGCGGCGACTGGTACGACATCGTCCCGCTGTCCGGCGCCCGGGTCGGCCTCGCCATCGGGAGCGTCAACGGCACCGGCATCGAAGCCGCCGCACTGATGGGCCAACTCCGCACCGCGCTACGGACCTTGGCCGTGCAGGACCTGTCGCCGGACGAGCTGCTGGTGCGCCTCGACGAGACCGCGCGGGTGCTGACCGACGAGCAGCGCAACACCCTGCCGCCCGGTGCGGACCGGCTGCCGGACGGCCTCGCGTCCTGCCTGTACCTGGTGTACGACCCGATCGCGCGGACCTGCGTCGCCGCGTCCGCCGGACACCCCGGGCCGGTGCTGGTCGGCCCCGACGGCGAGGCGCTTCCGTTCCCCGTCGAGCTCGCGCTGCCGCTGGGCTGCGGCGACAAGTGCTACGAGACGACGACCCTCGAACTCGCGCAGGGCAGCGTGCTGGCGCTGTACACCGGCGGGTTGATGTCCGGTCGGCCCCGCACCGGCGCATCGGGCGTATTGGGCGCATCCGGCGAGGCGGGCGAGGCGGGGGAGCTGGGGGAGCGGTTCGGGGCGCGCCGGGCCGTGCTGGAACGGGCGCTGGCGCGGGCCGGGGAGGAGGAGCTGCGCGAACTGTGCGACCGGGTGGTGTACGCGCTGCTGCCCGAACGGCAGCGCGAGGACGCCGTGCTGCTGCTGGCCCGCACCCGGGCGCTGCCGGACGAGCAGGTCGCGGTGTGGACGCTGCCCGACGACCCGGCAGTGGTGCGCACCGCCCGGCGGCTGGCCGAACACCAGCTCGCCGCCTGGGGGTTGGAGGAACTGGACTTCGTCACCGGCCTGATCGTCAGCGAACTGGTCACGAACGCGATCCGCTACGGCGTGCCGCCGATCAGGCTGCGGCTGATCAACGACCGCGGCCTGATCTGCGAGGTCTCCGACGCCTCCGCCAGCACCCCGCACCTGCGGCGGGCCAAGAGCACCGACGAGGGCGGCCGCGGGCTGTACATCATCGGGCGGCTGGCGCAGCGCTGGGGCACCCGGTTCGGCCGGCACGGCAAGACCATCTGGGCGCAGCAGGACCTGCCGGCCGACCGGCCTTAGCAGGCAAGGGAGTTCGACGGCCGGGCGCGCCGCGGAGGTACTTCGCGGGCGTGCTCCGCGGAGGTGCTTCGGGGTGTCGCCCGGTGGGGGCCGTCAGGGGCGGGCCTTGGGGGCGTTCTCGGCGGTCTTCGCCGGGTCCGACACCGCGACGGGCGACAGGACTTCGTCCATCCGGGCGAGCAGCTCCGGCTCCAGCTTCACGCCGGCGGCCTTGGCGTTCTCGGTGACCTGCTCCGGCCGGGAGGCGCCGATGATCGCGGCGGACACGTTGGAGTTCTGCAGCACCCACGCGACGGCCAACTGGGCCAGCGACAGGCCCGCCTGGTCGGCGAGCGGGCGCAGCAGCTCGACCCGCTCCAGCACGTCGTCGCGCAGCCAGCGGGCGACGAAGTTCGCGCCGCCCTTCTCGTCGGTGGCCCGGGAGCCCGCCGGGGGCTGCGCGCCGGGCCGGTACTTGCCGGTCAGCACGCCCTGCGCGATCGGCGACCACACCACCTGTCCGATCCCCAACTCCTCGCAGGCGGGGACGACTTCACCTTCGATGACCCGCCACAGCGCGCTGTACTGGGGCTGGTTGGAGACGAACGGGACGCGCAGCTCGCGGGCCAGCGCGTGGCCGGCGCGGATCTGGTCGGCCGTCCACTCGGACACGCCGATGTACAGCGCCTTGCCGGAGCGGACCACGTCGGCGAACGCCTCCATGGTCTCCTCCAGCGGCGTGGACGGGTCGTAGCGGTGCGCCTGGTACACGTCCACGTAGTCGGTCTGCAGGCGGCGCAGCGAGGCGTCGATCGACTCCATGATGTGCTTGCGGCCCAGCCCGCGGTCGTTGCGGCCGGGACCGGTCGGCCAGAACACCTTGGTGAGGATCTCCAGCCCCTCGCGGCGCTCGCCCTGCAGGGCCCGGCCGAGGACCGACTCGGCGCGGGTCTCCGCGTACACGTCGGCCGTGTCGAAGGTGGTGATGCCCGCGTCGAGGGCGGCTCGGATGCACGCGGCCGCGGTGTCCTCCTCGACCTGTGAACCGTGGGTGAGCCAGTTGCCGTAGGCGATTTCACTGACGATCAGGCCGCTGCGGCCCAGGTGACGGAATTCCATGATCTGTACGGTACGTCAGCCGACGGCTCCGGTGGGTACCATCGCCGTGCCGCGGGAACCGGGAGCGGGCCGGTGCGTGCGGGCGTGCCGGCGTCGACCCCGACGGCGGCGCGGAGTGACGACCTGGACGAGGACGACAGTGAGTCTGTGACGGTATGGCCGGCGGGGGCGGGCGGACTGTCCCGACCGGAGAAGAGGAACCGTGACCCACCCGCAGGCGATGCCCGTCGTGCGCAGGCCCGCCGACCGGGCGCCCGAGCCGGCCCGGTGGAACCGGCAGCGGCTGCGCAGCAACAACGAGTGGCTGCTGCTGGAACTGCTGCGCACCGGGGGCCCGTCCTCGCGGGCCCAACTCGCCCGTGACACCGGCCTGTCGAAGCCGACGGTGTCCGCGGCGCTGGGCTCGCTGGAGACGGCCGGGCTGGTCCGGGAGGCCGGCACGCTGGCCCCCTGCCGGGGCCGCACCGCTGTGCTGTACCGAGCCGACGCGGGCGCGGGGTACGTGCTCGGGATGGACATCGGCCGGGCCCGGCTGCGGGTCGCCGTCGCCGACCTGGCGGGCCGGGTGGTGGCCCGCCGGGACGTCCCGAACCGGGCCAGGACCGGGCCGGGCGTCGCGGACGCGCTGGTCGCCACCGCCCGCGAGACGCTCGCCGACGCCGCGGCGGCCGAGGGCGGCGGGGTCGGCGGGGGCGGCGGTGGCCTGGGTGTGGGCTGCGGGTCGGTCGAGGGCGGTGTGGTGCGGGCGGTGATCGGCAGCCCCGGCGTGTGGGACGAGCGGCGGCGGGTGATGCGGCACGCCGCGCACCTGCCCGGCTGGGCCCGGCCGGGCCTGTTCGACCGGATCGCGGACGGCCTCGGCATGCCCGTGCAGGTCGCCAACGACGCCAACCTGGCTGCCCTCGGCGAGTACACCTACGGTGCGGGGGCGGGCAGTTCGGTCTTCGCGTACCTGCTGGTCGGCACGGGCGTCGGGGTGGGCCTGGTGCGGGACGGCGAGTTGTGGACCGGTGCGCACGGGGCGGCCGGCGAGATCGGCATGCTGCAACTCCCCAGACCCGTCGGCGATCTGACGGTGCGTCAAGATGTGTTGCTGGAAGAGGTGGTGGCGGCCGACGCGGTGGTCGGCGAGGCGTGGCGGCTCGGACTGACCAGTGTCCGCACCGCCGAGGAGGTGTGCGCGGCGGCCCGGGCCGGCGATTGGGCCGCACGGGAGGCGATATCCCGGCAGGCGCAGCAACTCGCCTTCGCGGTGGCCGTGGTGGCGGCCGTCGCCGACCCCGATCTGCTCGTGCTGGGCGGCGGGCTGGGCCGCAGCGCGGACCTGCTGCTGCCGCTGCTGGAGGAGGCCCTGCACCGCACCTGCGAGCTGCGGCCCAGGGTGGTGGCGAGCACGCTCGGTGAGGACGCGGTGCTGCTGGGTGCGGTGGCGACGGCGCTGGAGGCGGCCCGGCTGGAGGTGTTCGTGCGACGCACCGCCTCGGCGTGAGCGCGCTGGTGTGTTCGTGGCTTTCCGGGTGGCATTGCGGGCGGCCCTCCGGGTGGCATTGCGGGCGGCTTTCCGCTGGCGGGGAAGGGGCGGAGGTCGCCCCGCAGGGGCCTTTGGGCCCTACCGGAGCGGCCCGCCGGAGGCGCACGCTCAAGCCAGGGACACGTGCAACGCGACGATGGATGCGGCGAGGAGTGATCCGCGATGGTCGAGTCGACGGCTGGTACGAGGGGCGGACCGGGGGCGGCACTGAGCGTGCAGGAGCTACGGGTACTGGTGGCGGCGGCCGGCGCGGCGCCCTCGCTGCACAACTCCCAGCCCTGGCAGTTCCGGGCGACCGATGACGGCCACGGCGTCCTGGTGTTCGCGGACCCCGACCGGGCCGTCCCGGTCGCCGACCCGGACGGCCGGGGCATGCTGCTGTCGGTCGGCGCGGCGCTGTTCAACCTGCGGGTCGCGGCCGCCCGGCAGGGCCTTCCGGTGGACGAACTGGAACTGCTGCCCGGACCGTTCGACGCGCACTCCCCGGTCGCGGTGGTGCACTTCGGGCCGCGCGGAGTCCCGTACGAGACAGCCGAGTTGGCGGGAGCGATCGCGCTTCGGCACTCCAGCCGGGAACCGTTCAACAACCGGGACGTGCCCGAGTCGGTGGTCGGTGAGCTGATCGCGGCCGCCGCCGCCGAGGACGCCGTCCTGGACGCGCCGGAGGAGGCCGAGACGCGCCGGGTGCTGGCCCTGGTCGCCGAGGCGGAGGCCCGCATCGTCGCCGACGCCGCCCGCCTTGCGGAGACCGGTAGTTGGCTGCGCGGCGAACCCTCCGCCGACGGCATCCCGGTGGCGGCGCTCGGGCCGCAGGACCACGAAGCCCGCGTCCCCGTACGGGACTTCACCGGGCACGGCCCGGTCCGCTCGCAACGCTTCGAAGCGCTCCCGCAGTTGGTGACGATCTCCACCCGCGGCGACACCCCGGCCGACTGGCTGCGGGCCGGCCAGGCCATGGAACGCGTCTGGCTGGTGGCGACCGCGCACGGCGTCCGGGTCTCCGTGCTCCACCAGGCCGTCGAACTTCCGGACACCCGGTGGCGGCTGCGCAACCCCGAATCCGGCGTCGGCACCGTGCAGTTGGTGCTACGGATCGGCTACGGGCCGCGCGGGTCGGACACCCCGCGCCGCGAGGTCGAGGAACTGCTGGGCGGCAGCGTCCCGGCGTCCTGAGCCCGGTTGCTCGATTGCCCGGTGGGTGCCGGGTGCCGGGTGCCGGGGGCCGTGGTCAGCGGGTGGCGGTGGCGAGTAGGGCGGTGTGGGGGAGGGCCAGGGTGCCGTTCGGGGTGCGGAAGGTGGTGGCGAGGCGGTTGTAGTGGCGGTGGGCCTTGTTGCGGGTCTCGGGGGTCTGGGCGAGCAGGGTCAGGCCGATGGTGGCGACGCCGGAGGCCGGGCCTGCCCACCAGTCCTCGGCGGTGGTGCGGTGGTCCCAGGAGAGGGTGCGGCAGGCGGCGTCCTGCAGGCCGGCGGTGGTGAGGAGGGCGGCCAGGCCGTCCGGGGTGCGGGGGAAGTCGTCGGCCGGGTCGAGCGGACCCAGGTGCGGCGGACGGACCGCGCCGGCGGCCTGGAGGGCCTGCGGGATCAGCGTCTGGCCCGGGCCCGGGGTGCCGGACCAGATGGTCACGGCGAGGCGGCCGCCGGGGCGCAGCACCCGGCGCAGTTCGGCCAGGGCGAGCAGCGGGCGGCCGACGTGGTTGAGCGCGAAGTTGGCGACCACCGCGTCGAACTCGGCGTCCGGGAAGGGGAGTTCGGGCAGCGCTGCGAGTTCGATCCGGGCGGACGGGACGGCCCGGCGGGCGAGTTGGACCATGCTCGGCTCGGCGTCCACCGCGGTCACCTCCGCGCCGCGGGCGTGCGCCGCCGCCGCGACCGTGCCCGGGCCGGTGCCCACGTCCAGCAGACGGGTTCCCGCGCCGAACACGCCTGCGGCGTCGAGGAGTTCCGGCACGGTGTGGGCGCACAGCCGTCCGAACGTCGCGGCGTAGGCGTCGGCCCGCCCGGCCCAGGCCGTGCGTTCGTTGGCGTCGAAACTCGTGGTGGACGGCATGCTGGTTCCCCTGGACTCGTCGGTCGGTGGGTGATCATAGCCCGGCCGGGCGGGGCCGCTCAGGCCCCGCGGCACTGCCACGTACCGCACTGACGCATCCGTTCACCGAGGTCGTCGGGGTGGCGGGGGTGGCGGGGATGCCGGGGTGTTTTGGGGCGAGTGCCGCGTGGGTGAGGCGGAGGGTCGGGCCGAGGTGGGCTCCGTGGGCCACCAGCCAGTCCTGGGCGGCGCGGAAGCCGCTGGGCCCAGCGGACTCTGCCGCCGCTGCCGGATTCTGCTTCCGCAGCCACCGACAAATTTTTTTGTCTTGACAGGTTTTCCGGTCGGCGCGATGCTGGAGTCGTCCCCGGAAGCCGCCGGGGCGCCTGGAACGGAGGGTGGAGAGGTGTTGGATGTCGCAGTGATCGAGGAGGCCGCCGCGGCCGAGGCCTCGCTCGACCCGATACGGTCGCGGATCCTCGCCGCCCTCGCGGAGCCCGGCTCCGCCGCCATGCTGGCGGGCCGGTTGGGGCTGCCCCGGCAGAAGGTGAACTACCACCTGAAGGAGCTGGAGCGGCACGGCCTGGTCGAGTTGGCCGAGGAACGGCGGAAGGGCAACGTCACCGAGCGGGTGTACCGCGCCACGGCCGCCTCGTACGTGATCTCGCCGAGCGCGCTGGCCGCCGTCAGCCCGGATCCGGACCGGTCGCCCGACCGGCTCTCGGCCCGCTGGTTGCTGGCGCTCGGGGCCCGCCTGGTGCAGGAGGTCGGATCGCTGCTGACCGGCGCGGCCCGGGCCGGCCAGCGGGTGGCGAGCTTCGGCATCGACGCCGAGGTGCGGTTCGCCTCCGCCGCCGACCGGGCGGCGTTCGCCGAGGAACTCTCCCAGGCCGTCGCCGGCCTGGTCGGCCGCTACCACGACGAGACCGCGCCGCAGGGCCGAAGGCACCGGGTGGTCGTCGGCCTGCACCAGATCCCCGACCCGGCCCCCGACCCGGCTGCGGCCACCGACACCGACACCGACCGGCTCGACGCACCGCAGGAGAACCCCCGATGACGCACCCCTTCGAGATCGAGCAGGAGATCGTCCTGCCCGCAGACCCGGAACAGGTCTGGGAGGCGATCGCCACCGGGCCCGGCATCGAGTCCTGGTTCATGGGCCGCAACGAGGTCGACCCCCGCGAAGGCGGCACCGCCGCAATGGACGTCGGCGGCCACCGCGAGGAGGCGGTGATCACCGCCTACGAGCCCGGCAAGCGCTTCGCCACCCGGACGGGCACCGCGGACGACGGCCGGTTCATGGCCTTCGAGTACCTCATCGAGGGGCGCGAGGGCGGCAGCACCGTGCTGCGCGTCGTCCACAGCGGCATGCTCGGCGACGACTGGCAGGACGAGTACGACGCGCTGCGCCGCGGCTGGCCGTTCCACCTGCACACGCTGCGCGAGTACCTGGCGCACTTCCCCGGCCGCACCGGACGCCCGGTCTTCGCCGTGGCGCAGGCCGCCGGGCAGCCCGCGCGGGCCGCGCTCGCCCGCGCCCTGTCGCTGCCGACCGCCGCCGCCGTCGGCGACCGGGCACACGTCGAGCCGGCCGGACTGCCGCCGCTGGACGGCGAGTTGACGTGGTCCGACGAGGAGCGGTTCGAGATCCGCACCGTCGACGGGCTCTACACCTTCCACCACGGCGGCGGCCCGGTGCTGATGTTCCACCACCTCTTCGGCGGGGGCGTGGACGTCGCCGCGGCGGAGGCCGGGTGGCAGCGCTGGCTGACCGACGTCCTGGCGGCACCCGGGCGCACCGAGTACTGAAGCACCTCGACGACGAAGGAGAGCACCATCATGCGCACCCTGATCAGCACGGCTTTCATCTCGCTCGACGGCGTCGTGGAGGCCCCGGGCGGCGAGCCCGGTTACCGCAACGCCGGCTGGACGTTCAAGGACATCGAGTTCCTCCCCGAGGCGTTCGAGCTCAAGGCGCGGGAGCAGGAGGAGTCCGACGCGATCCTGATGGGCCGGGTCAGCTACGAGGCGTTCAGCCCGGTCTGGCCGGAGATGGCGGAGTTCGCGCGCTACCGGACGCTGCCGAAGTACGTCGTGTCGACCACCCTCGGCGAGGAGCAGCTGGTCGCCAACTGGGGCGAGACCAGCATCCTGCGCTCGCTGGACGAGGTCGCCGCGCTGAAGGAGACCGAGGGTGGTCCGATCATCGTGCACGGCAGCGCCACCCTGAACCAGGGCCTGTCCGACGCCGGGCTGATCGACCGGTACCACCTGCTGGTGTTCCCGCTGCTGCTCGGCGCCGGCAAGCGGCTGTTCAGCGCCACCGACAAGGACGCCCAGAAGCTGGCGCTGGTCGAGCACGAGGTCTACCGCAACGGCGTGCAGAAGCAGGTCTTCGACGTCGTCCGCTGAGTGGCCCGCCGAGCGGTCCGCCGCGCGGCGGAGCGGCCGGGCGGCCGGGCGGCCGGGCGGCCGAGCGGCAGGGCAACGCGCCACCGCCCGCCGTTGACGTCGGTCGGCGGCGGGCGGTGGCGCGTTGGCGTGTGTCGGCGGCGGTCAGCCGCGGGCGGTGCGGGAGCGGCGGAATTCGAGGGCGAGCGGGAGCAGGGAGATCACGACGATCACCGCGATGGCGGGGAGCAGGTAGTGGTCGACGTTGGGGATGGTGGAGCCGAGCGCGTAGCCGCCGAGGATCAGGCCGACGGTCCAGACGAGGCCGCCGACGGTCTGCCAGAGCGCGAAGGTGCGGGTGGGGACGCCGAGGGCGCCGGCCAGCGGGTTGAGGACGGTGCGCACCACGGGGACGAAGCGGGCCAGTGTGATCGCTTTGGCGTGGCCGTAGCGGGTGAGCAGCTCCTCGGCGCGCTGGGCGCCCTCGTGCAGGCGGCGGTTGCGGGAACGTTCCAGCAGGGCTCGGCCGCCCTTGCGGCCGAGCAGGTGGCCGACCTGGGCCCCGGCGAGGGCGCCGACCACGGCGGCGACCAGGACCTGCGGCAGGCTCAGGTGCGGGCCGGAGTGCAGGCCGGGCGTGCAGAGCAGGCCGGCGGTGAACAGCAGGGAGTCTCCCGGCAGGAAGAAGCCGATCAGCAGGCCCGTCTCGGCGAACAGCACGGCGGCGATGCCGAGCGCGCCGAAGGCCGCCAGCAGCGAGGATGCGTCGAGCGGATTGACCGCCAGCAGGACGGAGTGGGCGTACACGGCGTGGCCTCCGGGGCGCTCGGTGTCTACATGCGAGTAGACCGTCTACGCGACTGTAGACGATGTTGGTGGGGGAGGCGCAACCGCGGCCCGTCGGAAGCCGAAAATGCCGGAAGCGTCGGAAGTCGAAAGCGTCGGAAGCCGAAAACGCCGGAAGCCGAAAACGCCGGAAGGGCGCGACCGTGGTGGTCGCGCCCTTCCGGGGCGGTGGCGGTGGGGCCGTCAGCCGGCCTTGACCTCGTTGGTGAGCTGGGGCAGGACGGTGAACAGGTCGCCGACGACGCCGTAGTCGACGAGTTCGAAGATCGGGGCCTCGGGGTCCTTGTTGACCGCGACGATGGTCTTCGAGGTCTGCATGCCCGCGCGGTGCTGGATCGCGCCCGAGATGCCCGCCGCGACGTACAGCTGCGGGGAGACCTGCTTGCCGGTCTGGCCGACCTGGTTGGTGTGCGGGTACCAGCCCGCGTCGACCGCGGCGCGGGAGGCGCCCACGGCCGCGCCGAGCGCGTCCGCGAGGTCCTCGACCACGGAGAAGCCCTCCGCCGCGCCGACGCCCCGACCGCCGGAGACCACGATCGCGGCCTCGGTCAGCTCCGGACGCCCGGTCGACACCCGCGGCGTGCGGGAGGTCACCTTCGCCGCGCTCCCGCCGAACTCGACCGTCACGTTCTCCACGGCGCCGGCGGCCGGCGCGGCCTCGGGGGCGGCGCTGTTCGGCTTCACCGTGATCACCGGCACGCCGACCGTCACGGCCGACTTCACCTGGAACGACGCCGCGAACACCGACTGCGTCGCCACCGGACCGTCCGCGCCCTGCTCCAGGTCGACGGCGTCCGTGATCAGACCCGAACCCAGCCGCAGCGCGGTCCGCGCGGCGACCTCCTTGCCCTCCCCGCCGGAGGTGACCAGCACGGCGGCGGCACCGGACGCCTTCGCGATCTGGGTCAGCGCGTCGACCTTCGGCACGACCAGCAGGTCCGCGAACCCGGCGCCGTCCGCGACGTACACCTTCTCGGCGCCGAACTCGGCGGCCTTCGCGGCGATCGCGGCGGCCGCGTCGCCCGCGCCGAGGACGACCGCGGACGGGGCGCCCAGACGGCGGGCCAGGGTCAGCAGCTCCAGAGCGGGCTTGCGCACCGCGCCGTCGGCGTGGTCGACCAGGACCAGGATCTCACTCATGACTAACTCCGTATCCTTCGAAGGTTCCCGGCGGCCCGTCAGATGAACTTCTGCTCGGCGAGGTACGCGGCCAGCCGCGTGCCGCCGTCGCCCTCGTCCGTCACGATCACGCCCCGGCTCCGCGCGGGGCGGGCGGTGACCTCCGCGACCTTCGTCCACGCCCCGGCCAGACCCACCGCCTCCGCGTCGACGCCCAGATCGTCCAGGTCCAGCGCCGTGACCGGCTTCTTCTTCGCGGCCATGATGCCCTTGAACGACGGGTAACGGGCCTCGCCCGACTGGTCGGTCACCGACACCACCGCCGGCAGCGCCGCCTCCACGACCTCCGTCGCCGCGTCGCCGTCACGACGACCGGTCACCACACCGCCGGCGACCGACACCTCCGACAGCAGCGTCGCCTGCGCCACGCCAAGGCGCTCCGCGAGCAGCGCGGGCAGCACGCCCATCGTGCCGTCG